>CAVSLG010000021.1:0-278970 GCA_963728665.1 uncultured Actinomycetes bacterium | reverse complement strand
GCCCGGCGCCGCTCTCGGTCGACACGTCGAAGGACGGCTTCCTGCGGCGGGTGGGGCTCGGCGACCTGCTCGTCGAGAACTACGAGGAGCGGTTCCGCGAGGGCCTGCGGCGGTTCGCGCCATGGGCGACGCTGCCACTGGCCGCGATCGGCACGCTGCAGGTGCACAGCTTCACCCGGCGGTTCCTGGTCGCGTGGGCCGTGTTCACGCTGATCGGAGTGATGGTCGGCTTCGCTGACCGGATGGTTCCCGCCCGAGCGAGTGCTCGCGTTCGGCTTCGCGCTGCCGATCCTCGCCGCCCGGCGCTCACCTGGATCTGGGAGCGAACCGACGTCGACGCTGGCTCTCCGTGACGGTCACACGCGGCCCTCTGCTGCTCCTGGCGGTTCCGGCGCTGAACACCCAGCGACACCAGACGCCGTTCATCTCGCCGCAGACCTCGCCGGTCACGACCCTCGCGGGACGCATCGCCGACACCCTCGCGGCCGACACGCCGCTCGTGTTCGTCGTCGATGACGTCGACGGGACCGCGACGTTCCTCGCGACGAACACCGCGAACATCGCGCGTGCGGCCGTGCCTGCCGAGCGAGCCGACGACGTGTACGTGTTCGTCGGAACGCTCGACGACTCTCGGCCGGGCGACCCACCGAACGCGGGGAACCCGAGTACGACGCGCTCGTCACGCGTCACGCTCGCCGATCTTCCCGAAGGCGAGCGCGGCGATCTTCGTCGCACCCGAGTGGAACACGAGCCGTCTCGCTCGACCGACGATCGGATGACGCGCGGGTCGACGCCCACGATCCGTGGGTCGCGACGGGGTCCTCTCCACGGTGCCCGGCCCGCGGCCGCTGCCCGCCGGCGACGACGAGCTGATCCCGGCCGAGCCCGGTTGCGATCGCGCTCACCGCGCTCGCGGTGCTGGCGCTCCTGTGGTTGGTCGGCTCCGGGCTGGTCGTGGTGGACGTTCGACGACCGCGTCGCGGCGGCCGCGGCGGCCCGGCCTTCGGGGTGGCGGCGCTCGACGATCGCGGGGCTCGCTCGCGGAGCGGCTCGGCGTGGCGCTCGCCGGCTGGGGGGGTCCGGCCCTCGCCTCAGCGTCTGGCCGTCGCCGGGCGGCCACGTCCTGCGTGTCGTGCAAGCGGAAGCCGCTCGATCACCGGCGTCGGAGGTCGACGAGCGCACCAGATGGCCAGCGCGAGCAGGGCGGGGGTCACGACCCAGTGCCCGATCGCTAGGTTCACGTTGAACGCGTCGGGTAGCGAAGCGGCTCGGTCGTCCACTGGGCCATGGCCAGCGCGAGACCGGCAGCGATCAGCGTCGCCCGCGCGGGCCGCGGCAGCAGCCACACGAGCGGGAGCGCCCACGCCGCGTACCAGGGAAGCAGCACCGGCCCGAGCAGCATCAGCATCACGAGCGACCAGCCGATCGCGGCGCCGACCGTCTCCGCGGGCTCGCCGGGCAGCGCCACGCCGCGCGACGTCGCGCGCCAGCCGCATGACGCGACGCCAGCACCGCCGCGAAGCCGACGCGCGCGAGCCACCCCGAGCGTTCCGAAGCTGAGCCACCCGAACACCTTGGCCACCAGGCCCGACGGGGCGAGCCACCCCTCGTGTCCGGCGAGCTCGAGCATGCCGAGCGAGGGGTCCTCGGTCTGCAGGTACGGCAGCGGCGAAGGCGAGCCCGATCACGACGGCCAGACCGGCATGCGTGCAGCGAGCGCCCGAGCCCGCCGCGCTCGGTCGGATCGCGCCACCGCCCACACGATGACGAGCACGAGCGGGCAACGACCACGGTAGCCTTGATGAGCGCGCCCACGGCGAGCACGGCGACCGCCGCGAGCGTCCGCTCCGCACGACGAGCAGGCGACCCCGACCGCGACCGCGAGAGCGACGAGCAGATCGTTGTGCCCGCTCGCGACCGCCGAGGAACAGCACTGCGGGGTTCAGCCCGAACGCAGCCACCGCGAAGGCCGCGCGATCGGGCCGGAGCCGGCGAGCGGTCGCCGCGATCACGGCAACCGTCGCGATGGCCGCGAGCCCGGCCAGCGCACCGGTACGCATCGACCTGGTCCGCGGGCGTGTCGAACACCCGCGCGACGACGCCGGAGACCGTCGTGAACGCCGGGCCGTAGACCGCAGGCGTGTCGACCCATTTCGGACCGACCAGCGGCCAGAGATCGTCGCTGCCGAACTCCACCGGCGTGTGCATGTACGGGTTCTCGTCGTAGACGGCGACGATCCGCCCGTAGAACGCATAGGAGTAGACGTCACGCGAGAACAGCAACGGCAGCATCGTCACGACGACGACGTTCGCGAGCACCGCGAGCACGATGCACGGTCCGCAGACTCACCACGCCTCGCCAGGACGCTCGCGCAGCAAGCAGCAGGAACCCTGCCACCGCGAACGCCCATCGACGCCACCCCGGCCGCGATCAGCCAGTGCGCCGGCGAGCGCGGTCCAGCCCGATCGCGGTCGCGAGCGCCGTGAGCGGACCGCTCGGCTCCGCGCCGACGCGGCAGGACCGGCTGGAACGGCGAATCGGGCGTCGCGGCGAACGTCGCGCACGCGAGAACCCCACGACGGCATCGAGAGCCCGACGGCCGAGCGTCGGAGAGCGACGCGGCGCTGCACGACGCCGAGCGTACTGCCGGGCCGTCGCCGGCCGAGGCGGCGGCGCCGCGCCGCGCGACGGCGCCGCGCACCATCGCGCGCGGCTGAGGCCTCGGGCGCTCGAACCTGCCGAAGATCGCGACGAGCCCGAGCAGGATCGCGCCCGGGCACGCCGACCCACACGATGCGCTCGATCCACCACACAGCCGTGCTGTCGGTCTGCTGCCCGAGCCCGAGCGGCCACAGCAACAGGATCGCGAGCAGGTAGGCGGTCATGTGCCACAGGAACAGCGTCATGATCACGCCGTTCACGGCGATCGTGGCCACCCAGGCGCGCGGGCGCTGCACCCATCGGCTGAGCCGCGGGCGCAGCAACATGACCGCGCCGATCGACCAGATGCCTCCCAGCAGGAAGCAGAGCGTCGGCGGATACGCGTTCGACACGAGCTCGACGTCGGTGCCGAGCAGGCTCTTCGGGTAGGCGCCGATGCCGGGGAACCAGTCGAACCGCACGTCGCCCGCGAGCTCGGAACAGCGGCGGGTTCGTGAGCAGCATCAGACCGACCGAGTCCACCGACCACCATCGCCACGAACGCGCGGCGTGGGCCATCGCAGCATCGAACCGTCGCCGTACGCGTGTCCGAGCTGATGCGGAAACAGCAGCACGAAGACGACGTTGGCCCACCGAGCGAGCGGCACGCCACCGATGAACCCGATCGCGTCGGCACGACCGCCCCCGACGACCAGCGCAACGGGCACCCACAGCCCGAACCGCCGATGGAGCCAGATCGTGCCGCGGCGCGACAGCCACCACGACGAGGTACACCGCGAGGAACCAGAGCGGCCCGAACGGCACCGTGGCGCCCGGGGGCAGCACGCCCCGCAGCAGGGTGACGTCTCCCCACAGCCGCGGCCCCGTCGGCTGCGCCGATGTCCAGAGCGTGCATCCCGAGCATCACGACCGCCCAGACGCCGAGGAACACCAGCGAGGGTCGCAGCCAGCCGATCGAGCCGGCTCCGGATGAACGCTCCGGTGCTCTCGCCGCGTCGCCGGTAGGCGGCGTACGCGACGTAGTTCGAGAACCCTCCGACGAAGAAGAAGATCGGCATCACCTGCAGGAACCAGGTCGCGAGCCACAGGAACGACGTGACCCCGACCGCGCTCGTGGTGCGGATCACGCCGTCCTGCCACGAGATGATGCCGATCAGCCAGTGGCCGACGACCACCGCGACGATGCTCGCCGCCCGGAGAAGATCGACGACTCGGTCACGCGAAGCGGGCGTTCTCGCGGCGAGCGCTTCGATCCGGAACGTCCCCACGGCCCGATACTGCGATACTCGGAGGGTGAGTTCGAGCAGCGACCCCACCCGATCGGGCCCGTGGCCCGAACCCGACGAGATCGAGCCGTGGGAGCGCCCCGGATCGCTCGTCGAGCGCGCGGGCGACGGGTCGAACGGCGCCGGCGGGTCGAAGGGCGTGGCGATCGTCGTCGCGGGGCTGAACCTCGGCCTGCTGCTCGCGCTGCCGGTGCTGATCGTGCTCGGCGTCTACACGTTCATCACGGTCTACGCGATCGTGAAGGCATTCAGCGGCGGGCTCCGATGCAGCCGACCCCGCCACGGTGTTGATCGGCGTCGTCGGCCTCGTCACGCTGTTCACCACCTTGCTCGGCGTGGGCGTGTGGGCGATCGGGCGCGCGGCCGACCCGAAGAAGCGCCGCTCCCGCTGACCGGGGGCCTGAGCGCGAAGCGCCCCTGTATCGTGGGACGATGCGCATCGCCTTCGTCTCCACCTGGCCTTCGCGGCGCTGCGGCATCGCCACCTTCACGAGCGACCTGATCCGCGCGGTCCACACGGGCGACGAGACCGTCGTGTGCGAGGTCGCGGCGATCGACGAACGCAACTCGGTGCGGGCCTACGGGCCCGAGGTCCGCTGGCGCATCCGCCAAGGTTCGCCCGATGGCTACGTGACCGCCGCGCGGGCGATCGGTGGATCCGACGCCGACGTCGTGTGCGTGCAACACGAGTTCGGCCTCTACGGCCTCTGGAAGGACGAGGCTTGGGAGGGCGACACCTGGATCGAGGGCACCTACATCGATCACCTCACACCCTTCCTGCAGGAAGTCGGCAAGCCCGTCGTCGTGACGATGCACACCGTGCTGCCCGAGCCCACCGAGGCGATGCGGGACGCGGTCCGCAACATCGCCGCCAACGCCGACCAACTGATCGTGATGGCCGAGATCGGCGGTCGACATCCTGCGCGACGTGTACGGGGTGACCACGCCGACGAGCGTGATCCAGCACGGCATGCCGCACATCGAGCCTCGTGGGCGTCGGCAGCTGAAGGAGAAGCTCGGGCTCGCCGGTCGCCAGATCGTCGCCACGTTCGGCCTCGTCGGACCGGGCAAGGGTCTCGAGTACGTGATCGAGGCGATGCCGTGGGTCGCCCAGCGTCACCCCGACGCGCTCTACCTGATCGCCGGTCAGACCCACCCCGAGCTGCTGCGCAACCGTGGCGAGGAGTACCGCAACAAGCTCCTCGACATGATCGAGAGCCTCGATCTCGAGGACAACGTGGCGTTCCTGAACCAGTACCTGCGCCAGAAGGAGATCATCGAGCTGCTGCTCGCGACCGACATCTACGTGACGCCCTACCTCGACCCGAACCAGATCACGAGCGGCACGCTCGAGCTACGCGCTCGGCGCCGGCAAGGCCGTCGTCTCGACCCCGTACCTGCACGCGCAGGAGGCGCTCGCCGACGGACGAGGGCTGCTCGTCGATTTCCGCGATCCCGACGAGCTCGTCGGCCGCGATCAACTCGCTGCTCGACGACCCCGACCTGAAGCGCCGGCTCGAGCACGACGCGTACGCGTACGCGAACGAGTTCACCTGGCCGAAGACGGGCACGCGCTTCGTCGAGGTGATGCGCGAGCTCGATGGAGTCGACGCCGGCGAAGCAACCGACCCAGGCACGCCCCGGCGAATGGGTCGCGGTGCCCGTCGGCGCCCGGCTCGCCGACAACCCCCTGATCACGCCCGACGACGTCGCGCCGTCGCAGCCGGGCATGGAGGTCATCTCCACGATCAACGCCGGGGCCGCCCGCGTCGGCGACGAGGTCGTGCTGCTGCTGCGCGTGGCCGAGCGCCCGAGCGCGACGGGCGAGCTTCCCGAGGGCGCGCGGCTGGTCGACCTGACGCGGCGACCGCCCGACGCTCGCGGACCTGCCCGCGGACTCGACCTCGACGACCTGGTCGGCATGCCGTTCTTCGACACGTCGGCCGACCCGCCGCGCATCATGCTCGGCTACGTTCGCCGCGACGAGCCCGGGCGTCGACCTCGACGACCCTCGCACCATCCGCTTCCGCGACCTCGCCGACGGCCACCACGGCGACGACGGCACGATCGACTACCTCACGCACACGTCGCATCTGCGCGTCGCGCGCAGCACCGACGGCGAGCACTTCGAGGTCGAGCCGACGCCCGCCGCTGCTGCCCGCGACCGAGCTCGAGGCCTACGGCGTCGAGGACCCTCGCGTGACGCGAGATCGACGGCGTCTTCCACATCACCTACGTCTCGGTCAGCCGGCTCGGCATCACGACGAGCAGGCTCTCGACGACGGACTTCCGCACGTTCGAGCGCGGAGGCATGATCTTCCTGCCCGACATGAAGGACGTCGTGCTCTTCCCCGAGCGGGTGCGACGATCGCTACCTCGCGTTCACGCGGCCGATGCCGGGGTCGTTCTCCCGCGTGCTGGGCATCTGGCTCGCCGAGTCGCCCGATCTGACGCACTGGGGGCAGCATCGCCCGGTCGCGATGCCGCGCCCGGGCATGTGGGACGAGGCGCGCATCGGCGCGAGCCTCACGCCCGTTCCGCGTCGACGGCGGCTGGCTCGAGGTCTACCACGGCGCCGATCGCACGAACCGCTACGGCATGGGCGCGATGTTGCTCGATGCCGATGACCCCGCGAAGGTGCTCGCGCGCTCGGCCCACCCGCTGCTCGCGCCCGAGATCGACTACGAGACGCTCGGGTTCCTGCACGACGTGGTCTTCCCGAGCGGGCACGTCACCCTCGACGACGGACGCATCCGCGTCTACTACGGCGCCGCCGACTCGCTGCCTCGCCGCCGCCGACTTCTCGATCGCCGACATCCTCGCTCACCTCGATCCGTGCTGAGACAGCTCGCGCGGCTCACGCGGCCCGTGCCTGCCGCCGGGCCGGCGCGCTCGCGCTCGCGGTGTACAGCGACCCCGACGGCGAGCTCGTCGTGGCAAAGGAATCCGGGTTCGAAGGTGTCGCGTGCGTCGACGACGCCGCCCGGCTGCTCGACGTGCTCTGCGGCGTCTGGGCGCGCACGCGCGATCCGCGGACGATCGAGCGCTGGGCCCGTGGCCTGCTCGAGTTCGTGCTGTGGATGCAGGAGTCGACGACGGACGCTGGTGGAACTTCATCTACGACTGGGCGGGCACGCGCAACGAGACCGGCCTCACGTCGTCGACCGGCGAGAACTTCTGGCACGCCCGGGCTCTCGGCGGCGTGAGCCACGCCTGGCTCACGTTCGGCGACGAGCGGGCCCTCGCGGCGACCCGAGCGCGGGCTCGAGCACGCCGTCGCGCGGCCGGCGCCCTCCGACGTCCGCGCGCTGCACCTGATCGTGGGGCTCCGACTGCTCGGCGACCGCTCGTTCACCGGACGTGGCGCAGCGGCGCGAGGTGGGCCGATGAGATCGCGGCGAACCGCATCGGCGACGTGCTGATGAACAACCCGGACGAGCGCGGCGAGCCGCACCTCTGGGCCCACGTGCAGGAAGGCGTGCTCGTCGACGCAGGCCGTGCGCTCGATGATCCCGGCCTGATCGACGTCGCCTGCGCGAGCGCGCGAGCACTTGTGGAAGCCGCTCGTGCTGGGCGGATTCGATCGCCCGAGCGTCTCCCCGTACGACGTCGCGTGCGCGTCTACTCGCTCGAGCGGCTCGCGAGGGTCGACGACGGTCGAGTGGGCGGAGCTCGCCGACCGCCGCACGGGCGTGGTTCGATCGGCCGATGACACGGGCCGCAGCGTCTACGACCGACAGACGCGGCCGCGTCGCCGACGGCATCGACGGAGCCGAGGTGAGCCACAACTCGGAACGGAGGCCAACGTGGTTGCCGCGGAGGCACTCTTCGACGACGCGGTCGCGTCAGCGCCTGACGCCGTCGCGCTGCTTCCCGCTCCCTCGAACGGATGATACGTACGTAGCACTCAAGAACTAGATACGTACGCGCCGATGGAGCGGCCATGAGACCCATCTGCGACTCCTCACCGTGTTCATGTCCCTGATCGTCCTGGCTCTGCTCGCCTCGGCGAGCCTCGCCGGTTCCGGCTCGCTCAAAGGTCCAGGCGGATCGCGCGAGGTAGTGACGACAGAGGACACCGAAGAGGAGTCCTGTGAGCCGCCGGTCGAGGAGGAGGAGCCGCCGGTCGAGGAGGAGGAGCCGCCGGTCGAGGAGGAGGAGCCGCCGGTCGAAGAGGAGGAGTGCGTCGACGACGATGATGAGGGCACTGAAGAGGAAGAGGCAGCGGACGACGGCTCCGAGCCGGCCGAGGTTGACGCGGAGCGAGCGGCAGCCTGCATGCAGGCCGCCGGGATCGAGCCTTCCGAAGAAGAGACGGAGGGCGACGAAGAGGCGGTCAAGGCCCGCGGTCTGGACAACGCGATCGAGCACGTGCTCGCGAACTGTGTGAAGAACCCGCAGGCGCCGGGCCTGTTGAACGCGTTGGAGCGGCTTTCCGCGAATCGTGAGCGTCACGAAGCGCACGAGGAATGGAAGGCCGAGCGCAAAGCCGAACGTGAGGTCGCCAAGGCCGAACGGAAGGCAGCCAAGGCCGCCGGCACACGCGGAAACAGCAAGGAGCACGGAAGTGGTGGCGAGCACGGGAACCCGCACGCTGGCGGGTCAAGCGGTGGTGGGAACGGACAGAGCGGTTCCCACGGGAACGGCCACCTAAAGGGAACGCCGCGGAAGCGTTGAACCGGGGCGCCCGTAGCGCGTACCGTAGAGGGCGATGGCGACCTACGAGTACCTCTGCCTGGCCTGCGAGCATGCCCTTCGAGGAGCGCCGGCCGATGACCTCCGGCCCGGTCGGCACCGCGCTGGCGTGCCCTTCGTGCGGGAGCGACCGGGTGCGCCGCCGCTTCTCGTTCGCCGCGGCGACCGGGAGCGCAGCGGTCGCGGTCGGCACCGGCCACCGCACCGGCCGGCGGTGGCTGCTGCGGCGGTGGCTTGGCCTGCGGCAGCTGACGGGTCCGGTGCCGCCAACGGCATCCGCGGCGGGGTGACCGAGCCCGCCCACCTCGGCGACGAACGCACCACGCTGCACGGCTTCCTGCAACGGCAGCGCGACCTAGTCGCGTGGAAGATGCGCGACGCCTCCGACGAGACGCTCGCCTCGGCTCGGATGCCGAGCGGCCTCACCCTGCACGGCATCGTCCGGCACCTGGAGAACGTGGAACGCTCGTGGTTCCGCGAGTTCTTCGCCGGCGCAGACCGGACTGCCTTCGACTGGACCGACGAGGATCCCGACGCCGACTTCCGCGCCGAGGGCGTCGCGATGGCCGATCTGCTCGCCGCCTACGCGGCGGAGACGGCGCTGTGCGACGCGGTGATCGCCGCCGCTCCCTCGCTCGACGCCACAGCCACGGATCCGGACGCCACCTACTCGCTGCGATGGATCATCGCGCACATGATCGAGGAGACCGGCCGGCACCTCGGCCACATCGACCTGCTCCGCGAGCAAGCGGACGGCGCGGTCGGCGAAGAGCCCTCATGAGCTGGGAGCCCGAGCCGAGAGCGCGAGCTGACCGCAAGCAGCATCGATCGACCGGCCACGCGTGTCACGCACCGTCACGTTGACCTTCGCGTCCTCGAGCACGTCGACGAAGCGGCGGATCCGCGCCGGTGACGACCCCACCACCGGATAGCCGGGCGTCGGGTTCAACGGGATCAGGTTCACGTGCGCGCCCAGCCGCCGGGCGATCGGCGCGAGCAGGCTCGCCTGCTCTTCGGTGTCGTTCACCCGGTCGATCATCGCCCACTCGATCGAGGGTCGCCGGTGCGTGGCCGACCGCCACTCCGCCATCGCCGCCTCGAGCACCGCGAGCGGATACAGGTCGTTCGGCGGCACGAGCTGCGAGCGAAGCTCATCGCTCGCCGCGTGGAGCTCACCGCGAGCCCCACCTGCGGGTGAGCGGTCGTCAGATGCTGGATGCCCGGCACGAGCCCGACCGTCGAGACGGTGATGTGGCGCGCCCCCAGCCCGAACGCCTGCGGATCGGTGAGGCGTGCGATCGCCGCGAACACGTGGCGTTCGTTCGCGAGCGGCTCGCCCATGCCCATGAACACCACGTTCGTGAGCCGCTGCGGCGTGGTCGCGGGAAGCCTGGCGGCCTCCCGCCGGGCCCACACCGACCTGGGCCGCGATCTCGCCCGCCGTCAGGTTGTTCTGCAGCCCCATCTGACCGGTCGCGCAGAACGTGCACCCCATCGCGCACCCCGACTGCGACGAGACGCACACCGTGACCCGGTCGCGGTAGCCCATGAGCACCGTCTCGATGACGTGCTCGCCGCCCAGACGCAGCAGCGCCTTGCGTGTCGCGCCCCGGTCGGCCGTGCGCTCATCGAGGAGCTCGACGCCCAGGGGCAGCTCGGCCGCGAGCCGCTCCCGGAGCGCGGGCGAGACGTCCGACATCTGGTCGTAGGTCGCGGCGCGCTTCCACAGCTGGGACCAGACTTGCTTCGCGCGGAAGGCCGGTTCGCCCCACGCCACGAGCCGGTCGGTGAGTTGCTCCATGGTGACAGTCGTAGACCGTCGGCATCGACACCAGCGTAGACAGGCCAAAGGAACAGGCAGGTGTGCAATGCCGTGACAGCGCGGCGCGGGCTGCCGCGATCTCGCCGGCCGGCTCCGACCCGGCGGCAGGGTGAAGCGGTTGGACGGATAAGAACGTGGCGGCGAACGCATCGAGCTGGCCACCATCGGCCCTGCGGACGGCGGACCTGATCACCGGGGCGAGCAGCCGAAGGGGACCGGTCATCCGGTAGTCGGCTACCAAGCTCACACGCGTGCCACTGCCGAGCTGCGCACACTCGTAGACGTAGTCGGCCGTCACCGTGCCGACAACAGTGGGACCCTGTGCGCGGAGCACGTCGACACCCGGCATCCACTTCGCCGCGGTGTCCCAGTCGACCAGCCGCGCCCACACTGCATCGACTGGACTATCGATCGTTGTCTCGACCGCGAATGCCTCTTTCATTGTGCACCTCCGGATGGTTGGTCATCGAACGCCATGCTGCGGCGTCAGCGGCCGGAGGGATTGAACGAACTTCACCTCGCTTCGGGCACGAACCCGGCTGAGGACACCCGCCTCGACGCGGCCGTATGTCGAGCGCTGGGCGGTGAGGTACTCAGACGGTGTGACGGGTAGGGTCCGCTGAGAGCTGCGCAGCGGCGGCTTCGCATCGGTCGAACGCGTGACGATCGAACGGTTCTTGAGTGCTCAGGGTCCTCTCAACGATGTCGAGGGCCTCGACCGGTGTCTGGCACTTCGAGAGTTCGCGTCGAAGGGTGACCGCCCGCGGCCATGCGTCAAGCAGATCCACGACCCGCCCCCGGAGGGTGGCGGGGGCGATCCCGAAGGCCGGCCGGCAGCCCACCGGGGTGGTGACGATCCCGACGCAATGCGTCTCGCCTTGGGGCTCGTTGACGATCGGTCGGTCGTGGGGACCGATCAGGAAACGCCGTATCGGCGACGAGGGCGATACCTTCACCGTCCGGCGTCTGATTGATGGGGTCACCCAAGACGACCGCGGCGACCGTCGAGCCTGTGGGAGCGATGCGCTCGCGGACACCCTGCATGCGACCCCGCGCGAACCACACCGACTCGACGAAGCCCCGTGGCGCCTCCGATCGGACGCGGCACGTACTCGAACATCCATCGACCATAGGCCATCACCCGGGGGAGGTGTCGAAGCCCCATGATGTGGACTGCCCGAACCGATCGTACGGTCCGCTGTCGCCTAGATCTCTCCGTCGGCGATCTGCTCGGCCAGGTCGATCAGCCCGCGACCGTCGGGCAGGGCGAACGACGCGTCCCAGGCGACCGGCCACGTCGAGAACTTCGCGATCACGACCTGCGCGGGCACGTGGATCGATCACGTTCTGACCGTTGATCCCCGACGCCCGTGTAGATCGGCTTCGACGGGTCGACGACCCACCACTTGTTCCGGTAGTACGCGCCTGGCGGGTACTCGTGCGCGTCCTCGGAGGCGAGGAACGCCTCGACCTGGTCGGCGTCGGGGGTGAGGGTGTCGCGGACCCACGCGCGCGGCACCACCTGGCGTCGCTCCGCGTCGCCCCCGCGTCGCATCAGCTCGCCGAACCGCGCGAGGTCGCGGAGCGTGCAGCACACACCGCCGTCGGCCATCGGGTGCGCAGTGCCCGTCGACCGTGATCTCGGCGTCGAACTCGGCGCCCATCGGCTGCCAGAGCACCTCCGACGACGACGTCGGCGAACCGGCCGCCCGACGCGCGCTCGAGCACCCACCCCAGCACGTCGGTCAGGACCGAGCGGTAGTCGAACGGTCCGCCGTGCGGCCCCTTGTTCCGGAGCGTCGGCGTAGTAGTCGGTCATCGAGCGCGGGCAGCCCGCGCGAGATCCGCGGCCGCCACAGGTAGATCTGCTCGTAGACGCGGACGTCGGCCTCGCAGGTCCTCGTAGTCCTCGTTGAACCGGGTGCCCGCGCGCATGTCGAGCAGGTGGCGCACCGTGCATCCGTCGAACGAGGTCCCGTGCAGCTCGGGGATGTGCGTCGTGACCAGATCCCCGGGTTCGAGCGCCCCCGGCCGACCAGCACGCCGATGGCCGTCGACGTGATCGACTTCGAGACCGACATGCACAGGTGCGTCGTGTCGGGCGCATCTCGTTGCAGTAGGTCTCGCTCGATCACGATCGCGCCCCGGTGCAGCACCAGCAACCCGTCGGTGTAGGTGTCCTCCAGCAGACGCGCGAAGCGTCGTGCGGCGCGGCCCCGCCCGGACGCGCGCGCCGAGAGGTCGCGTTCCGCGCGCGGCAGCTCCACGCCGGTCCCTCGCCGCGACCGATCTTCGCGGTCGGGATCAGGTCGCGGACGTGCTGGAAGCCCCAGCGGTTGAACGGCGGGTCCTGCCAGTTGTCGAGCGTGACCAGCCGGTCGGCCGCCGGCGGAGAACCCCGCATCAGCCCGAGCTCAGCGGCGGTGGGGATGCGCCGACTCATGCGCACGTTCCGGTTTCGAGGACAGACATCGAGCCTGAGGCTAACCCGAGGCCCTTAGACTTGGCCTCCGGAGGTCATCGTCCTGTCAAAGCCCCCCACTCTTCCTGTTGATCCAGAGCTTCCGAGTTCCTTCGCTGATCTGCGCGAAGAAATGAATCTCGTGGATGCGGAGCTCGAAGCGCAGTCGCTCGAGGGTGTGGATCGGGCTGGTCGAGACGCTCAGGGCTTACAGCTCTCAGAGAGCCAGCTGCGGTCGACAGACCTCACCGAGGCCTCGCTGTCGCGGGCGCGTCTCCGTGACGTCGTCGTTCTGGACGGTAGTTGGGCCAACATGGCGGCAACCGATGCGACGTTCAGCCGTGTTCGATTCGAACGCGTTCGAATGACCGGCGCTGACCTTTCCGGATCCATGCTAGATAACGTGACTTTCTCGGATTGCCGCTTGGATCTATGCTCGTTCCGCTTCTCGCAGTTGGAGATCGTTCACTTCGACGGGTGCAGGATGAAGGAATCGGACTTCTATGACGCGCAGCTGAGTTCGGCGATGTTCACGGACTGCGACCTGTCCGGTGTGACCCTCACGGGCGCGACGTTCGCCGGGAGCGGGATGCGAGGGTGCGACCTGTCCTCCGCGAGTAGTCCCGAACGTCTGCGAGAGCTCGCATGCCGTGGCCGGACGTGATCCGCACCGCCGGAGAGCTCGCCGCGGGCATCGGCATCGAGGTCCTCGACGAGTAGCTCGCAGCATGTGCTGACAAGCACTCCATCGAACGCTGGCGGGCATGCGGTGTCGGTAGGTGTCGCTAGCGTCGCGGCCATGCGACGAGCGATCTTTCCGGGGACCGCGGGGAAGCGAGTGGACGATCGAGGAGCCCGCCACCCGCCGCGAACGCATGCGAGGGGCGCGCGATGTCCGCTGGCTCACCTCCACTCACGGCATGCTCTTCGAGCGCTGCCGGTCGGTGCACACGTTCGGCATGCGCGAGCCGATCACCGTGGCCTCGCTCGACGACCGACATGCGGGTCGTGCGGACGATCGCTCCTGCGGCCACGACGAGTGCTGCTTCCGAGGCCTGGGGTGCGCCACACGCTGGAATGCCGAGCCGACGCCGACGTGCGACCGGGCGATCAGGTTCGTGGCAGCGAGGCGCGAGCCTGAGCGCCGCCGGGGGGAAGGTCCGACGACGCTCAGACCGATGCGCCGATGATGAGGCGCAGGAGTGCCGCCAGAGCCCGTGGCCGTCACGGCGATGGTCGCAGCGACGGCGTACGGCGCCCATGCGGGTACCGCCACCGGTTCCTTGCGGGCCGGGTCGGGCCGCATCAAGCCGAGCCACTCCAGCACGAGCCTCATCACAAGGAATGTGTCGGCTCGAGCCGGGTCTGCGGTTGAGCGCGAAGATCGACGTTGCACGACGATCGTTCAGGCGATCCACGCGGGTCCGCGCGTGCCGACGACCGTCCACGTCCCGTCGCGCTCCTCGAGCACCCAGGTGTTGCCCGCGCCGCAGAGGCCGCCGCATCCGTAGCTCGCCCCGACCCTGACCTCGCCGGCTCGCTCGACGATCGGGCCGAGCGTCACGACGACCTCGTTCGGCGGTCCCTGGAACCATTCGTCGTCGTAGAGCGGCGTCGGGTCGTCGATGAAGCGGAGGTTCTCGACCTCGAGCCGCTCTCGCAGGGCCTGCTGCTCGGCCTCGGAGAGCACATCGTCGCAACCTCCGGTGTCGTCCCCGACGGCTCGGCCGGGTTCCGTGCAGAGACTGGTCACCACGTAGACCCGGCGCCAATCCATGCCCTCGCTGCCGACGAGCTCGGGGATCAGGGCGCCGTAGACGCCGACCCTGCGTTCGTCGAGGGTCGGCGCGGCGGCGACGTCGACCCGCCATCGGCCGGCGGCGGGGCGGTCGCATCGGCGCAGGCGGCGAGTGACAAGCGCGATCGAGCGCGAACATGGCGATCCGTCGCATGCATGAACCTCCTTGCCGACAAGGACCTGACGAGGGTGAGGTCTCGCGTTGACATGCCTCGGAACGCTGCCGCCGTGACGACGCTGGGGTCGCTCATGGGTCGTGGCTATACTCTGTCGGCTCGCCTCTGCGGCCGCTACCCTGCTGGAGGAGCACTCGCGCCCCCATCGTCTAGCGGCCTAGGACGCCGCCCTTTCAAGGCGGAAGCACGGGTTCGAATCCCGTTGGGGGCACGGTTCCGCGCTCGGACCTCGCGGTCGACGCGCGGCGCCATGACAACCAGGAACACGAACGTGCGCCCGTAGAGGAGTCCGGCCGTCCTCACCTCCCTGTCAAGGAGGAGATCGCGGGATCGAAGCCCGTCGGGCGCGCACATGAGAACGCCGCGTCGACCCTAGGTCGGCGCGGCCTCACCGGTGCAAACCCAATGACCCATGGCGCCCGACGCGATCTTCACCGACCCGAATCTCGCCCGGTTGTACGACGCCTTCACTCCGATCGAGGACGACCAGCTCGGGCTCATCGAGCTCGCCGGCACTGAACCGCTGAGGGTCCTCGACCTCGGATGCGGCACCGGGCGGGTCGCGCTGATGCTGGCGGAGTCCGGGCACGACGTCGTCGGCGTCGACCCCGCCGTGGCGATGCTTGACGTCGCCCGCGAGCGCGACGCCGAGGGCCTCGTGCGATGGATCGAGGACGACGCCCGCCACGTCGATCTCGGCGACGCACGCTTCGACCTCATCGTGATGACGGGCAACGTCTTCCAGGTGTTCTTGACCGACGATGATGCTCGGGCGGTGCTCGCCGGCGCTCGTCATCACCTCGCGCCGGGAGGCCGACTTCACCTTCGAAACGCGTGAGCCGAGCTCCCGCGAGTGGGAGGGGTGGACGCCAAGCGCCACAAGCGAGTCTGTTCACGTCCAGGGCATCGGCACCGTTGAGGTGTGCTATTCCTTCTTGCACCAGCACGGCAGCCACATCGTGTTCGAGACGCGCCACACGTTTCCCGACGGGACTCGCCGCGCAAGTCCGAGCACGCTCAGGCTGCGCACTCAGGAGCAGGTTGCCGGCGATCTGTTGAGCGAGGCCGGGTTCGACGAGGTGGAGTGGTGGAGCGACTGGCGCGGCACGCCGTTCACGAACGAGGCCCTCGAGATCGTGCCGGTCGCGCACGTCCACGGCGAGGGAATTCGGTAGCGGACCCCCAACCATCGAACATGGCCCGCGGTCAACGCGTGTCACACCAACGACTCACGGGAGTGGGACACCGTATGTCGCTCCCCGGCCGCCATCTCGGTCTTGAGGACGACCGTCCCGATCCAGCTCGTCTCGCGTCAAACTAGTATCGCCCGATGGCCGGGCCCCGCTTCCGACGCTGGTGGGATTCCCTCATGTCCCTCGGCGCATACCCGGGAGAAACCGACATCCATCGCGGGACGAGAAGGATCGTCGTCGGCTATTTCGTCTTCGGAGCGCTGGTTCGCCTACCCATCTCAGCCTCGGAGTTCGGCGATGGGCTGCCGTGGGTGGGCGTGGTCGACCTCACCGCCGCGCTCTCGAGCGTCCTCCTGCTGAGCGTGCTCGCGCTGAAGCCTGATCGTTTCCCGTGGATCGTCGATGCAGCGTTGTTCCTCATACTCGTCGAGGTCCTGGCGGGGACGATCATCCTCGGCGGGCTGGTGCCGTCGGACTTGGTCATCCTGTTCGGGTTGTTGGTCGTCATCGGCGCGCTGATCGTTCTCACCATCAAGGCGGCGTTCCTGTGGTCCCTGGCCTACGGGGTCACGCTCGTCTTGGCCGTGGTGCTACCCGAGCAGATCGAGCCGTTGCACGTGGTCGAGGGATCGCCCGCCGACATCGCGTCAACGATCGTCGGGGTCACGGTCTTCCTGTTCGCCTCCATGGCCTACTTCGTGCGCCAACGTGACCGGTTCCAGAAGGAATCCGACGACCTGTTGCACGCCATCTTGCCGGACGAGATCGCCAAGAGGCTCAAGTCGGACAGGACGATGATCGCCGACGATCACGAGTCGGCCTCGGTCCTGTTCGCTGACGTGGTCGGCTTCACGCCGATGTCGGCAACGATGTCCCCGCCCGAACTCGTGGGGCTGCTGAACAGCGTGTTCACGACCTTCGACGGGTTCGTGGAGGAGTTGGGTCTGGAGAAGATCAAGACCGTGGGAGACGAGTACATGGTTGCCGCCGGCGTGCCGCACGGACGGTCCGATCACGCGCACGCCATCGCCGAGCTGGCCCTTCGGATCCGCGACCACACCGAGCGACACCGGTTCCACGGCCATGACATCAGCCTGCGGATCGGGATCAATTCGGGCCCGGTCGTCGCCGGGATCGTGGGCACCCACAAGTTCGCCTACGACCTGTGGGGAGATGTCGTGAACACGGCAAGTCGCATGGAGTCTGAAGGGGTCGCGGGATCGATCCAGGTGACCCCGGCGACCTACGAGCTGATCCGAGACGAGTTCGTCTGCGAGCCGCGCGGCGTCGTCTCGGTGAAGGGCAAGGGCGACATGAACACCTACATCCTCGTCTCCAGGGCATGAGCTGCGCCCAGCGAGGGATCGACTGGCTGAGGACCTCGAAGCGGCCGCCTGACTGGCTCCACCTCCGGCACCACCCGGCAAGAATCAAGGCTGTCTCGGGACATCCCGCAGGCCGAGATGGCGTTACCGAGCCCGGACCCACCTCCACTCGCTACACTTCAACGCGCTGGTGGTGACCTCGGTGGCGATTCCTGCCAGGTTCTCTACCGGCCCGGGCCAGGTAGCTCAGTTGGCAGAGCACGCGGCTGAAAACCGCGGTGTCGGCAGTTCGATTCTGCCCCTGGCCACCGATCAGTTCAAGATCTCGCGGCCGCGCACCTCGGCCCACCGGGTCAGCACGCCCTGGTACACGTCGGCGGCTCGCGGGTACTCGCCGGCCTCCAGCGCCTGCAGCGCCTCGTGGATCTCGCGAGCGCGAGTGGTCGTCGTCGAGCTCGTCCCACCGCTGGAAGTCGCACAGCCCGCCGTAGTCGAGCTCCAGGATCGACGCGGGGTCGAACTGCACCATCCACTGGTGCAGGTCGAGGATCAGGTCGCTGATCGGGCCGAGGTCGGAGCGCCGCAGCGGCCCGATCGCCTGCTCGGCCCGTCGGATCGCGCGGCGCGTCGTGGTCCGGTAGCGCAGTCGCCACCGCCCGTGCTCGTCCTCGAGCGAGCTCGCGCTCCTCGTCGCGGAACAGCACGAACCACCGGATCGGCACGTGCCAGGGACTCTGGTGGCAGAACGCGACGGCCGAGGGGTCGCGCCGGCGGAGCCGGGCGAGATCCTTCGCGGCTCGCTTCGCCGTCCTTCTTCGGCACGAACTGGTCCCACAGCTCGATCGGGCGCGCCTCGCGGAACGAGACCATCGCGGCGAGCACGCGCATGCGCATGCGCCGCGGGCTGACGAACGTGCGCCCGTCGACGTGCAGCACCTCGGCGTGTCGGCGTCGGCGGGCGCGAGCACGCCCGAGCTTGCCCGACGGTGCGGTGATCGGCGTACGCGAGGCGGCGCGAGCTCGCCGCGGGCCCGTGCAGCAGGAAGCGCTCCCAGTGCAGCTGCTCGCTCCGCTCGAACGCGTCGAGCGGCTGGTACACGCGGAGGAATGCGCTGGGCACCATCTGTCTGCCGAGTCTACGGGCAGTCGGGCCTCCCCTATGCTCTCGGCGTTCGACGAGGGGACTCGAGGGGGATCCGCGTGGCGTCCGAACCCGAGCACTGGCGCGGCACGCGACCCGATGCGCGTGCTCGCCCCCGACGGCCCGCGGTGGGCGACCCCGACGTCGGGCTCGACGCCCGACGAGCTGCGGGCGCTGCTGCGCTGGATGCTGCTCGCGCGCCGGCTCGACCGCGAGTGCATCGCCCTGCAGCGCCAAGGCGAGCTGACCGTCTACCCGGGGTTCGAGGGCCAGGAAGCCGCGCAGGTCGGCAGCGCGATGGCCCTCGGCCCCGACGACTTCGTCTTCCCGACCTTCCGGGAGCTGGCCGCGGCGCTGGTGCGCGGGCGTCGATCCCGTGCAGTACCTCGCGTATCACCGCGGCACCTGGCACGGCGGGCCGTACGACCCGCAGCGCGACGCGGTTCGGGCCGATCTGCATCCCGGTCGCGACCCAGATCGCGCACGCGCGTCGGCTACGCGATGGGCCTCACGCTCGACGGCACGCGAGCGTGCTCGCTCGCCTACTTCGGCGACGGCAGCGCGAGCGAGGGCGACTTCCACGAGGCGGCGAACCTCGCGGGCGTGTTCAGCGCGCCCCGGTGATCCTGTTCTGCCAGAACAACGGATGGGCGATCAGCGTGCCGACCGCGCAGCAGACGGCCGGCGAGATCTGGAGGCGCGCCGAGGGGTACGGCTTCCCGGGCGTCCGCGTCGACGGCAACGACGTGCTCGCCGTGTACCGCGCGACGCGCGAGGCGGCGACGCGCGCGTACGCGGGCGAAGGCCCGACCCTGATCGAGGCGCTGACCTATCGCATCGGCGCGCATTCCACGGCCGACGACGCCGGGCCGCTACCGCGACGACGACGAGGTCGAGCGCGGCGCGGGCGTTCGACCCGATCGCGCGGTTCCGCGCGTGGCTCACTGGCCGAGGGGCACGTCGACGACGCGCTGCTCGACGCGTGGCGACGACGAGATCGAGGACCAGGTGCTCGCGATCCGCGAGGGCGTGATCGCCCAGGCGCCGCCGCCCGGTCGAGTGGATGTTCGACTGGACGTACGCCGAGCCGCCGCCGGCGCTCGCCGCGCAGCGCCGAGAGGTGCTCGGTGGCTGAGATCGACGATGGTCGGCGCGCTGAACGCGGCGCTGCGCGACGCGCTGCGACCGACGACCGCGCGTGCTGGTCTTCGGCGAGGACGTCGGGCGATCGGGCGGCGTGTTCCGCGTGACCGACGGGCTGCAGGCGGAGTTCGGCGCCGACGCGCGTGTTCGACACGCCGATCAGCGAGGCCGGCATCGTGGGCGCGGCGGTCGGGCTCGCGTTCGCCGGCTGGCGCAGCGTCGTCGAGATGCAGTTCGACGCGTTCTCCTATCCGGCGCTCGAGCAGATCATCGACCACGTGGCCAAGATGCGGGAGCGCACGCGCGGGCGCGTCGACATGCCGATCACGATCCGCATGCCGGCGTTCGGCGGCATCAAGGGCAAGGAGCACCACGGCGAGAGCCCCGAGACCTACTACGTGCACACCGCCGGGCTCAAGGTGGTCGCGCCGTCGCACGCCCTCGACGCCTACCGGCTGCTGCGCCTCGCGATCGCCGACCCCGACCCGGTGATCGTGCTCGAGCCGAAGGCTCGCTACTGGGCGAAGGAGGAGGGCGAGCTCACGGCCGACGGCCCCGGCATCGGCGAGGGCGCGGTCGTGCGCGAGGGCGACGCTGCGCGGTCGTTCGCGTACGGCGCCATGGTGGCGCGCGTGCCTCGACGCCGCCGACGACGCTGGCCGACGAGGGCGTCTCGGCTGCGCGTGGTCGACCTGCGAACGCTGTCGCCGCTCGACGTCGACCTGATCGCGCGCTGCGTGCGCGAGACCGGACGCGCCGTGGTCGTGCACGAGGCGCCGAGGACGCTCGGGCTGGGCGCCGAGGTCGCCGCGCCGCATCGTGGAGGAGGCGTTCGACTTCCTCGAGGCGCCGGTGCGCCGCGTCACCGGCTGGGACGTGCCGTACCCGCCCGCCGCGCTCGAGCACCATTACCTGCCGAGCGTCGAGCGCATCGCCGCCGCGGTGCGCGAGGTGGTGGCGTACTGATGGCCGACGCGCGGTGTTCGCGATGCCGGACCTGGGCGAGGGCCTCGAGGAAGGCGAGATCGTCGCCTGGCTCGTGGCCGAAGGCGACGCGGTCGACGCTGAACCAGCCGCTGGTCGAGGTCGAGACCGCGAAGGCCACGGTCGAGATCCCGTCGCCGTTCGCGGGCGTGGTGCGACGCTGCACGGCGCGTGGGCGACGGCGGTCCCGGTGGGGTCGCCGCTCGTGACCTTCGAGGTGAGCGCAGGCGACGGCGGTGCGTCGGAGCCGTCGGCCACTCGCGGCCCAGGCCGAGCCGGCGCCGGGTCGCGGCGACGCCCGCCGGTCCGCAAGCTGGCGAAGGAGCTCGGGGTCGACCTGGCGTCGCTCGCCGGCACCGGGACCGGGCGGGCGGATCACGGCGGACGACGTGCGCGCGGCGGCGGAGCGCGCAGCCGGCGATCGACCGTGAGCCGACGCCGACGTCGTGCCGGTCTCGCCGACCCGGCGCGCGATCGCGGCGAACCTCGACGCGGCAGGCGGCGATCCCGCAGGTCACGACCTTCCGCACGGTCGATTGCACGCGCGCTCGAGTCGCTCCGGCGCGAGCTGGACGTCTCGCCGCTGCCGGTCGTGATCGCTGCGCTCGTGCCGCACGTCGCGGACGCACCCGGCGCTGAACGCCGCGTGGCACGGCCGACGGCATCGATCCGCGTCGCGCGTGCACGTCGGCGTCGCGACCGACACCGAACGCGGGCTCGTCGTGCCCGTGCGTGCGCGACGCCGGGGCGCACGGCGATCGCGGAGCTCGCGGCCGAGATCAAGCGCCTCGCCGAGGCCGCGCGCGCAGGCTCGCTCGCGCCCGAGGAGCTCACCGGGCGCCACGATCGCGGTGAGCAACACGGGCAGCTACGGCAGCGAGGCCGGCACGCCGATCCTGTCGCCCGGGCACGAGCGTGACGCTCGCGATCGGGGTGATCGCGCCGCGCGCGCTGGTGGTCGACGGCGAGGTCGTGGCGCGGCCCGCCTGCACGCTGAGCTGCACCTTCGACCACCGGGTGCTCGACGGCGCCGCCGTCGGACGCGCGCTCACCGACCTCGTCGGACCTGCTCACGATCGCCGAGCGACTGGGAGACTTGCCGCGATGAAGATCGTGTCCCTGCTGCCGTCGGCCACCGAGATCGTGTACGCGCTCGGCCTGGGCGACGCCCTGGTCGGCGTCACCGACGAGTGCGACTTCCCCCCCGATGCCGTGACGAAGCCGGTCGTCTCGCGCAGCGCGCTGCCGCAGGGCCGCCCGCTCACCTCGCGCGAGATCGACGCCGCGGTGCGCGAGCGCATGGACGCCGACCAGCCGCTCTACGTGCTCGACACCGACCTGCTCCGCCGCGAGCAGCCCGACGTGATCCTCACCCAGGACCTCTGCCGCGTGTGCGCGGTGCCCGCCGGCCACGTCGAGGAGGCGCTCGACGAGCTCGGCCTGACCGACGCACGAAGGTGCTCTCGCTCGACCCGCAGCACGCTCGACGACGTGATCGCCCAGATCGAGGTCGTCGGCGCGCTGCTCGGCGCCGAGGAGCGTGGCCGGCGAGCTCGCGGCCGGACTCCGCGCGATCGCGTCGCCGCGGTGCAGGCAGACCGCGGTGCGCCTCCCGACGGTGAGCGTGTTCTGCCTCGAGTGGGCGCGAGCCGCCGTTCGCCGCCGGCCACTGGGTGCCCGAGATGGTCGAGGCCGTCGGCGCCACCAACCTGCTCGGCGAGAAGGGCGAGCCCTCGCGGACGCGTGACGCACCGGGAGATCCGCGACGCCGACGCCCGAGGTGCTCGTGTTCATGCCCTGCGGCTACTACCTGGAGGAGGCCGAGGAGGAGGCGAGAGCAGGTCGTCGCGCACCCCGAGATCGCCGACACGCCGGCGGCGCGCAACGGCAACGTGTTCGCGGTCGACGCGACGTCGTTCTTCTCGCGGCCCGGGCCCGCGGATCGTCGACGGGCTCGAGATCCTGGCGTGGGCGGTGCATCCCGAGGCCTACCCCGAGCCGCCGCCCGGCACGATCACCCGGCTGTAGTGGGAACACCGCCCGCGCCCCGACGTTGACCCCGGCAGTGGCCGACGACGGACGGCCGCGAGGCGTGCTCTCGACGAGCGCGGGCACCCATCGGGGCGCGTTCACGCCGCTGGACTGGGCGCTGTTCGCCTCGATCGGCGTGATCTGGGGGTCGTCGTTCCTGTTCATCGCGATCGGGCTCGACGCGTTCGAGCCCGGGCTCATCACCTGGCTGCGCGTGCTGTTCGGCGCCGCGGTGCTGTGGCTCGTGCCCGCCGCGCGCACCCCGCTCGCGCGCGAGGATCGGGCGCGGCTCGTCGCGCTCTCGCTCCTGTGGGTCGCGTTCCCGTTCACGCTGTTCCCGCTCGCGCAGCAGTGGATCAGCTCGGGCCTGACCGGGTCTGCTGAACGGCGTCGCTGCCCATCTTCGCGACCGCGATCGGTCGCCTGATGCTGCGCCGCCTGCCCGGGCCGCGCGCAGGCGATCGGGCTCGTCGTGGGGTTCGCGGGCGTCGCCGCGATCGCGGCCCCTCGCTCGCGGAGGGCTCGAACGAGGCGCTCGGCGTCGTGCTCGTGCTCGCCGCGGTGGCTGCTACGGGGTCGCCATCAACATCGCCGCGCCCGCTCACGCAGCGCTACGGCGCGCTGCCGGTCATGGCGCGCATGCTCGGCCTCGCCGCCATCTGGACGGCGCCGTTCGGGCTCGTCGGGCTCGCCGGCTCGTCGTTCGAGTGGGGACCGCTCGTCGCCGATCGTGGCGCTGGGGGCGCTCGGCACCGGACTCGCGTTCGTGCTGATGGGCCGGCTGGTCGCGCGGGTCGGGTCGTCGCGCGCGTCGTTCGCGACCTACCTGATCCCGGTCGTCGCGCTGGTGCTGGGCGCGGTCTTCCTCGACGAGACGGTGCGGGCGCTCTCGATCGTCGGGCATCGGGCTCGTGATCGCCGGTGCGCTGCTCGCCTCGCGCAAGGAGCACGGCGCGTGAGCGACGACGGCGGACGCGCCGATCCTCGAGTTCGACCCCGTCGCCCACCGCGGTGATCGAGCCCGAGCGAGGTCATCGAGCCGATGTCGATCGCGCCGCACGCCGTGCTCTGCTTCTTCCAGGACGTGATCGCCGACGTCGTCGAGCGAGCACGGCGGCCGCGTCGTCGACCACGTCGTGAGCGAGATCGGCCGCAACCCGATCTACGAGATCGACCACGACGGGCGCCGGCTCGTCGTGATGCACCCGGGCGTCGGCGCGCCGCTCGCGGCCGGCTTCCTCGAGGAGCTGATCGCTCGCGGATGCCGCACGTTCGTCGCGTGCGGCGGCGCCGGCGTGCTCGTGCCCGACGTGGCGCTCGGCCACGTGATCGTGCCGACCTCGGCCGTGCGCGACGAGGGCACGTCCTACCACTACCTGCCGAGCCTTCGCGCACCGCGGAACCGTCGGCGCACGCGGTCGAGGCGATCGTGGCGACCGCCGAGCGACACGGCGTGCCGCACGTGACGGGCGCGACCTGGACCACCGACGCGCTCTACCGCGAGACGCGGGGCAAGCTCGACGCGCCGGGTCGCCGAAGGTGCCTCACCGTCGAGATGGAAGCCGCGGCGTTCTTCGCCGTCGCCGCGTTCCGCGGCGTCACGTTCGGCCAGGTGCTGTACGCGGGCGACGACCTCTCGGGCGACGCGTGGGACCAGCGCGGCTGGGACGAGCACACGACCGGACGCGAGACGTTGTTCCGCATCGCCGCCGAAGCCGTGCTGTCCCTGCCGCCCGACCCGCTCCCCGGCCTGACCGCGCGGGCGATGGCTCGGGCGTCCGATATCCTGCGCGCCATGGCCCACGATGTGTCGATCGGCGGGCGCCTCGTACCGCGTGCGCAGGCCGCTCGGCGTGTTCGCGCTCGAGCGTCGGTGACCCTCGGCACTTACTGGCTCTACTGGTACTACGCGGTGAACGACGACATCCGCATGTACCTGCGGAACTACTCGATCCGGCCGCTCATCTCGACGCTCGCGATCGTGGGGCTGTTCCTCGCGGCGCCGCTCGTCGGTGATCGCGGTGCTCACCGAGGTCTGGTGGCTGCTCGCCGTCGCCGTGCCTCGCTCGATCGTCATGGCGCTGCGTCGGGTTCTTCCACACCGGGCGGCGCGTGATCACCGCGCAGGAGCAGGCCGGCGTCGAGCCCTCGTCGGCCGGGCTCGCGCTCGCTGCTCTACCTCGCCGCCGGGTTCTTCGGGGGCTCGTACCTGCAGGCCGGGCTGAACCGCGCCTGGACGAGGGCGGCGGACGAGGAGCGTGCGCGACAAGGCGGCGTCGGCCGCCGCCCCGCCGGAGCGCGAGCCCGTGCAGCCGTTCCCCCGGCCGGCGCCGAAGGCCGGCACGAACCTCGTGACCCCCGCCGACGTGGGCTCGCGCGTGACGTTCCAGTTCGAGCTGCCCAACGGGTACACGACCGAGGCGGTCGGCATCTTCGAGCGCTGGGACGCCGACGCCGAGACCTACTTCGTGCGCAAGAAGGACGGCACCGAGGTCCGGGTGCCCGGCGCGCGGCGTGCGCCACGGCAAGGTCATCCCCGACGCGCCGGCCGCGCCGACGCGCGCGCTGACCCGCGAGACCGTACATCACCGATCGATCCCAGACGAGACTCGATGCCGAACTGCCCACCTCGCTGATCCGCCTGCGCCTCGGCCAGGAAGACGCCCACTACGGGGGCAACCTCGTCGCCGGCGCCACGCAGCTCAAGATCGTCGGCGACCTGATCACCGAGCTCGCGATGCGCTACGACGGCGACGAGGGCTTGTTCCGGGCGTACGAGTCGGTCGAGTTCCTGGCGCCGCTGTACGCGGGCGACTGGATCGAGGCGCGCGGACGGATCGTGAGCGTCGGCAACTCGAGCCGTCGGTGCGAGTTCGAGGTCCACAAGATCGGTGCCGCGCGCACCGACATCAGCGAGAGCGCCGCGGAGTTCCTCGACGAGCCGGTCCTCACCCTGAAGGCGGTCGGCACCACGGTCGTGCCGAAGGAGCACCAGCGCTTCGCCCACTAGTCTGATGGACTACGTCGGTATGCGAGCTGTGCCGCTGGCTACGAGGCGCGCTCGAGGCCGTGCAGCACCTCGAGCAGCTCTTCGACGTTGAACGGCTTCGGCACGTAGGCGTCGGCGCCGAGCTCGGCGGCCTTCGCGCGGTCGCGCAGCGACGAGAGCGCGCTCACGATCACGACCCGCGGGCGCTCGCTCGACGCGGAAGCTTCAGCATCTCCTCGAGCACGCCCAGCCGTCCATGCGTCGGCATCATGATGTCGAGCACCATCAGGTTCGGGTGGTGCTCGCGCGATCTCGGCGAGCGCCTCGACGCCGTTGCTCGCCGCGAAGGTCGTGTAGCCCTCGGCCTCCAGGCTGAACTGCAGCACCCACACGACCTGGGGCTCGTCGTCGACGACGAGCACGCTCGGCAGCGGGTCGGGGACGTGTCTCGTTCTCCATCGTGCCGGAAGTTACGGCCGTGCGATCGCGAGCCTGAATCGGCCGCGCGGGCGGTTTCGGTGCCGGAAGCGTGGCCTTCCGCCGCACGGTGGGTCGGATGGGTGATGGTCGGCCTAGTCACCGCGGGGACACGGGTCTTGGTGCACGTCGGATGAGTCGCCGGCGACTCACGATCCGAGCTGCACGCCCGAGCCCGCGACGACCGTGCCGATGCGGAAGGCGCCGTCCGGCGCCTGCGCTGCGCGATCACCTCCTCGGCGTCGCCGGGGTCGACGACGAGCACCATGCCGATGCCCATGTTGAAGGTCGAGAACATGTCGTCGTCGGTCGCGCCCGACGGCTTCCTGCACCAGGGCGAAGACGGCGTGCTCGGGCCAGGCTCCCCGCTCGATCTCGGCGCCGAGGCCCGGCGGCAGCGCGCGCGGGACGTTCTCGTGGAAGCCGCCGCCGGTGATGTGCGCGGCGGCGTGCACGAGCCCGTCGCGCGCGAGCGCGAGCACGATCGGGCGCGTAGATCGCGCACGGCTCCAGCAGCTCGTCGGCGAGCGGGCGCGCCGAGCTCCGGCGGCGTCTCGTCGAGGTCGTAGCCGGCCGAGCAGCGCCGTGCGCACGCAGCGAGTAGCCGTTCGCGTGCAGCCCGCTCGACGCGAGCCCGATCAGCACGTCGCCCTCGCGCACCCGGTCGGGGCCCGAGCAGCGTCGGCCTCGTCGACCACGCCCACGCAGAACCCCGCGAGGTCGAACTGGTCGTCGGGCATCATGCCCGGGTGCTCGGCGGTCTCGCCGCCGAGCAGCGCGCAGCCGGCGCGCCGGCACCCCTCGGCGACCCCTTCGACGAGCGAGGCGACGCGCTCGGGCACGACCTTGCCCGACGGCGAGGTAGTCGAGGAAGAACAGCGGCTCCGCGCCGGTGCACACGACGTCGTCGGCGCACATCGCGACGAGGTCGATGCCGACGGTGTCGAGCCGGCCCGTCGGCGCGCGCGATCTCGAGCTTGGTGCCGACGCCGTCGGTGGCCGCCGCCAGCAGCGTGCCGTCGCCGATCCGGAACAGCCCCGCGAACCCGCCGACCTCGTCGGCCACCTCGGGACGGCGGGCCTGCGCGGCGAGGTCGCCGATCAGCGTCACCGCCTTCGCGGCGGCCTCGATGTCGACGCCCGGCGTCGCCGGTAGGCGTCGCTCACGACGGCGGTCACGGGGCAGCCGGAGCTGGTCCTCCAGCACGAACTTGCCCGCCTGCTCGGGGACGGGGATCGGGTACTCCCCGTCGAAGCACGCCCGGCAGAACGTCTCCTTCGGCGCCGCCGGCCGCCTCGACCATGCCCTCGAGCGACAGGTAGCCCGAGCGAGTCGGCGCCGACGTAGGCGCGGATCTCCTCGACGGTGAGGTCGGCGCCGATCAGCTCCTGGCGCGTGGGCATGTCGATGCCGTAGAAGCACGGCCACTTGCAGCGGCGGGCACGTGATGCGGATGTGCACCTCGGTGGCGCCCGGCTTCGCGCAGCGCCGCCACGATCTGCTTCGTCGTGGTGCCGCGCACGATCGAGTCGTCGACCACGACCAGCCGCTTGCCGCGGATCGAGTCGGGCAGCGGGTTCAGCTTCAGCTTCACGCCGCGGTCGCGCAGGGTCTGCGACGGCTGGATGAACGTGCGCCCCACGTACTGGTTCTTGTAGAGGCCGTCGCCGTAGGGGATGCCGCTGACCTCGCTGTAGCCCTGCGCGGCGCGAGTGCCCGGTCGTCGGCACCGCGATCACCATGTCGGCGTCGACCGGGTGCTCGCTGCGCGAGGATGCGCCCCATCTCGCGCCGGGACTCGTGCACCGTGACGCCGCCCAGCCGCGAGTCGGGCCGCGCCAGGTAGACGGACTCGAAGACGCACAGCGCCCGGCGCGGCGACTCGGCGAACCGCACCGAGTGCAGCCCCCGGTCGTCGAACCGGACCAGCTCGCCGGGCTCGACGTCGCGCACGAACACCGCGCCCGACGATGTCGAGCGCGCAGGTCTCGCGACGCCACGCACGAACCCGTTCGGCAGCCGCCCGATCGACAGCGGGCCGCACGCCGTAGGGGTCGCGGGCCGCGTAGACGCTCCGCTCGTCCATCATCACGAAGCAGAACGCGCCCTCGCAGGCTCGGGCAGCACCCGCATCGCGGCCTCCTCGAGGCCGCCGGGCACGGCCATCTCGTTCGCGAGCAGCGTGGTGACGATGTCGGAGTCGGTGGTCGCGGCCGCCCGGCCTTGCGCGACCCGCGCCGCGAGCTCGGGGGTGTTGACGAGGTTGCCGTTGTGGCCGAGGGCGAGCGAGTGCGCGCCGTCGGTCTTGAACACCGGCTGGGCGTTGTCCCAGGTCGTGGAGCCGGTCGTGGAGTAGCGCGTGTGGCCGATCGCCAGGTCGCCGTGCAGGGTGGTGAGCGTGGCCTCGTTGAACACCTGGCTGACGAGCCCGAGGTCCTTGTAGACCAGGATGTTGTGGCCGTCGCTGACCGCGATGCCGGCCGACTCCTGGCCGCGGTGCTGCTGGGCGAAGAGTCCGAAGTAGGTCAGTCGCGCGACGTCGTCGCCGGGCGCCCAGACCCCGAAGAGTCCGCATTCCTCCTTCGGTGATTCGGCCCCCACGAGGCCGCCAGTCGTACCGGCGTGACTGCCGCCGACACGATCGGCTCACAGGCATGCGAGCCTTCGAGCCGGAGCAGGTCTGCTTCCTGCGGAAGCCCGCCGCGTAGCCCGTGAGCGAGCCGCCGGCACCCACGACGCGGTGGCACGGGATCACGATCGGGATCGGGTTCGAGCCGAGGGCCCGGCCGACCGCGCGCGCCGCCTTCGGGCGGTCGATGCGCTCGGCGATCTGCCCGTAGGTGGCGAGCTCGCCGAACCCGACCCGGCGGTCGCCCGCAGCACGCTCCAGGCGAAGTCACCGATCAGCCGACGGTCGATGCGCACGTCGAACCGGCGTCGTTCCGCCACGAAGTACTCGCTCGAGCTCGCGCCGGGCCTCGTCGGTCGGGGCGGCTGCTTCCAAGACCCGGGGCGACACCTCGCGGGCAGGCGCTCCAGCACCTCGTCGCGGTCCTCGTCCTCGAACGCGATCGACACCAGCCCCTTGCGGGGTGACCGCGACGAAGAGCTCGCCGATCGGCGAATCCATCGTCGCGACCGCCACGTCGACCAGCCCCTCGCCGGCGGCGCGATCGGCGAGCGCGCTGCGGCCGCGCGGCGCGCCGTCGTGCCGCGTCGCGCAGCCGGTGCCGAGCCGCTTCAGATCGTTCGTGTTCATGCCATCAGCTCCCTGAGTCGCTTCGTGCCCTGGTACACGTTGGCCCGGGCGGTCTGCTCGCTGCACCCCATGAGCTCGGCGATCTCAGCGTAGGCGCGGTCGAGCACGTGCCGGTGCACGACCGCGACCCGCTGGCGCGGAGGCAGCGCCCGCACCGCCGCCCACAGCGGATCGTCCGGCATCGCTCGACGGCGGGTCGTGCACCGGTCGTTCCGGTGGCTCGTCGGTCGGCACCGCTCGCCGCCCTGACCGCCCGGTGGTGATCGATCGCCTTGCGAGACGCGATCGCGAGGATCCACCGGTCGAGCTTGTCCGGCTCGCGGACCCGCGGATAGGCGCGCAGCGCCGCCAGGAACGTCTCCTGGAAGACGTCGTCGGCCTCCTGCGGACCGACCGCCACGGTGAGGAAGCGGTAGACCGTTGCCCGGTTGGCCTCGAGGAACTCCTGGAACGGCGGCGACCGCCGCTCGTCCGCCTCACGATCGTCGCCTCGCGCACACCGCATCTCCCTGCCGCCGGTTCGTCGACAGAACGACGCTGCGACGTCGATCGTGAAGGTACAACGCGAGTTCCGTACGGACCAAGGTGCTACCACGTACCGGGCTGCCGACCATCGGCTCAGCACGCCGAGGAACCCGGCAGCTTGCGGTGATCGTCGATGACGTGGTGGGCCTCGGGGAAGGCGGGCACGCCACGTCAGGGTCGTCGGATCGCGTGCGATCGTGGCGCGGTCCTCGCCCACCGTGTCGGCCTGACCGTCGCGTCGCGGAAGCCCGTGTACCGGACCGCGAGCATGCCGAGCGCCAGCGCGCCGGCGACGTCGGTGCGAGGGTTGTCGCCGACGTGGGCGACGACGCGGCGTCGGTCGACACCGAGCCCCATGCCCTCGAGCGCGGGCGCGAACGCCTCGGGCGCGGGCTTGAACCACCCGGTCTCGTCGCTGAACGCCCACGCGTCGAACGCAGTCGAGCAGCCCGAAGCCCCGGAGCCGCTCACGCAGCGTGGGCGACGGCGTCAGTCCCACGTCGCACACGATGCCGAGCCGCAGGCCCGCCGACCGCAGCGTCGCGAGGGCACGTCGCGATGCCCGGCGCGAGCTCCAGCGGCACCCGCTCCCCGACCTCGCGGAACGCCGTCGACCAGTCGGGCCCGCAGCGCATCGTCGAGCGACGGCACCGACGCGGTCGGCGACGAAGTCCACGGTGTCGGCGGGCGTGTACTGGCCGGTGTTGGCGATCCACCGCTCCTCGAACCGCTCCCAGTTCGCGTCGAACGCCTCGGCGAGCTCGTCGTCGGGCACATGTCGGTCGGCCTGGCGTCGAGCGTCGCCGCGAACCGGTCGATCTGCAGCCGGCGCATCGCGCTCCCGCTGCCCGCCGCGCCGGCGACGAGCGTGTCCCAGAAGTCGAAGGTCACCGCGCGAGATCGGGCGCGACACGCGCCGGTATCGCCGAGGCTCGTGCACCTCAGACCGCCTCGCCCAGCAGCCGCGGGATCGCCGTCTCGTAGATCTCGCGCAGCTCCGCGACGCGTCGTCTCGAACAGGCCGTCGAACACGCACGCGCGGGCCGCCGGTCTCACCCAGACGCTGCAGCGGGCACCCCGTGCGCGGCCGCGAGCTCCGAGAGCACCTCCTCGTGCTCGGGCGCGACGCCCACCACCGCGCGCGACGCGCTCTCGCTGAACAGCGCCACGTGCGGCGGCAGGTCGCGTGGCGATGGTGACCGCGAACCCGTGGCCGCCCGCGATCGCCGATTCCACGAGGGCGATCGCGAGCCCGCCGTCGGCGCAGTCGTGCGCGCTCGCGAGCACGTCGGCCGCGCGCGGCCTCGACGAGCAGCGCGTGCAGCGCACGCTCCTTCGCGAGATCGAGCGCCGGCGGCCGCCCGGCGACGACGCCCAGCACGACCTCGGCGAACTCCGAGCCGCCGAGCTCCGGGAAGGTCTCCCCCAGCAGGTAGACCGCGAGCCCGGCCGCGGGAAGCCCGACGGCACCCGCAGGCGATGGTCCTCGAGCAGGCCGAGCATGCCGATCACCGGCGTCGGCCAGATCGCGGAGTCGCCCGACTCGTTGTAGAAGCTCACGTTGCCGCCGGTCACCGGCGTCTCGAACGCGAGGCACGCGTCGCGCATGCCGCGGATCGACTCGGCGAACTGCCACATCACGACCGGACGCTCGGGGTTGCCGAAGTTCAGGCAGTTCGTGATCGCGAGCGGCCGCGCGCCGGTGACCGCGACGTTGCGCGCCGCCTCGGCGACCGCGTGCACCGCCCCGAGGTACGGGTCGAGCGCGCCGAACCGGCCCTTGCCGTCGGTCGACGAGCGCCAGCGCCTTCATGGTTCCGGGGATGCGCACGACGGCGGCGTCGCCCCCGGCGCCGGCCACGGTCTGGCCCTGCACGAGCGAGTCGTACTGCTCCCAGACCCACGCGCTTCGACGCGACGTTCGGCGCCGCGAGCACCGCCAGCAACGCATCCGAGCGGATCGCCGTCGTAGGGCAGGAACGTCGGGTCGTCGGCGGCCGCCGTCGTGGCTCGGCGGGAGCCTCGTGCGGCCGGTCGTACACGGGCCCCTCGTCGGCGAGCGAGCGCGCGGGCACCTCGGCGACGACCTCGCCGCCGTGGGTCACCGTGAGCGTGCCGCCCTCCGACGAGCTCGGCGATCACGGCGATGCTGCAGCCCCCACCGCTCGCAGACCGTCCGCACCTCGTCGAGCTTCGACGGGTGCACGATCGCGAGCATCCGCTCCTGCGACTCGCTCGTGAGGATCTCGAAGGCTGCCATGCCCGGCTCGCGCAGCGGCACGGCGTCGAGGTCGAGCGCGGCGCCCATGCCGGCGCGCGCGGCCGACTCGCTCACGGCGCAGGTGATGCCGGCGCCGCCGAGGTCCTGCAGCCCCTCGAGCAGGCCGCGCTCGATCAGCTCGAGCGAGGCCTCGATCAGCAGCTTCTCGGCGAACGGGTCGCCGATCTGCACGCTCGGGCGCGACTCCTCGCTGGCATCGTCGAGCGTGGCGCTCGCGAGCACGCTCACGCCGCCGATGCCGTCGCGGCCCGGTCGCCGCGCCGTACAGCACCATCAGCGAGCCGACGTGCGGGGTGAGCGACGTGCGCGGTGACGAGCGCGTCGGCCTCGGCGAGGCCGACGCACATCACGTCGACGGTCGGGTTCGCCGAGTGCGGCTCGGCGAAGCGGATCTCGCCGCCGACCGTGGGCACGCCGATGCAGTTGCCGTAGCCGCCGATGCCCGGCGACCACGCCTTCGAGCAGCCAGCGGTTCCGGGCCTCGGTGAGCGGGCCGAACATCAGCGGGTCGAGCAGCGCCACCGGCCGCGCGCCCATCGAGATGATGTCGCGCACGATGCCGCCCACCCCGGTCGCCGCGCCCTGGTAGGGCTCGATCGCGCTCGGGTGCGAGTGCGACTCCATCTTGAAGACGGCGGCCATGCCGTCGCCGACGTCGACGGCGCCGGCGTCCTGCCCGGGACCGACCAGCACGGCGCGGCCCCTCGGTCGGCAGCGTCTTCAGGTGGATCTTCGAGGACTTGTAGGAGCAGTGCTCCGACCACATCGCGCCGTACATCGCGAGCTCGGCCGGGCGCGGGTCGCGCCCGAGCGTCTCGCGGATGCGCTCGAGCTCGTCGTCGGCGCAGACCCGAGCCGCCGGTGCAGCGGCTCGTCGCTCACGCTCACCGTCGCCCCCGCCAGCACGCTCGGCGAGCAGCGAGGCGAACAAGCGCCTGGCCGCCGGTCGGGCCGACGTCGGGATCGACGGCGTGCTCGGGGTGCGGCATGAGGCCGACGACGTTGCCGGCGGCGTTGCGAACGCCCGCGATGTTGTCGAGCGAGCCGTTCGGATTGGCCGCGTCGGTCACCTCGCCGCCCGCGCCGACGTAGCGGAACACCACGAGGCCCTCGCTCCTCGATGCGGCGCAGCTGCTCGGCGCGTCGCGACGAACTGCCCCTCGCCGTGCTTGACCGGGATCTCGACGATCTCGCCCGGCGACGAGCTCGCCCGTCACCGGCGTCTGCGACGTCTCGACGCGCAGGAACACGTCGCGGCAGACGAACCGCAGCGACGCGTTGCGGATCAGGGCGCCCGGGCAGCAGCCCCGCCTCGCACAGGATCTGGAAGCCGTTGCAGATGCCGAGCACCGGCCCGCCGCGCTCGGCGAACGCCCGGACCTCGTCCGATGATCGGCGCGTGCCCGGCGATCGCGCCGCAGCGCAGGTAGTCGCCGTAGCTGAACCCGCCGGGCAGGACCACGGCATCGACGCCGCGCAGGTCGTGGTCGGCGTGCCACAGCGCGACGCCCTTCGCCGCCCATCGTCTCGACCGCGCGCAGCGCGTCGCGGTCGTCGAGCGACCCGGGGAACGTGATCACGCCGATGCGCGGGGCGCGATCGTCGCTCACGGTCGGATCCTCGACGGCTCGGCTCGCTTCGGCGTCTCGAGCACCCGGAAGTCCTCGATCACGGGGTTCGACAGCAGCCGCCGCGCCATCTCCTCGACCTGCGTCCGCGCCTGCGCCTGCGTCGGCGCCTCGACGTCGAGCCGCGACGTGCTCGCCCGACGTGCACGCCCGAGACGTTCGTCCAGAACCCGAGGGCCGGCAGCGACGCCTCCACGGCCTTGCCCTGCGGGATCGGCGAGCCCCGGCTTCAGCGTCACCAGCACCTCGAACGTGAACCTCATGCGTGCTCCCGGCGCAGTCGATCGAGGAACTGCGTCGTCCGAGTCGCGTCGTGGCGCCGATCGGTGAGGTAGTCGCGGAACGGCTCGCCGGTCACGCGCTCGTACGCCTCGCGGTACCGGGCGGCGGTGCCGGCGACGACGTCGGCGGCAGGGCGGGCGGCGGCGGCTCGTGGTCCCAGCCGCTCGCATCGAGCCAGTCGCGCACGTACTGCTTGTCGAAGCTCGGCTGCGCGTGCCCGGGCTCGTACCCGTCGGCCGGCCAGAACCGGCTGGAGTCGGGCGTGCCCGACCTCGTCGACGAGGATCAGCTCGCCCCCGGCGAACCCGAACTCGAGCTTCGTGTCGGCCACGATGCACGCCGCGCTCGGCCGCCGCCGCGGCGAGCCGCTCGTAGAGCGCGAGGGTGAGCTCCTTCAGCCGCTCGGACGAGCCCCCGCCCGACGAGGTCGGCCGCCTCGTCGGGCGTGAGCGGCAGGTCGTGGCCCTCGGCGGCCTTCGTGGTCGGCGTGAAGATCGGCTCGGGCAGCCGGTCGGACTCCACGAGGCCCGGCGGGCAGCGCGACGCCGCACACCGCGCCGGTCTCGCGGTACTGCGCCCAGCCCGCTGCCGCTGAGGTAGCCGCGCGCGACGCACTCGAGCGGCACGACGTCGGCGCGGCGCACGAGCAGCGGCGCGGCCCGCCAGGCTCGGCTCGTCGGCGAACGGCGCCGGGAACGTCGCGCGATCGCCGCTCAGCAGGTGGTTGCCGACGAGGTCGGCGCTGCGCTCGAACCAGTAGAGCGAGAGGCCCGTGAGCACCCGGCCCTTGTCGGGGATCGGGTCGGGCAGCACCACGTCGAAGGCGCTGATGCGGTCGGTGGCCACGAGCAGCAGCGCGTCGTCGCCCGGCGTCGTAGACGTCGCGGACCTTGCCCGCTGAGCGACGAGCTCGCCCGTCACGCCGCTCGACGGGTCGGCGCCTCCTCGCACCGGGAGCTTCTCGAGCCGCTCGAACACGCGGCCGAGGTTGCGCAGGAACCGCGCGGGGTCGAACAGCTCGGCGAGCGCGCCGTCGTCGAGCGCAGCGCGCACCTCGGGGTCGGCGCTCACGAGCGTCGCGGAAGCTCGCGCCCTCGTCCCACGCCGCGGCGGCGGCGCGCTGCACGATCCGGTAGGCGTCGTCGCGCGCGAGCCCGGCTTCCACGAGCGCGAGCAGCACGGACTGGCTGAACGCGATGCCCCCGTGCAGCGTCGAGGTTCTCGCGCATGCGGTCGGGGAACACGACGAGCCCGTCGACCACCCGGGTCAGGTCGTCGAGCATGAAGGCGAGCAGCCCGGTCGCGTCGGGGAAGATCATGCGCTCGGCGCGCGAGTGCGAGATGTCGCGCTCGTGCCACAGCGCCACGTTCTCGAGGGCGGCCACGCGCGTGGCCGCGGATCACGCGGGCGAGCCCGCTCACGCGCTCGCACACGACCGGGTTCCGCTTGTGCGGCATCGCGCTCGAGCCCTTCTGCCCCTCGGCGAACGGCTCCTGCACCTCGCGGACCTCGGTGCGCGCGAGGTGGCGGATCTCGGTCGCGATCGCGTCGAGCGTCGAGGCCGCGATCGGCGAGCGCCGCCATGTACTCGGCGTGGCGGTCGCGCTGGATCACCTGGGTGCTGGCCTCGGCGGGCGTGAGCCCGAGCCGCGCGCAGACGAGTCTCCTCGACCCGGGGGTCGACCGCGCGTAGGAGCCGACCACGCCGCTGATCGGCGCCGACGCTCGACGGCCTCGCGCGCGCGCCGCAGCCGCTCCCGGTCGCGGTCGAGCTCGAACGCCCAGACCGCGAGCTTGTGGCCGAACGACGTCGGCTCGGCGTGCACGCCGTGCGAGCGGCCGATGATCGGCGTGTCGCGGTGCGCGAGCGCCTGGCGCTTCACGACCGCCGAGCAGCCGCTCGAGCCGGGCGAGCAGGAGGTCGGCCGCCGCGCGCAGCTGCAGCGCGAACGCCGTGTCGAGCACGTCGCTCGAGGTCAGCCCGAAGTGGATCCACCGGCCTTCCTCGCCGATCGAGGCCGCGACGACGTCGACGAACGCGGCGATGTCGTGGCGCGTGACCCGCTCGCGCTCGAGCACCGCCTCGACCGTGAACGACGCGCGCTCGCCGGCACGCGGCCGCGTCGGCCGCGGGCACGACGCCGAGCTCGGCCCAGGCCTCGCACCGCGAGCAGCTCGATCTCGAGCCAGTGCCCGAGCCGGGCCTCGTCGGACCAGACCGCCGCGATCTCGGGCACGTCGTAGCGCGGAGATCAAAGCTTCAGGCCCTCCGCCAGGTCGTCCTTGAACCGCCACAGCGCGGCCTGCACCTCCGCGTCGCCGATGCCGACGATCTGCGCGGCGAGCACCGCGGCGTTCACCGCCGCGTCGACGCCGACGGTCGCGACCGGCACGCCGGTCGGCATCTGCGCGGTGATCGCGAGCGCCTCGTTGCCGACCATCTGCGGCGACGTCGCGATCGGCACGCCGATCACCGGCAGGATCGTGCGGGCGGCGACCGCGGCGGCGAGGTGCCCCGACATGCCGGTCGAGCAGATGACGACCTTGAGCCCGCGCTCGAACGCGGTGCGCGCGTACTCGTCGACGAGGTCGGGGTTCCGCGACGACGACATGATGCGGACCTCGTGCGCGACGCCGAACTTCTCGAGGATCAGGCCGGCCTGGCGCATCGTGCCCAGCTCGCGACGGCGAGGCCGCCAGCACCCCGACCCGCGGCGTCTCGTCGGTCACCGTCTGCTCCTCCCTCACGGCCGCGCTGCGGCCGCGATGTCTCGCCTGTGACGTCATGCCCTCGAACGTGATGCGATCGACGGCTCGTACGCGGTCGCGCGGGCCTCGTCGATCGTGGCGCCGAGCCCGCTGACCGCCAGCACCCGGCCGCCGGCGGTGACCACTGTACCGCCGCGTCGCTGCGGTGCCCGCATGGAAGACGGTCGCGCCCTCGACCGCGCGCGGCGTCCTCGAGGCCCTGATCGGCACGCCGGTCGCGTACGCGCCCGGGTAGCCGCCGCTCGCGAGCACCACGGTGACGGCCGCCGTCGTCGTGCCAGGCGACCTTGACGTCGGCGAGACCGCCGGTCGCGCGCGGCCTCGAGCAGAGTCGGCCGAGGTCGCTGCGCGAGCCGCGGGATCACCGCCTCGGTCTCGGGGTCGCCGAACCGGCAGTTGTACTCGAGCACCTTCGGGCCGTCGGCGGTGAGCATCAGCCCGGTGTACAGCAGCCCTCGGTACGTGACGCCCTCGGCGCCAGCGCGCGCGACGGTCGCGCGACGATCCGCCCAGATCGCTCGCTCGGTCGTCGGATCGACCCACGGCAGCGGCGAGTACGCGCCCATGCCGCCGGTGTTCGGGCCGGTGTCGCCGTCGCCGACCCGCTTGAAGTCCTGGCTGAGCGCGAGCGGCACGACGGCGTGCGCGTCGACGAGCGCGAACGCCGACACCTCGGGACCCTCGAGCAGCTCCTCGACCAGCACGGTCGCGCCCGCGTCGCCGAACGCGCGCGCCTCGAGGCAGTCGCGCAGCGCGGCGACGGCCGCGTCGCGATCGCGCGCCACGGTGACGCCCTTGCCGGCCGCGAGCCCGTCGGCCTTCACGACGCGCGCCGCCGCCGAGCTCGTCGACGAAGGCGAGCGCCGGCTCGAGCTCGGTGAACGACGCCGCACCGCGCGGTCGGGATGCCCGCCTCGAGCATCAGCTCCTTCGCGAACGCCTTCGAGCCCTCGAGCCGGGCGGCGTCGGCGCCGGGGCCGAAGACCGCGAACCCGCGGTCGCGCAGCGCGTCGGCGAGCCCCGCGACGAGCGGCGCCTCGGGCCCGATGACGATCGAGGTCGGGTCGCTCCGCGCTCGGCGAGGGCGACGAGCGCCGTCGACGTCGTCGGCGGCCACGTCAGGCAGCGACCCGTGCGACGTCGGCGATGCCGGCGTTGCCGGGCGCGGCGACGAGCTCGCGTCACGCGTGGGCTTCGGCGCGAGCCCCCAGCACAGCGCGTGCTCGCGGCCGCCCCCGCCGACGACGAGCACCTTCATGGCCCGCAGTCTACGGACGGCGCCGGCCCCCGACCCGCGCCGGATCAGCCGGCGACGGCGAGCGTCTGCTCGCGCGCCGGACCGACGCTCACGACGCTCACCGGCACGCCGACGAGCTCCTCCATGCGGCGCACGTAGGCCTGCGCCTGCTTCGGCAGGTCCTCGAACGCCTGGCTCTCGTCGATCTCCTCGTGCCAGCCCTCGAGCTCCTCGTAGATCGGGCTCGGCGTCGTGGAACACCGACTGGTGCGGCGGCATGTCGTCGAACGTCTGCCCGTACGCCCGGTAGCCGGTGCAGATCTTCACGCGTCTCGAGCCCGCTCGAGCACGTCGAGCTTCGTGACGAACAGCTCGGTGAGGCCGTTCAGCCGCGCCGCGTACCGCCCGAGGCACGCGTCGAACCAGCCGCACCGGCGCTGGCGCCCGGTGACGGTGCCGAACTCCTTGCCGCGCGTGCCGAGGCGCTCGCCGACCTCGTCAGTCAGCTCGGTCGGGAACGGCCCGGCGCCGACGCGCGTGACGTAGGCCTTCATGATGCCGACCACCCGCTCGACCCAGTGCGGCCCGACGCCCGCGCTCGCGAGCGCGCTGCCGGCGACCGGGTTCGACGACGTCACGAACGGATACGTGCCGTGGTCGAGGTCGAGCAGCACGCCCTGCGCGCCCTCGAACATCACCTGCTTGCCGTCGGTCAGCGCCTGATAGAGCAGCGCGCCCGTGTCGGCGACGTGCGGCTGGATGCGCTCGGCGAGCGCCATGTACTCCTCGACGATGCGCTCGGCGTCGAGCGGCAGCCGGTTGTAGATCTTCGTGAGGATCAGGTTCTTCTCGCGCAGCACGACCTCGAGCTTCTCGCGGAAGATCTTCTCGTCGAACAGATCCTGGATGCGCAGGCCGATGCGCGCCGCCTTGTCGCCGTACGCCGGACCGATGCCGCGCTTCGTGGTGCCGAGCGCGTTCTTGCCGAGGAACCGCTCCGTGACCTTCTCGAGCTCCAGGTGGTACGGCATGATCATGTGCGCGTTGCCGCTCACGCACGAGCCGCGAGACGTCGACGCCGGTCTCGCGGACCGCGTCCATCTCCTTCATCAGGTGCCGCGGGTCGACCACGACGCCGTCGGCGATGACCGACGTGATGTGGGGGTACAGGATGCCCGAGGGGATCAGCTGCAGCTTCAGCAGCCGGCCCTCGGCGATCACGGTGTGGCCCGCGTTGTTGCCGCCCTGATAGCGGACGACGTAGTCCATGCGATCGGCGAGGTAGTCGACCGCCTTGCCCTTGCCTTCGTCTCCCCATTGGGTGCCGAGCACGATGGAGGCAGGCATGACGCCGGCAGTCTACCGGTGGCAGCATCGCCTCAGTCGTGAACGGACCTCGTCGATCTGAAGGGGAAGCAAGCCGAGACCCGCGCGTTTCCTGCTCGGCCGCCGCTGAGGTCGTTGCTGAGATCGGCGCGGAGGTCGTCGAGGTGTGACGCTGATGTGAAGTCGGGCTCGGATAGCGTGGCACACGCCCTGCATCGGGGTAGAACTCGTCGCATGGATCGCAACGACCTTCTCCGCTGCGCTGACGTCGGCGGCCACCCCGCACCAGACGTCGAGCGCGATGTCCGATGCCCGTTCCTGGCTCGCCGAGCACCCCGACGACGAGCCCGTCCGCGAAGCCGTCCAGCGCCTCGCTCGCATGGAACGCGAGCGCTGGGGCTCAGCACCTCGCATCGCTGACGACCACGACCGACACCCACGGACCTCGTGCGAACCCTCACCCGAGCGGCAGCTGAATCAGGGCGCTGCTCGCCCGCCAGCTGCTGCTGGAGCGCCGAACGCTGCCGCTGCCCGGGCCCTCGAGCGCATCGGCGGTCTGCAGACCCAGTACGCCCCGAGCGCGTACGTCGGTTCGTGGTCACGTCTCGCGGGGTTCGAGCGCCCGAGCCCTGACGAGCGGCGCTCGAGCGTGGCGTCGGTCGTGCAGGCAACCCTGATGCGGGTCACGATCCACATGGTGTCGCGTCGCGACTTCTGGCCGATCGCGCTCGCCGTGCGCGAGCCCAGGCGCGAGTGGTGGCTCGCCGCCACCCGCCACGCGCACGGCGCGCGCACGATGGCGGCCGACGGCCAGCCGGGTCCGCGACCTGCTGGCCGACGGCCCGAGGCGGCGGGCCGAGATCGTGTGCGGCGCTCGGGCTCGACGCACAGACTCTGGAACGGCGTCGGGCTCTGGGTCGACCTCGTGCGTGTGGCGCCCTCGGGCACCTGGGAACAGCGCCGGGCCGACCTCTACGGCCTCGCCGAGCACCACGTCGGACCTGCCGCCTGCCGAGGCTCACGGCCGACGACGGACGAGCAGCTGCTGGTCCGCGCGCTACCTCGCCGCGCTTCGGCCCCGCTTCGCGCAAGGACGTGGCGTCGTTCACGGGGCTTCCTGTCGCGACGCTGACGCCGGTGTTCGAACGGCTGGCTCTGCGGCGGTTCCTCGACGAACGAGGGCGCCGAGCTGATCGATCTCGCTCGCGGTCCGCTTCCCGACCCGCACGCCGGCCCCGGTTCGGTTCCTGCCGACCTGGGACGCGACCCTGCTCGTGCACGCCCGGCGGACCCAGATCGTGCCCGAGCCCGTGCGACCCTTGATCTTCAACACGAAGACGCCGCACTCGGTGGCGACGTTCCTCGTCGACGGACAGGTCGCCGGCACGTGGCGGCACCGACGACGGAGCATCTCGATCGACCCGTTCGAGCCGCTGCCGGCATCGGCCGATGCGCGAGGTGCGCGACGAAGCCGAACGGCTCGAGGCGTTCATGCTGTGCAGCCTCGGCCGCCGGTTCAGCCGCGCGTCCGCGGAGGCCGAAAGGGAACCATGTACCCTCGACAGGCTTCGCCATCGTCTCTCATGCCGATCCGATCTCCCTCATCACGCCCGCCGCCTGCTCATCGGTTGCCTCGTCGCCGTCGCGCTCGTCATGAGCGCGGCCGCGGCGGTGCATCCGGCGAGCCCTCGCCGGCGACGGGTTCGCCGGCTCGTCGGGCGAAGCGGGCGAGCCCGGACATGCGGCCACATGCGACCGCAGGTGGGGCCCGACGCTTCCCGGCATCGACGTCAGCCACTGGCAGGACGACGATCGACTGGGAGAAGGTCGCCGGCACCGGCAAGCGCTTCGTGTTCCTGAAGGCGACCGACGGCCACGACTACCTCGACCCGACGTTCGCGACGAACCGCGCGGAGCGCTCGTGACGAACGGCCTGCGTCGTCGGCGCCTATCACTTCGCCCGTCCCGACCCGTCGACAGGGCGACGCGGTCGAGGAGGCACGCTGGTTCGTGAGCCACGCCGACCCGAGGCCGGGCAACCTGCTTCCGGTGCTCGACCTCGAGACGAGCAAGGGCTCGACCAGCAGGGCATCACGCTGTGGGCTCGCCGATGGGTGGCGGAGGTGCGGCGGCTCACCGGCGTCACGCCGCTCATGTACACGAGCCCGTACGGCTGGGCGAGCCGCACCGGCGACTCCCGGGCGCTCGCGCGCGACGGCGTGCCGCTGTGGGTCGCGCACTGGGGCGTCGACTCGCCACTGCTGCCCGCCGGCGACTGGGACGGCAACGGCTGGCGGGTCTGGCAGCACACGAGCGACGGCCACGTCGCGGGCATCCAGGGAAGGGTCGACCTCGACGTGGTGCAAGGGAAGATCGCTCGGGCCCGATCACGATCCGGCGGCTCACGCTCGAGGTCGACGGGCGACGCCGGCAGGGTGACGAGCGCCCCGGCCGGCCTGGGCTGCCGCGCGACGTGCACGAGCAGCGTCGACCCGGACACCACCGTCACGCTCACCGCCCGACCCGACGAGCACGCCTACTTCACCGGCTGGGGCGGGGCGTGCACGCGGCGACGACGACGACGTGCACGATCACGATGCGCGGGAACCGATCGGTGCGCGCGACCTTCGTCACCGACATCACGGCGCCGACGCCGGCGGCGTCGTGGCCGCCGGGTTCAACGGTCCGGTCGACGTGCGGTTCGACGAGCCGGTCCGGCAGGGTCGAGCGCCGCGAACGTGCTGCTGCGCCGCGCGGGCGGTGACCGGGTCGCCGTCGACTCGCGCGTGCCGATCGGGAGCCGGCGTGCCGCGTGCCGTGCGACGGCACCGTCCGCATCGGTCGTGATGACCCCCGTCGCGCCCCTCGTGCCCGGCCGCGACTACGAGGTGGTCGTGAACCCGCCAGGCGCCGACGCCGTGCGTCGACCGGGTCGGCAACGCCGCGCCACCGCTCGTCGAGCCGTTCGAGGGCCGCGCTCCGTCGAACAGGGCCGCGTGCCGGTCGCACTTGCGGCCGGCGCGCGCCTGGCACAGCGAGCGGACGCGCGCGCGTCGGGCGGATCGTTCGCCATGTCCGACCGAGCCGGGCGCCGTCGCCGAGATGCGCTTCGACGGCATCGGCGTCGACTGGGTCACCGTGACCGGGCCCGAACCGTGGGCGGGCGCGGCGTGTCGATCGACGGCGCGGCGATGCGCGTCGTCGACCTGTACTCGGCCGCGCGCACGTTCGGCGTGGTCCAACGCATCGACGGCCTCGCCGACGGCACGCACACGGCTGCGCATCGAGGTGCTCGGGCGCGCCTCGCCGCCTCGACGCGGTCGCTGGGTCGCCGATCGACCGCTTCGACGTGCTGGCCGTGAGGTCGCAGAGGCCGTCAGCTCAGGTCATGACTCCGACCCGCAGAAGCCCCTTCCCGACGACGCCGATCGCGCTGTTCCGCGAGGCGCCCGAGGGCTTCATCGCGGCGCGCGACGCGCTCGCCGCCCGGCCTGCGCGATCGACGGCCGCACCGACGAAGCGTCGGCCGTGAAGGCGCTCCGCAAGCCGACCGTCGTGGCGTGGGCGCTGGACCAACTCGCGACGCGGGATCCCGACGGCGTGCAGGCTCTGCTCGACGCGGGCGCGGAGGTGCGCGCGGCGCAGCAGGCGGCCCTGTCGTCGAAGCGCGGCGCGGCCGAACGGCTGCGGGCCGCGGGCGCGCGCGCGCCAGCCGCCGTCGCGGACCTCGCCGCGGTCGCGGTCGCGGCGCTCGCAGGAAGCCGGGCAAGGCGCCGGACGCCCACGCCGACGCGATCGCGCAGCGCCCTCGAGATCAGCGCTCAGTCGATCCCGACGCCGGCGGCGAGCTCGCCGCCGGCACCTTCGAGCGGCCGCCGGCCGCGGGCGCGGGGTTCGGCGACGTGTTCGGACTCACGCCCTCGAAGGCGGCGGCGGGGGCCGACGAGGCACCGACAGCGCCGATCGCCGGCGAGACCGCGAGCGCGGCCGGCCCGCCGGAGGCGACTGGCGCCGACACGCGCCGAGCTGACCGAGCTGCGACACGAGGTCGCACGGCCTCGCCGCGACCGGGACGCTGCCGCGCGGCGGGCCCGGAAGGCGCCAGGCCGCCGACGGCTTCGCTCACGAGCTCGAGGGCATGCGCCGGCGGCTCGAGGTGGTCGAGCGCAAGCACGCCGACGCGGCGTCGCGGCGGCCCAGGCGCGACTCGAGATCAAGCAGGCCGAGAACGGGCGCTCGCGCCGGGCGACCGAGCGCCTGGAGCGGGCCTGAGCCGCGACGACCGACGGGCACCCGGTCAGGGGCGCGCGATCTCGTAGCGCACGCCCTGCCAGGTCTCGCCCTCGTACGTGCGCTCGAACCGCTCCACGAGGCTGAGGCCGGCCTTCTCCGCCACGCGGATCGACGGCAGGTTCTCGGCGCTGGCGTAGGCCCGCACGATCTCTGCGCCGAGCGTTCGAACGCGTAGGCGACGAGCGCTCGCACGGCCTCCGTGCGCATATCCGCGCCCCTGGAACGCCGGAGTCCATCGTGTAGCCGATCTTCATCACGCCGGGCTCGCCCTCGGCGGGGCTCATGCCCGACGTCGCCGACGAGCCGCCCGTGTCGCGCTGCTCGACCGAGAACTGCACCCAGCCGCCGGGCTCGCCCGGCGCGCGCTCGCGCCATCGCCTCGATCTCCTCGCGCACGCCGTCGTGATCGGTGCGTTCCCACCCCTGATAGCGGTGCACCTCGGGGTCGCTGCGGTAGGCGGAGATCGTCTCGGCGTCGTCGGCGTGCGAGCGGCGCAGCGCGAGCCGCTCCGTGGTCAGATCGGCTCGAAGTCGCGGTCGGGCATCATCGGCCGGGAAGCCTACCGGCGGGCGCCGCCGGACGCTTGCCCGGCTCAGCGCTTGCGGGCCTTCCAGGCTTCCTCGATCGGCCAGCGACGGGACCACTCGGCGGTGGCGAGCGGATCGCTCGGCGTCTCGGCGTCGTCGGGCGCCGGGAACTCGACGAGTCCCTCGACCTCGAAGCCCGAGGATCGCAGCAGCCGGATCATCTCCCCGTGCGGGATCGCGAACTCCACCGACCCCCGCTGTCGGGCCAGTCGAAACGGTGCATGCCGAAGTGCGGCCGCACCAGCGTCTCGCCCGCCGGCAGGTCCTCGTCGGGAAACGTCAGCATCGACAGGTAGGAATGCCCGAGGAAGACCAGCCGCCCACCGGGCCGCAGCAGGCGCGCGGCCTCGGGGATCCACCGGTAGGGGTCGCACCAGATCGCCGCGCCGTACTCCGAGATCGCGAGGTCGAAGCTCCCGTCGCGCAGCGGCGCACGCTCGGCATCGCCGTGCACGAGCGGGAACCCCAGCCCGAACTCCGCTGGAGCCGCGAGCGTCGCGAGCTGGCGGCCCGAGGCGTCGAGCCCCACGGGGCGGGCCCCGCGGCGAGCGAGCCACGCCGAGACGTAGCCGGTACCGCATCCGAGCTCCACGACGTCGAGCCCGTCGAGGTCGGGCAGCAGCCGCAGCTCGGACTCGGGCACGTGCCAGACGCCCCACGCGATCTCGTCGCGGGCCCAGTCGCGCGGCCGCGCTCGACCCACTCGTCGGCGTCGGCGTCCCAGCTCGCCGGTTGGCCCGCACATGGTCCTCGGTCATGCCGCCACGATAGGCCCAGCGGAGGCTCCCGGCCGGCTCCCTATGCTGGCTCGCATGACGTGTGCGGTGTGCGGGCGACCTCTGCCCGACGATGCCCGGTACTGCCCGGCGTGCGGCGCGGCGGTCACGAGCACGCTCGCGACCGAGGAACGCAAGATGGTCACGGTGCTCTTCGCCGACCTCGTCGAATCCACCGGGCTCGCGCAACGCATCGACGCCGAACGAGCCCGCGAGGTGCTCGGGCGGTTCTACGACGCGACCACCCAGGAGCTCCTGAACCTTCGAGGACGGCCCGAGAAGTTCATCGGAGACGCGGTCATGGCCGTCTTCGGCCTGCAGCAGGTGCACGAGGACGACGCCCTGCGGGCGGTGCGCGCCGGACTCGCGATCAGAGCTCGTGCGCGGCGGCTCCGTGCCGAGCTCCGGCTCGCCGACGAGCTCGAGGTGCGGGTCGGTATCGAGTCGGGCGTAGGCGGCCACCGGCGCGGGCCCCTCCGAGGAGCTCCTCGTGACGGGATCGGTGGTGAACGCGGCGGCGAGGCTGCAGACGGCGGCGAGGCCGGGCGAGGTGCTGGTCGGCACCACGGCCCGGGCGCTCACCGAGACGGCGGTCTCCTACGGCGAGCGCCGGGAGATCGACGCCAAGGGATTCGATGCGCCCCTGGCGGCCCATCCCGTCGAGGGTCTGACCACCCGATCGGTGCGACGCACGATCCCGTTCGTCGGTCGTGCCGCCGAGCTGACGCAGCTGCGCGAGGTCTTCCACCGGGTGGTCACGAGCCGGCGACCGTCGCTGATGACGATCATCGGGGAGCCCGGATCGGGCAAGTCACGCCTCGCCGACGAGCTCGTGGCGGGACTCGACCCCGACGTCGCGGTGCTGCACGGGCACGGGCAGGTGGCAGCCGGCAGCGCCAGCTTCGCTCCCGTCGCGGCGATCGTGCGCCACCTGGCGGGCATCGACGAGGACGATCCTCCGGAGCGATCGATCGAGCGCCTGCGCGATCTGGTCGAGGGGTGCGGTGACGCCAGCGAGAGCGAGCGGGTCGCCGCAGGGCTCGGCCTCAGCCTCGGCGTGTCCGAGCCCGTCGACGAGTCGGCCTTCGTCCAGGACGTGCAGGGAGGATTCATGCGGCTCGTCGAGTCGCTCGTCGCGCGCGGACCCGGTGGTGCTGACGTTCGAGGACGCCCACGATCTCTCGCCGCCGATGCTCGACCTCATCGAGCGCATCGCCTCCGCCCGATGGCCGGGCTCCGCCCTCGTGCTGACCCTCACGCGGCCGGCGCTGCTCGAGCTCCGCCCCGGATGGGGAGAGGCGGCCGACGGCACGACGCTCGAGCTCGCGCCGCTCGAGCTCGCCGAGGCGGCCGAGCTCGTGCGCCAGGCGTCGGGCGGCCTCATCGCCGAGGACGAGGCCGATGCGATCGCCGAGCGGGCGGGTGGCAACCCGTTCTTCATCATCGAGATCACGGGCATGCTCCTGGGCGACGGCACGGGCGGCACGACCGCCGGTGCCCCCGCGGTGGGAGGCGCGAGCGCCGTGCCCGCCCACCGTGCAGGCCGTCGTCGCCGCGCGGCTCGATGCGCTCCCCCCGCGACGCGCGATCTCGCACGGCGATCGTCGGTGTTCAGGTCCTCGTTCGACGTCGACGACGTGCGTGCGCTGGTGAACGTCGAGAGCGGCGGCCGGGCCGGCGCCGACGAAGCGCTCGCCGAACGGCTCGTCGAGCTCGAGGACGCCGAGCTGATGGTGCGGACCGACGACGGCGCGCCGCGATGGCGCTTCCGCCACGCGACGCTGCGCGACGTCGCCTACTCGAGCCTGCCGAAGCGGCAACGCCGCGAGCTGCACGTGGCCGTGGCCGACCGGCTGATGGCCGACGGTCACCGGTCGTGGGCCGCCGAACATCTCGAGCTGGCCGCGCTCGCGGCCATCGACCTCGACCCGTCGTCGCGAGAGCTGCCCGACCGAGCCGCCGATGCCCTGGCCGAGGCCGGCGACCGCGCTCGCCGGCGCATGGAGAGCCGCTCGGCGATCGACCGGTACCGAGCGCGCGCTCGCGATGGCCGGCGACCCGAGCGCTGGGGGGTCCGCGAGGCACGGGCGCTGGCCGGCATGGGCGAATCCCTCTACTGGCTCGGGGAGTACCCGGCGGCCACCGAGGCGCTCGAGCGCGCGGTCGACGCTCGGCACCGAGCACGACGACGACTGGTCGCTGGCGCTGGCCCTGCGGTTCCTCGGCGACATCTCGATCAACGTCTGGGCCGACCTCGATCGCGCCGAGGCGCTGCTCGATCGTTCGCTCGAGGCGGCCGAGCGGCTGGGTGACCCGCACGCGATCGCCCGCACGCTGCTCTTCGCCGGGTGGGTGCCCTGGACCCGGAACGAGCTCGACGCCGCCGAGTCGATCTGGCGCCGCGCGCTCGAGATCTCCGAGGACGACGACGACCGGTGGGCGCAGGTCCGCGCCCTGTGCTCGCTCTCGATCGTGCTCTCCGACCTCGACCGGCTCGACGAGGCCGACCGAGACGATCGAGCTGGCACGCGAGGTCGCCGTCGACATGGGCGACCGATTCAGCCTCGCGGTCGCCACGGTGCAGGAGGGCCGCCTGCACGAGGAGCGGCAGCGATTCGAGCAGGTCGCTCCCCGTTCTTCGACCGCGGCATCGAGATCTTCACCGAGCTCGGCGCGCGATGGGAGCTCGGCGACGCGCTCGCCGAGCGTGGCATCGCCGAGCGCGAGATGGGGCGGCTCGACGAGGCCGAGCGCGACCTGCGGCAGGCGATCGCGATCTCCGAGGAGCTCGGCGAACGCCAGCTCGCCGGGTGGACCTGGCGGGCGCTGGCCCACGTGTCGGAGCGCCGGGGCGACCACGCGCGCGCCGAGGAGCACCGGCGACGAGCCGAACAGGAAGAGTCCCGCGACCGAGGTGAGCGGTGATCGGTTCGTGGTCGATCGAACGACTGCGGGGCGAAGACTTGAGATCGCGGTCAGTGCACGACGAACCCGTCGACGACGATCCTCGTGCCGGTGGCAGCAGCGCTCTTCGTGCCCAGCACTTTGATCACCATCGTGTGCGCTGCCGGCCGCCAGGCCGGCGTAGGCGACGGCCGACCTGACGATCGTGGTCGACGCGTAGAGGTCGACGCGTCCCTTGGGGACTCCATCGATCGTGACCGAGGCCCGGCCGTAGCCTCGCCCCTTCGCAGTGATCCAATCGATCGCGAGTCCCGGAGAACGTCACCGTGACGGTCGCGTTCTTCGTCGGGGTCGAGCGATACGTGCCGTCGGTCGCAGCCGCCTGCGACGTGCTCGCCCACGACCCGTACCTGATGCCTGCGGATCATGCTCCTCGGTGACCACGGCTCCCGCGAGGAACGCGTCGAGCGTCCACCGACGTCCCCGTGGAAGCGGCTCGCTTCGTGCCGAGCACCTTGATCACGACGGTGTGCCGAGCATTCTTGAGACCCGGGTAGACGGTCGATACCGATCCGGGTCACGGCGCGTAGAGATCGACCGTGCCCTTGTTGGTGCCGTCGATCGTGACGCTCGCGATGCCTCGATCCGGACCGGTCCGCGCGATCCAGGTGATGCTAAGTCGCCGCCGGCGAGCTCCAGTCGCCTTCTCGTCCTTGACGCTGCTCATGCGGTAGGCACCGCCACTCGCCGCCGGCATCGATGACTCCCGCCACCCGCCGTAGGCCACCGCAGGGTCGGCGTCTGCACAGTCGACGGCAGGAAGTGGGACATCGAAGGTCGCGGAGACCGTCTGGTCCGCGTCCATCGTCACCACGCAGTCGCCTGTGCCGCCACAGGCGCCGGTCCACCGGCGAAGACCGATCCGGTCGTCGGGAGTCGCGGTGAGCGTCACGAGGCTGGCGTGAGGGAACACAGCCGAGCACACGCGACCCGCAGTCGATGCCGGCCGGCGAGCTGATGACCGTGCCTGCGCCAGAACCTTCGAGGGCGACGGAGAGTGTCCGCGGGATCTCCGGAACGTGCCGACGACGGTCGTGTCCTCGGTGACGGTGACCGTGCACGGTCCGGTACCCACGCAGCTCACGCCCGTGCCGCTCCAGCCCTCGAAGACCGAACCCTCGTCGGCGGCGGCCTGAAGGGTGACCTGGGTGCCGTCCTCGACCGACGCGCTGCAGCCGCGCCGCAATCGATGCCGGTGGCGGCACTCGTGATCGTGCCGGAGCCCTCGCCCGCTCTCGCCACCGACAGTGTGTGCGCGACCGGCGGCAACGAGTGAGCTGCTGGGCGAGCGCACGCCACCCTTCCCACGTGGTACCGGTGTAGCGGGGGTCAGCCCGTCCGCCGGAGAGCACGGAGTCCAGGAACCAGTTCCCGCCGTCGGCGGCGTTCGAGAAGACGACTCCCGCGATGTCGGCGCGATTCGCTATCGATGTAGGAACCCATCTCGGCGAACCATTCCGCCTTGGCGGTGGCGCTGTTCTCAGGGCTTCCTTCGTCGGAACCGGTCTCGTCGATCCAGATGCCCTTGCCGACCGATCTCGCGAACGCGATGGGAGCTGTCGAACGACTGCGAAGGGGTGAGCCAGTTCGGCGCTGCGACGGTAGCTGTCGACACCGACCAGGTCGTACAGGCTCGTGTCGGACCGGGAACCACGCTGTCGGCCCCCTTGGTTGCCCTCGAAGGCCGATCGCGACAAGCACGACCTGCCACTCGATCTGGTCGGTCACCCCCATCGAATCGAACAGCGCGCGCACGAGCTCATAGCACTCCTGGTACTCGGGACCCGTGCCCGAATAGGGCTGGGCGTCGAGTTCGCCGGGCAATGCTTGGATGTTCGCTTCCGAGTGGAACTGCAGGTAGTGAGTGACCTCGCCGTAGGTCGGCAAAGCCAGCACCTCATTGGCGAAGGCGACGAGCTTGTCGTAGAGGGGTCCCAGCGCCGGCGCGCAAGCTGCGCGGTGATGTCCGTGTACAGGATGCCGGTACGATCTTGGCCCGAGCCCGTCTTCGGCTGGATGTTCAGACCGAGGGAGTACCCTGCCGCAGCCGCGGCATCGCCGTCGGACTCGATCAGGTTCGCGTCGAACTGGCCGGCTCGCTGCCTGCTCCTGAAGTACGGGAAGTTGACACCAGACGCGGCCTCGATCTCCAGGAACTGCGCGTAGCTCTGAGGCCAGATGCCCACGACCACCGTGGGCTCCGCTTGCCGCGGGTGTTGCGATAGTCGCCAGCGCGGCGATCGTCAACGCAGAGATGAGGAGCCGACGCATCCCAGTCCTCTCCGGTTCGACCGGCAGACCCGACTGGGGAAGGCCGACACCGAACCACACCGATACATGTCGAGTCACCTTCGGTCGTGCCGCAGAGCATCTTGACGGGCCGGGAAACCCCGTCAGTACGTGGTCATCTTCGCGACGACGGTATCGAGGGCCGCCCAGCGGCCGGCCGAGCGCATCGTCACCACGCACCGGTGCGTCACGCCCTTCGGCCGTGGTCGGCGCGATGATGTTCAGGGTGAAGACCTTCTTCCGTCCTTGGGAGCCGGGCGGGAACGGAGAACTCAAGCGTGCCTTCGCTTGAACCGCTTCGTGACGTTGGTGGCTCGCCAATCCGGCCGCTTGTGCTTGCCCATCAGCACCGCGTTGACCTTGAACCGGCGGGTGCCCGGACACCCGTCGACCGTGATGGTGTCGGCCTGGTCTCCGTCGTTCTCGACCGTGATCCAGAAGCGAACGCCTTCACCGTCTTCCATTCGGACGGCAACGGTCTGCTTCGCGCCGGTCGTGTTGTAGCACGTCACGGCCCTTCCACAGGGTGTGGCAGAGGGTCGATCGTGCAGCCGGTGCTGAGGCCGCAGAGCTTGATCCAGGCGTCGGCCTGGAAGTCGGCGGCGGCGGCGGGCGTCGCCCCACGAGCGCAGACCCGGCGAGGACGAGCGCGAGGATGGGCGAGGCGGCACGAGCGTGATGGTCATGGTCGCAGGGTAGTTCAATCATCGTCGGCGCGACGCATCGCTTCGTGCGCGCCCGTCGCTTCTTCTCGGCCGAGCCGACGTTCGACCGACCCGCGGGTTGCCTTCGTCGGCCGACGCGACGGGGATGGCGGCGCGACCGCCGCACGCAGCTCTCGGCGAGACGTTCGAGCGCCGCTTCACGGTTCCGCAGCTGCGACCGATGCTCCGACGCGGTCACGGTGAGCACGCCGTCGACGAGCCGGCTCGCAAGGCGCGTCGAGCGCCCGAGGGCGCAGGATCGGCCCGAGCGCCGCTCGTGGCGGCGATGTCGAGGCTGAGCTCGACCCGCGAGTCGGCGGTGTTGACCGACTGACCCCCCGGCCCCGACGATCGGCTGAACCGCCATCGCAGCTCGCCCTCGAGGCACGATCACCGAGCGCGTCACGCGGAGCGGACCGGCCATGGGGCCAGTATGCCCCGCGCGACGCGCCCTTCGATCTCACGACCGCCGGTCGGTCGGACAGGTCTTGACGCGATCCCGACGACGTCGGCTTTGCCCGGCACCAGCGACAGCACTGTCGCGTAGGTGTGACGTCGCGTCGATGCGACGGCGGTCGGCAGCGGAAGGTGGGTCGACGACCTCGCAGTCGCCCGGTTGCCGACGTCACACGCGTTCACAGTGCCCATGGTCGACTGGCCCAACTCCACCGCGAGCCACGTGTCCTCGTCGAGCTCCACCGCGTGCAGAGCACCGTCGGGGCCGAAGTTCAGGTCGACGATCGACGTGAGTCCACGAACCACGATGCTGCAGTCGGGGCTCGATCCGCACTCGGCGTGACGCGTGCCCGGCTCGATGCGCCACACACGCGACGAACGCCTCGGCGCCGGGAAGCCCTTCAGCTCACCGACGTACCAGGCGCCGTCGGGACCCACGGCGACGCTCGTTGCGACCGGCTGGGCAGGGATGCGGTCGGGAAGATCACAGGCGAACTCCCAGTCTGGGCTCGGCGTGGGGCAACCGACGAGCCGCTTCAGGTTCTTCGTGCTCGCCGAGCCGCTCGGGCAGGGTGGCGACCCAGTCGACGGTGCCGTCGGCCTGCACGATCAACAGGGCGTTGGCCGCCGCATCGGCGACGAGCGCCCGCCCGCCGGGCAGGGCAGCCACGTCGAACGGGTTCGAGTCGATCTCTCCGCCGTCGGGGTTGACGTCGGCCTCGAACGCGCCGAGGTTCGCGACCCTCGACACCACGCCATCGGTGATGCGGTAGAGCCGCGCCCCGGCGCCCCGGTGACCGCGTACATCGACGTGCGGCTGATCGGCGCGACGTCTGTGACGCCCGGAAGCTCGGCGATCAGCCTGCCGTTGCCGTCTCGCAGCCGCACGACGCCCGCGCCGGCGTCGGCCACGAAGAGCGCTCCCCCCTTCGCTGCGAGGCCGAACAGTGGCGACTCGAACTCGTACGAGCCGCTCGCGGAACCGCCGCCTGCCGTCGCCGCTTGCGGAACGATGACGATCAGCGCCGTCAATGAGTGCAAGCAGCCGGCCGAACGCCGGGTGGACAGAGCACGTGCACACGCATGGGCTTCCCCTTCCCTCTCGATGCTGCGATGTGACACCTCTTCTAGCCCCAGAGGGGGCGCGGTCAACCCCCATCGCAGAGTCACACGCCCGTGGGTCACGAAGTCGACCCGGACCGAACCGACTTCTGGTCCCTTGTGCGCTCGGCCTGCGGACGTAGGTTCGCCTTCGGACATGGCTGCACCCTTCCCCCCAGACGCGGGCCCACGATCGAGCGTGGGCCCATCCTCGATGGAGCCGCCGGGACTTCCTCGGCAGGGTCGGCCGTGGCGCGGGCCTGCTCGCCGCCGGCGGACTGCTCGCGGCGTGCGAGTCGCGGGCTCCCGGACCGCCTCCGAGCGCGACCGCCGATGCCGCAGCCGATCGATTGGGCGCGAGTGGTGGAGCTACCAAGCGTCGAGTCGGGCAGGCTGGACTTCGCGAACTGGCCCTACTACATCGACTTCAGCAGGGAGGCCGCCAGTCGCTCGATCTGTTCACCGAGGAGACCGGCATCCACGTGAATTACTTCCACACGATCGAGGGCAACGCGAGCTTCCTGGAGGAGATCGAGCCCTACCTCGAAGCCGGTCTCCCGCCGTTCTACGACCTCATCGTGATGACGAACGGGCCGCAGGTCTCGAAGCTGATGAATTCCGGTACCTGACTCCGCTCGACCATCGCGCCTCGTGAACTTCGACCGGCACGCGAGCGAGCTCGTGCGCGATCCCGCGTGGGACCCGGGCAACCGGTACTCGGTGGCGTGGCAGTCGGGGCTCACAGGCATCGCGTACCGGCCCGAGGCCGTCGAGGCGCTCGGACGCGTGCCGACGAGTCTCGGCGATCTGTTCGACCCGGCCCTCGAAGGTCGGGTCGGCATGATGACCGACCTGCAGGATCTCGGCAGCGCCGCGCTGCTCTCGATCGGCGTCGACCGGCAAGTCGGACGAGGAAGACTGGGTGAAGGCGGCCGACGCCCTGCGCGAGCAGCGCGCCGAGCGGCGTCGTCGCCGGCTACTACGACCAGTCGTACGTCCGCGCGCTGCGCGAGGCGACGTCTGGATCAGCCAGGCGTGGTCAGGTGACGTCTTCCAGCAGCAGCAGCTCGGCCGGGAGATCGAGTTCGTCGTGCCGGAGGAAGGCGCGATGTTCTGGACCGACAACATGCTGATCCCGAGGAACGCCAAGCATCCCGTGGACGCGATGACCATGATGGACTTCGTCTACCGGCCCGATGTCGCGGCGATGATCGCCGACTGGGTCTGGTACGTCTCCCCGGTTCCGGCCGCCGAGCGCATCATCGCTCGCCGCTTCGACCACCCGGAAGTCGCGAACAGCCCGCTCGTGTTCCCCTCGGCCGAGTCGATGACCCGAACGGTCCGTTCGAGCAGTACAGGGTCTTCGAATCCGACGACGAGGCCGCAGCCTGGGACTCGATCTTCGGCTCGATCCCGTTCGGCTCTGTGAGTCGCTGGCCGTCCGACTCCGGCTCGTCGGCCTCACGCCGCGTCGAGCAGCTTGAACGACGTCAGTATCTGCTCGATCGAGGGCAGGAACGTCGCGGCGTCCCCCGCTCGGGCACCGAGACCCAGATCGCGTGGTTGCGCGGGCCCGAATCGATCACGATCGAAAGGAACCTGATCGGCGTGCCCGACTCATCGACAGCGGTCCCGCCGACCGACAACGCCGGCAGGTCACCGACGGTGCGAGGTTGTGACACCTCGGTCGTCGTGTCGGTCCATGCCGCGGCGATGTTCGTGATCGAGGCCTCGGAGACGACGTCGAGATCACCTTGGGGTGCGACGAGAACAGAGATCGCGACCTTGCCGTTCGGGCTCGTCACCCGAGTCGTCGACTCCGACGTCTGCACGAGCCATCGACGCGGCACACGGAACCCGTAGCCACCCTCGGCATTGACGTAGCGCTTAGGCCCGTTGGCCTCGACCTCCTCGGCCTGGGGAGGAGCCGACGGGTCGTCGGAATACATCACGATCGCGGTCGGCGCCGCGGCGACGCAGATCAGGCCCGCGATGACCAAGAGCCGCAGGCGGGTGCGGCGGCGACGGATCTGCGCTTCCTGCTCGAGCCACCGGAACTCACGCCGAGCGCTCGCCTCCCTTGAGTGCCCGAGGGACTCGCCTGGGCTCCGCTTGTCCCAGACGTAGTACGCGTCTCCGCGCCGACCCCAGGAGTAGCGTCTGCCCGCCTCGATGATCTCGACCTCGCGACGGCGCGGCAAGCTCTGGACACGCGCCGAGCCGTTGTGGCTGGGGCCAACGTGAAGATGCGTCGGCTGCGGGTCCTGCGTGCGGGACAAGCTCTCTCCCTCCGACGTTCCTGCGGAGCCCTGGCGGTTTCCTCCACATACAGAGCCGTTTGCTGTAGGTACCGTAGCCGAACCCTTCCCCGAAGGGAAGAGACAAGTTCCGAGTCGTCCTAAGCCTGTTGACGGCCGGACCAGGCCGTACTACGAACACTCTTGCCGCCACCCACAGCGAGGACGCGATGCCGACGATCGATGACGACGACCGGAACGAGCTCCGTCTCACGCTCAGTGTGGTGCCGGGCTGGGAGCTTTCCCACAGCGGGTGGAGATCGGTCGAGCGCTCCCTTGTCGGCGTCCGGGACGCCCTCGAACGCGACGATCGGGTCTCCTTCTTCCGCCATCTCGAGGAGATCGACCGCGCAGCGCCAGCACGGCTGGCACGCCTGTCGCCCGATGCCGACACGGGCTGACGGCGCCTCCTCGTCGCCTCCGGAACCCGTGCTCGAGCTCGTGAACTCCCTCGTGCACGCTCCGGATCGAGGACCGAGAGGCGCGGCGCCGTGACCCTCGATCCGCATGAGCACGTCGCCTTCGCCGAGCCCAGCCTCGTCGTGCACGCGTTCGCCCCGCTCACCGCCGGCTCGAACGATCGGAACGCGGCGCAGTCCTACCTGCGGTCCCTGTGGGAAGCCTGTGGCCGCCTCGGCATGAGCGACGCGCCCTTGCCCGGCGTCGACACCGTCGTTCGTCTGGCCCGACAGGCCCTCGGCACCCTTCGAGATCCTCGCCGCCCGAGGCACGCCGGGGGCCGGCAAGGGCCGGCAGGGCTTGATGTTCCGCCGTCATGACGTGGTCGGACTGGCGATCGCATTCGACGATCCGGCGTCATCGAAGGATCTCGACGGATGGCGGGAGCTGCTCGAGACGTGGAAGGAGGCCACCGGCGAGCTCGCGGTCCCCGGCGCGCTGCTGGGGGAGACCTTCACCTTCCTCTGCGCCTACGACGCGCCATCGACCGACCCGCTGCGCCCGGCCGTCGAGCGAGCCATGCACCCCGTGCGGGCTCCGCCTCTGGAACACGCCGTACGAGCCGCAGAGCCGGCATCGTGCTCTGGGACGGCGACGAGGAGGCCGGCCGGCGGGTGGTGGCGGCGCTCGCGCCGCTCGGAAGCCGCGATGAGCTGTCGCGGCTGTTCTGGTGGGCGGGCGAGCAGGACCTGGCACGCATGGTGCAGTACCAGGTGCATGCCGCCAAGGTCCGCTACGAGGAGCGCGTGCACGCTGCGCGCAAGGCAGACCTCGCAGACGGCCGTCGAGCGCGTGGCACGTGCGGTCGACGAGTCGCTGGCGGCGCATCGCGACCTCGATGCGCGGTCGACGAGCACGATCGCGACGGCCGAACGCCGGCTGATCGAGGCTCAGGCCGACTCGGCGGGTCTCGTGATCCAACTCTCGTACTTCCGCGCGCTGCAGCGCACGATCGACATCGCGCGGCACAACATGGCGCTGGTCTCGCCTCGGTGGCACCGGGCGCGGTATCCCGGCACGATGATCGATCGCGACCGCGCGCTCGCCATGCGCCTGTCGGACCAGATCGAGCACGACATCGGCTACGCCGAGGCCGTCGGAGAGCGAGCGCAGCACGCGACGAGCCTGTCGTCGTTGCGACTGCAGCAGAGCCAGGAGCGCCTGCAGGCCGGCCGATCACGACTGGTGTTGTTCCAGACGGCCCTGTTGAGCGCCCTGCTCACGGGCATCGGCGCGATCGCGACGTTCGACCTGTCGCTCGACGTCGCCCGGCCCCTGCGGTTCCCGTTGCTCGCCACGCTCGTCACGGTGCTGCTGGCCGCACCCATCGTGGCCGCGAGCTGGCATGACGGATTCCGGCCGCTCGACCGCCTCGTGATCGGCCTGCTCGGCGGATCGCTCGCGTGGTTGGGACTCGCCTCGGCGCTGCCTTCGGCTCCTTGGTTCGCCGCGCAGTGGCCGCCGCGGCGGCGGGCGTGGGGTCTCGCAGCTGCTCGCGAGCCGGCACCTGCGTCGCGATGACGTCGCTACGACGTGAGCACGCCGCTGAGCGAGAACGTCGCGCGCTGAGGCTCGCTGAACCCCGGACACTGCACCGAGATCGTGAGACGGCCTTCGACGCTCGTGGCGGTGTGGACGCCGTCGACCGTGTCGGCCCCCGACACCGTGAAGCTCAGGACCCTCGTCACGGTCGTGCCCTGACAATCGAGCCCCTCGTCCTTGCCGGCGTACGTGCGTCCGTCCTTGCGCAGGTCCCACGTCCTCATGCCCCGTCCCTCGACCGTCACCTCGGTGTCGCAGGCCTCCGGGAAGCACGTCGAGGAGAACAGCCAGTCCTCCGCGGGCCAGACCGTGCCGATCTCGCGCTCGTCGGGAGCCGCGCCCCACAGCGACGGACTCTGCGGACCGTTGCGGTAGTCGATCAGGGTCATCTCCATCGCATAGCGGCCGTCGAGGGCGGCATCGGCCAGCGAGAGTGTCTGGGGCGGCGCGAGGTGGCACCGTCCGAAGGAGATCCCGCCACGACGGATCGCTCGGGGGCATCGGACCGAGCCGCGGAGAAGGCCAGGAATCCGCCGGCCGCGATCGCGAGGGCCGCGGCCGCGAGCCACGGGACGCGAGAACGCGCGGCGGCCCGCTGCGGCCGGACGCCCTCGTCGCCTCGGGCCGGCTGGCATGACCGCGGGCTCCCGCTCGCGAGCTCGGCTCGGACGTCGCGTACCGGCTCGGGTTCGCGTGACCGGCTCGGCCTCCGCGGAGCGGGTTCGCGTGCCGGCTCTGGGTCGCCGCCGGCTCGGCCGGCCGCGGTGGCGGGAGGGCGCCGGTATCGAGTCGGAAGAGCACCCCGTCGGGCGCCCGGGTGTAGAGGATGGGCGTGCCCCATTCGAGCGAGTCGCCCCTTGCGAAGCTGATCGCCTTGCTCGACTCGGCGACGGCGGCATCGATCGGCATGCCTCGCGCGATCGACTCGTAGAAGGTCCGCGCCAGCTCGACCGCAGCGCGCATCGCCGATCTCGTACTGCATCGCGAGCACCGCCGGGATGCCACGCCGCACGAGGATCGAGGCCGTGCCGGAGAAGATGTCGCGCGAGCCTCCCCTCGCGCCCTCACAGGCGTTGAGCATGACGAGCCGAAGCGTCGGATGGTCGGCCAGCATGCGCGCGAGCTGCGTCGCGCTGAACGACGCCGATGCCCCGTGCTCGTCGACGAGCGCGACCGTGCCCTCGTCGCGCGCGGCGTCGAACCGTCCGTGACCGGAGAAGTGGAACAGGTGCCACGTGTCGTCGTCGAGCCGCCGCTGCAGGGTGCGCCAGCTGCCGTCGAGGATCCACTCGACCTCGATCGCGCCGGCGGCGACGAGCCCGCGAGAGCCGTCTCGACCCGCAACCGTTCGCGCTCGACGTTCAGCGTCGGCAGGTCGTCGGGCGAGGCGACCATCGCGAGCATCCGGAGCGGAGGATCCACCCGCAGCGGAACCACCGGGGTGGCGAGCTCCAGGTACCTGACGATCGGTGAGTACTTCGACAGCGACAGGTACTCGCCGGCCCGCGCGTCGTACATGAACTCCCAGGGAAGGGTCGCGACCTCGGGCGCCTGGATGCGGAGCTTGATGCGCACGCCCTTGCCGGTCGCGGACGCCTCGTGGCGGCTCACGTCGAGGCAGCTCCGAACGTCGCCGAGAACAGCGAATCGAAGAGCGCGCCACCGAACCCTTCGACCGTGGCGTCCTCGGGCGACGCCATGCGCCGCACCGTCGTCGACGAGCTGAGCAGCGCCAGCCGGAGCGCCTGCAGCTTGTTCTCGAGCTCGAGCCCCTCGAACGGAAGCCGCAACATGCCGCGCGGCTCCCCCGCCGGCGAACGCAGCACGGCCACGGGGTAGCCGTCGGCGGTCAGCTCGCCGATCTCGACCTCGAAGTCGATGTACTCGATGCCCCCGCGCTCGCTCAAGGGGCGAGGGTATTCCGCCCGCGCGATCGCGGGCAAGGCTGTGAGCCAGCCGCACGGTCGACCCGCTTCGAGGCCGTTTCCGGCAGTCGTTCCAGGGAACATCGGGGCCATGGATGTGAGCGCACCCCTGCGATGGGTCGATGGATACCAACGAGCACATCGCTGGCTCGCCTTCCCTCTCGGTGTCGGCAAGCGTTTCGGCGAGAGCGGTGCGGGCTTGCTCGCCGCCGCGATCGCCTACTACGGGTTCTTCTCGCTCTTCCCACTGCTCATGGTGCTGGCCTCGATCGCGGGCATCGTGCTGAAGGGACGGATCGACCTGCAGGAGCAGCTCCTCAGGTCGGCGCTCTCGCAGTTCCCGGTCATCGGTACGCAGATCCGCGCGGAGTGGGCTCGATCGAAGGCTCGGGGGTGGCGGTCGCGTTCGGCCTCGCGCTGGCCCTGTGGGCAGGCCTCGGAGGCGTGCGGGCCACCCAGGTCGCGATGGACACCGTGTGGGACGTGCCGCGCAAGCGACGTCCCGGCATGCCGGTATCCGATCGGCGAGCCTCGCTGATGCTGGTGATCCTCGGCGCCTTCGTCGTCGGCGCCGCGGTGCTCTCCGGCGCCGCGGCCGGTGCGTCAGGGGCGTGGAAGCGACCTGAGCCTGCTGGGTTCGGGCGTGCTCAACGTCGCGATGTTCGCCGTGGCCTACCGGCTGCTCACATCGGCGAGCCTGGCTTGGCGCGTCGTGCTCCCCGGGGCCGCCCTGGCGGGGGTGGCATGGACCGTGCTGCTCGCCGCCGGGGGGTGGATCATCGAGGGGCGGATCGCGTCGGCATCCAACGTCTACGGCACGTTCGCACTCGTCATCGGTCTGCTCGGCTGGATCTACCTCGGTGCCCAGATCACACTCGTGGGCGCGGAGCTCAACGTCGTGCTCTCCCAGCACCTCTGGCCCCGGTCGCTACAGGGGAGCGATGTCACCGAGGCCGACGAACGGGCCTTGCGCCGTTCGGCAAGGCAGGAAGAACGAAGGGATGAGGAGACCGTGTCGGTCGCTTTCGAAGACAGCCACCACGGACCCGGTAGACTGACTCCAACATCGTGCATCGATCGCCACGGTTCCAGAACCCCCGTGGCGCCGGCGAACGCACGCGTACGAGGCGGTTTCACTTCCCCGATGGCCGAGACGCGGCCGACCAGCGCGGAGGGTCGTGGTGTAGGAGAGGGCTCCGGCAACGCCCATGAGATGGGAACTGAACGTGATCCGACAGGTCGAGAACCGCCACCCCCACGCGGGCGGTCTCCTCGTCGACCCGATGGCTCGTGGCCGGTGGTGCGCTGGCATCTGTGGCCGTGTTCGCCGTGACGGCGGCACTGCTCGAAGACCGCCCTTCGGCGGTCGACCTCGACGTCGAGAGCTCCGTGGAGGAGCGCCCCGACCACCGGCTGCTGTTCCTGCCCCTGAAGGCGCTGGCGGTGGCGAGCTCGGCTCGAGGGTCGTTCTTCTCTGCTGCTCGCGGTCGGGCTGTTCTTCGCGCTCCGCAGGAGCGACTGGCGTCCCGCGCTATTGGTGGGCATAGCGTTCATCGGTGTCGCGGTGTCGACGACCTTGCTCAAGGCGCTGTTCGACCGTCCGGCCCCGGTCGATTGGGCGGCGGGCGACCTGAGCGGTGAATCGTTCCCGTCTGGGCACATGGCGCAGGCCGTCGCTGTCTGGGGGATCATCGCGATCATCGTGGCGATGGATCGAACTCGACGAACCGATCGGATCCTGGCGGCGGGGCGGTGTTGATGATCGCGTGCCGCTGATTCTCGCGATTGGTGCTCGGGGCACATTGGCTCACCGACGTGATCGCCGGCACTGCCCTCGGTGTCTTCTGGCTCGCGCCTGGCAGCACGCTCGCCTTCTGGATCTGGCCGGTTGATCCGGCCGGTTGATCCAGCGGGCCATCAGGAGGCAACGTCATCGGGGATGGTGCCCCCATCACGGTCGAACCGTCGGCGTGCTGACGCCGATCGACGCCGCCCGATCCGCGGGCAACGTCGAGTACAGGCTGATGTAGAGGTCGCCCGTCGACGCCCGTGAACGTGCCGAGGGGCGAGCGTTCTCGCGTGCGGCTCTCCTCGAGCCACACCGCGTAGGTCTCGCCCGGAGTCAGACCCGAGGTCGTGAGCTCGACCCATGTCGCTCCGGGGTCCTCGTGCACGACCGCCTCGCCCACGCACGCCGGGCAGTGTGGCGATCAGCACGACCGCCACCGCGGTTCTCGCTCGGATACCGGCTCCAGGGCGACCACGGCGACGACCACAACGAGCGCGAGCGCCGCCGCGACGGCGCCGACGCGAGCGGGCGATCGACCCGTCGTCGCTCGCGATCGCGCGCGTCCGCCGCTCGCGCTCGATGCGCGCGAGCACCTCGTCGAGCATCTCGCGCGCGGCCGCTCGGCCGGGCGCCCACCCGCCCGGATCGGCCGAGCGGCAAGCAAGGCAGCGACGGGAGCGAGCTCGGCCGCTTCCTCGCGGCAGGCGGCGCAGCCGTCGAGATGGGCGCCGCACCGCGGTCGCCTCGCCGGCGTCGAGGTGGCCGAGCACGAAGGCGCCCAGCAGCGGTCGCACGTGGTCGTCAGGGCGAGGAGCTCATCCCACCCCATCTCCTCCAGCGCCAGGCGCAGCGCTCGCAAGCGCGTAGTACACGCGGCTCTTCACCGTTCCCTCGGGGATGCCGAGCTCTGACCGCCACCTCGGCGTAGGGGCGACGGCGGAAGTACGTCTCCAGCACGACCCGTCGATGGTCGTCGCCGATCCGGCGCAGCGCCTCCTCGATCTGCCAGGCGAGCAGCGCCTGCTCGAGCCGGTCCTCCGGCGAGGCGTCGCCGTCGGTCGCCCGCTCGATCGCCTCGTCGGACGCCGGCTCCGGCCAGATCGCGCGCGCCCGGGCGATGTCGATCACGACGTGCCGCAGGATCGCGAAGAGCCACGTGCGCATCGTGCCGAGCTGCGGATCGAATCGATCGCCGAACCGCCAGGCCCGGACGAACGTCTCCTGCACGGCTTCCTCCGCGAGCCCGCGGTCGTTCGAGCGACCGCACGGCGAACCCGAACATCTCGCCGGCGTGCGCCGAGTACGCCGCCCGGATGCCGCTGCTCGTCGAGGTCGGATCGCGCTGAACCCATCGCCTCTGCGAAGGGTACGGGCCGAGGGCCGTCATGGTTCGATCCGCGCCTCGTGTTGAACGCGAGCCGCCGCGGCCCGTATCCCCCCGTCTCCACGCGACCACGAGCGACGGGAGGGAGACGGCACGATGCGGATCGGTGCGATGCGGTAGCTGGCGGATCGGGCTCGCGCTCGCGAACAGCGCTCGCCGCCTGCAGCGGCGACGACGAACGGGCGTCGGCGGCGAGCCGACCCTCGGTCGCGGAGAGCCCGAGTCGGCGGCGGAGCCCGCCGACGACCGGCACGGTGGATCGCGGACTCGGACCTCGGGTCGATCCTCGTCGACGCCGAGGGCATGACCCTGTACCTGTTCGAGGCCGACACCGACGGCTCGAGCACGTGCTACGAGACTGCGCCGACGCTGGCCCGCGCTGATCGACGACGCGCCGATCGCGGGAGACGGGGTCGACGACTCGCTCCTCGGCACGACCGAGCGCGACGACGGCGAGGTGCAGGTCACCTACGCCGGCCACCCCGCTCTACTACTTCGCCCCCGACGAGGCCGCCGGCGACACGAACGGCCAGGGCGTGGCGACGTCTGGTACGTGGTCGATCCGGCCGGTGAACCCATCACGAAGAAGGCGGGAACAGGCCGAGGGTACTGACCCCCGGAGTTGCAGCTCCGGGCAGCTGTGCGCGTAGGGTGTGCCAACCATGCGACGACGCTTCCCCGTCCGCGCCGCCTGCTCGGTGAGCGTGATCGTGGTTCTCATCGCCGGATGCACCTCAGCGAACGACGCGCGAGATGGCGGCTCGACCAACCCTTCCCCACGCACGGTGACGACCTCGGCACCGCCGATCTCGACGACGCAGTCTCCACCGGGTGATACGACGTCGTTCGAGACCTCCGGCCGACGGATCCGCATCGGATCGACTGGAGGTGGTTCCTTCCGGGTCCGCGGCGTCTACCCGTGGAGCGCGTCGCGCTGCGTCGACCGAGACGACCGACGTTCGACGGGCGCTACCCGGGCACGCTCTCGGTGCGCACCGCCGACGACGGCACGCTGACCGCGACCGTGACGATCACCTTCCAGGAGTACCTCGAGGGCATCGCCGAGGTGCCGCCGACCTGGCCGAGGGCGGCGCTCGAGGCCCAGGTCATCGCGGCGCGCAGCTACGTGCTCTCGCGCACCGGGTGGACGGGCGAGCAGGGCGGCGACCTCGACACGCCGATCTGCGGCACGAGCGACTGCCAGGTGTACGGGGGCATCCCGCAGCCGCGGCCGCCGGGCATGCATCGCTGGTACGCGGCCGTGCGCGACACGCGCGGCCAGGTGCTGCTGTACGGGGGACCGGCCCGCCGACACGGTCTACTCCTCGACCTCGAACGGCCGCACGTACGGCAACGACGAGGTGTTCGGCAGCGCGCCGCTGCCCTACCTGCGTCCGGTGGTCGAGCGCGACGACGGCGCGTCGCCGCTGTCGCGCTGGCGCGTGGAGCTGCCCGTTCGACGACCTCGCGACCGTGCTGCGCGCCGACGGCTCCTGGCCCGCCGGCACGCCGATCACCTCGGCGCGGCGTCGACGGCTCCGCGGTGCGCCTCACCGGCGGCGGCCAGACCCGCACGGTCGATGCGAGCGGCGTGCGCGACGCGCTGAACACTTGGGCCTCGTGCCTGCTGCCGCGGCGCTACCCCACCGACGGGCTCCCCGCGACGGTGCCCTCCGGGTGGTTCACGCTGTCGGCGAGCCCCCGCGGGCTCGTGATCGACGGACGCGGCTGGGGCCACGGCGTCGGCATGGTGCAGTGGGGCGCGTACGGCAAGGCGGTCCGCGGTGGTCGGCCTCGCGCATCCTCGCCTTCTACTACGGCGGGCTCACGCCGCGACGCTACCCGGAGCCCGGCACGATGCAGGTGGTCATCGCGACCGGCCTGCGCTCGATGACGGTGAAGCCGTCGGGCGCCGGCGCCACGATCGGCGATCGCACGCTCGGCCCGCGCACGATCTCGATCGCGGGCGGCGACCAGGTCACGGTGTCGGTCGAGCGCTGATGGCCCTCGCGAGGAACCTCGGGCGCCCGCGCGAGTCCGCTGCATATGCCGCTCCCGCCGCGAGCCTCGCCGCGTCGCGTCGCGGCGCTCGGTGAGCGTCGCGTGGCTGCCGTCCCCGGCGAGCGGCCGGGTGCCGACCGTCTGCGAGCCGGCGACCGACCGCGACCGCGCGCCTCGGTTCGTGGGCGGCGTCTCCCGCATCGGGCCCTTCCTGCGGGAACGACTGATCGGCAGGAACTGGCACCCGGGCTGCCCGGTCGGTCTCGACGACCTGCGGCACGTGCAGGTGCGCTACTGGGACTTCAAGGGACGCCCGCGCTCGGGACCGCTGATCGTGCACGAGATGCTGGCGCGGCGACGTGCTCGGCGTGTTCCACCGGTTGTTCCGCGCCGGCTTCCGCATCCATCGCATCAAGCTGCCGCGCGGCCTATCGGCCCGCCGAGGCCCGGCGACTACTGGCACAGCACGCGCAACCGCACGGCCGCGTTCAACTGCCGGCCGGCGACCGGCAACCCGGGCTCGCTCTCGCACCATTCCTACGGATGGGCGATCGACATCAACCCGCTGCAGAACCCCTACGTCGCGCCCGACGGCTCGGTGCTGCGACGCGCGGCGAAGCCGTACGTCGACCGGTCGCTGCGCGAGCCCGGCATGATCCACGCCGGCGACGTCGTGGTGCGCGCGTTCGCGAGGATCGGGTGGGAGTGGGGCGGCGACTGGACGACGCTGAAGGACTACATGCACTTCTCGCTGACCGGCCGCTGACGGCGAGGAGCGTGGTGTACCCGAGCACGGCGCAGCTAGGGGTCGCGCGCGGGCCCGGTCGTCTCGGCGGACGTCGCTCCCCGCTCGCGAACGCTTCGGGCGACCCGCGCACCGGACCGCCGGCGCCCGCGCCCTCGCCCGGAGGCTGCTCGCCGCCCGGCCCCGCATGGCGGCCCTCGGCCCCGGGGTTGCGGATGCCGACGGCGTTGATCGCGGCGCCCACGAGCAGGAGCCCCGCGGAGACGATCATCGCGAGATGGAACGCGTCGGTCGAGGCCGATCCGGGCCGCGGCGCGGACCTCGGTCGGCCACGTCGGCGGCGGTTGGTTCAGCGGCGCGACGTCGGCCCGGAACTCGCTCGAATCGACGTCGGCGCCGGGCACCTGCTCGCGCGATCGAGGCGTAGAAGCTGGACGCGACCGCGACGAAGATCACCGCCGTCACGAGCGGCGAGCCGACCCGCGAGATCGCGTTGTTGATCGCCGAGGCCACGCCGGCGTTGCTCTCGGGCACCGACGTCATCAGCGCGGTCGTGAGCGGGGCGACCATCATCATCAGGCCGATGCCGAACACGACGCAGCGCCGGGAAGCAGGTCGATGAAGTAGTCGGCGGGCGGCAGGATCGACGACCCTGCCCCGCCGCCGAGGACCCACGCCGCGCTGTCGGCGGGCATGCCGCACGAACCAGAGCAGCCCGAGCGCCATGATCGCGGGGCCGAGCGGCCATGAACAGCCGCGGACCGTGCCGTGGCCGCGAGCGTCCGAACCGTGTCGAGAAGAGCACGAGCAACAGCGTGCCGGGGATGCCCGCGATGCCCGGCGGCCTGCTCGTTGTAGCCGAGCGTGCCGATCAGGAAGATGCCTTGGAACGTCAGCGAGACGTAGAGCGCGCCGTAGATCACGAGCGTCGAGAGGTTCGTCACGGTGAAGTTCCGCGACCGGAACAGCCGCGGCGGCACGAGCGGGTCGCGGCGGTGCAGCATCAGGAACGGGAACGCGATCGCGGCGATGCGCGCCGACCACGAGGCTCCCGACGGCGACCGGCTCGCCCCAGCCCTGCTGCTGCCCGCGGATCGTGCCGAAGGCGAGGCCGCCGACCGCGAGCACGATCACGACCGAGCCGAGCCAGTCGAAGTGCCCGCTGGCGTCCGGGTCGCGCGACTCCGGGACGTACCGGATCGTGGCGAAGTAGGCGACGCGAGCAACGGCAGGTTGACCAGGAACGCCATGCGCCAGGAGATCGTGTTGACGAGCAGCCCGCCGACGAACGGCCCGAGGATCGTGGTGGCCGCCGAGGCGCCCGCCCAGACGCCGAACGCGCGGCCGCGTTCCTCGCCCTCGAAGCTCGCGGTGATGATCGACGAGCGACCCCGGCACGACGAGCGCGCCGGCCGCCCCCTGCAGCACGCGAGCCACGATCAGGAACTCCATCGACGGCGCGATGCCGCACAGCAGCGAGGTCGCGGCGAACCCGATCAGGCCGAGCGAGAACATCTTGCGCCGTCCGTGGTAGTCGGTGAGCCCGCCCGCCAGGATCAGCAGCGCGCTCAGCGTGACGAAGTAGCCGTAGGCGACGTAGGACTGCGCCTCGAGCGTGCCGAACAGGTCGGAGGGGAGGTCCTCGCCGATGCGCGGCAGCGCGAGGTTCACGACCGACGTGTCGAGGAACACGACCGCCGACCCGAGGACGACGGCGACCATCGTCCATCGCTTCTGCGACGCGGCGTCATGCCGGATGTCGGCTCGCGCGAGCGGTCCGGCGTCGCTCACCGCGGCATCCGCCGGACCCACTGGGCGCGCCACTGCGGCGCCTCGAACGGCTGGGCGAAGTAGTCGGTCTCCTTGCACGACCTTGCCCTCGCGCACCTCCATGATGCTCACGCCCTGGTAGACGCTGCCGTCGGCGTACGCGAGCTCCACCTCGAGCACGGCGAGGTCGCCGCGCGGCCGACCGTCCGGCGGAACGCGCATCGACGGCAAGCCCTCCGGGGAAGTTCCGGTCGATCTCGAGCGCGTCCTCGGGCCCCTCGATCCGCTCGCCCGACTGCGGCCACTCCTGGACGAAGTCCTCGTGCATGAGCTCTCTCGCCCCGTCCCAGTCCCCCGCGCCGACCTCGCCCAGAGTCCTTCCGCGATCGTCGCGCGTCGTGGTCCGCCATGCCTCCCCCCTTCCGCCATGGTCGAGCGTACGACCCGTTCGTTCAGTCGCGTTCGCCTGTCTCCCTCCGCCTGAAGACGAGGCTAGCGCTCGGTCGGGAAGGCAGGCACCCTTCCGCCCGCCCCGACGGACGCGCAGAATCGACCTCGAGGAGGTGCCGCATTGAGGTCTCGAGGAGCAGCGTGGCTCGCGTGGTCGATGTGCGTGGTCGCCGCGGCGGCGATCGTGGGCACCGTGGCCATCGATGCGGTCGCCTCCTCGTTGGATGTCTTCAGCCTCCTGGGGCTTCCGGCGGTGCTCGCGTTCTCCGTCGTCGGAGCCCTGATCGCCACGCGCCGCCCGGACAACGCCGTCGGGTGGATCCTCTGCGCCGCCGGCCTGTGCTTCGCGCTCGCATCCTTCGCCGGGGAGTACTCGACGCACGCCTTGGTCACCGAGCCCGGATCGCTGCCGGGCGGCGACGTGATGGCCTGGCTGGGGTCGTGGATCTGGCCTCCCGCCATCATCCTCGTGTTCACCTACCTGCTCCTGCTCTTCCCCGATGGCCGGCTCCCGTCGCGACGGTGGCGGCCCGTCGCGTGGCTCGGCGCGGTGGCCATCGTGATCACGGTGATCCCGGTCGCCATCACCGCCTGGCCCATGAGGGGACCGATCCTCACGAACATCGGCGACGATGCGCCCGCAGGGGCAACCGACGCCTTCAAGCTCGCGTTCAACATCCAGGTCGCGGGCGTCCTGCTCATGTTCGTGCTCGGGATCGCCTCGGCGGCCTCCCTCGTCATCCGGTTCCGGCGCGCGAGCGGCGACGAGCGAGCGCAGCTCAAGTGGTTCGCCTATGCCGGAGCGTTCCTCGTGGCGGCCATCATCGCGAACAGCCCACTGTTCAACGAGTTCGGCGGGAGCGTCCTTCCGAGCATCGCGCTGTTGATGGTCCCCGTCGCGGTCGGCATCGCGATCCTCAAGTACCGCCTCTACGACATCGACGTCGTCATCAACAAGACCGTCGTCGTCGCGGTGCTCGCCGCGTTCGTCACCGCCGTGTACCTCGCGATCGTGGTCGGCATCGGCGCGGCCGATCGGCACGAGCGGGCGAACCGAACGCTCGGCTCTCCATCGCGGCGACCGCGTCGTCGCGCTCGCGTTCCAGCCGGTGCGCGAGCGCGCGAGCGGCTGGCCAACCGCCTCGTCTACGGGAAGCGCGCCACGCCGTACGAGGTGCTCTCCGACTTCTCCGAGCGGATGGCGCGACACGTACTCGACCGAGGACGTGCTGCCGCGCATGGCCCGGGTCCTCGGCGAGGGCACGGGAGCGACGCGACGCGAGGTGTGGCTGCGGGTCGGCGACCGAGCTGCAGCCCGCCGCCGTCGTGGCCCGACGGACGGACGGCCCGGAGGCGCCGATCGCCGCTGCCGCGACGGTGAGCTCCCCGAGTTCCCCGATGTCGACCGAGCCGTCGCCGGTCCGCCACCAGGGCGAGCTGCTCGGCGCGCTCACGCTGACCAAGCCCGCCGAGCGAGCCGCTCACGCCCGCCGAGGAGCAGCTGCTGTCGCGACCTCGCCGTCGCAGGCCGGGCTGGTGCTGCGGAACGTGCGGCTGACCGCCGAGCTCAGCTCGGCTCGTGAGCTGCGCGCCTCCCGCCAGCGGATCGTCGCCGCCCAGGACGAGGAGCGCCGGAAGCTCGAGCGCAACATCCACGACGGCGCGCAGCAGCAGCTCGTCGCGCTGGCGTGAAGCTGCGGCTCGCGAGAACGCTGCGACGAGCAAGGACCCGGGAAGACCGGGCGATGCTCGCGCAGGCTCAGGTGACGCCGACGAAGCGCTGGAGAACCTCCGCGACCTCGCGCGCGGGATCTACCCGCCGCTGCTGGCCGACCAGGGCCTCGCGGCGGCCCTCGACGCCCAGGCGCGGAAGGCCCCGATCCCGGTCGACGGTCGAGGCCGACGGCGATCGGGCGCTACCCCCAGGAGATCGAGGCCGCCGTGTACTTCTGCGTGCTCGAGGCGCTGCAGAACGTCGCCAAGTACGCGAGGGCCTCGACGGCGACCATCAGGCTCGCCGAGAGACGGGGAGCTGATCTTCGAGGTCACCGACGACGGCGTCGGCTTCGACCCCGCAGCGACGGGTCATGGGAGCGGCCTTCAAGGCATGATCGACCGGCTGGACGCGATCGACGGCACCCTCGACGTGCGATCTGCGCCGGGCGAAGGCGCGACGGTGACCGGCCGCATCCCGGTCTCCTACGTTGCGTCAGACCGTCGGTGCTGCGTGGGGGGCGAGGTCCTGTTCCTCGCCGATCAGCGAGGGGTCGAGCGCGATCTCCGTCGTCACGTGCCCGCAGGCATAGAGCGTCCAGCGAACGATGCCCGCGTCGCCAGGATGCAGCCCCGAGAGCCTCGCGCCCACGCGGCCACACTCTTCGCAGAAAGGAACTCCGACGTCCATGCAGGTAGTCTCGTCCCCCGAGCGACGGGTCGACCATGCGCCCGAGGTCGACCCTCCGCCCCCCGATACCTTGTCTTGAGTACGACTTGTGCTCGTCCCGATGGGCTGTTGACATCATGGAGCCTTGGTCCCCGGTTACTCGACTGCTCGAGCGGGTAGCCTGCACTCATGCGCCGACCGAGCGTCAAGGGACCAGCACGTCACGCCCCGCGACGTGCTCGTCGTGGTCGGCGTGCTACTCGCGGTCGCGCTCGCATTGTTCCTGCTTTATGAGCTCCGACGGGTTCTGGTCTGGCTGTTCCTCGCGGTCTTCTTCGCTGCGGTGCTCGCGCCGCTCGTCGACCGAGTCGAGCGAACGGTCAAACGCCGAGGCGTCGCGGTCGCGATCGTCGTCGTCGCCATCACGATGCTCCTGGGTGGTATCGCCTTCGCCTTCGCCAAGCCCGTGATCAGCCAGTCCGTCGAGTTCGCCGAGGACCTGCCGGCAACGATCGACCGCATCCGTGATGCGCCGGTGATCCGCGATCTCCGCGAGCGGTTCAACATCGACAGCCGTGTCGGGCTCGGTGGGAAGCGACCTGCCGAACCAGCTGGTGGGCCTGTCGGGTCCGCTGCTCTCGGTGTTCGCGAGCATCGGTCAGGCGATCGTCGGATTCATCTCGATCGTGGTGTTCACGATCTTCCTGCTGCTGTACGGACCTCGGCTCGTGCGGACCGGCGACGACGCGCTTCCCGACCAGGTGCGCGCTCCGACGACGCGCATCGCCGAGCGATCGATGCGCGCCGTCTCGGGGTGGGTGGTCGGCAACCTGCTCACGAGCATCGTCGCGGCGATCGCGTCGCTTCTGACGTTGCTCGCGCTCGGGCTGCCGTACGCGTTCCTGCTCGCGCTCTGGGTCGGGGTCGCCGATCTCGTGCCGTTGATCGGCGCGACGATCGGCGCGTTGCCGGCGATCATCGTCGCCTTCCTGCACTCGATCACGGCCGGCATCGTCGTCACGATCTTCTTCATCGTGTACCAGCAGTTCGAGAATCATGTGCTCCAGCCGCTGGTGTACGGCCGCACGATCCGGCTGAACCCGTTCGTCGTGCTGCTCGCCGTCGTGATCGGCGTCGAGCTCGCGGGCTTCATCGGCGCGGTGGTCGCGCTGCCGGTCGCGGGCGTGATCCAGGTCGCGGTCGAGGAGCTCTGGGGCGAACGCATGCGCTCGGCACCGGTACCGGCGAACCGTGGACGAGCCGCGCAGTCCGGGTAGCCCGATCACGAGGAGGTCTCATGTCCGATCGAACCGAGACCCACCAGCGACGGAGCCTCTCGATCCCCGAACCGAGGAGGAGTGGCGGCAGCGCCTCACCCCGGAGCAGTTCGAGGTGCTGCGCAACAAGGGCACCGAGCGCGCGTTCACGGGCACCTACGCCTCGATCGAAGGAGCCCGGCGTCTACGGTGCGCGGGCTGCGGATGCGCCGCTGTTCAGCTCGGAGACGAAGTTCGAGTCGGGCACCGGCTGGCCGAGCTTCTGGGAGCCGATCGAGCCCGACGCGGTCGAGCTGCACGAGGACGACAGCCTCGGCATGCGGCGCACCGAGGTCGACGTGCGCGCCGCTGCGGCGGCCACCTCGGCCACGTCTTCCCCGACGGCCCGCGCCCACCGGCGACCGCTACTGCATGAACTCCGTGTCGCTCGACCTCGAGCGAGGATGACAAGGCAGCACCGAGCACGACATCCAGGAGGCCTTCGAGTAGCGCGACTCGCGCGTCGGCCTCGCCCGGTATCGTCAGGGGCATGGCCACGCTCAGCGCGCGCGAGCGGGCGAGCTTGCCCGACCGGGCCTTCGCCTACATCGACTCGCACGGCAATCGCCGGCTCCCATCCACGACGAATCACACGTGCGCAACGCGCTCGCGCGTTTCGCAACGCGTCAAGTTCGAGAACGACGCCGCCAGGGAACGCGCACGCCGGCGCCTGCTGCAGGCCGCGAAGCGCTACGGCATCGTGCCCGTCGGGTTCATCGACGGCCAGCTCCGATCGGAGCGGAGCGCTCGCACGCCCGACTTCTCGACCTTTCCCGACCGGCGCCGTGACCTTCCTGATGACCGATATCGAGGGCTCCACCTTCCTGCTACGGCGACTCGAGGATCGTTACTCGGGCCTGCTCCGCGACGTGCGATCCGTGATCCGCAATGCCGCTCGCCGGTGCGGCGGACGCCTCGTCGACGCCCACGGCGACGAGTCGCTCACGGTCTTCGAACGCACCGCGGCGTGCGGTCGAAGCGGCCGTCGACGTGCAGCGCACGATGCGCACACGGCCGTGGCCCGACGACCTCGACGTACGGGTGCGGGCGGGCATCCATAGCGGACGGCCCACGCTCACCGAGGCCGGCTACGTCGGGCTCTCGGTGCACACCGTGAGCCGCGTCTGCTTCGTCGGGCACGGCGGACAGATCCTGATCTCCGGCAAGACGAAGGCAGCCGTCGAGCGATCGCTGCCGACCGGGGTGCGAGCGCGAAGCCTCGGACGACATCGGCTCCCGGGCTTGCCGCAGCCTCAGCCGTTGTACCAGGTCGAGGCGAAAGGTCTCCTCACACGCTTCCCCGCTCTGCGTGCCGGCATCGGCGCGTAGCGCCGTCAGACCGCGGACTCGTCGTTCTCGTCGGGACTGGTGTCGTCATCGTTCCCTTCGTCGTCCTCAGAGCCCTCTTCTTCGTCCTCGTGGTCCTCTTCGGGCTCGCTGTGTCCGACGCCTCGTCGGGGCTCGGGGTGTTGGACGCGTCGTCGTCAGGGCTCGGGGTGTCCGACACCTCGTCGTCGGCGCTCTGCTCAGGCGTTGGATCGTCCGACGGGCTCGAGTCACGCGTGGGATCTTCCGACGGGCTTGCGTCGAGACTGGGGTCGTCGGACGGGCTCGCAGATGGCGTGAACGTGGCAGGCGAGGGAGTCGCAGTCGACGGGCTCTGGCGCGAGTGCCACAGCACCACCGATCGCGAGGGCCGTCAGCGCCAGCGGAACGAACACCATGATCATCCTGCGTGTGACCTCGATCCATCTCTTCCTCCTTATCGGTGATCCACGGCTCGCCTGAGTCGCTGGTACCACGCTACGGAGGTGCGGGTTATGACATGCCCAGGAGGCGGTTAAGGCCGGGGAAAGCTCAGTCGTCGTCGTCGGAATGATCGTCGGATCCGCCGGAGTCCTCTGATCCCGAGTCGTCGGAGCCGGACCCGTCGGAGCCCGAACCGCTCGAGTCGGAACCTCCGTCTTCACCCGGCTCCGGCGTCGAGCTCCCGCTCGCGTCGTCGGAGGGGGTCGACGATGCCTCGGAATCGGTCGGCGAACCGTTCCCGCGATCGGGATCCGGGCTCTTCGTGCTCGAAGCGCTCGAAGCGCTCGGGGCGACAGAAGGGCCTCTCGGAGCCTCGTCGAGCCGCGGGCGAACAACGCTTCCCACCTCGTCGCCGGCCACCGCGAGCGCACCGAGCGTGAGCGACGTCGCTGCGATGAGCCCCGCCAGTCCGAGCAGCACGATCACGACGACCCTTCTTCATGGGTTCACGGTATGGGGCGAGGGGTTAAGACCTGGCAAAGGACGCGTGGGCGACGGATGCGCCGGAGTCGGACCTCGACGCGGGTGCCGTCGCCGTCTGCATCCTCCAAGGTCGAGCGAGCCGTTCCACCGCTCGACCAGCTCGCGTGCGATCGCGAGGCCGAGCCCCGAGCCCTCGCCCTGCGACGCCCTTCCCGCGGTAGAAGCGCTCGGTCACTCGCGCGCGCTCGTCGGGTGCGATGCCCGGCCCGTGATCGCGCACCGCCAGCACGAGCGATCGTGCCCCGGGCCGTCCTCGACGTCGATCTCGATCGGCCCGGGCGCGTACGCGATCGCGTTGTCGATCAGGTTGTCGAGGATCTGGTCGAGATCGTCCGGACTCGACGAGCGCCACGGCCTGCTCGCCACCGTCGCCCGCGACGACCGTGGCGCCTGCCCGTTCGCGCGCGGTCGCGCCATCGGTCGACCGCGCGGGCGGCAGCCGCGCGACAGTTCGGCGTGCGCCTGACTTTGCCTTCCTCGATCTCGCGGGCCATCATCGAGCAGGCGCTGCACGATCTGGGCGAGACGATCGACCTCCTTGCTCGGCCGCCTCGAGCTGCGTGGCCACGCGATCGTCGGTGGTCTCGGCGATCGCGGACTCCAGGCGGAGCTTCATGCCGGTCAGCGGGGTCCGCAGCTGGTGCGACGCGTTCGCGACGAACTCGCGTTGCGCCTGCACCGTGCGCTCGACGCCGGTCGGCCATCTCGTCGAACGACCCGCCAGCTCCTGCATCTCGCTCGCGCCTTCCGACCGCTCCCGCGCTCGACGCCAGGTCGCCCCGCCCGAGCCGACGGGCCGACCCGGCGAGCCGCGTGAGCGGCCGCGCGAGCGACCCGGCGAGCGCGAACGCCAGCGTCAAGCCCGCCACGAGCCCGGCCGCGCGCCACGATGACGATCGCGAGCGTGGCGCGCCGTACGTTGCGCTGGACCTGCTCGACGTCGCGCGAGACCCTGACCGACCCCGACCAGCTGCCCCTCGTCGATGATCGGCGCGGCGGCGACGACGATGTCGCCGCCCTCGTCGAGGCTCATCGCGCGTGTCGACCGAGGCATCGAGTCGAACGCCTCGATCACCTCGGGCCGCCCGCTCGTCGCGAACTCCTGCCCGAGGTCCTCGCCGTCGGAGTCGGCGACGACGGTTCCGCGCTCGTCGAGCACGACGACCCGGCCGCCGACGTCGTCGGCGTACCGATCGTACATCGCCGGCGAGCGCTCGTCGATCGTCCGGGCGAGCCGCCGACCCGTCGGCTCCACCGCCGCGATCGTCTGCGCGTTCGTGAGGGCGAGCCGACTCGAGCTCGGATCGCGCCCGGTCGCGGAGCACGATGCCGAGCGGGATCGTGAGCGCCACGATGACGACGAGCAGGATGTAGGCGAACGAGATGACGAGCCGGGTGCGGACCTTCATCGGGCCGGCCCGGCGTCCGCCTCGACCGCGTCGGGCGGTGCGAACCGGAACCCGACACCGCGGACGGTCGTGATGTACGCAGGGTCGGCCGGGGTCGTCCTCGATCTTCTTGCGGAGCCAGGAGATGTGCACGTCGAGCGTCTTCGTCGACCCGAACCAGTGCGGGTCCCACACCTCGTCCATGATCTCTTCGCGTCCGACGACCTCGCCCGCCCGGGACATCAGCATGCGCAGCAGATCGAACTCCTTCGCGGCGAGCTCGATCGGCTCGCCGCCTTGGTGACCGTGCGGGACGACGGATCGAGCGACGAGCGCGCCGACGTGAGCGGACCACGGCACGAGCGCCGTGCTGGCGCGCCCCCGGCGCTGGATCGCACGGATGCGCGCGACGAGCTCGCCGGCAGAGAACGGCTTGACGACGTAGTCGTCGGCGCCGAGCTCGAGGCCGACGATCCGGTCGACCTCCTCGCCGCGAGCGGTCAGCATGATGATCGGCACGTCCGAGGACTGGCGCACCTCCCGGCAGAAGTCCCGCCCGTCACCGTCGGGCAGCATCACGTCGAGCAGGACCACGTCGGGCTCGGCTCGCTCGCGCGCCGCCTGCGCGCCTCGGCGATCGTGCCGACGACCTCCGCCTCGAACCCTTCCCTCGCCAGGTGTTCGGCGAGCGGCTCGGAGATCGCCTCCTCGTCCTCGACGACGAGCACGCGCGTCGTCATGCCGTCGATGGTAGCTTCGGGCTCAGCCTGACCACACCGCGCGACCCCGGCACAATTCGCCCGTCGAGCTGTTGACGGCGCGCGCCGCGAAGATCCCGTTACTCGGCCTCGATCGTGCGGTTCTCGTCCTTGAGCTTCAACTTCCAGTCGCTACGACCACTGCAGGCACCAGCACGCTCGAGATCTTCCTTCGCATCGCTCCCGCCTCTCCGACGTGTCGCTCGACACGGTCTCTTCCCCCACAGCATGCGTCCGGGCCGTGCAAGGCGTTCGCAAGCGACGGTCAAGGTGTGGCGAAGGATGCGCCCGGGTATGGCCGCTCATGGCAGTCATCTCGCTTCAACAGAAAGGGGAACCGCATGAGCGGTCACGAGGAGACCGGGCGGAGTCGTCAAGGTCGTCGAGCTGGTCGGCAGCTCCGACTCGTCGTTCAGCGACGCGGTGCGCAACGCCGTTCGGGTGGCATCCCAGTCGCTGCGGAACATCCAGGGCGTCGACGTTATCGGCAGCAGTGCGACGGTCGGCGATGGCGGAGAGCTCACGCTCTACAAGGTGCATTGCAAGGTGGCGTTCCTCGTCGAGCATGGGGCCAGAGGTTCGTCATCGCAGCTCCGGTGGCGAAGGTTCCGGCGGCCAGGCCGCGCCGCAGACCACCCGCCCGACCGACGAACCGCCCCCCGGCATCACGGCCGAGACGATCCCTTCGGTTCAGGACGGAGTCGAGGACTGAGCACGCCGGCGCCGTTCCGCACGTCTGCGACAGACCTAGGACCAAAGGCTGCATCTGCCATCGGGGCGAATCATCGACCGCGCTACGGGGTAACCGAGGCCGTGGAAGGAGGTCCAGATGCCCTACTACGAGCCAGAATCACACGATCACGTGCGCGACGTTCAGGACCCTGAGCGCAGCGGCAGCCTGGTCGGATACGCGGCGATCAAGTACACGGCGATCGTCGTCATCGTCCTCGCGATCCTCGGGTTCCTTGCCTTGTACGTGCTGCCCCGCATCGGCTGACCACCGCGTCTTGCTCCGCGCCCGTCCTGGTGCGCCAGCGTTCGGCGGTGGGCGGGGGCCATCTTCCAGCTCGGCAGGTTCCGCACCGAGCGGCGCTCAGTGTGACCGGCGCCGACCGGCCGGGTCGTGCCGTTCGCGCCCCCGCCCTCTTCCTTTTGCGGCCGACCGGCCGCCGCGTGAGGAGCTATCACCCGACCCCTTCGGGCGGCGGCTGCTCCTCCGCCTCGACAGGAGGTGCGGGCACCGAATCCGGAGCCGACGTCGTCACCGTGCGCGCCGCTGCGACCTCGGCGCCGAGCACGAGCGCGCTCACGTCCCCGGCAACGTCGACCGCGCTGAGATCGAGCGGCTCGTCGCACCCGCCGAGGCCCACCAACACCGTCGACCGATCGAGCCACCCGAGGCACCGTGCTGGGCTCGGAGCTGCCGGGAAGCGCCGGCCTTGCCACCTGGGGGCTGAGCACGATCATCGCCGACCGGTCCGCGCAGCTGGTTCCTTCGTCGAATGCCATGAGACGTCCTGAAGGCGCCAGGTGCAGGTTCGACGCCTCCTGCCCGTCCTCTCCGCGCCACCCGTCAGCGAAGCCGGTGCGTTCCGCCAGGTCCATCGTGTGGATCTGCGGATAGCCGCCGGCGTGCTGCGCGGTCCAGACGAGGCGCCGGCCGTCGGGTGTGAACGCGATCGAGGTGAACCGAGTTCCTCCCTCGGAGAAGACGAGCCGCACCGGATCGGTTCCCTCGTTCGTCGACAACCAGATCGCCTGCTCGCCGCGCCGGTCGACCACGAACGCGAGCGCGAGCCCGCTCGGGTGGTACGCGACCTCGAGGTAACGCCCGCCGGGCAACGCGGTGAGTGCCTCGACATGCCCGTCGTCGATGAAGCGTTTCCCGGGCGTACGTTCGTCGCGTGCGGCGTAGACGACCGCGAGCCCGATCGGATGACCCCAGTCGAACGCGGCCGGCCGTGTGTCGATCCCCGGAAGTGTCGGTGCCTCGCTCGTCACGCCACGGACCTCCAGGTCTGCCAAGAGCACGCGATCGCCCTGAGGTCCCCATGCGAACGGCCCTGGGTTGCCTACGTCGAACATGCACGTGAGGCGCTCGCTCTCGGGATCGAGCGCCCACGCCCGGCCCAGAGCGACGAACGCGACCGTCTGGCCGCGGGCAGGGGTTCGCCCGTTGCACCCTCGAGGGAGCTCTGCACCCGACGCGAGCGTCGTGATCGGCGCGGCGGATGAGGATGCCGTCGTCGGCGGCGAGGTGGAGCTGTCGGTCGATTCCCCTTCGCCCGATGTGCAGGACACGAGCACGAGGAAGACGACGACAGGCAGCGGCGTCCGTCGGCGTGCACGCATCGAGGCCCTCCGCACAACGCTACACCTCCCGAAGGCGGACGCCCCCATGGTGAGGTGCCTCGTCGGAAACCCGTGACCGGAACGGGTCGGCACGATAGCGTCAACGGCGATGGATGATCACGAGGCAGACGATGTCGAACCTGTGAAGAGCGCTCTCGCAACGTTGCTCGTCGCAAAGCTGGCGCCATGGCTCATCCGGATCGGGTCATACCTCACGCTCGCCGGTCTCGCGGGAGGCTATGGCTGGTTCGCCTGGCACCGCGCGAAGAAGCTCGAGGCCGCCGGGGTGGAACCGCCCTCCGCGCCGTTTCCGCCGTTGCCCGGTCCGTTGCCTCCAGCCAGCCCTCCTCGCTGAGGCGAAGCCTCAGCTCCCGGCGGGTGCGCTCTCTGGTCGGACGATCGCCGGACGCCAGCAACGAGCCCGCGGGGGTGACGATTCCTGGCGCTCCCTACTGGGGGACCGGCCTCCCTCGAACGCTAGCGTTGCGACCCCGCCAACAGTCCCTGCACGAAGTATCGCTGGAAGGCGAAGAACACCAGCGAGCGGCACGATCATCTGCAAGAACGCCGCCGGCGCGATCACGTCGATGTTGGCGCTGAACGATCGCAATTGCTCCCTGATGGCGACCGTGAGCGGCTGCGTCTCGCCGCCGGCGAACACCAGGGCCACGAGCAGGTCGTTCCACACCCACAAGAACTGGAAGATCAGCAGCGACGCGATCGCGGGAACCCCGAGCGGCAGCACGACCCTCGAGAACACCGTCCACTCGCTCGCGCCGTCCATGCGAGCTGCCTCGAGCAGCTCGTGTGGGATGCCCACGAAGAAGTTCCGAAGCAAGAAGATCGCGAACGGCAGTCCGAACGCAACGTGGAAGAGCACGACCCCGGGATCGTGCCGAAGAGCCCGAGCAGGTCGTACAGGCGGGCCACGGGGATCAGCGCAACCTGCAGCGGCACCACGAGCAGACCGACGACGATCAGGAAGAGCACGTCACGTCCACGGAAGCGCATCCACGCGAAGGCGTAGGCGGCGAGCGAAGCGACCACGACGATCAGCAGTGACGACGGAAGGTGATCAGCACGGTGTTCAGGAACGCACTCACCATCGTCGGATCATCGAGCAGGTTCTTGTATGGCTGCAGCGTGAGCTGTGCCGGCGCCGTCAGCACGGTCCACCACCCGCTATCGGCATTGTCGGCGGCGCTGCGGAACGACGAGACGAGCAGCCCGATCGTCGGCACCAGCCACAGCAGCGCGACCACTGCGAGCAGTGCGGCGGCCGGGCCCCGGGTCAGCGCATCGACGAGTCGTGACGACCGCGGCTCGTCGCGTCGCGTGGTGCCGCGGGTCGTCGTCGTGACGGCGCTCATGACTCTCCGCCCGGAAGCGCTTGATGTTGAAGGCCATCGCGGGAAGCACCAGCAGCAACAGGAACACGGCGAGCGCGCTGCCGAGGCCGAAGTCGCGGATGCCGAACGCCGTCTTCCACAGCTGCAGCGCGATCACGTTCGCATCGCGCTGCGCCGATCCCGGGCGCGATCACGAGCACGAGGTCGAAGACCTTCAGCACGTTGATCACGAGGGTCACGAAGACGACGGCCAGCACCGGCGCCAACAACGGAACCGTGACCCGGCGGAACACCTGCCACTCGCTGCCGCCATCGACCCGCGACGCTTCGAGCGTCTCCCGCGGGATCGCGGCGAGACCCGCCGCGATCACCACCATCGCGAAGCCCGCCCAGATCCAGATGTAGGACACGATGATCGCCGGCGTGACGAGCGTCGGTCCGAGCCAGCTGATGCCGCCGAACGGCTCGCGGAAGTTCGACGGCGGCAGCCGCAGCTCGTACGCGCCCTCCGCCAGGCCGTCGAACGACGAAGGTCCGTCCGGGCCGGTCGTCGCCGACGCCACGACCGCACCGTCGGCGACGGCCTCCACCTCGACGCCGGGCAGGCCGACGCTCGTCGGGGTCGATGCTCGCCGGGCTCGCCTCCGCCGCCGGGCGCGAAGTCGAGCCAGACGGTTCCGGCGATGCCGTCGTCGGCCGCCGTGGGCTCGACCGCCTGCACGGCGCCGTCGGGCACCGACTCCGGCGGGATCGCGACGAGGCCGAACGCCGCGGTCTCGCCCGACGCCGACGGGATCCGCGCGTCCGAGGCCACCGTCGCCGGTGGCTCGCAGCGCCTGCTCCTCCGACGGGCGGGCGCCCGGCAGCTCGCCGGGCGGCCGGACGACGTTCGACCGACTGCCCCCGCCGCAGCGTTCGCGAGGCCGAGGTCGGGGTCCTGCTCGTAGATCAGCCGCCACGTGACCCCGGCCGACAGGAACGAGATCGCCATCGGCATGAAGATGGCCACCTTGAACGCCGTGCTCCACGCGATGCGCTCCGTGAGCACCGCGAAGACGAGCCCGAGGGCCGTCACGATGCTCGGCGCGAACACGACCCAGATCAGGTTGTTCTTGATCGCCGTGCAGCGTCGACGGCGACGTGAACATCTCCTGGTAGTTCTCGACGCCGACGAACTGCGACGCCGCTCGCATCGAAGAAGCTCCGCCCGACCGAGAAGAAGATCGGGTAGACGACGATGGCGCCCAGCAGCACCAGGGCCGGGGCGAGGAACAGCCACCCGCCCACGACCGTCCGCCGCCGCCGCTCGGGCGCCGTCGTCCATCGCGACTACTCCTCCGTACGCCTTCTTCGCGGCCGACTCGAGCGCCTGCGCCGTGCCGTCGACGTCGCTCGGGTCGCGGAGGAAGTCGATCAGCATTCCCCAGATGCCCTGCCCGGTCGTCGCGCCGAACTCGGTCGGCTGCAGGTCCGACAGGTCGTATCGCACGCTCTCACCCGCATCGACCAGCGCCTGCGCCGCGCGCTGGCTCACCTCGTCGGGGTACACCGACGTGTCCACCTGCGTGTTCGGAGAGATGAACCCCCCTCGGCGACCCAGATCTCGGCGGCTTCCGGCGTGGCGAGGTACTCGATCAGTGCCTTGCCGCCTTCGGTGTCGGCCAACAGCACGGCGAAGTCGCCACCACCGAGCACCGCAGGCTCCGATCCGTCGATCGAGGGGAACTCGAAGAAGTCGGCATCGGTGCCCGACCTCGGCCTTCGTCTCACCGCTGATGATGCCGCCGACGAAGTCGCCCTCGAAGATGATCGCGCCCTTCGGGGGGTCGGCGAAGACCTGCGTGACCGAGCCGTTGAAGTCGGTCTGCTCCGCGCCCGTCGCTCCGCCGGCGAGCAGGGACTCGTCACCGAGGATGTCGGCCATGACCGTGAGGGCGTCCTTGACCGACTGGTCGGTCCACGGGATCTCGTGGGCCGCGAGCTGGTCGTACATGTCGGGGCCGGCGGTGCGCAGGTAGATGTTCTCGAACAGGTCGGAGAGCGGCCAGCCGACGTCGGCGCCGATCGAGTACGGCTCGACGCCGTAGTCGGAGATGGTCTGAGCGACCTGCTGCAACTCCTCGAAGGTCGTCGGCGGCTCGACGCCGGCACCCTCGAAGACGTCGACGTTGTACCAGACGGTCGACTTCTGCGCGGCCCTGAACCAGACGCCGTACAGCGTGCCGTCGACGGATCCGGCCTCGCGAGCTCCCGTGCCGTAGTTGGCGTCGACCTCGTCGCCCGCGATGTCCTCGATCTCGATCAGGTCGCCCTGCTCCGCGAAGCTCTGCACCACCCCTGGCTGCGGGAAGATCGCCACGTCGGGCGGGTCGCCGCCCTCGATGCGCGGTCCCGACGTAGGCCGCGACGTCGTCGCCGGCCGAGCGGAACCGCACGGTGGCGCCCGTCTGCTCGCGCGAACGCGTCGAGCACCATCTGGAACCGTTCCTGCTCGGCACCGGTCCAGGTGGCCGCCACCTCGACGGTCTCACCGCTCAGATCGACCGCGCCGGCGCCGCCGGAGGTCTCGGTCCCTCCGCCGTCGTCGTCGAGGTCCTCGCCGCCGCTGCACGCGGTCAGCGAGCAGCGCGACGGCCGCGAGCGACACGATCGGGCGACGAACCATCGTCTTCGTCGCGTCATCGGTCCTCCTTCCCTCGAGGCACGGCTCATCCGGCCCCCTCGATGCTCGAACCCGTTTCGGGGTCGAAGAAGTGCATGCGGCTCGGTGTCGACCACGAGCTCGATGTCGGCCGCGTTCGCGGGCCTCGGTGCGAGGGCTCGAGCCGAGCGACGAACGTCGACCGGCCCTCGTGCCGGCCGCCTTCGAGCTCGGCGGCGCCGGCGTCGCGCGCCAGCTCGCGCGTGTCGTCGGTGAGCACCGGGGGCCGTCGACGGTGAAGTGCACGAGCACCTCGGAGCCGAGCGCCTCGCGCAGCGTCGACCGTCGTGCGGATGCGCCGATCGGCCGGCGAGTCGCTCGTGGATCGCGGCGTCCTCGATGTCCTCGGGCCGGATGCCCACGATGACCGGCTTGCCCTCGAACGACCGCGAGCGCCGGGCGCGCGGCGACGACCTCGGGGTCGAGCGCGAGGCGTGACGCCGCCGAACGCGACCCGCAGCCGTCTGCCCGTCGCGCTGCAGCTCGGCCTCGACCATGTTCATCGCCGGCGAGCCGATGAACCCGGCGACGAACAGGTTCGCCGGGTGGTCGTAGAGCACCTGCGGCTCGTCGACCTGCTGCAGCCGGCCCTTCTTGATCACCGCGACGCGATCGCCCATCGTCATGGCCTCGGTCTGGTCGTGGGTGACGTAGATCGTCGTGACGCCGAGGTCGTCCTGCAGGCGCGGCGATCTCGGCGCGCATCTGCACGCGGAGCTTCGCGTCGAGGTTCGACAGCGGCTCGTCCATCAGGAACGCGCGCGGCTCCCGCACGATCGCCCGGCCCATCGCCACCCGCTGCCGCTGGCCGCCGGAGAGGTTCTTGGGCTTGCGGTCGAGGAGCTCCTCGAGCCCGAGGATCGTCGGCGGCGTGCGCGCACGCGGCGATCGATCTCGCCCTTGTCCACCTTGCGCAGCCGCAGCCCGAACGCCATGTTGTCGTAGACCTTCAGGTGCGGGATACAGCGCGTAGTTCTGGAAGACCATCGCGACGTCGCGGTCCTTCGAGCGGCATGTCGTTCACCACCTGGTCGCCGATCGAGATCGTGCCGCGCGAGATCTCCTCGAGGCCCGCGACCATGCGCAGCGCCGTGGTCTTGCCGCAGCCCGACGGCCCGACGAACACCATGAACTCGCCGTCGTCGATCGCGAGGTCGAGCTCCGAGACCGCCTCGGTCCCGTCGGGATAGACCTTCGTGACATCGTCGAGCGCGACCTCTGCCAACGCGCTGCACCCCCTCCGCTCAGGATCCAAGGATCGCGAGCGAGCAGGAAACGCTTTCCCGAGGCCGAGTCGGCGCAAACCAGTCGAGTCCGGGCAAACCATGTGCGATTCCAGCCCTTGCCCCTTGGGAGCGGCTTCGAGGGGCCAGGACATCGCAGAGAAGACCGAGGTTGAGAAACGGACCGGTGATCGCGAGTCGCGGTTGGCCTGCGTGGCAGGCGGAAGGAAGCGATCTTCTCGGGTTGCGGCCTCGTCCTCACCGTCACCGGGTCGTCCGCGCGGGTGACCGCCAGAAACACGAGCCTCGGGCCTCAATGCTCCCGGAGCCCGACCAATCCTTCGCGGACCTCCGGGAACGCCATCGCGCTCGACCCGCGGATTCCCTCAGACGTTCCCGCCGTCGACGACCGTTGTCTCGCTGACGGCACGCTCCGCCCCGCCGACGATCGTGCGATCGGCCTTGCGGTGCAAGCGCGTGCCCCAGATGCCGCCGAGGATCGCGCCGATGATCATCACCCCTGCGAAGGCGACTGAGCTCCACGAGGGCTCCGGTGGTGACGTCGTCGGTGGAGAACCAGTTCGGCAGCGAGGCCTCCGCCACCCGCAGGTTGTCGAAGAGGTTGTAGGTGTCGCCGGCCACAACTCCGAGGATGGCGAGGATGACCATCAAGACCACGAACCATACGGCGACCATGGAGCCGTTCAAGGCGCCGTTGTATCGGGACATGCGCCCGGCCGACCAACCACCGATCACGAACGCGAGGAAGATCACCACGCCCGCCGCGATCAATGCGCCGAGCGTCAGTTCCTCGACGTTGCCCGCGAGATCGGTCGTCTCGGTGTTGAACGCGAGAACACCGAATGCCGCCGATGCCAGGCCCGCGAGCAGCAAGAGCATCGCGAGCGCTACGAGCGTGCCTGCGAGGCTCGCGGGAACATCGAGTCCCCCGTAGCGCGATCGCGCGGCATCGAGCCCGGCCCGGTCGCCCTCGTCGACCGCATCGACGGGCTGGTGGTGGGTCGTCACGACAGCGGTGTCGCGGCCACGGGTCTCGATGATGCGTCCGTCGTCGGGATGCTCTGCCATGTCATGTCCTCTCCCATACTGATCCGTCGTCTGGCTTTCCCCACGCGTCGCTGCCCAAACCGAGCTCAGGGCCCTGTTGTCGTGGCGCTCGAGGAGCTGGAAGATGCAGGAAGAGACCTTCGACGGAGGTTCGGTCCGGTGGGGCTCGGGAACCATCGAGGGCATGTCCCGACGTTTCTTCGCGATAATGGTGGCGGTCGCCGAGTGGCTCAGGATCGTCCATGCTCGGCGTCGGCGGCTGGCTCGCGTACCGTGTCTGGAGCCCGCCGCGGCGCGAGTTGCTCGTCAGTGACGAATGGCATGGAGTTGGCCTGAGGCGCCTGCGCGCCGCCTGACGGGCCTACTATCGGGTAAACCGAGCGAACGGGAGGCAGCCGATGCTTGGATGGCTCGACGACATCACCAAGCTGACCCTCGGCAACTCGAACTTCCGCACCGTCGCGTACACCGGTGAGCACACGCAACTGACGCTGATGCGGCTCGGCCCGGGCGAGGAGATCGGATGGGAGCGCCACGGACATCTCGACCAGTTCCTGAGGTTGGAGCACGGCCGAGCCAGGGTGGAGTTCGGCGCGAACCGAGCATGCCGTCGACGAGACCCACGAGGTCGAGGACGACTGGGCGTTCATCGTGCCGGCCGGCGTGTGGCACAACGTGGTCAACATCGGTCGACGACGAGGTGAAGCTCTACTCGCTCTATTCGCCTCCGGAGCACCCCGACGGTGCCGTGCATCGGACGAAGGCCGACGCCGAGGCGGCCGGAGGTGATGACGCAGCTAGGCCTGAGTCGGGTCATGCGCCCGTGAGCACACGGATCGTTGGTCGTGATCTCGCTGCCTGTTCGGGCCGCGTCCGATCGCCGAACGCGGCGTTCCCCGGTCGCAACGGCGACATCGCGTTCGGCCGGTCGTCGAGGGCCAGGTCGACATCTGGGTGATCGATGCCGGAGGGTGCCCCTCACGAGCACGGCTCACGGACACGCCGAACAGGAACGAGTCGATGCCCGACTGGAACGCCTCGGGCACGCGCATCGCGTTCGTGCGCTGCAGAGGCGGCAAGCTCGGCAACTGCGACATCTTCGCGATGGACGCCGACGGCGCCAACCCGTCGCGCCTCACCTCCACCCCTGAGCGCGCAGGAGACCTGGCCGGCTTGGTCGCCCGACGGCGCCCAGATCGCATACACCTCGAACGCCCAGGACTCGTTCCAGGACATCTGGGTCATGGACGCCAACGGATCGAACCAGCACCCGCCTCACCACGACCGCGGCGTTCGATGCGTTCCCCGAGTGGTCGCCCGACGGCGCAGTCGATCGCGTTCACGAGCGACCGTGCCGCGGTCGACGACATCTGGGTCATGGACGCCGACGGCTCGAACCCCGTGCGCCTCACGAGCGGGCCGCGCGCCGACGAGCGTCCCGATTGGGCGCCCGACGGATCACGCATCGTCTTCTCCAGGAACGGGAACATCTGGGTCATGGACGCCGACGGTCAGAACGAGACGCAACTCGACCGACACGAAGCAGGACGAGTTCGCCCCTGCGTTCTCACCGAACGGGCGGCGGATCGCCTTCAACCGGCTCGGCAACGACGACCGCATCGGCATCTGGGTGATGCGCGACGACGGATCGGTCCGGGTGCAGAAGACGTTCGGCCGGCATCGACTTCTTCCCAGACTGGCAGCCGCGCTAGCGGCCGCCGACGCCCGCTCGCACCGACCGGCCGGTCGCATCAGATGCCGTGGAGCTTCGCGCACGTTGTCGGCGAGCACTCCGCGGCCGATCGACTCCGCATCGGCGACCGACAGGAAGTCGCGATCGACGAACGTGCCGAGCACCCGCTCGAGCGCCTCGCGCACCAGCCGCGCCGACACCGGGAACATCTCGGGCTCCGACGACTCGTCCGCAGCCGTGCATGACCTTCACGGCGGGCACCGCGCCGAGCAGCATCTCGAGCGACCAGTCGATCTGACCCCACCCCCACGGCACCAGTTCCGAGAGGTCGAAGTAGATGTTCGGCAGCACCGTGCCGAGGTAGGTGGCCTCGGCCACCCACGGCCACCCCGTGTGGATCATCACGATCGGGATGTCCTGGTGCGCGACGAAGAACGCGAACGCGTCCTGCGGCTTCGCGTGCGTGAGGTTCACGTCGGGATCGCCCGCGCCGACGTGCACGTGGAACACCCGTCGTGCTGCTTCGCGAGCGCGAACGCCCGTTGCAGCAGGAAGTCACGCACCGGCTTCGCGTGCTCTCGCGTCTCACGCCACTCGTCGGCGCGCCAGCGGTCGTAGGCGGCTCGCCGCGTCGGCCGACGTCGGGTCGGTGACGTCGAGACCGGTGCGGTAGGCGATGATCGTCTTGTAGGCGATCAGCCGCGGGTCGGCGGCGGCGGTGTTCACGGCATCCTCGAACCGCTGCACGGTGGCGTCGAACGTTCCCTCTTCACGCGCATCGACGATCCAGGGCTCGACCCGGCCGACCCGATGCACCGGCACGCCGCCGAGCGCGGCCTCGAACTCCGCGCGGGCGATCGTCGGCTGCGGGTAGCCCTCGTCGGCGACGACGGCCACGATGTTCTCCGACTCCAGCAGTCCGCGCACGTAGCCGGGTGGATCGGCGCGCAGGGCCGCGTCGCGCGCGGCGACGACGGCTTCCTTCGGTCGGCTCGCACCCGAGGTGCCGGGCGATCCACCGCCGCAGCGCGAGGCCGAACATCGTGGTCTCGGTCAGCTCCTCGACGAACGCCGCAGCCTCGTGGTTCGCGTGGCCCGAGGACAACAGCGCCGTGCCGAGGAACATGCATCGCGTCTCGAACGCCCTCGGCTCGCGGTCGAGCAGATCCTGGCGTCCGGAACGGATGGCAGTGCGCGTCGACCACGTCGGCGCCGGTCAGGTCCACTCGTGCCATGTCGCGCTCGCTTCCTGGGGCCTCGGGCCCCGCTCAGTACCGCCACCGCAGGCGGCGGATCAGCTCGTCGTCGTCGAGCCCCGCGTACTGCTCGGCCTCGCCCCGCCTCGTCGCGAGGAACGTCTCGAACAGGAAGTCGCCCATGGCCTCGCGGAGCACCGACGACGCCGCCGAGCCGCTCGACCGCCTCCGGCAGCGTGGCGGGCAGCTGCGCGGATCCCGCGCGCAGCCTTCACGTCGTCGGAGAGCCCGTCGGGATCCTCCTCGGTCGAGGGCGGCAGGCGATCGCCCGGCGTCGAGGCCGTGCAGCGCCGCCGCCAGCAGCGCGCCGATCGTCAGGTAGGGGTTCGCCGTGCCGTCGACCGGCTTGATCTCCACGTTCGCCGCGCCCGCGGTCGCGGGCGTGGCGCCGGCGACGAACCGCACGCGCGGCCTCGCGGTTCTCGGTCCCCCAGCACTGCATCGCGCCCGACCAGTGGTGCGGCTGCAGCCGCAGGTAGCCGAGGCATGTCGGCGCCGTCACCGCGACGATCGCCGGCAGCTCGTGCAGCATGCCCGCCACGAACGACTCGCCCCGCTCGTGCATGCCGGCCGGGCCGTCGCCGCCGGCCATGCAGGTTCGTGCTCGCCGTCCCACAGGCTCAGGTGCGCGTGCGCGCCGTTGCCGGTGTCGGGCCTCGACCTGCGGCGCGAACGAGGCGACGAGCCCGTGACGGCGCGCCACCGCGCGCACGGTCTGGCGCACGACCATGGCCGCGTCGGCCGCCGCCACCGGGTCGCGCGGAGCGATCGACATCTCGAACTGGCCGTCCGCGTACTCGGGGTGGAACTGCTGCAGACCGCAGCCCCTGCGCCTCCATCGTGGTGATGAGGTCGAGCGCGAAGTCGTGGTTCGCGACGAGCGCGATGTCGCTGTACCCGGGACCCTCGGTGCGCCGGATCGAACCCGCCGTCATCGCGTCGGCGTGCCGACGGAGAACTCGAACTCGAACACCGCCTTGCACCGAGCAGACCCCGCTCGCGTGAACGCGTCGGCCATGCGCCGCGCGAACGCCCGCGGGCACGCCGCGAACGGCTCGCCGTCCTGCGTGTACTGGTCGACCGGCGCCCACGCCCACCCCGGCATCGCGGCGAGCGGCACGGTCGCGCCGGGATCGGGCCGCAGCCGCAGGTCGCCGCTCGGACCGTCGATGTAGCCGGGCGAGCAGCGCGAACCGATCGTTCGACATCGCCACGTTGAACAGCGTGGACAGCCCGACGCCCGACTCGGCGACCTGCGGCGAACCGCGCGATCGGCACGCATCTTCGCGCGCACGATCGCCGACGGGTCGACGAACCCGAGGACCACCGCGGCCACGCCGGCTTCCTCGAGCCACGCCTGCGACCCCGGCCGCATCGGTGGGGCGGTCGGCTCGTGCCGCGCCGGCTCATCCCGCCTCGCGCCCGTTCCCGTCGCGCGCCCGCGAGCGACCGGGCGATCGTGCATCCGCTCGTGCGTCGGCCTCCAGCTCGCCGACCCGCGGCCTGCCCTGCGTCGCCGAGCGCCACCACGACCTTCGCCGCGATCAGCTCGGTCAGCGCGAACGCCCCGAGCAACGAGTCGAACGGCGACGCCGAATCCGCGTGCGAGATCAGCACGTGCCGCGCCGTACTCGACCGCCGGAGAGAGCCACGGGTCGGTGAAGACGACGACCACGGCGCCTCGTTCGGCGGCGACCTTGCCGGCCGCGATCGTGTCCTGCTGGTATCGGCGGTAGTCGAACAGGCAGAGCACGTCGCGGCGTGAGACCTCGAGGCTGTCCAGCACCCGCCGCTCGGGCGACTCCCCCACCATCGCGCAGCCCGGGCCGCAGCATGCGCAGCTGCAGGCACAGGTAGCGTCGCGACGAGCTGGCTGAACCGGCCGCCCACGAACCAGACGCGACGCTTCGCGATCGGCGAGCAGCGCGACGACGCTGCGCGAGGTCGTCCTCGAGCGAGCTCGACGCGAGCGTCGCGTCGAGCGCGCGCGTGAACGCCTCCTGGCTCCGGCGGAGCGACCTCGTCGTCCTGGGTCGCGCCCTTCGTCCGGTAGAGCGACGGCAGCCCCTCGGTGCGCGCCTGCACCTCGTGCGCGGAGCGACCGCTGGAAGTCGGGATACCCCTCGAACCCGATCTTGCGGACGAACCGCAGCACCGTCGGACCGGTGACGCCCGCGCCGTCGGCGAGCTGCGGCAGGCTCTCGAGCCCCGCGGTCGGATAGGTGGCCAGCAGGGTGCGGGCCACCCGGCGCTCGGACGGGCGTCATCTCGCCGAGCCGCTCGCGGACCTCTTCGCCGATCGTCTCGCTCGTGTGCGTGCCGCCTCCCCTCGCGAGGTCAGGATTCTTACGCATCCTCAAGTCGAGGGGAAGCCGGTAACGATCTTGACAGCGTCCCGCGCCGAGCGTACGAATGCCCGATACGGGGAGTCGGGAGGTCGGGGGATGCTTCGGAGATCGATCGCGCTCGTGTTCGTGCTGTGTCTGGTCGGCGTCGGCGTGCAGCACGTCGGACAGCGGCGGCAACGGCGACGGGGGGAGCGGCAGCGGCGACGCCGCTCGGGCGAGCCGATCGTGATCGGCTTCCCGGCCGACCTCACGACCGACTGGGCCTACTACGACTCGCCGATGGAAGAGGGCGCGCAGTTCGCGGTCGACCAGATCAACGAGGCCGGCGGCGTGCTCGGGCGTCCGCTCGAGCTGAAGACCGTCGACATGCGCAACGACGTGGCCGAGGCGGCCAAGGTCACGCAGCAGCTGATCGACGACGGCGCCGTCTACCTGATCGGCACCGTCGGCGACGGCATCCTCGCCGAGGGCCAGGTCGCCTGCACCGCGGGCGTGCCGATCTCCACCGGCCTCGGCACCGCGCCGACGCTCGTCGGTGACATGGGCGAGTGCGCCTACCAGCTCGTGATGAGCGACAACATCCAGGCCGCGGTGCTCGCCGAGTACGCGCTCGGCGAGGGGTACCGGACCGCCTACGTGCTCGGCTCCAACGAGATCCCCTACACGAAGGACCTGCCGACGTTCTTCGCCGACGCCTTCGAGAACGGCGGCGGCACGGTGGTCGGCACCGACCAGTACAAGATCGGCGCCGGCGACTACTCGGCGGTCGTGACGAAGCTCGCCAACGTCGACCCGGCGCCCGACGCGGTGTTCACCCCGATGTTCATCCCCGACAGCGTCGGTGTTCCTGCGCCAGCTCCGGCAGGCCGGGCTCACGATGCCGGTGCTCTCCACCGACGGGAACGCCGACGCCGCGCTGCTCGACGCCGGCGTCGAAGGCGATCGACGGCCTGACGTTCTCCAACTCGGTCTGCACGGCCGAGGGCGACCCCGACGTGCAGGCCTTCTACGACGACTACAACGCGGCGAACGGCAAGCGACCCGAGCTCCTACGTCGCGGTGATCGGCTACGACGAGGTCAACCTGGTGGCCGACGCGATCGAGGCGGCCGGCAGCACCGAGCCCGCGGCGATCATCGAGCAGCTCGCGCAGCCCGACTACACCGGGATCTCCGGGCACGTCGTGATGGACCCGGCGACGCGGCGGGCGAACAAGCCGGCCGCGCTCGTCCAGATGGACGGCGACGAGTTCACCTGCCTCGAGCAGCCGGACTTCCCGAGCTACGTGCCGGCGATCTAGGCGTGACCGACGACACGGGCGAGGGCCGGGCGGCGGACGCCGCCGGGAGCGGTCCTCCCCTGCTCGTCGTCGACGGGCTGACCGTCGCCTACGGCGCGGTCGTCGCGATCCGCGACGTCTCGCTCAGGTCGCGCCGGGTGAGATCGTCGCGGCGCTCGGGCCCAACGGCGCCGGCAAGACGACCCTGCTCCGCACGCTCGCCGGCGCGCTGAAGCCCCAGCGCGGCTCGGTCACGTTCGACGGCGCGCCCCTCACCGGCCTCGTGCCCGAGGCGGTCGTTCGTCGCGGCGTCGCGCTGGTGCCCGAGGGGCGGCACGTGTTCCCGAACCTCACGGTCGAGGAGAACCTCACGATCGGCGGCATCGCTCGCACCGATCGCGAGGAGCTCCGCGCCGACACCGAGCGGTGGCTGACCCGCTTCCCGATCCTCGGCGAGCGCGCGGGTCAGATGGCCGGCACGCTGTCGGGCGGCGAGCAGCAGCAGCTCGCGATCGCGCGCGCGCTGATGTCGCGCCCTCGCATGCTGCTGCTCGACGAGCCCTCGCTCGGCCTGGCGCCGATCTTCGTCGACCGCATCTTCGAGCTGATCCAGGAGCTCCGGCCGACGGCGTGACGGTGCTGCTCGTCGAGCAGAACGTGCACCGGGCGCTCGAGATCGCGGACCGCGCCTACGTGCTCTCGGTCGGGTCGGTCGTCGCGTCGGGCCCGACCGACCAGCTCGTGGAAGGTGAGCTCGAGCGCTCCTACCTCGGCATCAGCCAGGTCGCCTGAGGTGATGACGTGAGCCCGTCGGAGTTCGTCCAGCAGCTCGTGAACGCCCTGTCGCTCGGCAGCATCTACGCCCTGCTCGCGCTCGGGCTCTCCATGGTCTACGGCGTGCTCGGCATGCTGAACTTCGCCTACGGCGAGCTCGTCACGATCACCGGGTACTCCATGCTCGCCGCCACGTACCTCGGTGCGCCGTTCATCGTGGTCGCGCTCGTCGGCGTGATCGCGGCCGGCCTCGCGTCGGTGCTGATGGAGCTCATCGCGTTCCGGCCGCTGCGCAACGCGAGCTTCGTCTCGCTGCTGTTCACCTCGTTCGCCGTGGCGCAGCTGATCCAGGGCGCGTTCCGCCAGGCGGTCTCGGTGCGCGTCGCGAGGCATCCCGGTGCCGGAGCTGTTCGACGAGGCGGTGCAGCTCGGACCGGTGCGCATCAGCGTGCTGTCGATCATCACGGCCTCGATCGGTGCGCTGTCGCTCGTTGCGCTCACGGCGTTCATGCGCCGCTCACGGTCGGGCCTCGCGATGCGCGCGGCGTCGCAGGACTTCACCACCGCGCGGCTGCTGGGCGTGCGCGCGAACCGCGTGATCTCGCTGGCATTCCTGCTCTCGGGACTGCTCGCCGGCATCGCGGGGGTGCTGTGGATCGCGCGCACCACCTCGGTGAACCCGGCGACCGGGTTCGTGCCGGTGATCCAGGCCTTCATCGCATCGGTGATCGGCGGCTTGGGGAACCTGCGCGGCGCCGTGATCGGGGGCTTCTTCCTCGGAACGCTCGAGGTGTTCCTGCAGGCGCTGCTGCCGGGCTCGCTCCTGCCGTACGCGCAGGCGGCTTCGCTGCTCATCGTGGTGGCGATCCTCTACGTGCGACCCCAGGGCTGTTCGGAGCGCGGGTGGAGGCGGTGTGAGCGGCCCGATCCCCGCCAACCGGCTTCGGCCCGCGCTCTGGGGGACCGGGCTCGATCTCGTTGCTGCTGATCGGCGGCATGGCCCTCGTGCACGCGTTCGGGTCCTCGTCGTCGAGCCGCACGTACGTGATGTTCCTCGTGAACGTCATGCTCGTGGTCTCGATCCAGGCGTTCATCGGCAACAGCGGCATCGTGTCGTTCGGCCATGTGGCGTTCATGGGCATCGGCGCCTACACGACCGCGCTCACGACGATCCCTGAGGCGGTGAAGAGCGCCCAGCTCCCGGAGCTCCCTTCGGCGCTCGGCACGGCCGACCTCGGTCTCGTGCCCGCGATCGCACTCTCGTCGCTCGCCGCGCTCGTCGTCGCGGCCGTCTTCGGCGGCGCCATCATCCGCATGACCGAGTCGACCATGGCGATGGCGACGCTGGCACTGCTCGTCATGGTGCACACGTTCTTCCAGAACGCCACCACGTACACGCGAGGGTCGCTCGGCCTCGCCGGGATCCCGGTGCAGGACCACGCTCGGCGTGGCGACGGTAGGCGCCGTGCTGTTCTTGTTGGTCGGCCGTCTCTACAAGGAATCGGGTCCGGGCCTTCGCCTGCGGGCCACGCGGGAGGATCCGCTCTCCTCGGCATCGGTCGGCACGAGCGTCGTGCGCACGCGATACGGCGGGTGGCTGCTCAGCGCCGCGATGATGGGCGCGGCGGGGTCGCTGTGGGCCCAGAGCGTGATCGCGTTCAACGCGAACCAGTTCTACTTCGCGATCACGTTCGCGCTGCTCGCGATGCTCGTGATCGGCGGGCGAACGTCGCTCACAGGAGCGGTGGCGGGGGCGGCGATCATCACGTTCCTGACCGACACCCTCGCGCGGGTCGAGCAAGGCGTCGCGATCGGCCCATGGGAGCTTCCCCGCGTAACCGGCACGGTGCAGTTCGCGATCGCGCTGCTCATCATCGTGACGCTGATCCTGCGGCCCGGAGGGCATACTCGACCGGTGGGAGATCGACGACCTCGCTCGTCGGCTGATCCCCGGCACGGCCCGCGCTCGGGTCACGTCCCCGCAGAGCGCCGGCGCCGACCCAGCGCCGTCGGAGACGACCGCGACGATCACCGTTCTGCACGGCGACGGTGTCACGAAGCGGTTCGAAGGTGTCGCCGCACTCGCGGGCGTCGACATCGAGGTTCGAGCGGGGGAGATCCTCGGGCTGATCGGACCCAACGGCTCGGGCAAGACGACGCTGCTCAACGTCATCTCCGGCGTCTATCTGCCGACCGATGGACGCATCGACTTCGACGGGCACAGCATCGCCGGGCGCAAGCCGCACCAGGTCGCCGCGCTCGGCCTCTCGCGCACGTTCCAGAACATCAGGCTCTTCGCTCAGCTCACCGTGCGGGAGAACGTGGAGGCGGCGGCCCCGCCCGGCACAGGCGAGGCGGCGGTCGACGACGTGCTGGCATGGTTCGATCTCACCACGGTCGAGCGCGAGAAGGCCGTGAACCTCTCCTACGGCATGCAACGGAGGCTCGAGATCGCCCGGGCGGTGGTGCGGCGACCGTCGCTGATCCTGTTGGACGAGCCCGCCGCGGGCATGAACGAGACGGAGTCAGACGAGCTGCTCGAGAACATCAAGCGCATGCGCGCGAACCTCGAGTGCTCGGTCGTGGTCGTCGATCACGACCTGCGGCTGATCATGAAGCTCTGCGATCGCATCCAGGTGCTCGATCAGGGCCGCACCATCGCGCTGGGGCTCCCCCGCGAGATCGCCGAGGACCCCGCCGTGATCGCGGCCTACCTCGGAGGTCCGGCGGCGGAGGCCGGTGGCTGAGCAACCAGTCGAATCGTTTCAGTCGCGGAAGTCGGGCTGGCTCCGTTCGACCATGCGCAGCATCGCGGCCCAGTGCATGCGCCCCCACTCGATCATGCCGTCGGCGAACTGCGCACGGGTCCGCTCGATCGTCTCGTCGCCGATGGGCGTGAGCGGCCCGAGACCCGAGGCCAGCACCTGCAGCTGCGCGGCCTTCTCGAGCATGTAGAGGTCGTCCATCGCGACACCGAGCTCGCGGCCGGCAACGAGGATGCCGTGGTGGCGCAGGAACATCACCTCGGCCTCGCCGAGCACCTTCGCCAGTCGTTCGCCCTCGTCGAGGTCGGCGAGGCCCTCGTACCGCTCGTCGTAGACCACGCGGTCGGTGAACTGCAGCGATGTCTGGCTGATCGGCGCGAGGTGCAGGTCGTTCGTGCATCGCGAGCGCGGTGGTCCACGGCTGGTGGGTGTGCAGGACCACCGCCGCCTGCGGACACAGTCGATGGATCGGGGCGTGGATGCCGATGCCGGTCGGCGGCGCGGTGCCGCTGATCGGCGCGCCGTCGACGCCCACCACCGCGAGGCTCGACGCGGTGATCTCGGAGAAGTGCAGCCCGAACGGGTTGATCAGGAACCGGTCGTCGCGTCCGGGCACGAGCATCGAGAAGTGGTTCGCGATGCCCTCGTGGAAGTCGAACATCACCGCGATGCGGAACGCCGCGGCGAGCTCGACGCGGGCCTCACGTTCATCGGCAGGTGGGTTCATCGCACGCCTCCGTAGTCGGTTACCCCGGAGTATGCGCCTCAGGCGCGAAGGGTGAGTCCCTCGATACCCTCGAACCCCGAGCGATCGAGGTGACCAGCGTGCGTCCACGAGCGATGGCGGTCGCCGCGATCAGCAGATCGTGCGCGCCCCGTGGGTGACCTTGGCGTCGGGCATCGACCAGCAGCCCGGCGTGAACCCTCGCGGTTTCGAGGTCGTAATCCTCCACCGGGATCGTGGCGAGCACCTGTTCGACGAAGGTCGCGCGGCGAGCCCGTCGACGCGCGTCGGCGAGCTCGACGCCGACCCAGAGCTCCGCGGCGATCACCGCGGCGATCGAGACATCGTCATCGTCATGGATGGCCTCGTCGAGCGACGCGCGGCGTCGCTCGGCGGCGACCAACACCGACGTGTCGAGCATCACGCGTGCCAGTCGCCCACCTCCGCCGGCAACGACGCTCGCAGCTCCCGGAGCTCGCCGGCCCACGATCGGTCACGTGGAACGGCACTCAGTAGATCCTTGACCGAGGCGCCGTCGACCCCCTGGGCGGGCTCGATACGGGCGACGACCTCGCCGTTGCGGCGGATCACGAACGACTCGCCTCGGTGTTGTACGGCATCGAGCAGGTCAGCGAAGCCGCGAGCCGCTTCGGTCGCCGAGATCTCCTTCATGCGAATCAGATTATCAGACTCCTAACAATCGGCTATCGATCGACTCTCGAACTTCTCGCTGGGCATGAGCACGTGCGAGGATGCCCTGAGATGCACGGCTTCCCGTTCGATGTCGCTCGCACCTCCAACGCGTGGATCACGCTCGCCGACCGAACGCGACTCGCAGCGCGGCTCTGGCATCCAGTCACCGACGAGCCCGTGCCCGCGATCCTCGAATACCTTCCATATCGCAAGGGCGATTCCATGGCGGCTCGCGACGAGAGCATCGGCAGCGTGGTTCGCTGGCCACGGCTATGCCTACGCGCGCGTCGATATCCGGGGCACGGGCGACTCCGACGGGATCATCACCGATGAGTACACCTCGCAGGAGCACGACGACGCGCTCGAGGTGATCGCGTGGCTCGCCGACGCAGCCGTGGTGCTCAGGCGCGGTCGGCATGGTCGGCATCTCGTGGGGCGGGTTCAACTCGCTGCAGGTCGCCGCTCGGCGGCCGCCGGCGCTGAAGGCGATCATCAGCATCTGCTCGACCGACGATCGCTACGCCGACGACGTCCACTACGAGGGCGGCTGCGTGCTCACCTGCGACGCCCTGCCCTGGGCGTCGGTGATGCTCGCCTACGATGCGCTGCCGCCGGATCCCGCGACGGTCGGCGACGGCTGGAGGGAGACGTGGCTCCGCCGCCTCGACGAGACGCCGCCGTTCATCACCGAGTGGCTCACGCACCAACGCCGCGACGACTACTGGAAGCACGGCTCGATCTGCGAGGACTACGGCGCGATCGAGTGCCCCGTCTACATGGTCGGCGGCTGGGCCGACGGGTACACGAACGCGATCCCCCGCACGCTCGCAGGCCTGCCCGGCATCCGCAAGGGGCTCATCGGACCGTGGCCGCACTCGTGGCCGCACGTCGCGACCAGGGGCCGCGGATCGACTTCCTGACCGAGGCGCTCCGCTGGTGGGACCGCTGGCTGAAGGACGAGCCGAACGGCATCGACCACGAGCCCATGCTGACGGCGCTGGATGCAGGAGCCCGGCACGGCGCGCGAGCTGCACCTCGACCGCCCGGGCCGGTGGGTGACGGAGCCGGCGTGGCCGCCGCCCTCGGTGCAACGCCGGCGGCTCTTCCTCGCACGGCGACGGGTCGCTCACGCGAGCCGTCGAGCCGCGCAGCGCTCCGTCACACGGGAGCGCAGCACCACGGCCTGCTCGCCGGGATCTGGTGCCCGTACGGCCCGGAGACCGACTTCCCACCCGACCAGCGGAGGAGGACGCCCTCTGCCTCGACGTTCGAGACCGCGCCGCTCGATGAGCGCATGGAGCTGCTCGGGCACCCCCGGCTGCGCCTGACGCTCGCCGCGGACCGCCCGCCGCGTTCGTGGTCGCTCGCCTGTGCGGCGTCGCGCCCGACGGGTCGTCGACGCTGCTCAGCCGCGGAGCGCTCAACCTGACACATCGCGACGGCCACGAACGACCGGAGCCGCTCGAGGCGGGGAACCGATACGAAGTCGAGCTGGAGCTCGATGCGCTCGGGCCAGGCCGTGGCGGCGGGCGACCGGCTGCGGCTCGCGATCTCGACGACGTACTGGCCCTGGCTGTGGCCCTCACCCGACGAGGTGGAGATCACGGTCGTCGCCGGAGACGCATCATGGCTCGACCTGCCGGTCAGGCTCGATCGAGGCCGACGATGCGTCCACCGCCCGACTTCGGGCCGCCCCGATCGGCGCCGAGGCTTGCCCATCGAGGAGCTCGAGGCGTCGGCACCCTTCCGCACGCTCGAGCACGACGTACAGACGCGCACGTACACGCTGACTATCGATCCCGAGGGCGATCATCGATACCGGCTCCCCGACGGCCTCGAGATCACCGAACGAACGCGGGACCACTTCACGATCCGCGAGGAAGACCCCCTGTCGGCGACGGGTCGAATGCGACCGGCTCCTGGGCCTCGAACGTGGAGCATGGAAGATCGAGGTTCGAACGAGGAGCGTGATGACGAGCGACCGGCGATCTTTCCATCTGGTCGACACGGTCGAGGCATTCGAGGGCACGGACCTCGTCTTCGAGCGGACGTGGGAACGCTCGGTCCCCCGCGATCACGTGTAGACCTTCGCGACCGGAGGTCACCGGGCGCCGGCGACCCGCCGATACACTCCGAGCCCGGATCCCCCTGCTCGGAGGGCTTGCGCACACGTGAAGGATCAGTACCAGGTCGTCGTGATCGGTGGCGGCATCGTCGGCTGCAGCGTGCTCTACCACCTCACGCTGCGCGGCATGACCGACGTCGCGCTGATCGAGCGCGAGGAGCTGACGGCGGGCTCCACGCTGGCACGCCGCGGGCGGCTTCCACGCGATGAACGCCGACACCCGCATCGCCGCGCTGCAGAAGTACACGATCGGCCTCTACCCGCAGGTCGAGGCGGAATCGGGTCAGAGCGTCGGGCTCCACATGTCGGGCGGCATGGAGCTCGCGGAGACGCCCGAGCGCTGGCAGTGGCTGAAGTCCGAGCTGCAGTGGCTGCGCACGCAGGACACCGACGCCTACCTGCTCACCCCCGAAGAGGCGGTCGACCTCGTGCCGATCATCGACCCGGCGGGTCTCTACGGCGCGCTCTTCGACCCGCTCGAGGGCAACCTCGACCCGAACGGCGCCACGCAGGCGTACGCGGGCGCGGCCCGCAAGCGCGGCGCCGAGGTGATCCAGCACAACCGCGTGCTCGTCGCTCACGCGCCTCGCGAGCGGTGAGTGGCGGGTCGAGACCGAGCAGGGCGACGTCGTCGCCGAGCACGTCGTGAACGCCGCCGGGCTCTGGGCGCGCAGGGTCGGCAACATGGTGGGCGTCGACCATCCGCTCGTGCCGATGCCGCACCACTACCTCGTGACGGCGGAGGTGCCGCAGGTCGCCGCGATCGAGGGCGACATGCCCGCCGTCACCGACCTCGAGGGCTTCACCTACCTGCAGAAGGAAGGCAAGGGCGTGCTGCTCGGCGTCTACGAGCAGAACCCCCGCCACTGGAAGGTCGAGGGCGCCGACTGGGACTTCGGCCGGACCCTCTTCCCCGAGGAGCTCGACCGCATCATGCCCGAGCTCTCGATCGGCTTCCGCCGCTTCCCCGTGCTCGCAGGACGTCGGCATCCGCCGGTGGGTGAACGGCGCGTTCACGTTCACGCCCGACGGCAACCCGCTCGTCGGGCCCGGTCGACGGCATCCCGAACTACTGGGCGGCCTGCGGGTGCATGGCGGGCTTCTCGCAGGGCGCGGGCATCGGCCTCGCGCGTCGCGAACTGGATCGTCGACGGCGACCCCGGCTACGACGTGTTCGGCATGGACGTCGCGCGCTTCGGCCCCTACGCCTCGAACGACCGCTACCTGCGCGCGACGACCGCGCAGTTCTACGCGCGACGCTTCGTCATGGCGTACCCGAACGAGGAGCTCCCGGCCGGCCGTCCCCTGAAGACCACGCCGTGCTACGACGAGCTCCTCGCCGCGGGCGCGCGGTTCACCGTGAACTGGGGGCTGGAGGTGCCGCTGTACTTCGCGCCCTCGCCGGAGTTCGAGGAGAACGACACGCTCGGGCGATCCAACGCCGAGCCGATCGTGGGCGAGGAGGTCGAGGCCGTGCGCACGGCGGCGGGCGCGCTACGAGATCGCGCAGTACGCGCGCTACGAGGTGCGCGGGCCCGGCGCCGAGGCGTGGCTCGACCGCCTTGCTCGCCGGTCGCATGCCCGCCGTCGGCGCGATCCGGCTCGCACCGATGCTCGAACGAGGCCGGCACGGCTGATGGGCGACCTCACGGTCGCGCGGCTCGACGACGACCGCTTCTGGCTCACCGGCTCCTACTACCTGCAGGAATGGCACCTGCGCTGGTTCCGCGCGCAGCTGCCGGCGAGCGGCGTCGACGCTCACGAACATCACCGACGGCGTGCATGGGCTTCTCGGTGTCGGGGCCGGCGTCGCGCGAGATCCTCGCCGAGCTCGCGCACGACGACGTCTCGAACGAGGCGTTCGGCTTCCTCGGCGTCCGGCAGCATGGACGTCGGCTCGCGCGCGGGCGGTGGTCGGACGGATCTCGCTCACCGGCGAGCTCGGCTACGAGATCGTCGTGCCGGCGAACCGGCACCGCACGCTCCTGCACGAGCTACGGGAGGCCGGGCACGACGCGCGGCCTGCGGCTCATCGGCGACCGCGCGATCGACAGCCTGCGGCTCGAGAAGGGCTACGGCATCTGGTCGGCCGAGTTCCGCCAGGACTACACGCCCGCGATGAGCCGGCCTCGACCGGTTCGTCGCGTTCGACAAGGGCGACTTCGTCGGGTCGCGACGCCGCTCGCCGCGCGCGCGAGGAGGAGCCGGCGCAGCGGCTCGTGCTGCTCGACGTGGACGCGACCGACGCGGACGCGTCGCGCCGACGAGGGCATCTGGATCGGCGACCGCCGCGTGGGGTTCGTGACCTCCGGCGCGTACGGCCATCACGTGGGCAGGAGCCTCGCGCTCGCCTACGTCGACCGCGACGTCGCGCCGAGTCGAGCCCCGAGCTCACGGTGTTCGTCGTGGGCGAGCCGCGGGCCGCGCGCATCCTGCCCGAGATCCCCTACGACCCGAAGGGCACCAAGCTCCGCGACCTCTCAGCCTGACCCTCGGCGTCTCACTCGTCCGAGCCTCATGGTTGTACGAAGCTTTTGCGAACCGAGGCTGCCGGTAAAGTTTGTGAGTTATCCTTTACTACTGGGATCGGGAAGGAAGGATACCGGTGCGCGGTCACGTTGTGCACAAGAACTGGGCACACGATCCGTCGATCGATGCACCTGCTCGATACCGGCGAGCCTGCGCCTACGATGCCTTCATCCCCGATCCCCTGGCCGGTCTCACGCTCGAGCTTTCGGGCGAGGTCGCCGGGGTGATCTCAGAAGCCGAAAACGCCATCGCCGATCTCAACGCGGCATCCGGCGCCGAGCTCGCCCCTCTCGCTCGTCTGCTCTTGCGAACCGAGTCGATCGCGTCGTCCAAGGTTGAGGGACTTCAGGTCGGCACGCGGAGCCTCGCCAGGGCAGAGGCGAACGAGGCCGCCGGTCGCCGGGTCGGCGCTGAGACCTCGGAGATCCTCGCCAACATCGATGCGATGCAGTACGCGATCGAGGAAGCGGCCGCCGAGGATCTGTCGACGGCGACGGTTGTGGAGATCCATCGAGTCCTCATGGCCGGAGCACCGAACGCCCGCATCGCCGGTCACATCCGTGACGTTCAGAACTGGATCGGAGGCAACGATCACAACCCGTGCGGCGCCGCATTCGTGCCGCCGCCGCCCGAGGAGATCGGTCCTCTCCTTCAAGACCTCGCGGCCTTCGTCGCCGACGACTCCCTTCCTCCGCTGATCCAGGCTGCGATCGCACACGCCCAATTCGAGACCATCCACCCGTTCGAGGACGGCAACGGGAGAACTGGTCGTGCCCTGATCCACGTGGTGCTCCGTCGTCGAGGGCTGGCGCCTTCGTTCGTGCCGCCGATCAGCGTCGTGTTCGCCCGTCGGAAGGACGTCTACCTGCGCGGGCTGACTCGGTTCCGAGAGGACGGGCTCAATGGATGGATCGAGTCGTTCGCGGTCGCCGCCTTGCAAGCCGCTTCGCTCGCTGGCCGCACATCGATCACGTTCGCACGCTGCAGGATCGCTGGCGGCATCAGCTCCGATCTCGGGTAGGCCCGAGGTCGGATGCCGGCGCGTGGCCGCTCATCGACGTGCTCCCCGCTCACCCGGTGATCACCGTTCCGATGGTGCTCGCGGCGACCGCAGGACGAAGCCGCCATGACGAACGGCATCGACCAACTCGTGGCTGCGGGAGTGCTCGTCCCCCTTGGGGAGGGGAAGCGAACCGGGCATGGGAAGCCGATGGCCTCCTCGATCTCATCGAGGCTCTCGAGGCCGGCGAGGGGCAAGTCACCCGCCTACGCCACGACGGTCTCGCAGCCGATCGTGGTGTCACCGGCATCGATGCGCACGCATCTTCGCCCGGACCGCCGTGGACGACCTCGCTCGCATGTGTCCCGTCCAACCCATCGAGGAAGTCAGGACCGTGTTGGCCCCTCAGGATGTCTCTTGTCTGCTCCGCCGATGAGCCGGTCTTCAGCAGGACCTCCCCGCAGCTTGTCGGAGCCCTGGCCGCCGACGATGGAGTATCTTCGCCGATACCCCCCATGATCCGGTCCCGGCCTCATCCACCATGGACCTCGTCGTCGCCGCCGTCACCCCAGATCGAGTCGTCGCCGCCCCTGCCGCAGATGACCTCGTCGGCCGCGCTGCCGACGAGCCGCTCCGAGGCCGCGGTCCCTTCGATGTCGCACCTGCGCAGAGCCATCCCCATCGTGGAGTCGTTCGATGTCGCGCACAACGCCATGACCGATCAGGAGCGTGGGCGCAAGGGCGCGACGCCTCGCATGCTCTGCTCCTCGTGGTCGCACGGCGATCTACTCCTCAGCGCCGACCGATTGAAAGGTCGGTGCCGCTCACGCTATCCGTGGTGCGACGCCACCTGCTGGTGAAGCGTGCGCGGCAGCGGGAATGGGTACCCATCGGGACACACGCTCGAGAGGAGTCGTTCATGCTGGAGGACCATGACGTGCCGCACGTCGACGAGCCGGACTCAACCGAAGAGGACAGTCAGAACGAGGAAGAGGACGAGGCTCCACAGTCGGCGAAGACCCGCACCGGGTCGAACGTGCCCAACACCGACGGCAACTGATGCTGCACAACGCCCACCTCGCTCGCGACCTCGAGAGCGGAGAGTGAAACTCGACCGGTATTCCCTTCACCGGGCGTTCTTCCCTGCGGGCCGCGGCGTCCAATATCGCGCGGGCTTCGACCAGGTCCGGCGTGTCGGATGCCTCGGTGAAGGTGTCGAACACCGCGCGCAGCGCCTCGCGCTCCGCCTCCGACGGCTCGCCGGCCGCGCGTCGGAGCTCGGCGAGCCGCGTCGCGGCCCGGAGCTGCCACATGCGGGCACCCGCCGCTTCCGCTGAGTCGAACGCGTGGCGGAACCAACCCTCGGCATCGCCGCGCCCCGGAGCGTCGACGAGGAGGTCGCCCTTGACGAGCGGGAGCTGCGGATACAGCATGTTGTCGCGACCCCGCATGAGCTCGATCGCCTGCTCGATGGGATCGAGCGCCTCCTCCGGCCGGCCCGCCATGCCGAGCCCTCTCGCCCGAACGGAGAGCAGCAGCGGCCAGAACACCGGCGGCGTCGTGAGATCCTGGTACCGCGCGAAGCCCTGATCGCTGAGCGCCATGCCCTCGTCCGGCCGTCCGGCCGCGGCCCCCGCCACCCCGAGGAAGATCTGAGCCAGCGCCTTCCATACCTGGTAGTCGTGCTCCTCGGCGATCTGCAGCACCTCCGAGGCCCGCTCGTGGACGCGCTGCCAGTCCCGGCGCCACATGTCGAGGAACGCGACGTGGAAGAGCGCGTACGCGGCGCTGTAGGGATGGCCCAGCTCCTCGGCGATCTGCAGCGCCCGGGCACCACGCTCGACCGCCTGATCGGGGCGCCCGATCGACCACAGCACGAACGCCGACGTCGTGTAGGGCACGATGCCGGGGCTCGCTCCCAGCCGCAGCCGGCCCGAGGCGCGCTGACCGGGATCGAAGAGCCCGATCGCCCGGTCGAGGTGCTCGAGCCCCTCGTCCACCCGTCCGAGCGACACGAGGTTCGTGCCGATCCGCAGGTGCCCCTCGGCCTGGAGCGTTGCGTCCTGCTGGCGCTCGGCGAGGTCGAGGAGCTGGCGCCCCACCGCGATGCCCTTGTCGAACTCGCCCCGGTACAGGTGGAAGCTCGCCAGGCTCCGCAGCAGCGGAAGCGCCTCCACGGGGGCGCCCGTCTCATCCAGCTGGGCGAGCGCGCTCGCGTAGGTCTCCTCGACCTCCGGGGTGTAGCCGCGGATCGCCATGAGCCCTCGCGCGAGGCTCGTGCGCAGGGTGATCTCCTCCAGGGCACGGTCGACCGTCGGCGGCGACGTCGACAGCACGTCGAGCAGGTCGTTCGCGAGCTCGACCGCCCCGTGATACCAACCCCGGTCGTCGTGCAGCGCCCACAGCGCGTCGAGCATCGCGTCGAGCCGTCCGAGGTCGCCGGCATCGACCCAGGTGCGCCAGGCCTCGCGCAGGTTGCCGAGGTCGGCTTCCAGCTCGGCGAGGGCCGAGGCTCGGTCGGGCCCCGAGAGCCGTGCGCGACGTTCGTGCGCCATGTCGGCGTAGTACTCGGCGTGGGCCCGACGCACCACGTCGAGCAGCTCCGGCTCCTCGTCCAACCGCTCGGCCGCGTAGTCGCGGATCGTCCGGAGCATCGCGAGCCGCCGGTGACCGTCCTCGTCGAGGCTCCGGACGAGGCTCTTGTCGACGAGGGAGACGAGGCGATCGAGCATCGCGGTGCCGTCGAGGCCGTCGAGCCGGGCGGCGACCGCCTCCACCGCGTCGATGCGCGCGGAGTCGAAGACCGAGAAGAGCCGGAAGATCGACCGCTCGTCGTCGTCGAGCAGCCGCTCGCTCCACTCGATCGTGCTTCGCAACGTCTGCTGGCGCGCCGGGAGATCGCGGGTGCCCGCACCCAGTACGCCGACGTGCTCGCGAAGCCGGTCCCGGAGCTCGTGCGGCGAGAACAGCGCGAGGCGCGCGGTCGCGAGCTCGATCGCGAGCGGCAGGCCGTCGAGCCGGCCGCAGATCTCGGCGACGGCCGAGGCGTCGTCCTCGGTCAGCTCGAACCCTGGACGCACGTCGCGCGCTCGCTCGACGAACAACCGCCCGGCCTCCGAACCGGCCACGGCCGCACGGGGGGCGATACCAGGCCGCGGGAGCCCGAGCGGAGGCACCTGGACGAGGCGCTCGCCTCGGACCCGCAGGGCCTCCCTCGTCGTCACGACGATCTTGAGGTCACGGCATGCCTGCAGCAGCTCGGCCACACCCGCTGCCACGTCGGTCACCTGCTCGAGGTTGTCGAGGACGAGCAGCATGCGTCGAGGCGCGAGGTGGTCCCGCAGCGTCGCGAGGGCCTCGGCCGAGCCATCGCCGACGGCCCCGAGGGCTCGGACGATCGCGTCGAACGCCGCGTCGGCGTCCCGCACCGGAGCGAGGTCGACGAAGTAGAGGCCGTCGGTCCACCGGTCGGCCTGCTCGGCGGCGGCCTGCAGCGCGAGCCGGGTCTTGCCGATGCCACCCGGTCCGACCAGGGTCACCAGGCGCACGGCGGGATCGGCGAGCAGGTCGCCGATCGCTTGGAGCTCCGCGTCACGCCCCACGAACGCCGACGTCTGCGTCGGCAGGTTCGTGGGGCGACCGGTCAGCGTCGACAGCGGCGGGAATTCGCGCTGGAGCCCGGGGTGGGTGACCTGGAATATCCGTTCCGGCTGCAGCAGGTCCTTCAGCCGGTGCTCACCGAGGTCGGCCAGCGACACCTCGGCCGGCAGGGCACGCTCGGTGAGCTGGGCGGCGCTGGCCGAGAGGAGCACCTGGCCGCCGTGGCCGGCGGCAGCGACCCTGGCGGCGCGGTGCACGTCCACCCCGACGTAGGACCCGCCGCCGATCCGGCCTTCTCCCGTATGCAGGCCCATCCGCACCCGGATGCGCCCGTCCTCGGGCCAGGGATGCCGCTCGAGCGCCACCTGCGCGTCGACCGCCGCGCGCAACGCCTCCGGCGCCGCGGGGAAGACGACGAAGAAGGAGTCGCCCTCGGTGCCGACGACCAGTCCCCCGTTGGCCCGCACGGCCGACCGCACGATGCCGTGGTGCCGTTCGAGGAGCTCCGGATAGGCGTCGCCGAAGCGCTGCACCAGGCGTGTGCTCCCCTCGATGTCGCTGAACAGGAACGTCACGGTTCCCGTCGGGAGCGAGGTCGCGTCGAGCACGGGTTCATCATGGCCCACGATGGCCGCCATGACGTCACCCGCAGCGACGACGGCGGCTGCACGACCCGACGGATTTGACCGGGATGCCATGCCGCGCTACACCTCGAGGAACAGCGCCTTTCCGGCGAGGAGCGGTCGACATGCGGTCACGACGGCACGTCCACCTGGTTCGTCTGACGCTCGTGCTCGCGGTGGCCGGCAGCGCCGTCGCGGGCGCCGCGCCGAGCGCCGGCGCGAGGATCGTGGGACAGCGCGTCGCCGGGGATCTGCGCCAGGCGGTCGCCTTCACGTTCGACGATCGCGATCGGCTCTGGGTCGTCGAGAAGCAGGTCGGCTCGATCTACGTGCAGAAGCTCGGGAGCCGACAGCGCCACCGCTTCTTCCGGATCCCCGATGTCGACGGCAGAGGGGGGCAAGGGCTCCTCGGCATCACGCTTCACCCGAACTTCCCCGACGCACCGTGGGTCTACGCGTTCGCCACGCGTCTCGTCGGCGGCAACGTCGTCGATCAGCTGGTGCGCATCAAGTCGGTCGACGGCAAAGGCACGCGCATGCAGATCCTGCTGTCGTCCGATGCCGGCTCCGCCCACATGCATTCCGGTGGTCGCATCATGTTCGGCCCCGACGGCATGCTCTACGTCTACATCGGCGACGCGACGACCGCTGCGACGGCACAGCAGCTGCGGTCGCCGCGAGGCAAGATCCTCCGGTTGACCCCGTGGGGCGGCATCCCCGACGACAATCCGATCGACGGTTCGCGTGTGTTCGCGTACGGATTCCGCAACTCGTTCGGCATGGCGTTCGATCCGGGGTCGAGGCGCATCTGGGAGACCGACAACGGTCCCGAGTGCAACGACGAACTGAACCGCATCAAACCGGGCCGCAACTTCGGCTGGGGTCCCAACGGAACGTGCTCTGGATCTGCACCGGGGAACACGAACCGCGACGGCCCGCGCCCCGTGCTCCCGGAGCGGTGGTTCAGTCCCCCGATCGCGCCGACCGGCGTGGCGTTCTGCAGGGGTTGCCACCTGGGTCCGAAGTCGGAGGGGGCGCTGATGTTCGGCGACTACGTGAACGGCACGTTGTGGCGCGCGCGGCTGTCACCGAACCGCCTGCGCGTCGCGAAGCTGGACCGACTCGCTCGTCCATCTGGCCAGATCCTCTCGCTGGAGAGAGGCCCGAACGGACGGCTCTACTACAGCACGTACACCGGCGTGTGGCGGCTCGTCCATCGTTGACGGTCCGAAGATCGGTCCTCCACTTCAGTCCGTCGGGATCTGGCCGATTCAACAAGGGGTATGCGCTCGTGTCGGCGAGCGTTGATCCCGGCAGGGCCACACTCCGGGGAGGTGGCGAGAGATGGGCAAGAGCTCGAAGAAGAAGCTCGAGGCCAAGCTGACAGAGGCGGATGCAGGCCTTCGCGATCTCGAATCCACCCGGGCAGCCCTGAGCGAGGAGCTGCGGTCGGAGCGGGACCGTCATGCCGAGGAGACGGCGACGCTGCGACGCGAGCACGAGGAGCTCGTCGAAGAGATCAAGCGCTCGACGCAGGAAGAGCTGACCCGGGTCGGCGAAGAACTCACCGAGGCTCGCGCAGCGCTCGAGAAGACGACCGAGGAGAAGTTCCGTCTCGCGGCAGGTCTGCGCGACCGGGACGAGCATTCACGCACGCTGCTGCGAGACCTCGAAGACGTCGTGGAAGCGGCACTCGGACAGCTGTCCGATGCGCTGACGCGGATACGTGACGCGGCTCCGGCCGCCGCGGGCGTCTCGACCCCGGAGGATGCGGGCATCGCCGAGGTCGACCACGTCTCCACGCACGCAGACGCTCACGGGTCCGACGGCGATCGCGCGACACCGGGAACCGAGGAGGCCTCCGCGCCTGCCGCTCCCAGCGAAGATGCTGAGCCTGCCGATCCTCCCGGCGAGGACGGCGAGGCAGCCTCCTACGAAGGCGACTGGTACCGCTTCCTCAAGCACACTCAGGGCCCTGAGCTAAGTGGCGGTCCGTCGCCCCACGCGACGCTGTCGTGCCGTCACGTTCCCTCTGTGACTTCCCACTCGAGGTTGCCCTGGTCGTCCCTCTGGGTGACGACGATCGTGTAGGTGGTGTCGGCTCGATCCTCGGCGACGCAACTGAACGATGCTTCCGCTTCGAGTTCCACGCCGGCCGGGCACTCGACCATGCGAACCTTCGTGCCCGCCTGGGACTCGATCTGCTGCTTGAGTTCCTGCTCGAGCCCATCCGTGTCGAACGTCTCGACGGCACTCGATGGCGGCGCGTCACGGGGTGCGTCATCCTCACCGGCACAGCCGACGAGGCAGGCCAGCAGGAGGCATACGATCACCGCTCGATGCACTCCCACACGATGGCACAGTGAGTCGCAGTGTGCTGGAGCGATCCGCGAGCCGCTCAGACGTTCCTGACGGCTTACAGGGTCGGGCGCACCTGTTCGAGGAACTCCTCGAGCCGGGCCTGTCCCTCCGAAGGCCAGCCGATCACGAGGTAGGAGATGCCGCCGGCCACCATCCACTCGTGGTCGGCCTTCACCTCGTCCCACGGCTCGGAGATCGACAGGCTCGACGCCCGCACGATCGAGGCCGGGTCGCGGCCGGCGTCCTCGGCGGCGCGGTCGATGATCGCGGTGATCTCTGCGAGCTCGGCGGGGTTCGACGCCCAGCCGTGCCACGCGTCCGCGTAGCGGCCGACGATCGGCAGCGTCCGTCGCCGGCCTTCCCCGCCGACCCAGATCGGCGGATGCGGCTGTTGCACCGGCCTCGGTCGGTAGGTCGCACCCTCGAGCCGGTAGTGGCGCCCTTCGAACGTCGCGTCGTCCTCGGTGAACAGCAGGCGCAGGACCTGGACCCCTTCCTCGAGGCGGTCCATCCGCTCGGCGGTCGGGGGGAACGGGATGCCGAGCTCGCGATGCTCAGGAGCGTTCCAGGCGGCGCCGACCGCGCACTCCACGCGTCCGTCGGAGAGGTGATCGACCGTGACGACCTCGGCGGCGAGAACCGCGGGATGCCGGTGCGTCATGCCCGTGACGAGGGTGCCCAGCCGCACGCGCGAGGTCTCGCGGGCGAGCCCCGCGAGCAGCGTCCAGGCCTCGAGCGAAGGGCCCCGCGGATCGCCGTAGAGCGCCTTGAAGTGGTCGAAGACCCAGATGCCCTCGAGGCCGGCGTCCTCGGCGAGCTGGGCGCGCGCGACGAGCTCGTACCACGTGAGCTGGTGCTGCGAGATGTCGAGCCCCCAGCGCATGGGATCGTTCAGGCGTCCCACTCGGCGCGACGGACCGCGCGTCGGTCGAGCCGGCGAGCGAACCACCCGCGCCGCCGGACCTGACCTGCCAGGCGCTCTCGCTCGCCGTCCCTGATGCGATCGGCGTGCTGGGCCCGCATCGTCTCCCGCATCGCCTCGTTGACCTGGCGCGGATCGCGGATCATGGGTCGAGCATATGCCAGCCACCTGGAAGCGTGATCGCCGGCTTGCGGTGGTCCCCCGGCGAGGAGAACACTTCGGTCGTGAAGCGTCCCGACGTCCAATTCACGAGGGCCGATGACGGCGCCTACCTCGCCTACCAGGTCTTCGGCGACGGGCCGGTCACCCTGTTCTGGTCGGAAGACACCTTCGCCATGGTCGACTCGTGGTGGGATTCCCCGCCGGAGCGAGCCTGGCACGAGGGGCTGGCGGGGTTCGCGCGTATCGTGGTCCACGACCGGCGTGGCATCGGCCTGTCAAGCCGCGACGTCGCCCCCGGCAACCTCGAGATCCAGGTCGCCGACATCCTCGCGGTACTCGACGCCGTCGGCTCGGAGCGGTGCGCGTTCGGCGGGTTCCTCGAGTCCGGCGCCCCGAACGCATTGCTCGCCGCCACCTACCCCGAACGGGTCAACGCACTCGTCTGGCTCATGCCGATCGCGCGCACGCTCTGGGCCCCCGACTACCCGTGGGCAACGAGCCCGGAGGTGATCGAACGGGAGCGAGAGATCACCGCGGGCTGGGGGACAGAGGCGTGGGCGCGAGCCTTCGTGGACCTCTACTCGGATGCGTTGAGCGGCCCGTGGGGCGACGAGGCCTACATCCGGTTCCTCGCGACCGTGAGCCGAAGGACCTGTACGCCAGACGTCGCGCGTGAGCTCTCCTCGATCTGGAACGAGACGGACGTGCGCGGGGTACTCCCCTCGGTGCAGGCCGCTGTCCTCATGGTCGTGCCCGAGCTCGACGCTCCGATGGATCACGCGCGCTACGTGCAGTCGCTGCTCCCGAATGCCGAGATCGTCACGTTTCCGGGCCCCGTCTTGGAGTACCCCGACTTCGGCGCGGTGCAGGACACGATCCGAGCGTTCATCGGGGGCGAGGTCCACGCCGTCTCCTCCGAGGATCGGTTGCTCGCGACGCTGCTCATGACCGACATCGTCGGCTCGACGCAGAGAGCCGCAGAAGTCGGTGATGCCGAGTGGCGGCGAACGCTCGCCGAGCACGATGACCTCGCGAAGACCGAGATCGAACGGTTCCGTGGTACGTACGTCGACTCGACGGGCGACGGCTTGCTCGCGAGGTTCGACGGGCCCGCCCGGGCGATCCGATGCGCCCAGGGCATCGAGCAAGCCGTCCGACCGCTCGGCGTCACCATCCGCGCAGGACTGCACACCGGTGAGGTCGAGCTCGAGGGGGACCACGTGCGGGGCATCGCCGTGCACATCGGCGCGCGAGTGGCGTCACTGGCGGGTCCGTCGGAGGTGCTGGTCTCGTCCACGGTGAAGGATCTCGTCGCCGGCTCGGGACTCACGTTCGAGGACGCCGGGGAACACGAACTGAAGGGCGTCCCCGATCGATGGCACCTGTACCGGGTCGTGAGCTAGGCCGAGAGATGTCGCGACCCAGCGCATCCGAACGCGCATATGCGCTCGTCACCGATCGGTGAGCGTGATGAGGGCGCGCCTGCGCCCGATCCCCTCGATCAGCTCTTCACGCGTCGGAAGTCGGTCGCCGTCGAGCACCAGCCCGAGCCGCTTCGCGTGCGCGACCCCGACGGTCGGCAGCAGCGCCTCGTACGCGTCGGCGACGCGCTCGGGATCCTCGACAAGCGTCGCGCGCATCCGACGGGTCGTGCGACCGGCGCGGACCTCGACATCGGCGCCGCCGCGCAGGTTCACCTTCCATGGGCTCGCCGTGAGGACGATCGGTGACCCACCCAGGTCGAGGACCGAGACGGGCACCTCATACCGCTTCCGGGTCTTCCGTCCGGTGAACGCGAGGATCGAGAGACCCTGCATCCTCTCGCCGAGCCGGGATCGCAGGAGGGCGCGCATGAACGCGTTCCCGATCCTGAACCACCGTCGGTACCGCACGCCGGGCTCGTAGGACGTCACGCACATCCGTCGCGGACGTGTCGTGCGTTCCTGCTCCGTCGTCGTCATGGGGAACCTCCTCTCCGGGCACACGGAAAGCCGTTCCACATCGAGCATGGCTCGTTCCCCTCGTCTCGGCCCGGGCGTTGGTCCCTTCTCGGGGAGGACAAACACCGGCCTCTTCCGAGGCGGCCAGACAGCGCGCGCAGGCGTCGCGTCAGATGCCGGCGGTGACCAGACCGGCGGAGGCTGCGGCTTCAGCGAGCGCCGAGTCCCACGTGGCGAACACGACGTCGGTGGGACCGACCAGCATCGCCGTCGCGAGATGCACGGCGTCGTAGCTACGGAGTCCCGCACGGTCGGCGAGGTCGCCGGCGAGGTGCACGACCTCGTCGGACACCACGGCATCGCTGAGGTCGAGCCAGCGGTCGTCGAGGGCATCGCGCGCGGCCGTCCGCGCCCGACCGACGAGCCGCCGATCCCGTGACGCGGCGGCGAGCGCCGCTCTCGCCTCGGCGTAGGTGATCAGACTCGTCAGCCGCACGTCGCTCGCGTTCCAGAGATCGATCGCGGCATCGGTGTCCGGCTCGGCGACGATCGTCTTCACGAGCGCCGAGGTGTCGAGGTACGTGATCACCGCCGCTGTTGCGAGACCAGGTCGGACACCGTGCCGCGGGCTTCCACCGCGTCGGAGACGTCGAGACGCGATGCCGGTCGCGTCGGCATGCGCACCAAGCCTCGGGCGACCAGCCGCTCGAGCGCCGGGTGCTCATCGATAGCGACGAGCCGAGCGACCGGTTTCCCGCGGTTCGTGATCACCACGTCGTGGTGCCGAGCCGCTTCGATCCACCGTGGCAGGTCGCCGCGCAGCGCCGCGATCCCGACCTCGGCGGGTTCGTCGATCGGATATGTACGTTTAGGCATGGCTGAAGTGTACATCTTTATGCCTCCACCTCCGACCGCGAGCGTGGCCGCCGCGAGACCCGTCGTCGGTGACCGCCGTCACACACGAGAGGTGGTCGGGTCAGCTCGACGAGTCCGCAACGGCAGGCACGAACGCCTAGCCGAGCGGATCGATCACCTCGATGCCGTCGAAGCGGCGGAAGTCCCGATCGTGCGAGTAGATTCTCGACACGTCGTTCTGGCGCATCAGCGCCACGAGGTGCGCGTCGGGGACCAGGTTGCCGCGGACGGTCGCCGGCTCGGCGGTGTCGCGGAACACCGGCCAGAATCGATCCTGTTCCCCCGGTGACTGCACGTGGCGCAGCGCGAGCAGCGACTCGACGTTGGCCATCGCGCGATCGGGCGGCAACGGCGAGCGGAAGATCGACGCGTGGGTGGCGATACGCAGGTACGCCATCACCACGGGCCAGAACACGTAGACGATCGCGGGGCCGCGGGCCACGTCGTCGAGGAAGCCGCGGGCCCGCTCGTGGAACGGGCTCGCCTCATCGGACGCGAAGAGCAGCAGGTTCGCGTCGAGCGTCGCGCTCATCGATCGTCGAGCGTCCGGTAGACGGCGTCCTTGTCGGTGAGATCGACCCGGGCACGCATCGTCGCCGTGTTCCAGGTGAACGGCTCGGTGGGCGCCTCCGGTTCAGCTCGCAGCGACGCGGCGAGCAGCTCGGAGATCAGCTCCCCGAGGCTCTTGCCCTCGCGAGCCTGTCGCTCCTTGAGATCACGCAGGACCTGGGCGTCGATGTCGACGGTCGTTCGGGGCATGATGCGTGATGATACCGATGTCTGCATCAGATGTCTAGCCGCCGACAACCTCGACACCGTTCGCGGTGTCAGGAGGCGGCGAGTGGTCCCTCCCGACCGTTCGACACCCGTACGGTGAACGAGTGACGTTGTTGGCTCTGCCGCGGGTTCTCCCGATCGGGTCGTCGTCCGGGTCGCGGGGAGATGCCGGGACCGGGTACGGTTCGATGTGCCCGCTGCACCTGTGGAGTCGCCGTGAGCATGAGCGACCATCCGATCACCTTCGCGCGGGATGCGCTGGAGCGGCACGCCTGGAAGGACGCCTACGAGGCGCTGATCGAGGCCGACCGGACCGATCCCCTACCGGGGGCGGCGCTCGAGATGCTGGCCTGGGCGACCTACTGGACCGGTCGTCCCGACGCGACGATCGAGGCGCTGGAGCGAGCCTACGCCGCATACCTCGACGAAGGCGATCGCGCGCAGGCGGCCATGATGGCGTACCGGCTCGCGGAACAGCACGGCATGCGCATGTCGATCCCCCTGGCGCAGGGCTGGGGGCAGAAGGCGGCCCGCCTCGCCGAGGAGGATGCGACGTGGCCGGTGCACGGCTGGTTGCTCTGGATCCAGGGTCTGCTGCTGTGGATCATGGAGAAGGACTACGCCGGAGCGATCCAACGCTACGACGAGGCGCTCGCGTTCGCCGAGCGCAGCGGCGATCGCGATCTCGCTGCGATGAGCCTTCACGACAAGGGCCACGCGCTCTGCCTGCTCGGCGACGTCGCGACGGGCATGCCGCTCCTCGACGAGTGCATGGCGACGGTCGTCGGCGGTGAGCTCGATCCCGCCGCCGCCGGCTACGTCTACTGCGGCATGATCGGGATCTGCTCGAAGCTCGGCGACTACGGGCGTGCGAGCGAGTGGACCGAGGCGACGCTCCGGTGGTGCGAGCGCCGATCCGTGCCGGCGTTCCCGGGCGTGTGCCGGATCCATCGTGCGGAGCTGAAGCTGCTGCACGGCCACCTGCACGAAGCGGAGGCGGATGCCCTCGCGGCGTGCGAGGAGCTCCCTCGCTACAACTTCGTCTCCGGACAGGGTCCGGCCTACTACGAGATCGGCGAGGTGCGGCGTCAGCTCGGTGACTTCGTCGCCGCCGAGGAAGCCTACGCGCGAGCCGAGGCGTTCGGCAGGCCACCTCACCCGGGTCGGTCGTTGCTGCGGCTGGCCGAGGGCAAGATGGATGCCGCCGCTTCGGGCATCCGCGAGGCGCTCGACGAGCAGGGCGCCGATGCCTGCTCACGGGTCCGTCTGCTGGCTGCGCAGGTCACGATCGCCCTCGCGAGCGATGACGCCGAGACGGCGACATCCGCCGCGGACGAGCTCGACACGCTCGTCGACGGGTTCCGTACGGCCTCACTCCGTGCGATGGCCGCTGCCGCGCGGGGTGCGCTGCTCCTGTCAGGGGGCGACGCGGCAGGCGCCATCCCGATCCTGCGGCAAGCTCGGGTCAGGTGGCAGGAGGTCGAAGCGCCGCTCGAGGCCGCCGAAGTCAGCGTGCTCCTGGCGGAGGCGTGCGCCGCCGTCGGAGATGAGGATGCGGCGCGCGCCGAGGCACGCACGGCACGAGAGACGTTCGAGCGCCTCGGCGCTCGCCCGGGTGCGGAGCGAGCCCGGCGCCTGCTCGATCGGCTCGCGCTCGAAGACGAGCGCCCGGAGCGGGTCACGCGAGCGTTCATGTTCACGGACATCGTGCGGTCGACCGACCTGATCGGGGTGATCGGCGACGACGCCTGGGAGGACCTGCTCACCTGGCACGACCGCACGCTTCGGTCGCTCTTCGCGGCGCATGGCGGCGACGTCGGACATCCGACGGGCGATGGGTTCTTCGTCGCGTTCCCCGACGCGCGGTCGGCGCTGGGGTGCGCCGTCGCCGTGCAGCGGGCGCTCGCCGAGCATCGACGGTCCGAGGGCTTCTCACTGTCGGTCCGGATCGGCATCCATGCCGGCGCGGCGACGCGACGGGGCGAGGACTACGGCGGAGCCGAGGTCCACCGAGCGGCGCGGATCGCGGCGCTCGCAGACGGGGGCGAGATCCTCGCGAGCCGCGCCACGATGGACGAGGCCGGATCGGAGGTTCCGTTCACGGCGGCCGGAGTCGTATCGCTCAAGGGCTTCACGGAACCCGTAGCACTCGTCCGCGTCACCTGGCGCTAGGTCGTGCACCTCAGAGTGCCCCCGCACGCGTCATGGCGCGTATGTACCTTGACAGTTACGTACATGTCTCGTTACATTCGCGCCATGGAAACGCTGCTGCGCACGCTGGCCGATGACAACCGACGGACGGTGCTCGAGGAACTCCGAGTGCGTCCGGCAACGGTCAACGAGTTGGCGGCGGTGCTGCCGATCGCGCGCCCCGGCGTCTCACGGCATCTGCGGGTGCTGCGTGAGGCGGGCCTGGTTGAGGTGCGACGCGACGCGCAACGACGGATCTACAGCCTGCGACCGGAGCCACTCGCCGAGCTCGATGCCTGGCTCAGCCCCTACCGAGCCCTGTGGCATGAGCGGATGAGCGCCCTCCACGAGGAGATCGCTCGAGGAAAGAGCAAAGGAAGGAACCCCTGATGAGCAACCACGTGCAACCAGCCAGCCCCGTGCTGGGCAGCGTGCATGCGGACGGGGACGGTCGAGGCACGGTTCGGATGGACAGCGTCTACGACACCGCGCCCGACGACCTGTGGTCGGCGTTGACCGAGCCACCTCGCCTCGCGCGATGGATCGCGAACGTCGAGGGCGATATGCGGGTCGGAGGGACATTCTCGGCCACCTTCACGAGCGGCTGGGAAGGCCCGGGACGGGTCGACGAATGCGAGCCGCCGAGACGCCTCCTCGTGACGTTGGACCCCGGGACGAGCGACGAGACAACGATCGAGGCGACGCTGTCGCCCGAGGGCAGCGGAACACGCCTCGTGGTGGAAGAGCGAGGCATCCCCCTCGCAGAGATCAGCGCCCACGGCGCCGGCTGGCAGGTCCACATGGAGGACCTGGGCACATACCTGCTCGGTGGCAAGCCAACCGACTGGCGGACTCGGTGGATCGAGCTCATGCCGACATACGAGGACTTGTCTCACGAGCTCGAGTGAGTCCGTCGACGAGCGGCGACGGGCGCAACCGCTCCCGCATCGTCTGGGGCGACCCGGCGGTGACTCGAAAACACCGCTGTATCGTTTGGGCGCGATGTATTCCGAGCGAACGATCACGGCTCCCGACGGGCGGTCGCTGCGCACGGCCGTCACCGGCTCCGAGGACGGACTCGCGGTCTTGTGGAACACCGGAAACCCGGGCGCCTTCCTCTCGCCGATCGACGAGGAGACGGCGGCGGCGGAGAAGATTCGCGTGGTCACGTACGACCGACCCGGCTACGGGCGCTCGACCCCGAATCCCGGTCGCAGGGTCGTCGATAGTCCTGCCGACGCCGAAGCCGTACTCGACGCGTGGGACGTCGAGGAGTGCGCGAGCGCCGGAATCTCGGGCGGCGGAGCGCACGCTCTCGCTTCGGCCGCTCTCCTTCCCGGCCGGGTGCTCTGCGTCGCGGTGCTCTCCGGGGCGGCACCGATCGATGCGGAAGGCCTCGACTTCACCGATGGCTTGACTGCGACGAACGTCGCCGCAGCCACCGAACAAGGCGATATCGACCGAGCGACCGAGCTGGAGGAGATGGAACCTGAACGACAGCGTATCCTCGCCGATCCGAGGTCCGCGCTGCGATTCTACGCAGCGGAGATGCCTGAGGCGGACCGCGACGTACTCCGAACGCAACCGCAGATCGAAACCCACGTGGCGGAGGGTATGAGGGAGGCCGTGGTGGTCTCCAGTGAAGGATGGCTCGACGACTCCTTCGCCTACGCCGAGCCATGGGGTTTCGATCCGGCGTCGATCTCCGTTCCCGTGAGCGTCTGGCACGGGCGTGACGACACCGCATCCCCGATCGCACATGGTCAGTGGCTCGCGAGACATATCGAGGGTGCGGAGCTTCGCGTGCTCGACGGCGGCCACTACGCGCCGCTCGTCGCCTTGCCTGAGGTCTGGGCGTGGTTGCGCGACCGATCGATAGGGGCGGCGTAGCGATCCCTGGGCGTCCTCGGCTCCGCTCGACACCACGGTTGGGATAGCTCGCGGTTCGCGTCCCCAGGCGGAGCGTGTTCCACTGCAGGCCGGCCGGACCGCCGGCGGGACCGTCTCGAGCGGATCGTGGCCTGGTTCCGCGACGAGCTGTAGGAAGGAGCGGGCTCGAGTCGAGCGAACTCCTGCGCGTGGGCGGGATGATGGTCGCGTGGATGTCGCGGATCGGTTCCGACACGACCTGGTGATCGACGGCGGTCTCGCCTCGCTGCTCGAGCGCCTCGGTGCCGATCTGACCGACGAGCTCTGGTCGGCTCGACTCCTCCTCGACGACCCGGACACGATCTGCCGGGCACACCGCGCGTACTTCGAGGCGGGAGCCGACGTCGCGATCGGTTCCAGCTACCAGGCTTCGTTCGAAGGGTTCGCCCGGCGCGGGATCGACCGTGGAGGGTCCGTAGCGCTGCTCCGCCGGAGCGTCGAGCTCGCCCGGGAGGCGGCCGAGGGGCTCGCGGAGGAGGGCCGGACACCGCTCGTCGCCGCGTCGGTCGGGCCGTACGGTGCCGTGCTCGCCGACGGATCCGAATACGACGGACGCTACGGCATGACAACCGAGGAGCTCGTCGCCTTCCACGAGCCACGGCTCGATGTCCTGCTCGGAGCCGAGCCGGATCTGCTCGCCGTCGAGACGATCCCGTCGATCGTCGAGACCGAGGCGATCGTGCGCCTGCTCGACGCGCGCCCCGAGGCTCGCGCGTGGATGACGTTCAGCTGCCGCGACGAGGAGCGCATCAGCGACGGAACGCCGATCGCCGATGCGGCCACCCTCGCCGCCTCGAGCCAGGCGGTGGTGGGCGTCGGCGTGAACTGCACACCGCCGGGGTTCGTGGCCGGGCTGCTCCGGCGGATCCGGCGACGGCTGCCAGACACACCGCTCGTCGCCTACCCGAACCTCGGCTCGACATGGGACGCCGGCGCGCGAAGCTGGCGCGCCGAAGGACCGAGACCCGACTTCGGAGCCGGAGCGTCGGCCTGGTATGACGAAGGCGCGACGGCGGTCGGTGGATGCTGTGGCACCGTGCCTGACGACGTCGCCGCGATCGCGGCCGTGCTGCGCGGACGCGGCGTGACGGCCTAGCTCCTCGAGACCTCACCCGGCGGATCGTGGTCGGGTCGCGGATCGGTGGATCGGCGTCACCGTCGAGATGAAGATCGATCCCGAGAAGGCGTCTATCGCTTGGGGATGTCCTTGTCCGGATCGATGAACGGTTTCGGTACCGTCGTGGCCCACTGACTGCCGCCAAGTGTCTGCACCTCGAACCGGTTCCCGATGTGGGCGGCTTCGATCGGAAGCATCGCGAACCCGATGTTCTTCTCGAGCCTCGGGGAGTAGCACGCCGACGTGACGCTGCCGATGCGCTGGTTCCCCTCGAACACCGGGAAGACATCGATCATCTCGTTATCGATGAACGAGCCGAGGCTTGGGCCCTCGATCTCGACACCAACGAGCTTTCGTCGTGGCCCCTCCGACTTGATGCGTTGGAGGGCCTGCTTCCCGATGAAGTCCGCGTCCTGCTCGAGGTCCACCATCCATGTGTAGCCCATGTCGACCTCGAAGGGGTTCGTGTCGTACCAGATGTCGCAGCCGAACGCGAGGATCCCGCCCTCGATGCGACGGATGTGGCACGGCCCGATCACGCGAAGGTCGTGCGGCCGGCCCGCTTCCAGCACGATGTCCCACAGCTTCTGGCCGTTGGCCATGGCATCGCGCAGGTAGATCTCATAGCCCAGCTCACTCGTGTAACCGGTTCGTGAGACGACGACGCGCATGCCTTCGAGCTCGAGGTCCTGCGACACGTAGTAATAGGGGATGTCGAGGACCTCCGTTCCGAAGAGGTCGACCATGATCTCCTTGGACCGCGGGCCCTGGATCTGTACGGGCGCGACGTCGACCTCCTGGATGGTCACGTCCATGCCAGAGTTCACCGCCAGACCCTGCGCCCAGAGGCCCACGTCGCTGTCGGCGAGCGAGAGCCAGAACCGGTTCTCCTCCAGCCGCAGCAGGACCGGATCGTTGATGATGCCGCCGTCCGGGGCGGTGACGAACACGTACTTGGCCTGACGGACCGCGCACTTGGTCATGTCCCGCGGGACCATCATGTTCGTGAAGTCGAACGCGTCCGGTCCGGAGATCTCGATCTGGCGCTCCACGCCCACGTCCCACATCGTGACTGCGTTCAGCAGATGCCAGTACTCGGCCACCGGATCGCCGTAATGCCTCGGATGGTAGGTGTGGTTGTACACGCTGTAGCGCTGGACGCCGTGCTCACGTGACGCGTAGAAGTACGGCGACCTGCGAAGCCTCGGGTACAGCAAGATGCCCGGATCTTCGTTGATCGCCACCGGCGGCCTCCTCGCGGCTGTCTGCGTCAGCGTGGCTTCGCCACGGTTAGCAGGATGGCCGCGTCTTCCAAAGCCTCGAGTGTGTGGCGTGCGTCCGGCACGATGAGCACCGTTCCGGTGCGCCCCTCCCAGGACGAATCGCCGGCCGACAACCGGACGCGTCCGTGTAAGACCTGCACGGTCGCCTCACCCGGGCTCTCGTGCTCGTTGTTGACGACGCCTTTCATCATGGCGATGACCGTCTGACGCAGCACCTTCGCGTGTCCACCGACAATGGTTTCTGCGCTCCGGCCGCTCTCGGTGTTGGCTGCTCGCTTGAGCTCTTGGCGAGCGAGAGAGTCGAGTGAGAGCTTCTGCACGTCTTTCATTGTTCTCTTCCGGACTCGGCAAGGCAAACGAAGAATCCTGAAACCGTCTCACCGGCGAAAGCCCACGTGGAAGCGATCACGGAACCCACAGGTGCCGTTGTAGAGGAAAGCCATACAGGGGAAACAGGTTGAGGATGCGGTGTCCCTCGTCAGCCCGACATCGATAGGCTGTTGTCGGCCGTTGTTCAACGCGGCAGGAGGTGTTCAGCGCCGGATGGATCTGGTGCACGCACCACGTGCACGCGGTCCGGTGTACGGCTCGCCGACCTACGGTGGAATGGCATCGTCGCTCTCGGCGGCGAAGAGCCGGTACCCGCACACCGGCCCGAACCCCAGCGCCCGGTAGACGCCGAGCCCTATCTCGCTCGCCTGTAGGTAGGCGAACCCGGCGCCGGCCTCGAAGCCGGCCCGGATCGCCTCAGACGTCACCCACGCCGCGTACCCGTTTCGCCGGTGCTCGGGGGGCGTGGCGACGTCGAAGATACCGACCGCGTCGCCGATCACCAATCCAAGCGCAGTCGAGACCGGCTCATCCTCGACGAACGCCAGCCACAGGCTGAGCCCGTCGACACCCATCGCGCTGGAGAACACGCCGTCGAACACCTCGGGAGGGGCCTCGAACCCGCGCACCGTGACGTCCTTGGCAACCGCCAGGAGCGCGGCGTCCTGGCCGACCCGCACGAGCCTGGGACCGGGGCCCGCTGGAGGGCGGAACCCCGACGGCATCAGGACCATGCCCACTTCGCGCTCATCGAGACCTAAGCCGAGGCGACCCGCTTCGGACTCCACCGCCGGGTAACGATCATCGCGGGTGATCACGCCCGGCGCGACGCCACGCGCTGCGATCGATGCGAGCGACGCCTCCAGGTTGTGCGCCGCCGGATGGTCGTCGGGGCCGTCCACCCACACGGCGTTGAAGGGCACGACCGGGAACGAGGGCGCCGAGACCACGCGGTAGCCATCCCGCCGATCCAACCGGCCGTCGGGCAACACCTCGAGGAGCAGCTCCCATGCCCGGCACAGCGCGCCGTGCATGCGCTCGGCCATGTCGTGCACGGGCACCTCCTCTGATGACCGTACACCCACGGGTGCTGTGGTCCGCGTGTCTGCAAGAGGCTTGCAAGTCGCTGCTGGACAATTCACCTACCGGACTGGCGCGCGTCAGAGGATCCACAGACTGACTCGACGGTGTCGCGCATTTGTCGACTTCGGAGGTGGCAGCGAACAGGCCAGCGTCGGCTGGTCGGTACTTCCCGCGATTCGCGTGAAGTGACTGACCGGGGCCCGCCTCCTAGGCCTTGCTCCCCCCACGGATCGCAGATGTCAGCGAACGGAGGGGCGCCATGTGGAAGCCCGCGATCCTTTCGATCGTCGCGGTGACAGCTGTGTTGGCGTTCCCAGTACCTTCGATAGCAGTAGTGTCGCGAGGGAATCAGACGGAGCATCTCCGAAGCATGCAGAAGGAGGGGTTCGCCGTGCGTCATCGCTCCACATCCATCCGTCGATCGATCCGGGCCCTCGCCGTGGTCACGGTCGCCGCGCTCTCGGTCCCGTTGGGCCTCGGATCGGCGAGCGCCGGTCAGTTGCCGGATCGCATCGCGCTTCCCGACGGCTCGCAACCCGAAGGCCTCGCGATCACCAACCGCGGGACGTTCTACACAGGGTCGCTCGCCGACGGCACGATCTGGGTCGGCGACGTGCAGACCGGCGACGTGCGTCGGCTCGTGCCGGGAGGCGCCGGGCGCGTGGCGGTGGGCGTCGAGGTCCGCGGTCGGTTCGTGTGGGTCGCGGGTGGCGACACCGGCATGGCGTGGGTGTTCCGGCGATCGGGCGACCTCGTGCGCACCTACCGGTTCGAGCCAGGCGGCTTCGTCAACGACGTGGTCGTCACGCGACGAGCGGCGTACTTCACCGACTCCCTGCAGCCGTACCTCTATCGAGTGCCGATCGACGACGGTCGGCTGTCTGGCCAGGGCCGTGTCGAGGCGTTGCCCCTCCGCGGGGATCTCGTCTTCGAGGACGGGTTCAACGCCAACGGCATCGACCGCATCCCGGGCACGTCGATGTTCGTGGTGGTCCAGACGAATACCGGCGAGCTGTTCGCGGTGAGGCCGTCGGGCCGCACGCGTGAGATCGATCTCGGCGGTGCGGACGTCGCGTCGGGCGACGGCGTCCTCGTCATCGACCACGTCGCCTATGTGGTGCAGAACTTCCTCAACACGGTCGCGAAGGTGCGACTGTCCGACGATGTGTCCAGCGGTCGAGTCGTGAGCCGCACGAGCGATCCGGACTTCGACGTGCCCACGTCGATCGACACCTATCGCGGTGCGCTCTACCTCGTGAACGCGCGCTTCACGACGACGCCCGAGCCCGACACGCCGTACTGGATCGCGCCGATCCCGACGCCCTGACCGACCCAACTGACATCCGATCATGCGGTCAAGGCGCCCACAGCTCGCGGAGCATCGCTTCGCGGATCCGACACGCCGACGGCCATGACACCGTTCGTGGTGTCAGGACGCGGCCGGGGACCCGTCTGACCGTTCCGACACCGGTATCGGTGTCGCGACCGGTCGAAGATCAGCGGGAAGGGCTTGGAGGAGCTCCGACAGGATGAACGGGTGAGCGATCATTCCGAGGGTGACATCGAGCGGGTCGCCGCCTGGGTGAGCGAGTCGGATGCGATCGCGGTCCTCACCGGCGCCGGCATCAGCACCGAGTCGGGCATCCCCGACTACCGGGGACCGAACGGGGTGTGGACGACGAAGCCCGAGTCGATGCGCCTGGTGAACATCGACGACTACGTGCGCGATCCGCAGGTGCGTGTCGAGGCGTGGCAGGAACGCATGCATCACCCCGCGTGGACCGCGACACCGAACGCGGGGCACCACGCCCTCGTCGAGCTCGAGCGCCGAGGCTCACTCCTCGCGCTCATGACGCAGAACATCGACGGGCTGCACCAGGCCGCCGGCTCGACGCTCGTGCTCGAGCTGCACGGCACGATCCGGGACGCCACGTGCCTGTCGTGCGGGCACCGGACCCCGATGCAGGAACAGCTCGACCGCGTGCGGGCCGGTGAGCCCGACCCCGCGTGCACCGAGTGCGGTGGCATCCAGAAGTCCGCCACGATCGCGTTCGGTCAGCAGCTGGACCCGGCGGTGCTGCAGCTCGCGTTCGCGCACTCGAGCGCGTGCGACCTCTTCCTCGCGATCGGGACGTCCCTCGCGGTCCAGCCGGCCGCGTCGCTGGCGACACAGGCCACGCGCGAGGGCGCGAGGCTCGTGATCGTGAACCAGGGCGAGACGTCCCTCGACGACCTGGCCGACGCGAAGCTGCCAGGCCCGATCGGAGACGTCCTGCCGCGTTTGGTGCCCGCGACGACTTGGGATCCGGCTTGAACCGACCCTTGAATGTCGGCGCCGAGCCAGACCCCGAATAGGAACCAGCGGGCCGGTCGGATCGGCCTTGCGTTTCCGAACAACGAGGGGCAGGGTGTTCAGGTCCGGCCCGCCCGTTCGTGCCCGCTTCGCGGAGGTGGTCTGCATGGATCCGGTAGGGCGGAAGCCGCTGATGTGGGCGCTGCGTCGCGCACTCCTGCCAGGCATGATCGCGCTGTTCGCGGTGGCGATGTCGCTCCCCGCCGCTGCGGCCGATCGCGTCACGTACCGAGGGAGGACCTCGCAGGACCGGCGCGTCTCGATCGAGGTGCTCGAGCGCGAGAACGGACGTCGGATCCTATGGGACTTCCAAGTCCATTTCGCGATGGCCTGCGAGGACGCCACGACGAGGAGGTACGGAGTCACCTGGCGGTTCACCGAGCGTCTCGGCGCGGACGGATCGTTCGCCGTGAAGGACCGCGTGGTCGAACGCGTGTACGCGTTCTCGCTCGCCGTGGACGGCAAGGTCCGATGGGGCTCGGCCGACGGGACCTTCGAGTTCCTCTCGCCGACCCTCACCGACGACGACCAGGCGCAGCTCTGCACGACGGGACCCTTGGACTGGTCCGCCGAGCGCGAGCAGCCGCGTCGCGACGGACGGCGACAACGGACGGAGCGAGCCGGCGACGAACGTGGGGTGGCCCGATGCCGCAGGCTGGCGGCGACGATCGTCGGATCCCCTGGTCGTGACGTCATCACCGGTACGCGAGCCGACGACGTGATCGCGGCACGGGGCGGACGCGACACGGTCAGAGGACTCGACGGTGACGACGTGATCTGTGGCGACGACGGCCACGACGTGGTCAACGGCGGCAAGGGCGACGACACGCTGATGGGAGGACATGATCCCGATCGCCTGGCGGGCGCAGGCGGCGAGAACCTGCTCATCGGCGGCAACGGCGACGATCATCTGTTCCTCCGTGGACGTGGAGGCAGGGCCCTGGGTGGGAACGGGGATGACCTCCTGACCGGAAGCGCAGCGGCCGATCGCGTCTACGGCGGGGGAGGAGCAGACCGATGCACTGTGTACGCCGGGAACGACCTCTGCGACGGAGGGTCGGGGCGGGATCAGATGAAGTTCATGGCGGGGTCGGTCGAGGTGGACCTGATCGCCGGCACGGCAACAGGGCCTGGCTACGGCAACGACATCCTGAGAGGCATCGAGGATCTCCGCGGCTCGAACCGCGTCGATGTCCTGATCGGTGACGAAGGTCCGAACGTGATCCTCGGCATGGGAGGCGACGACACGATCGAAGGCGGAGCCGGCGACGACGTCCTCACCGGCAAGGGCGGCACGGATACGGTCGACGGCGGCCCCGGTGCCGATACCTGCGACGCCGAGTCTGAAGCCGGCTGCGAGCCTTGACGCCGGGCGAGTCGCCCGCGACCTCCGCCCCCAGCCGGCTCGAGGCGGCCGGCGACGGCGCGCTCGAACAGTTGGCGCCTGATGGATGCGGCCTCGAACGACTTAGCCGTGCGGCGGAAGCGGCATCGGGGGGAGGGGCTCCTGGTGGAAGTCGAACACCTTCCTGATGTCGCCGAGGATCGCGACCTCCTCACGCACCGTCGGGCGGGAGTCAGGCCTGCTGAGAGTCGACGGATCCAGCCGCTCACCATCGAGATAGAGATCCTCGATGAACTTCAGGTAGGCGTCGAATGAAAGCGTCTGGCTATCGATCGTGCCCGGCTCGACCCACGGGCTGATCACGAGCCCCGGCACGCGCAGACCGTAACCGTTCTCGTCGACGACCGGCGGGTCGACGTGGTCGTAGAAGCCGCCCCAGTCATCCCAGACCAGGAAGATCGCGCTCGTCCACCAGTAGTCCGACCGCATCACGTGATTGATCAAGCGGGTGACGTAGGCGACGCCCTTGGTGAGAGCCGGGTTGTTGCCCTGCATCGGATGCTCGCTGATGCCGCCTCGTCCCGGCGTGAGCCAACTCACGGTCGGCAGCGAGCCGTCCCCGAGCGATGTCACGAAATCCTGGTGCGTCTGGATGCGATCGAGGTTGTCGTTCTCGTGCACCGTGGTGAACGCTGGGAGCGGGTTCTGCGCCGGCGTCGCCCCCGAGTGCTCGCAGGGCGGGTCGTTGCACATCTGCTCAGAAGGGTAGTAGCCCCAGCTCACGCCCGCCTCGTCGAGGAGCCAGGTGATGTCGGTCCACGCATACGTCGGTGGATGGGCACCGTGGCGCTGGTTGTCCAGGGTGTCGATCAGATCGGTGTCGGAACGGCAGCTCATGGGGTCGTGCGGGTCCGAGCAGGTCGCCGACCATGCCGAGACCAGGAACAGGTGCGCGGGGAGCGTCCATGAATCTGTGGGCGCGAACATGCGGTCCTGCAGCACGAAGCGCTTCGCCCACGCCCAATAGTTCGGGATCTCCCGGTCGTCGTGGTAGCTCATGACATCCGGTTGCCCCTGGGGGCCGAGCGTCGAACGGCAGACCGCGTCGCTTCGGTCTTCTCCACATCTGATCGGCGAGCGGATCAGCTGTTCGATGAACCCGTTCATACGACCGCCGTTGACGTCGCCGATCGCGTAATCGGTCGAGTGCGGGCCCCCGACGTTGACGAGCTCCTCCGAGTGATACGGGGGAGCGCAGAGGCCGGTGACCGGATCGGGGGCGCACACGCTCGGCCGCCCGTCCTTCATCGGGATGCCGTCTGCTCCGGGGAACGTGCCGAAGTAGTGATCGAACGACCGGTTCTCCTGCACGATGAAGATCACGTGCTGGATGTGCTCGAACCCCTTCAGATCGGGGTCGATCGGCGCCATGGTGCCGGCAGGATCTGCAGCCGAGGAGGACCCGGGGCTCGCGGCACCGGGTCGAGGCCGCTGGTCGGTGGTGGACGACGCCGTGCATGCGACCGCCACGATGGCCACAGCCGCGAACCCGAACCACCGACCACGCACGCCAAGTTCCTCCGACGGGCACGCCGTCCAAGCATGGTCCCAAGGAGACCCGTCACGCAACCTTGCGGCCATCGTGCGCAGACTCGGGCGCGCTGGGTACCATCCTCGTGATGCGTCTCGTGATGCGTCATGTCGCATCGTGGGCCGTGGCTTCGTTGGTCGTGTGCGCCTGCTCATGCAGCGGCACCAGCGCTCCTCCTCCGAGCGGGGCGCGTTCCGCCGGCTCAGCCACCCACGGGGCACCGAGCACGTCGGCGGCCCCGACGCCATCGCGGACTCCTGCCTCCGCAGCGTCGAGATGCGATGGCCGGCGTGCCACGATCGTCGGGAGCGAAGGCGATGACGTGATCCCTCGGGACCCGGGGGATGACGTCATCGTCGGGCTCGGCGGAAACGACGTCGTCATCGGCGGGCAAGGCGACGACGTGATCTGCGGGGGTCGAGGCGACGACAGCCTCATCGGCCTGGAGGACGAGGATCGATTGTTCGGCGGGCCAGGCAACGATGGCGTCTTCGGTACGGGCGGCAGTGACCGACTCGTCGGCGGCCCTGGGGATGATGTCATGACGAGTGGCGGCGGCCCCGCTGGGGAAGACGTGCTTCTCGGTGGTTCCGGTGACGACTATCTGCACCTCAACGAGGGGGCGGGCGACATCCTCGGTGGCGGCGCCGGCCGCGACGTGCTCGAAGGCGACGAGGACGACAGCCGGATCGCCGGCGGTGCGGGGCCCGATCTGATCGCCGGACTCGACGGTCGAGACGACATCGATGGCGGCCCGGGCGAAGATGTCATCCGCGCCGGCGGCGGAGCCGACACGACGCTCGGTGCTGAGGGTGACGATCTCGTGGACGGCGGCGAGGGTCATGATCGCACGATCGGTGGCGCCGGCCGCGACTCCTGCCCCCGGAGCGAGACCGCCCGCGGATGCGAGAGCGTCCTCTTGCCCATCGACACACGACCTGTCGACGCAGTGTCCTGCCACGGTCTTGCCGCGACGATCGTCGGAACTCCCGGGGACGACGCGATCGTCGGGACCCTCGAGCGCGACATCGTCGCCGGCCTCGCAGGTGACGACGAGGTGCAAGGGTTGAGCGGCGACGACGTGATCTGCGGGGGCGACGGTGCGGACGTCCTCGAAGCAGCGACATCGGCGACCCTTGTGTACGGCGGCCCAGGCGGCGACCTCCTGATCGGCGGGAGCGGCAACGACGCGCTCCACGGCGACTCCGGTCCCGATGCGATCTACGGCGGTCAGGGAGATGACTCGATCATCGGGGGCCAAGGAAGCGACGCGGTCTACGGCAGCGACCACGATGATCGCATCGCGGGTGGGTCGGGTGGCGACCGGTTGTACGGTGGGTTCGGCGATGACGTCGTGATGGGCGGTGTCGGCACAGACGTCATCGACGGCACTCAGGGTGACGATCTTCTCGTTGGATCATCCTCAGTCGACGTCTGCCTCAATGGGGAGCGCGATAGCCGCTGCTGAGGCACGTCGTGTTGCCTTACCCCGCGCAGGGATAGCGCCGGCTACGCCCACCCCAGCTGCTGCAGGGTGAATCCGTCGTTCCAGATCTTCGTCATGTGACGGATCTTGTCGCCATCGAAGTTCATGACGTAGACGTAGTCGGCCTCCGCGCTCTTGCCTGTCGGTGGCACCGGGCCACCCTCTCCAGTGTGCGTGCCGCGGAAGACGGCGTACGCGGACACGTTGTTTCGTGCCTCGTCCACCGCGAACGAACGCAGCTCGTACTGGCCGTCGGGTAGCAGAGTAAGCAAGCCCTTCATCCAGTCGGCGTAGGCCTCCAGGGTCTCCATGCCCTCCAAGGCGCCCGATTGCGCGGAGAACGTCGCCCCCGAGTGGCAGTACTGCTTCGTCCCGTCCCAACCCTTTCCCGTCTCGCACGCCTCGAAGAATCCCTGGGCAACCTCGGTGATCGAGGTCATCGTCTGCTCCTTCCGGCGGGCGTCGCAGGTTCCCGGCAATGCACGCCGGGACTCGAATCCGACCCTAGTGGAGTTCGTCCTCATGGGCCAGAGAGCCAAGTGCTGGCCTGGGGAGGCATCCCCGACGACAACCCGATGAACGGGTCCCACGTGTTCGCGTACGGCTTCCACAACTCACTCGGCACGGTGTTCGTTCCCGGGTCGCGGACCTGGACGCGCTCCCTCATCCGTCGGGCCAGTTGCTCTCGCTGGAGACGGGCCGAACGGACGGCGCTTCCACAGCACGCACACGGGCGTGTGGCGGCTCGCCCGCCGCTGACCGGCTGACCTGCGACAGGCCACCGCTGACCGTCACGAGTCGCGACGAAGCGGCGCTGCATGCGCGCGAGGAGCACCGTGACCGCCTGCGCGAAGGTACGTGCCTGTCGTGCGGGCACCGGACCCCGACGCCAGGAACAGGCTCGACCGCGTGCGGGCCGGTGAGCCCGACCCCGCGTGCACCGAGTGCGGTGGCATCCAGAAGTCCGCCACCGATGGCGTTCGGTCAGCAGCTGGACCCGGCGGTGCTGCAGCTCGCGTTCGCGCACTCGAGCGCCTGCGACCTCTTCCTCGCGATCGGGACGTCCCTCGCGGTCCAGCCGGCCGCATCGCTGGCGGCGCGGGCCAAGCGCGAGGGCGCGAGGCTCGTGATCGTGAACCAGGGCGAGACGTCCCTCGACGACCTGGCCGACGCGAGGCTGCGAGGCCCGATCGGCGAGGTCCTTCCGCGGTTGGTGTCCGCTACCTGATCGCGCGGCACTCGAACAGCAGGAACCGCGTGAACGCGACGTTCGACAGCGCCCACGGGCCACGGGCCGCCCGCACCATGCCGATCGCCTCGGCCGGCGTGTGGCCGAGCTCGATCAGCGCCCGCCCGACGATCAGGCCCGAGCGGTTGAGGCCGGCGGCACAGTTCACCGCGACCCGCTCACCGTCGCGCAGGTGGGAGGCGACCCGCACCCCGAGCTCGTGCACGGCGCCCTCGTCCGCGATCCACGGCACGTCGTCGATCAGATGGAACGTGTAGGGCAGCCCGTCGAGACCGTCGCCTCGGTCCCAGCCACAGAGGTCGTAGAGCGCGTCGAAGCCCAGCCGGAACATCTGCCGCGGATCGAACGTCGTGTCGCCCTGAACGAGACCGGGCAGGACCTCGTCGAACGGGTTGACCGGGTACCCCTCGTCGTCGAAGGCGCGCGTCGGAGTACGGGTTCGGTTCATGCCGCCTCCTCGACGAAGGGATTCGCCGCGACCGCGTGCGGATCGACCGCCACCGGCTCGCCGAAGGACTCCCAGCAGATCGAGTACCCCGGTCGCGTGGTGATCGCCTCCGGCTTCCCGATGCACGAGTCGTCGGCCGGGGAGACGGCGAATCCCGTCAAGGGCACGCCCGGCGAGCACGCGACGAGTTCGATCCACCCTCCGTGCGGGCGTCCGCAGACGAACTCGAGTCGCGGAAGTGGCTCCGGACGCACCCGACGTGCTGGACTCGGACCCGGGACGGGAGGCGTCGGTCATCGCCGCGAGTGGCTCCGCGGACGGGACCGGCGCCCCTCCCGCGGGATCGACCGTCACGATGCACGACTGCAGCGAGGCGATCGACATGATCGCCACGAACGCCAGGCCGATGCAGAACGACACGACCTCCCACGCACCCCTCGCGACGCGCAACCAGAGCGGGTCCTTCGCCGGTGCGGCGACGACCGGTGCCACGGGTGCCGGCGTGGGCGCCTGGAAGGTTCCCGCCGGGAACAGGGGCCCCGCCGCGGGCCGCGATGGCACGGGTGGAGCGACCGCCGTGGGCCACTGCCGCGCGGGCGCGGCCGCCCGGGGCCGCTCGAAGAGCATCCGCACGGCGTCGAACGGCATCGGATCGACCGCGTAGCGGCCGAGCAGCAGGCCCCGCACCTCCTCTGGATCGAACAGCGGGAACGACTCCCCCTGCGCGACGATGTCGCGGTGGTCCGCGCAGACCGCGACGAGCCCACCCGTGTGTCGCCCGTACACGCCGAGGGCGACCGCCGCCGGCGTCCCCTCGCCCGACCCCGACCGCAGACACTCGGCGCACACGAGGGCCAGCCGAGCCGGGTAGGCGAACCGCGAGCGCCACCCGCGCTCGTGCTCGATCGTGCGTCCCCACATCGAGACGGTGCCGACGACGCTCAGCGCGGGGAGCGACGGGGTCGACGTCGCGAGATCGCGCAGCGAGGCGCTCGCGTAGATGCCGCAGGTGCACCCGAGCGACGGGCTCTCGTGTCGCACGTCGGCGAGCGGGCGCGCCAACCGGCCGTCCGCGGCGCAACGAGCCTCGTATCGTCGGCGCGCCGGCCAGACGCCGCGACCGGCTCCCGCGGGCAGCAGCACGGGTGTGCCCGGGGGATCGGTCGCGAGCCCCCAGAATCGCCAGCCGGTGACGGGCTCGATCGAGACGTCGGTCACCGACGCCGGCCCTCCGCGGCGCGGCGGGCACCGGCTCGGGCGCCAGGGGCTCGGGCCGGCGAACCGGCTCGCCGTCAGGGGACGGCTCGGCGACCGGCAGCACCTCGGGCACCGGCACCGTCGTCGGCACGATCTCGATCTCTCGCTGGGGCTCACCGATGTTCATCGAACGCCTCCTTCGTCGTGGCCCGTCGGGTTGACCGTCACGAGCCGGGACGGGAGCGGCGCTGCTTGCGCAGGCGGTTCTCGAACGTCATGTGCTTGCGCGACATCAGGTCGTAGCCGCCGCTTCCGATCTCGTCGCCGCGCTCCTCGAGGCGCTTCGCCTCGAGCTCGAGGTCCTCGGCACGGGGCGAGCCGGCCGACGCCTTGCGCAGCCGGCCGGCCGCGTCGTGGAGCGTGCGGCGGGCGTCGTCGAAGCGACCGGCGTCGGCGAGGTCGCGCGCCTCGTCCTGCGCACGCGCCGAGAGCAGCACCGTGACCTCCTCGGTCACCTCCGCATCGGGCACCGAGGCGGCCGCGTCGTCGGCGCTCACCGCGTTCACGACGATCGGCAGGGTGACCTCGTGCATCGCGACCTGCTCGCCGACCGCCACGTAGCGGACGACGACCTCGGCGACCTGCGTCGGCCCGAGCGCCGGCAGGCCGGGCACGTGCAGCTGGAAGACGACGCGGCGGCGCTCGTCGCCGTACGCATCGCCGAGCTGCGCCTGCACGCCGCTCGCGACCGGCACCTGGGGCACGTCGTTCAGGATCGAGAGCAGCTGGACCTCGCTCCAGGCCGGACGGATCTCGACGCTCACGTTCTGGGCGACGAGCGCGAGCAGGTCGTCGAACTCCTGGGCGAAGATGCCGGGCGCGGCGTCGGGCGTCGGCGCGAAGTGGGCGCCGCCGCCGCCCGCGTCGGCCATCGCCGTGAGCAGGTCCTCGCTGAACCCGTCGCCGAACCCGATCGTCGTGGTGCCGATGCCGTCGCCGGCGCTGCCGCGGGCCATGCGCGCGAGCTGGGTCTCGTCGGTGACGCCGACGTTCGCCATGCCGTCGGTGAGCAGCAGCACGCGGCGCGTGTGGCTGCCGTCGTCGAGCCCGGCGAGCACCTCGACGCCCTTGAGCCACCCCCCGGACAGGTTCGTCTGGCCGCGTGAGCCGATCGAGCGCGCCGTGCGGGTGAGCTGCTGCCGGTGGGGGCCGACCTCGGTCAGGGGCGCCTCGAGCTGCACCTCGTGGTCGAACGAGACGAGCGCGAGACGGTCGGTCGGCGCGAGGCGCTCGATCAGGAACGCGGCGCACCGACGGGCGACGTCGAGCTTCTCCCCCGCCATCGAGCCCGAGCGGTCGAGCACGAGGGCGAGCGCGAGCGGACGGCGCTCGGTCGCGACGGGCGGTGCGGGAGCGGTGAGCTCGAGCATGCAGGAGACGGTGTGCTCCTGCTCCACGGCGAGCAGCTCGTGGTCGAAGCGCATGCTGGCACTGAAGTCCATAGGGGGTGGACTCCTTCCTCGAGGGACGCCGCAGGCCCGGGGAGCGAGCGCTGCTTAGGGGTCAGCATCCCTACGTGATGTGCATCATGGTAACGACGGGGTCTGACAAGATCCCTCGAGGTGGCGGGGTAGACGAAAAGCTTGCTGTAATCGCTAGCGTTTGAGTGATACTATTACCTGGCGATGAACCTACTCCCCTACGACGTCACCGACTCGATCGCGGAGCTCGTCGACGAGCTTGACGCGTGGAAGCGCCTGCTCGACATCCGCGTACTCCCACGGTCGTGGCAGGGGCGCCTCCGACGCGACCTCGAGGCCGAAGCGGTTGCAGCTTCGACACGGATGGAGGGCGTGAACGTCACCGTCGATGAGGTCAGGCGGATCCTCGCGGGCGATCGACCCACCGACGTCGAGCCCGAAGACCGGCGCCTGGTCGAGGGCTACCGAGACGCGATGAACTTCGTCCTGAGACAGGCCGACGATCCCGCGTTCTCGTGGGACAGAGGACTGATCGCGGGGCTCCACGATCGGGTCATGGCCGGACGGTACGCCCTCGGCGCCGGCAGGCTCCGAACGAACCATCCGGTCTGGGTTCGCAACCGGCTCACCGGTGAGGAGGTCTACTTGCCGCCGGACCAGGATGTCGATGCCCTCGTCGAGGAGACCGTCGCACACCTCCGAACGACCGCCGCGCATCCAGCCTTGGTCGCTGCGTGGGTCCACGTGGCGATCGCGGCCATCCATCCCTTTCGAGACGGGAACGGTCGCTCAGCGCGGATCCTCGCTTCGCTCTCGATGTACCGAGGCGGGTTCAAGCTCAGAGAGTTCACGTCGCTCGAGGAGTGGTGGGGTCGCCACCTTGCCGACTACTACGGGCTCTTCCGCTGCCTGGGGTCGACGTGGGATCCGGTCGTGGATGTCACTCCCTTCGTGGAGGGACACCTTCAGGCCCAGGTTCAGCAGGTGCGCGCTCTCGACCTGCGCGTGCGCACCGAGCAGCAGATATGGCTCGCGGTCGAAGAGGCCGCCGAGGACGTCGGGTTGGAACGCCGCCTGGCGCACGCCCTGTGGGATGCCTTCTTCGGTCGCGACGTGACGGCTGGCTACTACCGCTCACTCACGGACGTGAGCCCAGCCACGGCTACGAAGGACCTTGCGACCGCGGTCGCTGCTGGGCTGCTTTCGTCAGAGGGCCAGCGGCGAGGTCGCCGGTACTTCGCCGGGACGAGGCTGTATCCGGCCGTTGCCGAGACGCTGTTCATCCTCGATCTCGAGTCAGCTGAGTCTCCGCGCGATCGCATCGTGAGCGAGCTCGGCAGGCGGTTGACGATGTCTGGCGAAGGACTCGGCTTCCCGCGACGGCCCTCCGCGACGCTTGACTCGATCGTTGAGAGCCGCGAGATCGAAGAGCCGGAGGGCTAGTCAGGAGAAGCGGCGCGCGATCCACGCGAGGACGCCGAGCACCATCGAGAGCACCGAGGTGAGGATGATCAGCGCCATCACCGCGTTGATCACGAACCCCACCACCTGGAAGAGCAGGCTCGACGAGCATGACCAGGATGTCCTGCGGGTCGGCGACTCCCCCTCGATCCACGGACCCTGAGCGAGCCCGAGACGCGCTCCAGCGGCAGAAGGTCCACCGCGTAGGTCGACAGCAGCTCGGCCTGCACGGCCGATGCCGATGCGCGGGGACCCGACGCACCGAACGCGTGACGCAGGCACACCGCGACCAGCTGCGTCGTCCCGACGACGAAGGTGGGCTCGATCGCGCCGCGCCCGGCGGCGAGGCACGGCGCGCACGACCAGCCGCAGGCGGGCCGGGTACGAGATCTCCGCCCGTGCGCCGCGCGCGTGCTCGACCACGGTCCCCCACATCGCGACCGCGCCGACCACCGACGTCGCGCCGGTGAAGACCTGCGATGCGGCGAGCGCCTCCGGGCTCGTGGCCGCGTACAGGCCGCACGAGCACGAGCCCGAAGGCGCGGGCGTGCCGGGGTGGGCATGACACCGGGCTCGGGCCGCCTCGCGGGCCGGCCACTCGTCGCTCCGCATCACCGCGAGCAGCGTGAGCGAGCCGTCGTCGCGCCGCTCGAGCCGCCACACCCGCCACCCGAGCACGGGCTCGACCGAGAGCGGGACCGGCGGAGGAGACGCCTCCATCTCGGGCTCGCTCAGGGGAAGCGCACCAGGGCCGCGCCGTAGCGTTCCGGGCTCCACTCCGCGCCGGATCGCTCGAAGAAGCCCTGCCAGAATCGCTCGATCGCGAGGATCCGGTCCCCGGACAGCTCGGGACCCGCCACCACCCCGGCACCCACCGCGTAGACCGACACCCCGGCGAGGTCGGGGATCTGGTCCCGGGCGGCGAGCTCGTCGAGCATCGGGCCGACCCGCGCCACGTCGAGCGAGGGACGGCCGAGGTTCAGGCTCGACGACCGCTCCACCATGTCGGAGAAGACGACGAGGTACCGCTCGTCCGCCTCGGGATACGCGTCGAAGACCCGCTCCGCCAGGCGCAGCCCGTTGTGGATGTCGGTGCCGGCCGGGCGCTCCTCGCTCTCCAGGATCTGTCGCACCGTCGCCACCGCCTCGTCGCGTGTCTGCCGCGCGCCCGTGTCACAGGTGAGCTGGTTGTCCGTCAGCGCGTTGCACGCCTCGAACGTCGCGTTCACCGGATAGGTCGAGTGCGCCAGTGGGTTCTCGTCGATCACGTCGGCGATCACGGTCCCGTCGCGCTCGTCGACGAAGTCGAGCACGCGCCCGAAGGCCTCGAGGTAGCCCGCACGGATCTCGTCGGAGTCGGTGCTGCCCGAGACGTCGAACAGCACCACCACGAGCGGTCCGGCCTCCTCCGACCCTTCGGCCACGGCCGAGCAGCCGCCCGACAGCAGCGACGAGCACGATCACCGCCGCCACGCCTCGGAACCGGCTCACGCGACACCTCCCGCCGAGGGGTGCCGGATCGCGGCGAGCGCCCGCTCGGACGCGTGGCCGTTCCCGCTCGTGCCCGGTTCGACCGCAGGCAGCGGCAGCACCCTCGTCCGGAGCGCGGGCGGGATCTCGATCGCCGGGTGCTCCCGCAGCACGGCGGGGACCTCCGGGCTGCGGCGGGCGCGCAGGTTCGCCGTGCAGTAGATCGCCATCAGCTGCTCGTAGTAGCTGCGGACCTCCTGGGCGTGGGCGGCCGCGACGCGTCGCGCCTCGTGGCTCGCCCGCCGGGCCGCGGCGGCCGCGCCGACACCGGCCTCCGCGCGAGCCTCCACCTGCGCCTGGCGGGCCTTCGCCTCCTCGAGCTGCGCGGTCCGGCGCCGTGCGCTTCGAGCGCTCGGCGCGGGAGCCGGGTGCGTGCGCCAGGTAGGAGAGCATCGTGGCGCCGGCGTAGATCAGCAGGTTGATCACGAGGAACAGCACGCTGCCCACGACCGGACCGAGCGCGTCGAACCCGCCCGCCTCCGCGGCGACCGAGAGGTACCGCTCGCGGATGACCGCGATCCCCACGATCGCGAGAGTCGGCAGCACGAGCAGCACGATGATCCACCGACGCTCGGCCATCGTCGGGTGCGGCACCCGCAGGAAGGCGCCGAGGCCGTGCGCGCACAGGATCAGCGTCGCGGCGAGGCCGGCCGTCATGACCCAGGTGAGCACCTCGCTCTCACCGAAGAGCCGGAACGCGATCGCGTTCAGCGGGAACTCGGCCACCAGGATCAGCGTGATCAGCACCGCGTAGGCGACGCGACCGATCCGCGGTCCGCTCGGCTCCTGCGAGTCTCGCGGCCCACTCGTCGCGACGAGGTGCGGCCCTTCGGCGCGGGTGCGGCGCGGGCGAGCTCGTCACGACTCGCGTCGACGCTGCCCGCCGAGCGACTCCGAGCGCGCGCTCGGCGACGTCGGTCGTCTCGGTGAGGCGCGCATCGCGGCTCACCCACGAACGCTGGAGTGCGGCGAGCGCCTCCTCACCGCGCTGCTTGATCGCGAGCAGCGCCGGCGGGTACGCGACCTCGTCCCTGGCCGGAACACCGAGCAGGCCGTCACGCTTGCCGTCGCGGCGGGCTCGAGAGCGATCCCACCACCGACGCAGCGGTCCGAAGGAGTGGTTCACGGGGGCCTCCTTACCGCGAGATCGTCCTTCGCGCAGGGGTGGCGAAGAGGGGACGACATCTCGCTGCGGCACCACGGTAGGGAGAGGGTCTGACACGACATCCCCTGCGCCCGAACGGGTGTTCGGACCCCGTCTCCAGAGGACGCTGCTGAACGTCGATGCCGAACACGATGGAACGATCGAGGAACTCCCGCCGGTTCACCGCGATGGCGATCGTGCTCGCCATCGCGGGCGTCGGATGCGGCGGCAGCGGCACAGCCGGTCCTGCGAGGGTGTCGAACGATGCGGTGACTCCGATCTCCGAGCCGCCCGAGGGATCGGGCACGCGGATGGTCACCCTCGTGGACCCCGACCCGTCGCACGGGCAGCCCGGGCAGCGAGAGCACCAACGCCGCCGTCACGCGCGTGGTCGACGGGGACACGGTCGAGGTGCGGTTCCGCGGGAGGACGATCGACGTCCGGCTGATCGGGATCGACACCCCCGAGACCGTGGATCCGACCCAGCCCGTCGGCTGCTACGGGAAGGCGGCCTCGAACTTCACGACGGCGCGGCTCACGGGTGAGCGGGTGCGACTCGAGTTCGACGTCGAGCGCACGGACCGCTACGGGCGCACGCTCGCGTACGTGTGGATCGGCGGCCGGCTGTTCAACGAGGTGCTCGTGCGGCAGGGGTTCGCATCGGTCTCGACCTACCCGCCGAACGTGACGTACGTCGATCGGTTCCTGGCCGCGCAGCGTGTCGCTCGCGAGCAGGAGCGAGGGCTCTGGGGCGGGTGCCCGGTCGCCGAGGGCGGCGGAGGCGGACGGACGTGCGACCCGTCCTATCCGGACGTGTGCATCCCTCCCCCGCCACCGGACCTCGACTGCGGCGACATCGCGTTCCGCATGTTCCGCGTGAGGGGCTCGGACCCCCACAACTTCGACGGAGACCACAACGGCTTCGGCTGCGAGACCTGAGCAATGCCCAGATCATCCGGGGCAGCGACTCATCGATGAAGCCGACATGGACCGGGGGTGTCAGTCAAGAAGGAGGTTGCGGTCGCTACTCCCGAAGCGAGCGATCAGTGGGGCATGGTCGCTATAGGGTTCCCACTCCTCAGGTGAGATCTTCGATCACAGTCTCGAGCTGAGCTTCGAGGGCCGCCGAAGCGAAGATGTAGTCGACTTGGAAAGGAGTCCGCTCCTCCCACCGCGTCTGCCGGTCGGAAGAGTTCGGTATCAATCGGGTCAAGGTGTGCTCGCAGGGTGCGTCGTCACAAGGGCAACCGGCGAGTGGGGCTCGCCCCTCGCGTATCCGCCCCGCCTTCAGCACATCCCTCAGCCCGTAGGCCTCGATCCTGTCGAGAACGAGGCGCGACCGCCGACGTGCGTCTTCCCCCTCGAGCGACGTCCCGATGTTGAAGTCACCAGCCAGCATGAGTAGTTCCTTGCGGTCCGGGTCGCTGAACGCCGGACTCACCTCCGAGAGCGACCGATGCATGGACGCGTCGCTCAGCTCGTCCATGAGCCCGTAAAGGGAGATGCACGTCAACTCCTGCCCGGCTTTGCCGACGGTCCCAGCGATCCACGTACCAACTCGAGAGGGCGCAAAGGGCACGTCGGGCCGCCGAGCGCTGGCCACCGACGCCGATACCGCTCGCACATCACCCTCACCGAGATGCTCGACGTTCGCGGAGGACACGATCGCGGTCGACCAACGGCTCCGGTCCTTGGGCTTCCTCACGCCATGGTCATCTGTCCAGCGATCCAGCCCGATCGTGCCGCGCTCGGAGAAGAGCGCACGGAGCTGGTCGCCATCGTTCAAGCAACGGAGGTAGGCGACGGGTGCCTCGTTCAACAACGCAACATCGACTTCGTGCCGGCCCATGAGTTCACGGAGATACGCCATGTTGCCATCGGCCGTCGCCGACCGAGGACTGGCGAGGGCCATGTTCCAATGAAGGATCGTCCAGGGTTGCATTCCGGGACAGTATCCCCCCGCCCGAGCCAGCCGTCGCTCTCCGGACGGTTCGAGGGTTTGGCGCAGGCGGCTGCTCGCATCGAACATCCAATCGACATATGGGGTCGCGCGCGTCCATATTGCCCGCGTCGCCGCTGCCGTACTCGACTCCCCTTGGGGGTTCGAGGCAAATGGCCTCGACGAGATCGGGAGAGCGCTGTCTTCTCGAGCAGCCTTTCCTCTCGCCGGAGAACCTGACCTCGGCACCCAGCTTCCGATGCGACATCGGCTGTTAGGAGATAGCAGCGAGCGACAAGTATCCGGCGACCCTTTGATGACAGCCCGTTCAGGGTTTCACTGGCGACATCGATCGTGCCGCCATCGGAATCGCGCCGTCGATTCCCAACAAGGCATCATCGGGTCGGCTCAACGCAGCGGGTGCATCCTTGTCCTCGAGCACCTGCTCATCTCGGGAGTTTGTACGTACGCCTCCCCTACCTCCAACTGCTCGATCGCGCCAGGCAGGTCAACACTCTTGTCCGCCCGGAGAAAGCCCGCGACCTTCTTAGACATGGGGAAGTTGGTGCGGAAGACGACCTTGGTGCCAGCGTTCCCGGGCACGTCCTGGTGGAAGTCGGCCATGCCCTGACTCGCCACTACGACAGCAACTCCGAACTTCCTGCCCTCCTTCATGATCTTCGGCAGCGTTATGTCCTTCGTCAAACGATGGGCCTCGTCAAGTACTAGGACCAATCGCAACGAGTCGGTCTCTCCCCAGGCGAACATATCCTTGTACACCTTCCGAAGGACGAACGCGGAAGCGCCAAGTTGCACGGCCTCCAGACCCACCCTCGAAACGTCGAGGACTGCGCCCTGTGAAACAACTCTGCGAAGCAGATCGGCCGAGGCCTGCTTGGGAATAGGTTGAACTCCAAGAAGGGACGGCACCGAGGAAGGACATTCACGCACGCCCATCGTTGACTCAGCTCGGCCAACCGGTCGGCCAGCTCGTTCACCGTTGGGAGGCGGGCGTCATCCCGAGTCGCGAAGCCGGCATCCTCGTATGCGCCACGGATTGCCTGGAAGACAAGGTCCTGCTGGATGATGCCGAGGCCACAGACGTACTGGAAGATCCCCGCCATCGCGAATGCGTTGGTCTTCCAGTACCTAGCGCCCGTCGACTGGTCGATGTCGGCCTCGAAAGGCGAGAAGGGAAGCCCCACGCTCGCATCGAGCACCACGGGCTGGGCCGTTCGGAGGTACGGGCCAGTGGAGTCGGAGAACTGACCATGGAAGTCGAACACAAGGGCAGGCAAACCCTGCGCGTGGAGCTCCATCAGTACGCGCATGATGGTCCAGGACTTGCCCTGCCCCGGGATCCCCGAGCACGAACATGTGCGGACTCCCTTGCACTCGGGGGCGCCATACGACCTGCTCCTGATCGAGTTCGGTCAGACCAAGGGAGATGGCAAGCTCGTCTGGCTCGACGGGGGTGGGCTCGACCGGGGTGGGCTCGACCGGGGTGGGCTCGACCGGGGTGGGCTCGACCGGGGTGGGCTCGACCGGGGTGGGCTCGACCGGGGTGGGCTCGACCGGGGTGGGCTCGACCCGTAGAACGTCCGCATCGCGGGTGGGTGAGTTCGGATGGAACGAACCCAGCCAAGAGCAAGTCATCCTTGGTCAGCACTCGGATCTCCGTATCCCGCATCCGAATCGGCCTTTCGGGGAGCGCGGGTAGGTTGACCACGTATCCGCGCCGCTCGACCTGCATATCCGGCAATCCGGATTCAAGCCGACCGATGGCGTCTTCCATGTCAGCGAGGACATCTGGGCTACTGATCAGTCCATGACGAGCGGCTCTCCTCAAGTAGAAGCGGAGGATTGTCGCGAGCCGCGAACGCTGAAGGACGTGATCGAGTCGCGGCGGATCTGCCCTGAAGAACAGGTCGCGGAAGACCTGCTCTGTTGACACGATCTGATCGACGATCCGATTCAACAGCTCATCGGATGCTCCTGACGAGCTCCTCGACTTAGTCTCGATGAACCGAACGAGGATCTTCCTCTTGGTGAAGCGGACTTGGACAAGGTCGCATCTCGAGCGAGGCGTCCCGAGGTGTGCTGGCCGGGCAGCGACTCCGAAAAGTTCTGGATGGGAGTCCACGGGGATGAGGATCGTGTCAACCAGTTCGCCGACTGAGTGGAGATACGCGGCGACAACCCCAAGGCTAACGGCCTCCCTTGCCCGTGCCTCATCCCCGATCGTTCTGAGGGCGATACGCCCGGAGATCGTCTTGAGATGGTTCAAGACATCACCGACGCTCTCTTCCACTAATCCGAACCCTAGATCGGTCATCGCCCTCACGAGTAACGTTTCCACCTCTTCGCGCTGGGAAGTGGTGACGAACATCCGGTGCCCGAGACCCTCGAGGAACTCGGGTGCGTAGTCAAGGAGATAGCGCTTCGCCACGCGGTCCAGGTCGGGATTCGAAGCATCGTCGAAGTAGTCGACGCCGAGGAACCGGTCTAGCGCCACGACCCAGTCGGAATCCTCGTGAACGCGGTCCCACGCTCCGCGCTCCTCGGGCGTGAGTCTCGAGGTCACGGACGGCATCCCGGTGCCTTGGAGAACCCGGCCGACCCCGACGAGGAATGCGCGGGCACCTTCCACGAGCTCGTTCGTGTAGGTAGGGGTCACAGGATGACGTTCGCGTGGGGCTTCATCCGGTAGCGCCACCAGATGCTGCCATTGTGCCGTGGCGCCATCCCAGCCAAACGTGGGAACGAGTCGCATCAGCAAGCCATAGAACGAGGTGCTGTCCTCCCTAGTCGCATCCGCGGCAACCCGAATCTCGGGCCGCATGGTGTCCATGAGGACGGATAGGTTGACTTCACCTCCCGGCATCGGATCGAGCGACTCGGTCGAGCGCAAGGGTCACCGAGAAGACCGGCGAGAGGCTCTCCCCGACCCTGTGCGGCGACTCGTAGACACTGGCGCTGGAGATCCTGGATCCCAGCGATCGCGACGGGCAAGGGTTCGCCAGCGTGGGCCAGGATCTCGAGGCGAGGGGGTTCCGGAAAGGACCTCCCCGAGTTCGTCTACGACCGGCTGCAGCACGCCAGAGCCCTCGATCGCTTGGCCAAGAACGTTCCCGAGCCGGGATTCACGACGTTGAGGCGCAACGCGTCCAGGTAGGGGTGAAGCTGCAGGTAGCTGTCGATCTCGCTCGACAGTCGTGCCGGAGGGAGATCCGAGAGCGACGCTTCATCTTCGTGGAGGCCGAATGCCCGGGCAACGTCCGCGGCGCGTCGAGCTGGGTCAGCTGCGTCTACGGGCAGAGACAGACCCCAGAAGAAGCGGATGTTCTGCGCGAACAGGAACGGCTCGCCACGCCAGACCCCAAACGTAGGGGTGTTCAAGGGCGCGACGCGAGAGATCAGACTCAGATCGAGGAGGCGCTCCGCGATCGCCCTCCTCTCCAGAAGCTCCCGCTCCCAGCTTGCAAGGAGGTCCGCATAGGCCGAGTACCAGAGCAGTCTGAGCGGGTGGGTCGGAAGCGTGATGAGTGCATGCTCATCCCCTTGAGGTTGGCGGAGCGTCAGGCGCATGCTGTCGGTCGTTAATAGATCTTCCAGCAGCGGCCCCTGCGGCGACTGCCACGCGCCTCGCGGTATGCGGCCGCGTAGGAGCGGACACGCCTGGAAAGCTCGGCGTCCCACACAGCGGTCTCCACGAAGCGCCGGAGCGGCTGCCTGTCGAGGAGGGAGAAGATCTCCTTCCGATGCTTCGCCAGCTTCTTCCCGAGCTCCGAGCCGGCCAGCTCGTTCCGCGGATTCAGCGGCTGAGCATCTCGCCGACATCGAGCCTTTCCGTCGCGTCCAGTTGAGCTGAGAATCGTCCGTCACCCTCGGCCTCGAGGAGCCGTCGTTCTTCGAGTGCCCTCAAGGCTGGCGACATGCCGATACCGGATGGTTCGCCGGCCGTTCAAGGTGACCGAGAAGTAGTGAAGGTCATCCTCCGCCCATTGGGGGGGCGCCTCCTCAATCGACGCCACTTGGATGTCGCGGCGACGCTCAGACGGCCGAGGGGCAGCGTTGACACGGTCTCTCTGCGGTTGCCGCGACGGCCTCCGGCCCTTCGGATCTCCTCCCTCAGCCAGAACTCGGCGCTGATGCCCTCGATGGGAACCCATCCAGCGATACCTCTACGCCGTGCTCCGTGAGCCCCACGATTCGGACCTGTACGGCTCGTGATCGAGGTCTCGTCGAGATCGATATCCAAGGGGACGCTGACCGTACGCGAGCGGGACGCGGCATGGGCAGCGGGGAGTTCGCCGATCGCTCCCTCGTCCGCCGGCGTACTCGTCCCGCGATGGAATCAACTCAGCACGCCAGCGGGCCACCGATTCGGTGGTCCGTGGGTTCGTCGTCCACTTGATGCGGATCGTCCTGCCCTCACCCACGATCGCGTACGGCTGGCTCCCTGAAGCCTCCTGCAGGAGCTTCGTGGTCCTGTCGACCTCACCGTTCGGCTTCAGCAGCGGAGCGACGTCGATGGATTCCAGATCTCCACTGCTATCGGCCTCGAGCTCCCAGCTATCGAAGGTCAGTCTTGCCAGCGTTTGCCGGCGAAGCTAAGTCTCGCAGCCAGCGACGCGAGTCCTGAAGTCTGTGTTGGCCGAGGAACGAGAGACGGCGTCACGTGATGTTCCGGCGACGAAGCCGATGTCATCGAGCCTCTCGTCCGCGGTCGAATGTGGTCGCTTCGAGCGGGTGAGCTTCGAGGCACACAAGCGATTCTCTGGCAGACCGGAGCGCGAAGTCTTCGCCTGCATCCGGAATCAGACCCACCTTCCATAGGCCCAATCCCATCGAAGGGGGCTTCGGATCGAGACAACGGTCGCGAGGTAGTCGGCCCAGTGTTCATCCGCAACTTCGAACGGGTCCCCGGAGCGCAGTCCCTCAGCGACGCACGAAACCAGCCTCCGGGTTCGCCGAGCTCCCCAGCCATCCGAGTTGCCTCCACCCGGAAGAACGAAGCGAGATCGAAGATAGAGAACGAGTTGCCGAGCGAGCTGACCGCAGTGTCGCTGAACCCCGAAGGAACCAAGAGGCATAGGCGGGTGTCCTTCCGATTCCGTCTCTCAACCGCCTGCTCGACGGTCACTCCCAGCGGATGCGCATGACGGATTGGGGTCAACATCTGACCAGCACCGAGCTGTTGGGGCTGACTCGTTGGCGAGCTTCACGACGGTGTCGGCATCGTCGGATGCAAGGTGGTCCACCCTCATGCAGTGCCCGACCTGGGCGCCCTCGAGCTGCTCGATGAGCGTAGAGGCCAGCCGTTCGAGGAGGATGGAGACAGGGTCACAAGGGACTGTCCCCCCTTCGAACGGTGAGGTACTGCGCATCGAAGTCGTCCGAGAGGTCGCCGAAGAAGCCCATCTCGCCGTGAGTCGCCTCTTCATCGCTGCGAGGTTCTCCTTCGCCGCAGACCGCGACTCTCCGTCGTCCAGGAAGGCTGGGGTCGGTTCACGAGCGATCCGAAACGCTCCTCGAGGAACGAGGAGGAAGCTCGACAGAGGTACTCTGACGCCGGTTCATCAGCAGACGTCACGATTCTGGCCGCTCAGCCGCCAGCACGTGAACAAGCGTGACTAGGAGATCATCGCTCATCACGTAGGCCGCATCGGCCCGAGAAGAACCTTTCGAGGAGACCGAATTCCTTCTTGAGGCCACCCACACTTACCAGCCACTTCAGTAGGGGCTCTACTTGCGTACGCTGCTGCTCGGCGACGAGAAGCGCGATGAGGGCATCCAGCGACGACTCGTGAGTGCGCCGGAACGAGTCGAGATAGCTCTTCATCTCGCTCACGCTGAGCTTCGTGGTCGAGGGCGTCCAGGCTGTCTCGCGATGACCTGATCGAACCCGTCTCCGCGCGTGCCCCGGAGTCCACGGACTGTCCGCGATTCTCGAGGAATCGGATCAGGAAGGATGCCTTGTCTCTTGCGTTCAGCGCGTCGAGTTCGTCACTCACCTGCGGCCTGCTGGCGGAGTATCGCCTGACCGTCTTCAAACGGATCAGGTGCTCGAACAGCCGCCTCATCTGCTCGAGCTCCCGCTCGAAGCACGCTCGCGCGAGCCGGTGACTGACACTCCTCCTCGCGCGCGTGAAGTCGACGTATAGGTCAGGACCCCAGTTCCGTTTCCGCACCGAAGACGGGCGGGTACGTCTCCAGATGAGACCATTTCATCAACCGCATAGGCCAACTTGATCGTGTACGCGTAGAGCTCCAGGTTGATGAGCGCCATGAGTCCACGGGTTAGCGCGAGTACAGGGAGCTGCGCGCGATACGTTCCCAGATAGGTAATCAGATCGGTGGACATGGCCTTCGCCAGACCTGGGAGCGCAGGAGAGCCGGGCGCTTCTTTCGGAGCGGCTCGGGCTGGAGTGGGCTCGAACCCGTCGAGATAGTACAGAGATAGCAGGGTCTCGAGATCAAGGTCGTCTCGCCATCGAACGTTCCGTCGAAAGTCGGGCCATCGAAGATCTCCACACCGCGTCCGAAGGTCCGCATGAACAGATCGCGGATACAATGTCCGACGGCGTGGAGGATGAGACCTCATCGAGGGTCCGGCGCAGCTGGTGGTAGACGAAAGCGTGAACCCCGCGTTGACGCTGCTCCTGCTGAGGGAAGCCCGTCTTGTAGCACAGCAGGGTGCGAGGAACGACGTACTCGATCTGCTCGCCCTTCTGTTTGGCTCGACCAGCCATGCCCACATGAATCACGCTGGCTCGAACCCATCGCGTCAGCAAACGATGCCCCGAATGGGAGTCAAAACCCCTCACGTGTCCATGTGTCGCGAGCGAATCGAGGAACTTGGCGATCTGATCTGGCTCCGTCGACCCTTGCCCCTCTCGGACGACCCTTGGTTACGACGAGGTAGAAGAGAGAGGGAGCAGACGGCAACATCGAACTCATTCATCGTGACTTCGAAGACGTCGGGGGAAGTGAACTCCTTTCGCCACCCTGGGGAAGACGACCTTCATCCTTCTCCCTCCAGAACGACGTTGCCAGAGTCGACCCTCACGTGGTGAAGACGACCGTCCTCCAGGATGAGCACCTCTTGGGGACGGCTCGGCGAGCAGTTGATTGCGGAAGGTGGCGATGTCCTCGACCAGCGCCCTCTCGCTCGAGTGACCCAGGCAGCAAGCCCCCGGATGATCTCATCAGAAACTCGAAGAGATCTAGGTCGACCTGGAGGGTCGGGGAACCGGACCTTCGCCGGAGTAGGAGACTATCGCTCACGCTCTCGACGAAGCGCTGCGGGGGAGCTGCCTGCACTAGCTCGAACAAGTCCGCTTCGTAGTGCTTGATGATGGCGACCTCCGAGCGGGAATCCCCGGTCAGAAGAGCCAGCCCATCGGATACCGCCGCGAGCGGCACGCCGTCTGCGACCCATATCCCTCGGAGGACCCGCGTCAGCGCGGCTCCGGAGGTGTCCGCCAGCGCCCTAAGGAACTCCTCGAGGTGCCGATAAGGCAGCAACGTCGCGGACTGGGAGGGGCTCCGTCCCGGCCCTTGGCTCGATCGGCAACCCTTCGAAGAAGTAGCGCCGGCGTATGGACCGCAGCCACTCGGAATCATCCGTCATGGTCGAAAGGCCCGGCATAGGAGGACGGCGGCTCCCCGGTATGAATGCGCGCGCCATCCGAGGCAGCTGGCTCGGCCGGCGGTTGAAGTAGAGGAACCTATCCAAGGCAGGACGCGAATGCACGGCGGGATCCAGCCATGCCCACTCGTCGAGACCAGATCCTGGATCTGCCATGGTTGAAGGCCGCGTTGTGGTACAGACGCTCAAGTCGCGCGCTAGGAACCAGGTCCTCATCCTGTTCTCGGTGCACGTCCTCACAACCCAGGTCGTGAGTAAGGACGAAGGCAAGAGCGGAGCGGAAGACCCCGATTGTCGGGCGTCGCTCCCGGCGAAGGTGAATCGCTAGAAGCATTTCCCTGACGCGAGACCTAATGGGGCCGGCGACCTCGGCATCCGACAACGACCGCGCGTTCATCAGGATCGGGCACTCGAACCTCGCTACGCACCCATCGCACACAGCCCATCTATCCGGGGCTACCAACTCGTCCAGCAATCGGTCGAACAGGCTGTGCGCCGTCCCGTCTGAAAGGGCTCGTCGTTTCAGGTCGACGAGAAGCACACCCCCCTTCGCGGCGTCGCCGAGGAGGAGCTGCGGCTGTAGGAGGTCCCAAAGGTCCGGATAACGATCACGACCGTTCTTCTCGAAGAAAGTGATAAGGCGGCCGTCGTTGGCGGCAAGAAGGGCGGTATATGAACTCCGCCCACTGTCGGAGGTCAGGGGTTCGAGAAGGCCGTACAAGAGATCGTCCGCGCTCATCTCTCCATGGGACTCGGACGCATCGAACACTGCAGCGAACCTTTGGCCGCCGAGATCGACGCGCCACCCAGCTTCATCGCTAGCAACGACCGACGCCCCACCGTCCTCGAGGTATCGCCTTAGGCGTTGAAGGAAGGCCGTCTTCCCGTCTCCCGGATTGCCGCTAAGGATGACCAGCCGGAATCGGCCGCTCAGGATGTTCGGGAGTAGTTCCTCGTCGAGGGCGGTGGGGACATACGTCTGCTGGGCGAACGGAGTGTCAAGGCCCCGGTTGTCGGCATTGCCGAGGCTCGTGTTGCGGAACAACCGTCGGATGTCGTCGACGCTGGGGTTCACCAGCCGCTCCCCTGAAGGTGCGATATCCACCTCAATCGTAAGGGCCTCCTCGAGGGCGGTTCTGAAAGGCAGCAGCATCCGGGTACCGACCCGCCGGGTCGAGAGCGAGTTGGCGCAGGAGTACCGAGAGGAGCGCGACGCAGCCGGCGGGTGCTGCGAAGTCTCTCAACGAAGAGATCTCATCCTTCAGAGGCACGCCGTTCTCGAACTTGAACGGCGGACTTCCCGTGAGCAACGTCGAAAGCACGACCGCGAGCGAGTACACGTCGCAGGCGGGCGACCATCCTCCACCGGCGTCAACTTCGGGGGCTCGGTACATCGGCGTGCCGACGACGCTCTTGGCCTCGGATTCAAGCGTTGCGAATCCGAAATCGATCAGTTTGGCCGGCAGAGCACCGTCCTCCGGGACGAGGATGTTCGCGGGGGATACGTCCCGATGCGTGAGGTTCGAGTCTCGGCCGACTAGGTAGGCCAGCGCATCTGCGATCTGCGCACCAACGCTGACAATAGCCTCGGGATTCCAGATGTATCGGCCAGCTAGATCTCGAAGAGACAGCCCCTCGACGTACTCTAGCTTCAAAAGGAACGAAACCCTCGCCCGGATACACCTCGAAGACGCCAACGAGGCTCGGATGCGAGACATCAGCTAGCATGCGAAATTCGTTCACAGCGAGCGGCGCAAGACGGGGGTTACGAAGAGCCTTGACGACGAACCGGCTGCCGATGACCCTATCGTCGACGAGGTATGTGACGGCCGTCGCTCCGCTGCCAAGCGTTCGGATGACCTCGAAGCGCCCTTCGATCACATCACCGATGTCAAACTCGCCTGGAACGGGAACCGCCGCGCCCGACGCTGCCCCTCCTTCTCCCAGTTCCCGAGCCGCGTCAGCAGCGCCAGGGCGACCGTCGCGCTGCGGCTCTAAGCACCTGCGAATCACGTCGTCGAGCAGCTCAGCCGATCCCATCGAGATCCGGTCGGCTCGCAAGGACGGATGGTCTGGCTCCCTCGCTCATCTCCTCCCCGGTGATCCAGCTCCAAAGCGAAGCGGCGAGGCTGTAGACATCACTCGCTCGCGAAGCTAGCGATACGTCGGCCGCGCATTCCGGGGCGCGATAGGCGTTAGGTTCCTCCAACTCGCCTGCGAACTCGAAAATGGTCTCGCTCCCCTCGATCCGGGCGATCTGGAATCCCGAGAACGCCACCGAGCCAGACGCGAGAACGTGCACTGTGTCAGGGGTAAGCGAGCGATGGACCATTTCATGCTCATGCACCGCGGCGAGGGCATCGAAGGCCGCGCCCGCCGTCCGGATCGCCGAGCGGTCGTCGGCACCCCGTTGCTGACAAGGTCCGCACGCAGGCTCAGGCCAGGCAGGAGGTGGATGGGGAAGACCCAGAAGTCCCCTTCGCTCCACGAGAAGAAGGGGTCTATCTGTGGGGCCACTCCCACGCCGCTTAGGGCCTCCAAGGCGTGCCACTCCCGCATGATCGCGGTGTCGAATGCAGCCGCTTGATCCGGCGCAGCGGTCACAGGCTTCTGACCAGCTTGAGCACCCGCTCAGTACTCGCTGACGTGTCGTGCAAAGAGACTCAGGACCCGGTTGGACCGGCCCAACATCTCAAGCACTTCATACTCGCCAACCCTCGACGGAACTTCCTCGCGGTCAGGCATGGCCGCGAGACGTTGAACGAGCGCGTCCCTGAGTGGCGCGATGGAGTCGGACCCTGCCCGCCGCTCATCAGTCTGAGACCAGATCTTCCGCATCCTTGGAGTCGGATCAGCCGTTCGCTCGCCCGCGGGTCCTCAATCTGGGTCCTAACTCGGGGATGCGACAATGTACCACGCGCTGCTGGATGAAGGCATGCGGACCAACGGTCTCCCTGAGCCCATCGATCTGCGCCCGCTCAAGGAAGCTCCTCAACTTCTGCTGCGCCACATGATCTGGTCCGATCGGGCTGCCCATCGTCGGGCCGCCGCGGGCCACCAGCGCTGTTCGTTGCCGCTGAACACACCCGACCAATGCTTCTCCTCGATCGCGAAGACCGAGTGCAGCCCCACGACGACGAAGTCGATCTCACGAGACGACTGCGCGGAAGGAGTACCTTGTTGCACACGACAACCCAGGGACTCGGTAAGTGCGTCTCGAGATACTCAGCAGTCGCTCGTTCTCCGGGGCCCACGAACTCGCCGTTCACGATGAGTCGGGCCATCAGACAGCCTCATGACCGCGCTGCGGCATGGGCGCGCTCAGTTGGGCGTCGTTTCGCATCGATGCACACGATATCCGAGCGCCCGGGCCGACGAGGGATTTCCGGACGAGGTGGCGGGAGGGGAGAATCGGGACGTGAGTATGCCCAGGGAACAAGCCGAGCAGGCGTCTCGGATCATCCAGGCTGTCCGCACGGTGGCCGGCCGGCCCTTCGCCGAAATCTGCCCACCCTTCCAGGAAGGTGCAGATTCAGACAAGGCTCTCGGGCGACGAGTACTCGACTTCGTCCTGCGAGAGGCCGAACCGGTCGACGACCTCTTGCGCACCGTACCGCTGGGAGCTGTGGGCCAGGTCCTTGAGCCCACCAAGGTCTGCGCGCTTCACTACCAGAGCGTGTGCGATAAGTCGTTCGAGCTCAGCGGGCTCCCCGAGCGACTCGCAGCCATCGTCTTCATCCCCATCCTCAAACCCGACCGCCAAGACCCTCGCGCCTGGTGTTTCGAGACGCCCTTCAGATGGGTTCCCTCCAGTGTCGAAACGGCGCAGCTAAGGCTCGACTATCAGCAGATACGTGGCCTGATCCAGGCCGGGCTGGGTGACGCGTTGTCTTCTTCGGAGGCCTCAAGCCATGGACGGATACTGATGCCGAAGACGTCTGGGCGGAATCGCGATGACCTCGAATCGTACGAAGCCGGCCCGAGGCGGGTCGTCGCCAGGAAACGGGCCTTCTTCTTGCGCAAGTCCTTCACCGCGTCACTGCTAGCGCGCCATCTGAGTCCGCGCGCCGGGCAGCCCAACCGTTCCAAGCCTGCGGAGACGACGAGGATGAGCTGGGGCATGCGATCAGCCGACTCATCGAAGCAGGACCCGAGGCGGGCAAGGGGCACTGACGCGCGGATGGGTTCGCACACCAACCAGTCAAGTGACACTTCTACATCCGATGACCTCAGGATGTCCCGATACGCATCCGGAGCGGCCGAGCGATGACCGAGGCTCCACCCCACGCGCGGCTTGATGAGGTTGTTCTGGCGGTGCTTGAGAGAAGCGAGGTGCCACTTAAGGCGCGCGACATAGTCGCGGGACTCCAAGCCTTCGGAGACCCTTCGAGCTCGATGCGTGAAGTGAATCGGCTGCTCTACGGACCGTTGGAGCCAATCGTTGAGAAGGACGAAGACAATATGGAGGCGCTCGTGACAGCTCCCATTTCGACTCCCGCGGTGGAGCCCGGCTGAGGTACCGGCGACCGCACCACTCATTAGCCCCCATCGGTCCCCCGCGTCGCAACCCACATCGCCCTTACTGACTGGGAGCGAGGACCTACCTGATCAGGGTCGACACGCTCAGTGCGCCCTGGAGGCAATCGTCGCCGAGCTCGAACGGCTGCGGTGGATGGAGGGGCAAGCCCCCTTCCAGGGCCCAACGAACACGCTCGGGCCATCGAGCATGCCAGGTACGCCTGGCCCCCAACCCGAGTCGGTCACGGTGCCATCGGCATCATTCCTCAAGGAACAGAGGCGGTGTCTGCTCATCGAACGGAGTCGACTGGAACGACTAGTCGAAGCGCTTCATGCTGCACAGACCAATATCAAGGGGCAGCCCGATAGAGGGTATACGGGCGACATCGTGGAATCCGTCGAGCAGGCGCCTCCGGCAGGTTGGGGTCGCCCTCGATTCGATGGAGAAGGGGGCGTACGGTCGGTGTGAAGCTTGCCGGGGGACGATCGAACGAGAACGACTCGAGGCGGTGCCATGGACACAGAGCTGCAAAGAGTGCTCTCGACGCAACTGAGTGGGGTCCGCAGCCGCATTGGGTCCTCATTCTTCGGAGCCAGACCACCGGGCAGTCTCCTGCTCGGACTTCGGGTCGACCGAGCGTCCGAATCTAGGCTGACTCCGTGTTCCCGGACGACGACGCGCGCGCGGTGTTCACCCGCAGGCTGAAGCGGTGGGGAGCGGAGAACCGACGCGCCTTCCCATGGCGGGAGACCTCCGATCCCTTCCGCATCCTCGTCGCCGAGGTCCTGCTGCAGCGCTCCCGCGGGAAGACCGTCGCCGCGGTCTACGAGGAGCTGTTCCGCCGGTGGCCAGACGCGCACGCGCTCTCCAGAGCTCGAACCCCATCGATCGCATCGGTGATCCGACCGCTCGGCCTGGTGAAGCGCGCCGAGACGTTGAGGTCCTTGGCGGCCGAGGTCGTGCGACTCGGTGGGGTCCCCGACACCCTTGACGGCCTGCTCGCTCTCCCGGGGGTAGGGCGCTACGCGGCGAGCGCCACCCTCGCGGTCGGGTTCGGCGAAGCGCGCTCCCGTGGTCGATGGCGTGACGGCGCGCGTCTACCGCCGCTACTTCGGCCTCGAGGGCGACGGCCCGGCCTCCGCCGACACCGAGCTGTGGCAGCTGGTCGAGCGCGCGACCCCGCGGACCCACGTCCGCGAGTGGAACTGGGCGGTCCTCGACCTCGCAGCGACGGTCTGCCTCCCGAAGGTCCCTCGCTGCTCCGAGTGCCCCCTCGCGACACATTGTGCCTGGTCACAGCGGTCGCTGGATCCTCGTCGGTGGCAAGTGCTAGCATCGGCCGGTCGGATCACAGCGGTGTGATCTTCCCCTCGACCTGACCTCCCCCGGAGGGTTGGCGCATTGGCACGGAGGAACACAGCACACGTCCAGCCGGGGAGCGCGGGACGGATCGATCGAGCTCTTCGCCGGCGTCGGCGGGTTCCGCCTCGGACTCGAACGCGCCGGGTGGCGCACGGTCTGGGCGAACCAGTGGGAGCCCTCGACCAAGAGCGCAGCACGCCTTCGACTGCTACCGCGAGCGGTTCTTCACCCACCGCGGTGAGTACGTGATCGATGAGCACCTCCGCGAGGTTCGCTCCCCGGACGGCGACGTCGCCGTGAACGAGGACATCGCCGTGGTGCTCGATGAGATCGAGGCAGGGACGGCGCTCACCGATCCCCGACCACGACCTGCTGGTCGGAGGCTTCCCCTGCCAGGACTACTCGGTCGCGAAGACCCTGAACCAGGCTCACGGCATCGAGGGCAAGAAGGGCGTCCTCTGGTGGCAGATCTACCGGATCCTGGAGGAGAAGCGTCCGCGCTCGGTGTTCCTCGAGAACGTCGACCGGCTGCTGAAGTCACCGTCGAGTCAGCGCGGACGTGACTTCGCCATCATCCTCGCCTGTCTGTCGGACCTCGGGTACCTCGTCGAGTGGCGGGTCGTGAACGCCGCCGACTACGGGTTCCCGCAGCGCCGCCGTCGTGTCCTCATCGTGGCCCACCACGTCGGTGATGGAGCCGATCCTCAGTGGTCCGGGCCCTCTGCCGTGGCTGTACCGGGATGGTGCGCTCGCTCGAGGGCTGCCGGTCGATCAGCCGGAGGAGTCGTCCGTCGTACTGATCGACGGATCCGACCTGCCGCTCGGTCACGCTGAAGGGGCACCCGGCGCAGATCACCCAGGAGTTCGGCTGGAGCAACGACCGATCCCCGTTCCTGAACGCGGGTGTGATGTGGCGCCGCGAGGTCTGGACGCGGCAGGTCGTCGCCGCCTACGACGGTCCGTTCGCGACGCTCGGCGACGTGCTGCAGGAGACCGCCGACGTGCCCGAGTCGTTCTTCGTGCCGGAAGAACAGGTCGAGGCCTGGGAGTACCTGAAGGGCGCCAAGCGCGAGGAGCGGACGTCCTCGACCGGACACACGCTACTTCTACACCGAGGGCGGGATCGCCTTCCCCGAGCCGCTCGACAAGCCCTCCCGCACGATCCTCACCGGGGAGGGTGGCACGACGCCATCCCGGTTCAAGCACGTCGTCCGCGCCGACGACGGTCGGCTGCGCCGACTCACCCCGGTGGAGCTCGAGCGGCTGAACGGCTTCCCGGACCACTGGACCGCGACCGGCATGCCCGACGGTCGCCGCGCCTTCATGATGGGCAACGCGCTCGTCGTCGGCCTGATCGAGGAGGTCGGACGAGCGCTCGCGGACACGCCGGCGCTCACCGAGCGGTCGCGGCCAGCGTTGAAGGTCGTCCCGACCGCCTAACGCGCGTCCCGCAGGATCCGCTGGACGAACCCGCGGTTCAACCAGAAGCTCTTCTTCACGACGGGACCCACCACCGGAGCATCCACCGTGTCGTTCGCGTCGCGGCCGTGAGGTCGCACGTGGATCGCGACGGTGGCCGAGGCGGGGGTGAGATGCGCGGCGCGACCGTTCCGGATCTCGATGCGGTACGTCTCCCATTCACGACGGATCAGCTCGAGCTCGTCGGCCGTCGGGCGCCAGAACACCGGGCGCCCGAACGTGCACGAGGCCTGAGGGGTGCCCTTCTTCGGTCCCTGCACGGGGATCAGCAGCATGTACTCGACGCGGGAGAGGAGGTCGCTGTCGTCCCAGTCCTCCTCGAGCAAGGCGAAGTAGTCGAAGGCTGGGAAGGACAGCGCCTCGTAGGGCATCAGGTCGGGTCCCACCCTCGTGATCCGAGGTGTCAGGCCCATCTCCTCGAACTCCCGGATCGGCGTCTTGAAGCCGGCTGCACCGAAGATGCGTCGGGAGACCTGCGCCGCGTAGCTCTTCGACGTGCTCCGCGGGATACCGAGCTCGTCCCCGACCTCGCCCACCGTCCGCCCCACGAACGGTTCGAAGCGCGCGAGGAGCTGCTGCTCGAACGTGTCGGCGCGTGACATCTCGAGCGTCGGCGCGATCGACGTCGCGGCGCGGCGCTCGGCGTCCCGGTAGAGCTGGAGGGTGAACGATGGCTTCAGCGCGAACGCCCTGGATCGGGCCATCTCCGAGGAGAAGGGCTGGGTCCTCAGGTGGCTCGCGTCGGCTCCCTTCGTACAGGGACCCATGATCCGGCCGTCCGACTCCGAGAGCCGGTGAGCGAGTCCATGTCGCACCTTGGCTTGGACCCTCTCCCAGTCCGCTCGGAGGAACGCCTCGGTCCGTGCGTCGGGTGTCCACAACACGACCCGTCGGATCGGGAACTCGGCCTTCGGCCGACCGTCCAGGTGCTCGAAGAAGACGAAGAGGATGCGGAGCTTGCTGCGAACCTTCGCCGTGTCCCAGGTCTGCAGCACGAGGTCATCGTAGTCGATCATCGAGATGACGGTCCGCTCCTTGATGCCGAGCCCTCTGCCGGTCCGTCGCATCGGCACGACCTTCAGCTCGATGCCTGCTCCCGGGAAGTCGGCCTCCTGGAGCGAGTTCCTCGGGATGCCGAAGTACGCCTCGACCGCGTGACCGACCTCGGCCTTCCCGGTGGTCCCGTCGACAGCGGAGAAGGCGACCCCGAGGTCGCCGAGCCGCATGCCCTCGAGTGCCTTCGCGCGCTCCCAGATTCTTCGTCCCGGCTCGCCGTCCGATGGTCGAAGGCCATGGTCAGGAGCTCATGCTATCGTCAACCTCGCACCGGGTACCGACATCTAAGGTCGGCCTTGCCCGGCGATCGCATCGGCCAGGAACCCATACCCGTCGATCCTCTTCGCAGGCGCAGGCGGCCACGTGCGCGCGCTGTGGGTCAGCCCGCAGGCGAGGATCGCCTGCGCCGTCCTGACCGCGACGGGCACGGGGTCGAGGACGGGCACGCCTGGGTAGCCACGCGCCACGAGCCCGTCGCGGACGCCGTCGGCGAAGCCGAGCATCCCCGTGCACCCGAACACGATCACGTGCGCCCCGTCGGCCTCGATCGCGGATGACCGACGCATCGATCAGCGCCGCGAGCAACGCCTCCGGGTCCGATGCGAGGTCGAGCACCGGGATATCGACCCAGCGCACCGACGCGAGCCGCCCGGCGAGCCCGGCGACGCGCGCCTGGTTCTCGAACTCCGGCACCGAGCGCGCCTCGGTCGTGACGATCGAGAACCGGTGACCGAGCTGGCACGCGAGGTGCATGCTCGCCTCCGCCGGCCCCACCACGGGGATCCGCACCAGCTCCCGCGCGGGTCGCACCCCGGGGTCTGCCATGCAGTCGACGACCACCGCGTCGACCCCCTCCCGCTCGGCCTCCACGATCGCTCGGAGCGTGTCCGGGACGGCGATCGCATGCTCGAACTCGCACTCGATCGAGGCCGGGCCGCGCTCGATCTGGACGAGATCGACCTCGGTCTCGGCGTGCCCAGGCCGCGCGCGAACCCCGCGTCCCCCAGTCCTTCGCCCGTGACCGGCGTGACGACCCTGATCTTCCTGCGTTCCATGGGCGTTCCTTCCTAGGCGTGGTGGGTCACGGGCAGGTCCCCGGAGCCCGACGCGGCCACGACGTCGTCGGCTCGGTGGCAGGCGACGAACCGCCCGGGCGTGATCTCCCGCTCCGGTGGGACCTCCGTACGGCATCGGTCGATCGCGACCGGGCACCGAGGATGGAACGGACAGCCGGGCGGCGGGTCCTGCGGGTCGGGCGGGGGTCCGGTCAGGACGACCCGTCGGCGGCGGGCGGCGATGTCCATCTCCGGAACGGCCGACCGGAGCGCGACGGTGTACGGATGCGCGGGCCGGCGCAGCAGCGTCTGCGTGGCGCCTCGCTCCACGACTCGGCCGAGGTACAGCACCGCGGTCTCCTCGCACAGCTCCTCGACGACCGCGAGGTTGTGCGAGATCAGGAGGTAGGCGAGGTCGTGCTGATCGCGGAGTCCCGCGATCAGCCGCAGGATCCTCGCTTGGACGGTGACGTCCAGGGCGCTCGTCGGTTCGTCGAGCACGAGGACGCGTGGCGCCACCGCGAGCGCCCGCGCGATCGCCACGCGCTGGCGCTGACCGCCCGAGAGCTGGTGCGGGAGCCGGTCCGCGTGGGCCGGCTCCAGCCCGACCTCGTGCAGCAACGACGCGATCCGGTCGGGCTCCTCATCCTTGGGGACCACGTCGTGGGTCCTGAGCGCCTCGCGGATCGCGCCGCCGATCCGGATCCGCGGGTCGAGCGTGGTGTCGGGGTTCTGGAAGACGATCTGCACCGCTCGGCGGAACGCGCGCAGGTCCGTGCCGCGTCGATCGAGGACGCTGCGGTCCTCCAGGAGGACGTCTCCGCTCGCCACCGGCACGAGCCGCATGATCGCGCGGCCGATCGTCGTCTTGCCCGATCCGCTCTCCCCGACGAGGCCCAGGCCGTACGGGCCGGGGGGCAGCGACAGGTCCACGCCGTCGACGGCCCGCACCTGGTCGAAGCGCACGTGGAGGTCGCGGACCTCGAGGAGGGGCTGCGTCCTCACCCGCGCCAACCTCACGCCGATCTTCGGTACGGCCGCGACCAGCTCCTTCGTGTAGTCATCGCGCGGATCCCCCAGGACCTGCGCGGTGGGCCCCGACTCGACCACGACGCCACGCTGCATCACGGCCAGGTGGTCGCTGAGCTCCGCCAGCACCGCGAGGTCGTGACTGATGAACAGGATGCTCATGCCGACCTCGTCGCGGACGCGCCGCAGCGAGTCGAGGATCTCGGCCTGGACGGTCACGTCGAGCGCGCTCGTCGGCTCGTCGGCCAGGAGCACCTCGGCACGCAGCGCCAGCGCCTGCGCGATCGCGACCCGCTGCGCCTGTCCTCCGGAGAGCTGGTGTGGGTATCGGCGGAGGATGTCGGGTGAGAGCAGTACGTCGCGCATCGCCGCCTCGGCGCGGTCCTTCGCCTCGTCGTCGGAGGCACCGTGCAGGCGGAGGGCCCCGATGAAGCCCGCTCCCACGCGGTACACGGGGTTGAAGGCCGAGACGGGGCTCTGGAAGATCGCCGCGATCCGGCGGCCGCGCAGCTCTCGCAGGCGCCGCTCAGGCGTGCCCACGATCTCCTCGCCGTCGAGCCGGATGCTCCCCTCGACGGTCGCACCCGCGTGCGTCGCGAGACCGAGGATCGCCATCGCGGTCATCGACTTGCCCGATCCGGATTCCCCGGCGAGCCCGACGATCTCGCCCGCGCCGAGCCCGAGCGACTCGAGGTCGACCACGCGACGGGACCCGAAGGCGATCCGGAGGTCGCGCACCACGAGTCGCTCCTCGGCGGCAGGGGATCCCGTCACCGGTCCTCCTTCCGGGTCGTGAAGGTCGACACGGCGTGGGGGTCGAGGATCTCGCGCAGGCCGTCGCCCAGCAGATTGAACCCGACCGCGGTGATCAAGATCGCGAGACCCGGGAAGGTGACGAGCCACCACTGCGTCTGGAAGTAGGCCTGTCCCTGCGCCACCATCAGTCCCCAGTCCGGCGTCGGGTCCTGGGCGCCCAACCCGAGGAAGGACAGCGCCGAGGCGGTGAGGATGATCCCTCCCACGTCGAGCGAGGCCTGGACGATCAGCGGCGTCAGCGAGTTCGGCAGGACGTGGCGGAACACGATCCTGCGGTCCGACACGCCGAGCGCCCGCGCGCTCTCGACGTACGGACGCCCCGCGACCGACGCGGCCTGGCCTCGGAGCAGGCGCGTGTACCACGGCCACCACGCGATCGTGATGGCCAGCGTCGTCGACAGCGAGCGATGGGGGAAGCACCGAGGCGAACACGAGTGCGAGCAGGAGCGCCGGGAGGGCCAGGAACACGTCGGTGATCCGCATGATCACGTCGTCCCAGCGCCCGCCGACGTACCCCGACAGCACGCCGAGGGGGACGCCGATCGCGATCGAGGTCAGCAGGACCAGGAACGCGATCACGGGCGAGACGCGCGCCCCGTACACCACGCGCGAGAAGACGTCGCGCCCGACCTGGTCGGTGCCGAACAGATGCTCCGACGACGGAGGCTGCAGGAGGATCGCCGGGTGGGTCGCGCTCCCGGCGTCCTCGGGGTACGGGGCGATCCACGGCGCGAAGATCCCGACCACGACGATCGACACCGCGATCACGGCGCCGAACAGCAGGAGCCGGTTCGACCGGAGGGCCCCGGCGACCAGCGAGCGCGCCGGCTCGCCGGTCTCGACCAGGGGCTGGACGGTGCTCACGACAACTCGATCCTCGGATCCAGGGCGGCCTGCACGATGTCGACGACCAGGTTCCCGATCACGTACACGATCGCGATGAACAGCGTGACGCCGACGATCGCCGGCGTGTCCAGCGCGGCCACGGAGGTTGCCGCGTAGGCGCCGAGTCCGGGCCAGTTGAAGATCGACTCCACCAGGAACGAGTTCGCGAGCGAGTACGCGAACACGAGGGCGAGCACCGCGATCACCGGGTTCCACGCGGGCTTCAGCGCCCATTTCGCGAACACCGAGCGCTCCGAGAACCCGAGGGCCCGCATCATGCGGATGTGGTCCTCGCCCAGCGTGTCCAGGACGGAGGCGCGGACCATCCTCGTCACCACGCCGAACGGGTACGCCGCGACGACGATCGCCGGCAGCACGATGTGCCACAGGGCGCTGCGCAGCACCCACCAGTTCCCGGTGATCAGCGCGTCGACGATCGGCATGTGGGTGTACTGCATGAGCGGGTGCGTGTAGTCGAGGCTGGGGTCGTACTGGCCGGCGACCGGGAACCACCCGAGGCGCTGGAAGAACACGAGCTGCAGGATCAACGCCAACCAGAACGATGGCATCGACACCGCGAACACCGCGGCGAACCGCACGAGCGAGTCGGGCAGTTTCCGGTTCCACTTCGCCGACAGCAGGCCGAGCGGGATCCCGAATAGCAGCGCGAACAGCATCGCGACGACGACCAGCTCGATCGATGCCGGCGCCCGGTCCATCAGGTCTCCCAGCACCGGCTGGCGGGTATGCACCGCCACACCCCAGTCGCCCCGCACCACCCCGCCGAAGTACGTGGCGATCTGCTCGGGGAGCGGGGCGTCGAGCCCCAGCTCCTCCCGGACCGCATCGAGCTCGGCCTGCGACGCCTTCGGCCCGGCCCAGCTCCCGGCCGGGTCGCCCGGCACGATCCGGGCGACCACGAAGGTCAGGACGATCACCCCGACCACGACCAGGACGGCCTGGGCGAGGCGCCGCAGGACGTACCGGGTCACGCCGCGCCGGGTGTCAGGTCGTACACGAAGACCACGTTCGCATAGGCGGGGTTGTCGACGTAGCCGCCGAACGTGCCGAGCATCGCCCGCTGGTAGGTCTGCGTGTAGAGCGAGATCGAGGGGGCGTCCTCGAACAGCGTGACCTGCATGTCCTCGAACATCTGCGTCGAGGCCTCGCGGTCGGACGCCGCCAGCTGCGCCGCCTCCGCCATCTGCGAGTCGATCTGCGGGTTCGAGTAGTACGACAGGTTGAAGAACGGAGGGTCCTCGGTGTGGAACAGGTTGGTGAACCACGATGACGGATCGGCGTAGTCGGGCCACCAGTAGAAGAGGAAGATGTCCTGCCGCTCCTCGACGTTCGCGGACTTGCCCTTCGCCCACTGCGCGGTCCACTGCATGCCACGGGCATCGACGTTGACGTTCAGGTCGGCGAGGTTCGACTTCATCAGGGTCGCGACGGTCTGCTCGTCGGAGTCGCCCGTGACGTAGGTGAGCTCCAGGTCCATCGGGTCCCCGCCGGGGCCGTAGCCTGCATCGCCCAGCAGCGAGGTCGCCGTCTCGATGTCCTGGGTGGGGAACAGGTCGTCGACGTGTCCCCACAGTCCCGGCGGGACCACGCCCGACAGCGGCTCGGCTCCGCCCTGGAGGGCCTGCATCATGCCTTCGTAGTCGATGCCGGCCATGACGGCCTGCCGCACCTTCTGGTCGGCGAGGGGGCCGTCCGCGGTGTTCAACATCGCGAGCAGCGTCTGCCATGACGGGGTGCTCGTCGTCGTCGTGTTCGGGTCGTCCTGGAAGGTGGCCCACAGCTGTGGGTTGAGCCGCTCGACCCACGTCACCTGACCGGAACGCAGCAGCTGCGCGGTGGTCGTCGCTTCCGGCACGACGCGGTAGATCACGTTCTCGTAGTGGGTCTCGTCCCATGCTCCCCAGTAGTCGGGATAGGCCTTCAGGCGGAGCTCGACGTCCGCGCCCTCGTCCCAGGTATCCAGCATGTACGGGCCCGTGCCCGCCTCGTTCCCCTCGGCGAACCACTTCGCGAGGTCCTGATCGCCTGCCGCCTGCGTGTCGAAGATGTACGCGGCGTAGCTCGCCGAAGCCACCAGATCCAGCGGGGCCGAGTACTTCAGCGTGAACGTCACCGTCGTCGGATCCGGCGTCTCGATCTTCTTCACGGCTCCCCAGATGTAGGCGGCCCCTCCGCCGATCTCCGTCGTCCGCTCGATCGACGCCTTCACGTCTTCCGAGGTCATCGCGCGACCCGAGTGGAACGTGACGTCGTCGCGGAGCGTGAACGTCCACTCCGTGCCGTCCTCGTTCGACTCCCACGAGGTGGCGAGCAGCGGAACGACCTCCTGGGTCTCGGAGTCGTACCGCGTGAGGGTCTCGTACATGTTCTGCATCGCGATGACCTCGTTCGAGTACGAGTCGCTCGGGTCCCACGAGACCATGACCTCGCTGTGGTAGGCCATCGTGAAGTTCGTGTCGACCGGTGCGCCACCACCGCTCGTCGCGCTCGCGTCCGGCGTCGTCGTCTCCCCGCTGCACGCCGCGGCCGCGAGCGCCATCGCCGCGATCACCGCCAGTATCCGCACGGCTCCGAACCTGCGCATGTCGGCCCCTCCTTCGGGTCAGCCCTGGACGTCCAACGGTCCCGCGGCCTTCGCGCGGATCCGAACCGCGGGGTTCGTCAGGTACGCCAATGGGATCTCTTCAAGTTCTACGATCTCGACCCGGTCCGGCGATGCCCCGGCCGCCACGGCCCGGTCCCGCGCCTCCTCCGACGCTTCCGCGATCGCGGCCTCGCGGCCGGCGGTGCCCAGGTTGAAGATCCGGTCCACCTCGCCACTCGCCGAGGCGATCGCGGCGCCGATCGCGTTCGCCACGTCGAAATGATCGGGGCGATGGACCTCGCTGACGCCCGGAACCTCGTCGGGAACCAGGATGCTGCCGCCGCCTACCGCGATCAACGGGCGGTCCTCCCGCGAGGTCTTCACCCGGTCGACGGCCTCGGCGAGCATCGTTTGGGCCGTGGCGAGCGCCCGCGTCAACACGTCTCCGTGCCCCTCGAGCGGCCCGGCGTCGCCCAGATCGACCCGGCCTGCGACCACCGCAGCATCCGTGAGTGTCGGGGTCGATCCACCGAACACGAGCGCCTCCTTGGTCAGGTGGTAGCCCACGCTTGCGGGCCCCACCTCCACCTCCTCGCCGTCGCCGTGCACGATCGTGCCACCCCCGACCGCGATGGTCACCAGGTCCGGCATCCGGAAGTTCGTCTGGATCCCGCCGATCTCGACGCCCGAGCTCGACTCCCGCGGGAACCCGTTCACGAGGACCCCGACGTCGGCCGAGGTTCCTCCGACGTCGACGACGATCGCGTCGGTCGACCCCGTGAGGTAAGCGGCGCCGCGGATCGAGTTCGCGGGCCCGCTCCCGATCGTCAGGACCGGGTAGCGCAGCGCGTACTCGAGGTCCATCAGGGTCCCGTCGTTCTGGGCGAAGAAGGTGATCGGGTCGAGGCCACAGGCCTCCAGCGCCCCGCGGAACGCGCCGGCCACGTCGTGGGCGACACCGGTGAGCGCTGCGTTCAGGACCGTCGCGTTCTCCCGTTCGAGCAGCCCGATCGAGCCGATCTCGTGGCTGAGCGAGACGGGCACGTCGTGCCCGAGCTCCTTGCGCACGATGTCGCGGGCCGTGAGCTCGTGCTCGGCCGAGACCGGGGCGAACACGCTCGAGATCGCCACGCACTCCGCGCGTCCGGCCACCGACGCGGCGAAGCGGGCGATCTCGTCGGGTTCGAGGGCGACGATCTCACGTCCGTCGAACTCGAACCCGCCTCGGACGATCTCCTCGCCGACCGAGATCGTCGCACGCAGGTCCTCGGGCCACCCGAACAGCGGCCGGATCGCGAACGTCGCGGGGGCCCCGATCCGGATCACGGCGACCCGGCGGAGGTGGCGACGTTCGAGGACGGCGTTCGTGGCATGCGTCGTGCCGAGCATCGCGTGCGTGATGCGCCCACGATCGGTGCCGAGATCGGCGACCGCCGCCGCCGCGGCGGCGGCGATGCCGGAGGACACGTCGGGGGTCGTGGGGACCTTGGCGCGAGCGAGCAGGCGGTCCTCGCGGTCGAGCACAACCGCGTCGGTGTTCGTTCCACCGACGTCGATCCCCAGTCGCAGCTCCAGTCGGCTACCCACGGGAGGCTCCCTCCGTCGCCTTGAAGCGCTCCCAGTGCGTCAGGTCGCGCCAGGTCACCTTCGTGGCGCGCATCGGCATCTGTTGGGAGGGCGGGGCGGCGTGTCCGAGGCATACGATCATCCGCGGCTCGAGGCCGGCGGGCAGCTGCAGCACCTCGGCGACCGCCGCCCACGAGCAGGAGCTGACCGGCCCGCCGCCGAGGCCGAGCGCATGGGCGGCAAGCAGCATCGTCTGCAGCGTCGTACCGATGTCGTAGCCGGGCGTCGGGTCGGTGGGGCTCACACCTTCGGCCTCGAGGACATCCCGGTCGAGGCACAGGACGATCGCCGCCGCGGGCCGCTGCAGCATCCCGGGGGAGACCATCCGCAGCAGGCGCAGCGTGGCCGGCTCCTCGACGGCGACGAAGCGGACGCTGCGCGTGTTGCCACCCGTCGGAGCCCATCGGCCGGCGTCCAGGATCCGCTCCAGGTCCTCACGGGCCACCGGCTCGTCGGTCATCACGCGCACGACCCGGCGGGTCCTGAACAGTTCGAGCATCGCGTCAGCCATCCGTCGCCTCCCCGAAGCGCCCGACGAGGAAGCGGGCGGTCCGCGCGCAGAGCTCGTCGAGCGTGGCGGTGTACGCCTCGAGGTCGTTCGTGTGGGTCTGCGCGAAGGCGGTCCCGTCTTCGGTCGATCGCAGCAGCTCGCGGGTCTCCGGGCCCACCCGCTCGGCGATACGGTCGCGGAGCTCCTCGGCGGCCGTGAGCAGGCGCATCGACGCGTAGCGGCACGGGTCGTCGAGCTGGCTCCTCGCTGAGGTCATCAGGAACGCGAACATCTCGATCGCCTCATCCTCCGTGAGCACCCGGATCCCCTCACCCATCCGACCCCGCCTCCGCACGGATCTGGATCGTCTCGATCGGCACGTAGTCGAGGTCGTAGCCGAACGCCCGAGGCCCGGCGAGCTCGAGGCCACGCTCCGTCCGCCAGATCGGGTCGCAGGGGAACGCGATCACCGTGACCCGCTGACCGTAGCGCAGGCGCTCGGTGTGGACCGCCCGGCCCGTCTGGGTGTCGCAGACCGTGATGATGTCCGGCACCATCGCGTGCACCGCACCGTCCTCGAGGGCGACGAGGTTCTCGTTCTGGATCTCGAGCCGAAGGACCCGGCCCGCGTCGGCGCCGAACCCCTCGATCGTGGCGGATCCCCGGACGAAGCCGCCCGTGATGCGGCGTTCGACGTCCACGAGCTTGCCCTCGATCAGCGGCACGGCGTCGATCGTCTCGGCCAGGGAGGCGATCGGATCGTGAGGCGCCCCGAGCACCGCCTCCCCGATCCGGATCGCGAGGCTGACCGTCCCGCGCGCAGTCGCCGTCTTCGCCTGCGACACGGTCATCTGGTACTCGGAGGAGTATGCCTGGCCGCCGAACTCGACCGCGGCCGCCCGCTCCATCCGCTCCATCCAGTGACCGTCGATCCCCTCGAAGATCGCCACGTTGCCGCGCTCGTCGGTCATCACCGCGGGGTTCGCGGAGATCCCGGCGACCTCCATCGTGACCTGCGGGACCTCGGGGAAGGCGCGGCCCATGCCGTCGGCGTCGAGCATCGGCAGCCTTGCCCGCGCGCACCACGTGACCGGCGCAAGGCCGTTCGAGCCCCCGATCTCGGCCGACATCAGGGCCACGACGGTGCGGTCCCAGAGGCGCTCGACCACCGGGATGATGCGCTCGATCTCGTCGCCGCGGTCGATCTTCTCGATCCAGACCATCGGCGCGCCGATGCCCCCGCAGGGCATCACGAGATCGTCGTCGTCGAGGTCATCGAGGTCCACCACGTCGACCGGTCCGAAGTCCTGGACCGCCTGGAGCGACGCGAGCACCCCGACCGCGGTGTCGCCTCCGCCCCCGGCGCCGAGGATCGAGCACCCGATCGCCATCGCCTGCAGGTTGCTTCCGTCGATCCGCACGGACACCCCTCCCCGTCGAGTCATGTCGCACGCTACGGCGAAGGCGTCCGGTTGGGAAGTGCACATCGCACCACGAATGGGGTTCACTGTGTGCATGTTGCCCAAACTGGGAGAGCTCTCCGCGGCGATCGGGGGGAACCGCCTCCGCCTGCTCGGCGATGCAGGGCGAGACCGCCCCGTGCGGGGGATCACGCTGGCGGAAATGCTCGAGGCCGTCGATCGGGCCCCGGCCGACTCGCTCGTCCTGTTGACGCGCGCAGCCTCCGCGGAGCCGGCGACCTACCGGTTCGACGTCGCGATGCGGCGGGGAGCCGATCGAGGGGTCGCCGGCATCGCGCTCGCGAGCGGGGTCTCCGATGTGCTTCCCCGTTCCGCCCGGGCGATCAGCGAGCGAAGCGATCTGGGCCTGCTCGCCTACGGCGAGCACGTCGATCTCGCCGAGCTCTCGGCGGCGATCGTTGCGGCCCTGGCTGGAGACGCGCCGGCCGCGCTCGAGCGAGCCGCCGCCGGGATCCGCGCCCTGGATGCGGGTCGAGACCGTGCCTCAGGGGTCGAGCAGGCGCTCGCCGCCGTCCTGGAGGCCCTTCCGGGCGCCCGCCTCGGCGAGCCCGAACCGGGCGAGCTCGCGCAGTCGGTGGAGGTCGACGGGGTCCACGAGGTCTGGCTCGTCGCGCCCGAGGGAGGGCCGATCGAGAGGCTGCTGCTGCGGGCAGGGGCCGCCGACGTCGCGGAGGCGATCGGCCGGGCGCGTCGTGAGCAGGACGCCCCGATCCGCAGCCGTTCGGAACTCCTCACGGAGCTGCTCGCGACCGAGCCGGGACGCGACGGCGCGCTCCTGCGTCGTGCCCGCGCGCTGGGTCTGGCGGTCGACGGGTGGCACACGGTGATCCTGATCGCGTTCGAGCAGGGCCTCCTCGACGACCCGGTCGACCTCGACGGGCGCCGGCGGGTGGTCGAGCAGGTGGCGCTCGGTGTCGCCCGTGCCGTGTCGGGCACTTGGCACCTCGCGAGGTCGGAGGGCCGCGTGGTGTTGCTGCGCACGACCGAAAGCGAGCCCGGAGACAGGGGAGCCGCGGCGGCGCTCTCGGCCGCGCGGTCGGTGCTCGCCGCGCTCGGCGAGCGGTCGCCGGGGAGCGTTCCGAGCGCCGGGATCGGCGGTGGTCACCTCGGGCCCGCGGGGCTCCGCGCGTCCGCCGCCGAGGCCCGGGCCGCGCTCGCGACGGCGAGGGACGGGGAGCCTGCCGTGTTCGACGCGACCGGTCTTCGCGCGATGCTCGCCGAGTGGTACGCGACGGACACGGCGCGCCGTTCCGTCGCCGATCTGCTCGAGCCGCTGGACGAGCTCGGCCCGCGGCGAGCCGCCGAAGCGATCCACACGCTGCAGGTGTTCCTCGAGGAGCAGGGCTCGGTCACGAGGACGGCGAAGCGCCTCCACCTCCACCGCAACGCGGTGTCCTACCGCGTGCGACGGATCTTCGACGCGCTCGGCGTGGAGCGTGACGACCCCGACGCGCTCCTCGCGCTCCAGCTCGCGTGCCGCGCTCGCTCGCTCGCGTGAGGACCGTTCAGCCGGAGCCGTAAACCTCGCGGGCTTCGCGCTCCGTGATCACGCCGTCCTCGAGGTCGCCCGCGACGAGGTCCGGCTCGCGTTCGCGCGGATCGCCGTGACCTCCGCCCGTCCCGGTGATCAGCCGGACCAGGTCGCCCTTCCTCAGGGGATAGGCGGCCGCCTTCCCGAAGCGCACGATCGGCGACCCGTCCGCCGGGACGATCTCGACCGCGTTCGTGGAGCCCTCGTGGCCGCCGTCGACCCCCCAGGGCGGGAACCGGTGCCGGCCCCACGCCACGGTGAGGAGCGCGCGTTCGGACAGGATCCGGTACTCGCGGATCAGCCCCCGCCCTCCCCGGCGCCGCCCCGCACCGGCGCCCTCGACGACGTCGAACCCGAACCGCTCCACGCGGATCCCGTAGCGCTGCTCGCACACCTCGACCGGGATCACGTAGGTCTCGCCGTCACCGACCGAGACCAGGCCGCCTTCGCCGTCGGTGGTCGCGCTCGCACCCCAACCGCCCGGCTGGGGTTCGACGAGCAGGGTGTCTTCACCGGTGTCGGGGTGCGTCGTGGCGACCGAGGTCGCGCACACGCTCACGAAGCTTCCGGCCGTGAGCCGCTCGGGCAACGTCGGTGCGAGCGCCTTCCACACGAGGTCCGAGGCGGGTTCCGTCGTCTCGAAGTAGGCCGCGACCGGGGCGGGGCGCTGCGCGTTGAAGATCGATCCGGGAGGGGCGACGATCCTCAGCGGTCGGAACCATGCGTCCGATGGAGGTTCCTGGGGGTCGGTCACCGCCTTGAACAGCGTGCGCACGCCGGAGACCAGGCCGCTCCACGTGCAGTTGACGGGCCCGCCCACCTGCGCATGGCTCCCCGTGAAGTCGACCACCATCTCATCTGCCGCGATCGTGACGCGAACCCGGATCGGGAAGGGGCCGCCGCCGACCCCGTCGTCGTCGATCATGTCCTCCGCCTCGTAGACGCCCTGCGGCAACCGCGCCAGCGCGGCTCGAGCCAGCCGCTCGCTCCGCTCGTGCACCTCGCGCATCGCCTCGAGCACCGTGTCCACGCCGTAGCGGGCACAGAGCTCGACCATCCGGCGCTCGGCGACCTCGAGGCACGCCGCCTGCGCGACGAGGTCGCCCAGCACCTGGTCGGGCAGTCGGGAGTTCGCCTGCAGGATCGCCGCGACGTCGTGGTCGAGGACCCCGCCGCGGATCGCCTTCACGAACGGCAGCTGAAGACCCTCCTGGAACACGTCGCGCGAATCGGAGGTCCACGAGCCCGGGTCCTTGCCACCGACCTCGGTCCAGTGACCCTTCGCGGAGGCGAACGCGACCAGGCGGTCCTCGACGAGCACCGGCCGCACGAGCGCGACGTCGGACAGATGGGTCCCGCCCCCGGCGTACGGGTCGTTCGTCGCCACGACGTCGCCGGACCCCAGATCGGGGACCCGCTCGATCGTCGCACGCACCGCGTCGCCGAGCGGCCCCAGGAACCCGGCGATCCCGTTGCCCTGCGAGACGAGCTCGCCTGCGGGGTCCGTGATCCCGACCGCGAAGTCGAGCACCTCGTAGATCACGGGGCTCTGCGATGTGCGCTGCAGCGACACGAACATCTCGTCCGAGACCGCGAGGAACGCGTCGCGCAGGACGTCCATCGTGAAGCGGTCGTGGCTCGGGTTCATCTCGCCTCCTCGATCACGAGGTTGCCGATCGCGTCGCGGGTGACGGTCTGCCCAGGCAGCACCAGGGTGGTGGACGCGGCCTCCTCGATCACGCACGGCCCCGGCATCGGCGCCCCCGGCTCCAGCGCGCCGCGATGGACCGCCGCGACCGTTCGGACTCCTCCGTGCTCGTCGAGATCGACCTCGCGGGCCGGCAGCTCGTGGTCGGGCACCGCCTCCTCGACGCGCCACTCGAACGGGGCGGCAGGCGCGGCGACGGTCACGCGCGCGGCGACGAGCTGGAGGGGCTGGTCGAGCGAGAACGCGTAGACCTCCTCGGAGGCGCGGTCGAACGCGGTCCGGAGGCCGGCGATCAGCGCGTCGTCGATCTCGCCCGTCGGGAGCTGGACCTCGAGGGTGTGCTCCTGGCCCGCGTACCGCAGCTGTACCGAGCGGTGGACCTCCGCGCCCTCGGCAGCTCCGAGCTCCTCGGCAGCCTCTCGCTCGAGTTCGGCCAGCAACGGACGCACGATGTCGGAGGTGAGGGGACCGACCCGCGTTCGGACCGCGTCGGCGCGCAGGCGCCCGAGCAGCATCCCGAGCGCCGAGAAGTGCCCTGGTGCGGGAGGGACCACGGTGCGTCCGATCCCGAGCTCGCGGGCGAGCAGGGTCGCGTGCAGCGGTCCGGCACCTCCGAACACGACGAACGCGAAGTCGCGTGGGTCGTGCCCACGGCGGACGGTGACCAACCGGAGGGCGTGCGCCATCTGTGCGACGGCGTAGCGCAGCACGCCCCGTGCCGTGGCCCGCACGTCGGTCCCGAGCGCCCGCCCGAGCCGCTCGAGCGCGGTAGCGGCCGCCTGGGCGTCGAGCGGCATCGTGCCGCCCAAGAAGTACTCGGGATCGAGACGTCCGGCGACGAGGTTGGCGTCGGTCAGGGTGGGGTCGAAGCCGCCGAGTCCGTAGCACGCGGGTCCGGGCGACGCCCCCGCGCTCCTGGGTCCGACGTGGAGCCCACCGGCATCGTCAGCCCAAGCGATCGACCCCCCGCCGGCGCCGATCTCGACGATCTGCACCACGGGCACCTGGATCGGGTACCCGGCGGACACGGGGGTGCGCTCCACGTGGTACAGCGTGTCGACCTGCGGCCGGCCGTGGCGCACGGCCGAGGTCTTCGCGGTCGTCCCACCGATGTCGAGGGTCAGGACGTGCTCGACCCCGAGCAGTCGCCCGAGCTCCGCCGCGGCCTCGACGCCGGCGACGGGCCCCGATTCGAGGAGCGTGATCGGGTTCGTCGTGGCACGCTCGAACGATGCGACGCCTCCGGCGGACCGCATCGCGAACAGCGGTCCCTCGACGCCTTCGCTCCGCAATGCACGCTCGAGGTGGGCGAGGTAGCGCTCGACCACCGGCTTCACGTAGGCGGAGAGCACCGCCGTGGAGGTCCGCTCGAACTCGCGCCACTGCCCGCTCACCTCATGGGACGCGACCAGCGCGACGCCTGGCAGCAGCGGCCGCAGGGTCTCGATCGCACGACGTTCGTGCGAGGGCTCGACCCACGCGTGCAGGAAGCACACGGCGAGCGCCTCGACCTCAGCCTCTCTGAGGCGCTCGGCGATCGCTGGCAAGGCGCCCTCGTCGAGCGGGGTGAGTTCGCGACCGACGTGGTCGAGCCTGCCCCGGACCTCGAACCTCAGGCGTCGGGCGACGAACGGCCGCGGCTTGCGGTAGGCGAGGTTGTAGAGGTCCGGCCGGTTCGCGCGTCCGATCTCGAGCACGTCTCTGAAGCCCTCGGTGGTCAGCAGCGCGGTCCGAGCGCCGCTGCGTTCCGTGACGGCGTTGATCACGACCGTCGTGCCATGGACGAAGGCCGCGACGTCGGTGGGGTCGACCCCGGAGATCCGCAACGCATCGAGCGCGCCCTTCTCGGGGTCCGCGGTCGTATGCGCCTTGGCGAGCGTCAGCTGTCCGCTCCGGCCGTCGACCGTCGCAAGGTCGGTGAACGTCCCGCCGATGTCTACGGCCACGCGGTGCTGGTGCTCCGATCCGAGCGTCATCGAGCGTAGTCAACCACCTTGGCGTGCCGCGTCGGCGTGCATGTGGGGGCGCTCCGCGGACGCATGGACATGTGACGTGCGTCACCGCAGCCCCGGTCTGAACCGTCCACCCTGCAAAGGTGAGCTCACCGCGTATCCCGAACCGGTATGCTGAACGCATGTCACCGCAGATCGCCGTGCGACTGCCCGCGCCCCTGCTCGACGAGATCGACTCGCTCGTCGACGCCGGCCGGTTCGAGACCAGGGCCGACGCGATCAGGTCCGGCATCGAGCTGATCGTCGACGCCGAGCGTCGGTCGCGCATCGGTCGTGCGATCGTCGAGGGCTACGAGCGCGTCCCCCAGGCCGAGGGGCTCGACGAGGAGCTCGGCGTTCGTACCCGGCGCCGCACGCCGATGGCTGAACCCGAGCGGCTCGAGGTCTGGTGGGGCGAACTCCCCGACCGAACGCCGCGACCGTACCTGGTGCTCACGCGCAGCCGGGCGATCCCGGTGCTGCGGCGCGTGGTCGTGGCGCCGATCACGACGACGGTGCGCGACATCCCCACGGAAGTGCCGCTCGGCGCCAACGAGGGCCTCCCGGTCGAGAGCGTGGCCTCGCTAGACAACATCGAGACCCTGCCGAAGTCGGGCCTGGTCCGCCGCGTCGGGGCCTCGCAGCCTCTCGCGAGCACGAGGTCTGCGCGGCGTTGCGCAACGCAGTCGACTGCTGATCGCCATCCCCCTCCTCGGCCCGCGGAGCTTCTGGCATCACGTGACGACGTCCGGGTCCGTTCGATCGGCGAGGCAGGTCACACGACAGACCCTCGTGCGCGCCTTGTACTTGATGCCTTCGTTGTGCTGATCGCTCTCGAGTCGTATCCACCACGGCAGGAATACGGTTCTGAAGGTGTCGGGCCGGATCCATCTGAGCCGGGAGCTCCAGCAACATACGGAGGAACCGAAGTCCCCTTGTCGGAGCCTCAACTGCCCATGCTTCCTGAATGTGAAGCCGTAGCTCGTCACATCATCGAAGGCGGGCAGGCGGAAGCTGACCCGCAAGCCGTCGTGGGGGTCGTTGCGTCCGAGATAGCGACGTTGGAACCCTCCGCTCCAGAAGCGGACCGTCAGCCGCAGCCGCTCCCGCGGCAGCTCCTCCAGATGCACACGACGGATATCGAGGGGGCCCCGCGTGTCGTTGGGATCTGAAACGCCGGCTGTCGCGATCGGTGCGAAGCCTGTCGTAAGAGCGAGTGAGGCGACGACGCCGATGAGGACCCGCATGCCCATCCTCCTCTCGGAGCGGGCAACGCCGAGGGTCGAACATCCGGGACGGACTGTCCAGTCCCCCACATGGGTGCGCCGGATCCACTCTGACGAGGTCGAGGAGATCACGAGGTGGCCGTGCCTCATGCCGCGACGGCCCGATACAGGCGCCAGCGATCTGGAACGCCCTTGAGCACGTGCTCCCCGCGATCCTCGAACACGATTCCCGACCCAGCCACCAAGTCCTTCACCGTCGATGACACGAGCACGTCGTGGGTTTCGGCCGCCCCCATCACGCGCGCCGCCACGTGTACGGCGATCCCACGGACGGCACCCTCACTCAGCTCGACCTCCCCCGTATGGCAACCGGCACGGATCTCGATCCCGAGGTGATTCAGACCATCGGCTATCGCCAGCGCGCATCGGACCGCCCGCGCAGGTCCGTCGAAGGACGCCAGGAAGCCGTCACCCGCCGTATCGATCTCCTGACCTCGAAACCGGTCGAGCTCGCGTCGTACGACGTCATGGTGAGCGGCGAGGAGCTCACCCCAGCGGCGATCACCCAAACCCGCCGCCGTCTCCGTCGAGCCGACGATGTCCGTGAACATGAGGGTCGCGAGGACGCGGGAGATACGAGGAGCAGTTCGAGTCCCGGTGATGAATACCTCGATCTCGTCCGCGAAGGCATCGGTATCGCCGTACCAGTGGGCAAGATCCGAACCCGGCAACTCCACGAGCTTGGCTCCATCGATCCGCGATGCGAGATAGTGGGCGGTCTCCCGAGGACGACCGCTCGTGTTCGTGCGGAAGAGGATCAGCGTCGGCACTCGGATCGATGGCAGCACGTCGCGCAGGTCGGTTTCCCGGTAGCGCTCGATCTCCGCGACTGCGGAGCCTGGGGTGCAGGAGTGCCGCAGCCAGCGCACGAACCACTCGAACTCCCGGTCGTCGGTCGCCACGGAGCGCGTGGCCCCTTCAAAGTTCCACCTCGCGAAGGCCCTGGTCCCCCAGCCGCGACGATCCCGGCTCAACCGATCCAGATCATCCGGACTCGACTCCCACGGCATGTCGTCGCGCCGGAGAAAGCTGGGCGTGGAGTCGTACAGCACGAGGGAGGACACGCGATCAGGATGAGAAGCTGCGAACAGCATCGCGAGCAGGCCGTTGTCGCCGCTCGCGAAGATCGCGGCTCGCTTCGACCACGCCGCTTCCATCACGACCTCGAGATCGTCGGCCAAGGTCTCCAACGGTGGGTAGGCTCCAGGGCTCAACCGATCCGAACAACCCCACCCCCGTCGATCCATCGTGATGAGCCTCGCAAAGGAACCGAGACGACGGAGGAACCGGGCTTGGTATGGGCTCTCCCAATCGAGCTCAACGTTCGACGTGAACCCAGGGAGGTGAAGGAGATCGATCGGTCCGCTCCCCGTGACACGATAGGCAAGAGCGATATCACCGTTCCATGCGTAGGAGACCTCCGGTCCCTCCATGGGTTCATGGTGGCCAGTAGGCGAGCAGATCGCAAGGAAAGTAGATGCTGGAGGATCGAACCACGCAGCGTCGTTCACCGATCCGGACGGTAGGTGAGCAGGACCCCGCCCGTGCTCGTCGGCTTCGAGTCGACCAGGCGCAGCCGCCGGAGCACCCCGTCGTCGGCGAACAGGCGCTTGCCGCCGCCCAGGGTCAGCGGGAACACGGCGAGGGAGTACTCGTCGACCAGGTCATGGGCGGTGAGCGTCTGCACGAGCTTCCCGCTCCCGAGCACCGTGATGGTGCCACCCTCCTGCGCCTTCAGTTCGGCGACCTCGGTGGGGACGTCGCGGATCACGGTCGTGGGCTGCCACCCGGGGTCGGTCAGCGTCGTGGACGCGACGTACTTCTGCACGGCGTTCAGGTGCTGCGCGAACGGGTCGTCCTCGGGCGCGTTCGGCCAGTACGCGGCCATCTTCTCGAACGTCGTGCGGCCGAACAGCTGCGCGTCGGTGGCGGCCATCCCCTCGGCCGCCGACTCCCCCATGACCTCGTCGAAGTAGGGCATCTGCCAGCCTCCGTGCTCGAACCCGCCCTCCCGGTCCTCGTCGGGATGCCCCGGCGCCTGGTACACGCCGTCCAACGACAGGAACTCCACCACCACCAGCTTCCGCATCGAGTCCTCGCCTCCTTCTCGCCTCCGACCGGCCGGACGTCTCTCATGCGGAGATCGGGTCGTATGCACCCGGGAGCTCTCTTGCGCTGGCCCGGCTGGTATCAGCAGCCCGACGAGATGTCGCCCGCGTCAGAGCGACAACGATCCCGTCCCGCACCACCGAGCAGGCGATCGTTCCGGGCAACCTCGTCGACGGCATTCAGAACGTCGCCGCCTCGGCCTCCGAGCAACGTATCGCGCCCTGTGTCGGGATAAGTCCCTTGCGCGACGCCGATCGAGTCGTCGACCAGGTCGTGTCCCGGCCCTCCACGGAGCACGTCGTCGCCCCGCCCCCCGATCGTGTGATCGCGGCCACCGGCGCCGGATACGACATCGTCCCCGTTCCCACCGTCCAGCTCGTTGGCACCGCGATCGCCGATCAGCGTGTCGTCGTCGTTGGAGCCCTGCGCATCCTCGATGGAGACGAGACGGTCGGACCCGTCTCCGCTCGCGGTACCCGAAGCCAGGTCCACGCGGACGGCCCCTGAGTCGAAGTAGGTCACGAGGTCGCGTCCGGCCGAGCCGTCGACCAGGTCGCGGCCCTCGGAGCCGCTCAGGCGGTCCTGCCCCGGCCCTCCGCGGAGCCGGTCACGTCCGCTGCCGCCGGAGACCGCGTCGTGCCCGCTCCCACCGACGACCCGGTCGCGGCCACCCCCACCCCGAGCGTTGTCGTTCTCACCGCCACCGAGGACACGGTCGCGGCCACCCTGGCCGTCGAGGAAGTCCTTGTCGCGGTGACCGCGTAGCACGTCGTCACCGTCACCGCCACAGATCCGATCGAGGCCGCCGAGCCCCTCGATCACGTCGTCGCCGGCCAACCCGATGATGATGTCTCGGTCGGGGGTTCCCTGCAGATCGTCGTCCCCAGGCGTGCCGACGATCGTCGGCGACCGGCCGAAGCACCGGGAGCCTCCCGCAGCGCTCTGCCGATCGGCCAGGACGAAAGCGACCGCAACGAACACGACGGCTGAGCACACCACCAAGGCTCGGGATACCCGACGCATGGCCCTAGTGGCCAGACAAACACATCGCTCGATCTCCGCCTACCCCCTGGGTTTGACCCGCAGACAACCCTCTCTTAGCGTGGGGTCCAGTCGTCGGGAGGGGGTGAATACATGACGCGACGCATCGTTTCCTGGATGGCAGTGGTGGTGCTGGCCATCGCCGTGGCCGCTCCGGCCTTCGCGCACCACGAGCCGGAGTTCGGCAACTTGAAGCAGCGGGTGGCCAACCAGAAGCAGCGGATCGTGGAGTTGGAGTCCTACGTCCTCGACCTCAGCGCCCGGATCTGTGAGATCGAGCCCATCCCAGATCCGAGTTGTCCCAGCTAGTGGGGTAGCCCTGGCTCAGGATCGCCTCGCCCTCTCGGTGACCTTCCGCCACCGAGGATCGGCGGGGCTCGGATCAGTGGCTGAAAGCCAGAAGGTCTCGAAGGGGTCCGAATGAGCCAGGACGACGAGACGTACCCGATTCCCATGCACACGTTCGAGGTGCTGGCCACGTACGTCCGGGCGCGGCGCCTACTGACCCATCGCCTCGGTCGCGAGCCGACGCATGAGGAAATGGGCTGAACTCCACCACACCAGCGATCAGCAGTCCTGGACGACGAAGTCCGGCGCATCGTCCGGGTCGTTGGGGCTCAGACGCACGTGAGCCGAACACACCCGCCCGTTCGCGAAGAATCCCATGAGGCCGCCGCCGCGACGGCCGGCGACGTTGTGGACGACGCTCGCGTGCGCGCGGAACTCGGAGAATCCGTCGTAGTCGGCGATGCCTCCGCCGAATCGTTCGGCGGCGTTCCCGCGGACGGATGCGCGGCCTTTGATGCGGAGGACGGCGATCGACCCATAGATGCCGCCGCCGTCGTTCCGCGCCCGATTGCCACGGATCCTGCTCGTACCGCCTGCTGTCAGGTAAGCGCCCGCCTCGACGGTCGCCGCGAAGACGCCACCTCCGTTGTCGGCAACGTTCCCACGGATCGACGACCGACCGGTCAGGAGGAGCCTGCCGTCACGCAGGTAGGCGCCCCCGCCGGACTCGGCGACGTTCCGGCGCACCGTCGTGGAACCCGCGAGCACGAGACGCCCGCCGGTCATGAAGATGCCGCCCCCACGCTGCGCCATCCCGCCTTCGATCATCAGGTTCGTGAGCCGCCCGCCGACGTCGGTCGCGATCACGTGGCCTTTGTCGGCTGCGTCGAGCGTCGCCGAAGCGGCAGCGCTCGTAGGCGGCCCACGGAGCTCGAGTCGGACGGGCAGGGTGAGCGTGCCGACGCACCGGCCTCGCACCTCCAGGATGTCGCCTCGATCGGCGTCGTCGATCGCCGACTGCAGGTTCGCGCCGGAGCCGGTCGTATCCTCCCCGGTCCTCTCATTGTGGACCCGGCACGTCCCTGCGCCGGCATGCGCCTGGCCCACGATCGTGAGCGTGAGGAGGGTAGCGACCACCGTCGTCGTGGCGGAAAGCCAGATGGATCGACGCATGAGCCCACCTCCGAGGCCAAGGCGAAGCGTACGTCCCGGTAGCGTCTCGGCGCAACCCCGAGCTTGCCCCGGTTGCGAAGCACGAACGTCCCAGCGTCGCGAATGGATCGATCGGGCGGCAGCCCATCGAGCCGACGGAATCACCCGTGACGTCAAACGACGCCGAGCATGGCTCTCACGGACTCCGGTCCGTACCGATCGTTCCGGCGATCCGCCCGAACCCGCAAGCAACGTGCGAGCGCCCGTTGCTGCTCGTCCTTCGTCCGGCCCGGATCCTGCTCCTCGTCGGGGAGTCCTTCCTCGGTGGGCTCTTGGGGGCGAATCTCGTCGGGCGCCTGAGGCACTTCGTCCGGCTCGCGCGGCGCCGGCATCTCGTCGACCCGCGACGGCGTCGTCTCCAACATGCGTCGCTCCTTCCTGAGCTGGCGAGAAGGTCCTACCCACACGTGAGCACAACCATGCGTCCCGGCTCCCGGGCGCCCGGCGATCCTGAGCAACTGTCTGGCGCGGACGGCCTCGTGGTGTGTGATGACGCGCCGAGCAGACGGAAACGTCAGCCGAGCTCGCGCGCGAGTTCGTCGCGCGACAGGAAGCCGATCGCCTCGTGGATCGCGGTGTTGCCGTCGGCGTCGAGCACGTGGGCCAGTGTCAAGGTTTCCACCACGCAGCCACCCGAGAAGGTAGACGTCCGGCGGACGTCGCCGTCGATCGTGGACGTCCGCTGCATGACACCGTCGTTCGGCGGGGTGCCGCCGACCGGATCATCGGCAGGGACGCACGAAGGCCGGAGGACGACGCGAAGCTCTGCGCCGTCTTCGTGGGCGAGGGTGAAGGCTCCGGCATCGTCGTCGGCCGAGAACATGTCGACGACCCATCCGTCCGGAAGGCTGGCGATGCACGGCACCAGTCGGGCGGAGGGGACGGACTCCGCCATCAGGACCGTCGCAGGGACGACACGGCACCGAGGCTCCTCGTTCAGCCGGCTGCAGGCGGCCACCGGTGCGAGTCCCACCGCGATCGCGAGCAGCCAGACGCGACGATGCGAGAGAGCCATCACAACGTCCTCGGGTTCGCGAGGTTGACGGCGAGCAGTGCGAGGAACGCGGCGGCGACGGCCACGGTACGTGCGGTCAGCACGATGCGTCGCATGCTCCATCGTTGGATCGCGATCGGGTCGTGCTCGCGTGCGAGGGCCCTGTACCGGTCGACGAGGTCCGGCGCGTGTTCCTTCAGGTGCTCGCGGAGCTGCCGTGGGATCGCCGGGCCTCGAGCGGCACCGAAGGCCTCGCCGATCTCGTCGGGTTCGAACATCTGCACGGCTCGGTCGTACACGCGCTCCGGGGTGGCGGCGAGCCCGAGCACCAGCATCATGTTCGCGAGGTCGACCACCTGACGCCACGGCGTCGGCCGCATCTGGCCGAATGCGACGTCGATCAGGAACACCTGTTCGCCGCGCACCAGCACGTTGGCCGGCTTGATGTCGCGGTGCGCGAGCCCGTGGTCCCACAGCGTGCGGATGATGCGGAGGCCGTCATCGACCGCGGCGTCCGACAGTTCGGTGTCCGCGTCCGCCTCGGTCGCCCGTTCGAGGAACGTCATCAATAGGAGGTATTCGCGCTCGGCCTCGAGCTCGACGAATCCTCGCGGCTCCACGCCGCGGACGCCCGCCTCGCGCATCACCCGCAGCATGTAGTCCTCGTACTCCACCAGCCGGCGGACGGACTCGAACGCGACCTCGTCCTCCAATTCGCCGTACAGGATCGTCCGCGAGAGCTTGTACCAACGGTCGGCCCGCAGGTGCCCGGCGGAGTACAGCTTGCCGAACAACGTCTCCGTGCGGCCGTCGTCCGCTCGGCGCACCTCGAGCCGCAGCGGGGTGGACCCGCCGGATCCCTCCTCGCCGAAGGGCTCGACCGTGACCAACTCGAGCCCGGCCTGCTCGTCGAGCGCCTCTCGGATCGCACCCTCCCGGCGCTCGTCGATCGCGAGGTGTGCGGCTCGGCCACGGTCATACCGCACGGGGAAGATCTCGTCGGGGGCAAAGAGCCGGAACGCGAGCGTCGCTGCCGCCGCCGCCCCGATCGCCCCGAAGAGCACGTCGCTGGGATGGTCCACCCCGAGGTAGACGCGGGCGAGCGCCAGAAGACCCACGAGGGCCGCGGCACACCACATGGCGCGCGTCCGCCATCGTCCCGCGGGGACGAGTGCGTAGCCGGCCCCGACCGCGGCCGCGGCGAACGCCGCCACGTGGGTTGACGGGTGGGCGTATCCCTCCCATCCGTAGAGGTAGGGCACGTCCCACGGCCGGGGACGCCCGATCACCCACGTGAGGGTCGAGGCGGCGACTCGTGCGACCAGGAGCGTGCCGACCAAGACCGCGAGCGTCCGCCCTCGCCGGAAGACGGCGAGCACGAGCACCGGCGCCCAACGGAGGAACAGGACCACGCCGACCGATCCGAGGAGCGCGACGGTTCGAGCGGCCGACGTCAGGGCCTCGGACCGCACGGCGACCACTGCGTCGAGCACCGCGACGTCGGCACCCTGCAGCAAGCCGACGGGCCGCCCCCCGGTGAACAGGACGAACCACGCCACCGACAGGGCGACCGCGGCGAGCGTCCAACCCCAGCCGCTCCACCCCATCTCGATCGGCAGTCGCTCCGGCCCGCCCGCAGGACGGCGCCGATTGATCAGCGGCAGGGTCGCGAGGGGAGGATCCTCGCCGACGTCGTCATGGACGACACCGCCCTCATCGGGTCGCGTCGTCGTGGATCTGGATTCGAGCAATGTCTCCCCCCTGCGCCCTTGTACCCGGAACACGTGAACCTATGCGCGTTGGCGGGCTACCCCTGAGTAGGGGCGGCGCGTTTCCGCGGATGGCTCGTGGGAACGAGCCGTTTGGCGAGTCACGGAGCGGTCGGCCGCCCGGGTGCCTGGAGGCGGAGCCACCGGAACCCGAAGCCCTCGAGCTTCGTCTCGACGACGTCGCCGTCGAACCCGCTCGCGTCCAACGACGGCCCGGCGAGCAGGTCGTGCACCTGTGATCCTTCCGGCACGTCGCGACCGAGCGACACAGTCACGACGCAGGGTTCCTCGCCGAGGTTGTGCATCGTCACGACGATCTCCTCCTCCCACTCGCACAGGAGCGCGAGCACCGCCGGGCTGTCGGTGTCGAGGACCTGCCAACTGCCCCACCCGAGCTCCGGGGTCTCGCGGCGGCGGCGGATCATGCGCTCCATCCAGTTGAGGAGCGAGTCGGGATCCCGTCGCTGGGCCGCCACGTTGACCGCGAGCGGACCGAACCGCCCCTCGACCACCGGTCGGCCCAGGCGACTCGGCCGGGCCTGCGAGAAGCCGCCGTTGCGTCCATCGGTCCACTGCATCGGCGAGCGCACGCTCAGCCGGCCGTCGATCGCGAGGTTCTCCCCCATCCCGATCTCCTCGCCGTAGAACAGCACCGGCGTGCCGGGGAGCGAGAACAACAGGCTGTAGACCATGCGGATGCGCTGCTCGTTGCCGTCGAGCATCGGCGGCAGTCGTCGGCGCAGCCCCCGCCCGAACAGCTGCATGTCCTCGTCGGGCCCGAATGCGTCGAAGACCTCCTGGCGCTCCTCGTCGCTCAGCTGGTCGAGGATCAGCTCGTCGTGGTTGCGGACGAAGTTCGCGTACTGGCAGTCCTCGATGCGCTCGGACGCCGCGATCGCCTCGGCGAGCGACTCGGATCGCTGACGTGCGAGCGCCAGGTACATGCGCTCCATCACCGGGAAGTTGAACAGCAGCTGCAGCTCGTCGCCCTGGTCGCCGAAGAACTCGCGCAGGCCGTCGGCCGGCAGGTTCACCTCTCCCAGCAGCAGGGCGTCGCCCTTGCGTCTCGTCACGAACCGGCGGAAGTCCTCGAGGAAGTCGTGGGGGTCGAGTCCCGCGTCGCTCGCGGTGGCGCCCTCTTCGAGCAGGAACGGCACCGCATCGACCCGGAAGCCGTCGACGCCGAGCTCGAGCCAGAAGCCCGCGATCTTCGCGATCTCCTCGCGCACCCTCGGGTTCGCGATGTTCAGCTCGGGTTGATGCGCGTAGAAGTGGTGCATGTACCACTGGCCGGCCTTCTCGTCCCACGTCCAGATGCTGTCCTCGGCGTCGGGGAACACGACCGCCGACGGGTCCTCGGGCGGGCGCTCGTCGCGCCAGACGTAGAAGTCGCGGAACGGCGAGGTTCGCGAGGCTCGCGCGGACCGGAACCACGGGTGCCGGTCCGACGTGTGGTTCACGACGAGGTCGATGATGACCCGCATGCCGCGGTCCTTCGCCGTGCGGATCGCCGTCACGAAGTCGCCGAGCGTGCCCAGCCGGTCGTCGACGGCGTAGTAGTCGGTGATGTCGTAGCCGTCGTCGCGATTGGGCGATGGCTGGAACGGCATGAGCCACAGGCAGCTGACGCCGATGCCGGCGAGGTAGTCGATCCGCTCGATCAATCCCGCGAGGTCCCCGTGCCCGTCGTCGTTCCAGTCGAGGAAGGTCTCGACGTCGAGGCAGTACAGCACCGCGTTCTTCCACCAGAGGTCGCTCGTGCGCGCCAGCGTCACGGCGCGACCTCGGGCAGCACGTGCTCACCGAACGCGTCGATGAACCGATCCTGGTCGGTGCCGACGTGGTGCAGGTAGATCGAGTCGGGCTCGAGCTCCATGAGCTCGAGGATCCACGCGACGTAGCGTCCGGGGTCGGCGGCGACCATCACCGGCCCGCACACGTCGTCGGGGCGCACGAACCGGGTGGCGTCGTCGAACTGTCTCGGCAGCTCCAGGTTCCACGCGAGATCCGATCCGAGCACCCCCGTGCGCCACTGATCGTGGGCGATGTCGAGCGCCGTCGCCTCGTCGTCGGCCCACGACAGATGCGCCTGGAAGGCGACCGGCTTGCCGTCACCGCCGGCCTCCCTGAACGCGTCGACGACGGGGCGCAGGGCGTCGACGGGGCGCGCGACGGTGATGAGCCCGTCGGCCCAGGTACCGACCGTGCGGGCGGTCTCGGCGGAGACCGCCGCCCCGACGAGCAGCGGTGGGGTCGCGGGCAGGCTCCAGACGCGGGCGCGATCCACCCGCACGAGACCGTCGTGGGTCACCTCCTCGCCGCGCAGCAGCGCGCGGATCACGTCGACGCACTCGAGGAGCCTGGCGTCCCTGTCGGCCTTCGCCGGCCACCGGTCGCCGGTCACGTGCTCGTTCACGGCTTCCCCCGAGCCGAGGGCGGCCCAGAAGCGACCGGGGAACATGTCGGCCAGCGTGGCGATCGCCTGGGCGACCACGGCGGGGTGGTATCGCTGCCCCGGCGCGGTCACGACGCCGAACGAGAGGTCGGTCGCCTGCAGGGCGGCGCCGAGCCAGGACCACGCGTACCCGGAATGACCCTGGCGTTCGCTCCAGGGCGCGAGGTGATCGGAGCACATGGCCGCACCGAACCCGGCCTGCTGCGCGGCGACCACCGAGCGCAGCAGCGCGCCCGGTGAGAGCTGCTCGTGCGAGGCATGGAATCCGATCGTGGCCATCGGGCGGTCTTCCAGCGCTGAGCGCCTCAGTCCTCGCCGATCGTCATATAGAGCGCGAGCACGCCCGCCGTCGTCGCCAGTAGAGCGATCGCGATCTGTTCCATTCGGATATCACCACCTCCGGTCGAGGCGATTACCCCGAGGGGGGTCCAGGGAAACGCGGTGCAGCGACGGGGCTCACTCCGGTTCGGATACCGGCTCGAGCTCGAGCGCGACCGAGTTCATGCAGTAGCGATCGCCGGTGGGGTCGGGGCCGTCGTCGAAGACGTGCCCGAGATGTCCCCCGCACCGCGCGCAGACGACCTCGGTCCGCACCATGCCGAGGCTGTCGTCGACGGACAGCATCACGGCTTCCCGCTCGATCGGTTCCCAGAAGCTCGGCCATCCCGTACCGGACTCGTACTTCGTCTCCGATCTGAACAGCGGTGCGGCGCAGCCGGCACAGCGATACACGCCGGGCTCCTTCGACGACGCGTGGACGCCGCTGAACGCCCGCTCGGTGCCCTTGTTGCGGAGCACCTCGAACTGCTCGGGCGTGAGACGGCGGCGCCACTCCGCCTCGGTGCGCGGCAGCGACGTCTCGTCCCGCCGCCGGTCCGCCGTGCTCGAGTCGTCGGTCGACATGGCTCCGACGCTACAACCGCCTTCGCGATCGTGCCTCTCGTCGCCGTGCGGTGGCTCAAGCCCTATCCCCCATCGTGCCGACATGCAGTAGGTGGAACAGGTGAACAAGGGCAGGCGCCTGATCGGCCTACACGCCGTGAAGGGTGGACTCGTCTTGTCGTGGGACGTGCCTGCCGAGATGATCGAACCGGTCCGGAATCGGTTGACCCGCGAGGGGTGGCGCGTGAGCGTTCTCGTCGGCGACGGCCCTCGTCGGCGACGGCAGCCGCGCATCGAACCGAGCCGGTCCGATCGAGGGGAGACCATTCGATGACATCGGTACCGCCCCCGCCGAGCGACCTCGCGCTCGGGTCGGAATGGCGGCGGGTTGCTGCGATCGTCGTCCTAGGAGCCTTGCTCGTCGGTCAACTCGCGTTCACCATGATCGGCTTGCTCGGCTTCGGCCTCGGAGGCGGCAGCGGGTTGGAGATCGCGATCTTCGTGCTCGTCGCGGTCGGTGTGCTCTCGGCACTCCTGTGGCTCTTGATCGCGGTCATCGGCAGGCGCGTACCGCCGGCCGGGGCGCTCTTCGCGCTCGTCGCCCCACTTCTCGACGTCGCGCTCGCCGCGCTGCTCCTCTCCGGCTCGTTGAGGCCGGCGTGTTCCGATCAGGAGCTGGCGATCATCGCGGAGGTTCCCACCTACGCGGGGTCGGAGATGACGTTCGAACACGAATACTCGAGCGGTGCCTGCACCGGCTCGCTCGACGTGGTGGCGACGGGTGACGAGGTCCTGGCGCACTACCGGGGCGAGTTGGAGCGGGACGGCTGGACGGTCGCCATCGACGGGCAGACGGAATCCCCGGAGGGCGAGCCGGTCGACACTCGCGAACTCCGAGCCAACCGTGACGGAGCGGTATTCACCATCGCTCTCGAGTCGTGGTCGGGGCGGACGAGCGCCGCCATCCGAGTCGACGCCTAGAGAGAGCTCGGTCCCGGAGGCGGGTGAGGCACGCCAGTCCTCCTCCGACGTGCGGTGAGAACATCGGGCCGATGCGTCGGACTCTGATCGGGACCCGTGACGGACTCCAGACGATCGGTGACGGGAGTCCAGTCGGATCACCCCAACTCTCCGCTCGGTCCGTGACCGCCGTCGCCCGCGACGGATCTGAGCTCTGGGCGATCGTAGATCGGTCAGAGGTCTGGCACGCGCCCGACGAGGACTGGCGCCGGGTGACCACGCTCGAGGGCCACGAGGCGACGTGCCTGGCCATGACCGATGCGCTCCACGTGGGCTCATCCGAGGCGCGGTTGTTCCGGCTCGCCGGCGGCACGCTCGAGCCTGTCGCCGCGTTCGACGACGCGGAGAGCCGCTCGGCGTGGTACACGCCATGGGGCGGACCCCCCGCCACTCGATCCATCTCCGAGTGGGGCGACGACGTCTACGTGAACGTGCACGTCGGCGGCATCCTGCGCACCGGCGACCACGGCCACACCTGGAACCCAACGATCGACATCGACGCCGACGTGCATCAGGTCGCGACGGCGCAGGGGATCGTCGTGGCTGCGTGCGCCGGTGGACTCGCGACGAGCGTTGATCGCGGCGCGACGTGGACGATGCGCAGCGAGGGTCTCGAGGCGCCGTACTCGCGTGCCGTGGTCGTCTGCGGAGACACGCTCCTCGTCTCTGCCTCGAACGGCCCACGTGGTGGTCGAGCAGGCGTGTACAGGGGTGACGTCGGGGGTGGTCCGTTCGAACGCTGCACGGTCGGCCTCCCCGGATGGTTCGACGACAACATCGACACCTACTGCCTGGATGCCCTGAACGACGGATCGTTCGCGGCGCTCGGCACCTCCGACGGACGCCTGTTCGGTTCGCAGGACGCCGGGTCGACCTGGCACGAGCTCTCGTCCGGCCTGGGCGCGATCCAGCACGTCCTCGTGCTGCCCGAGTGAGTCAAGGATCCGACGCCGGCGTTCACGGCTCGCTGTCGATGTCATCCCGGGCGTCGGTCGCCGGGTCGCCACCGACCGTGCCCAGATCGACCTCGGCGATGCCGGCGTCCCGGCACACGGTCCGCCACTCCTCGGCGGAGAGCTCCCCCGCCGCGAGGCCCGGCACGACCGCGAAGGGCTCGATGACGGTGCCATCCCGGGTCGCGGTCACCGGGTCGCCCGGAAGGCCCGCGATCGTCCAGCCACGCGAGGCGAGTAGGACACCGAGGGCCACACCCACCAACTCGCCCCAGGGCGTCCCCTCGGCGCCCGGCGGAGCGGTCCCCGGACTCCAGTGCTGGTCGGGCAGCGACCCCGGCGTCACGCCGCGGAGCGCCTCCCGCGCGGCGCCACAATGCCCCGCCCAGAGGGGGAGCCATGCCATCTGCGGAGCGTCGACCCATTCGATCGGTTGGAGCCCTTCGAGCCTCGGCGAGGTCATCCACCGGAACAGCTCCTCCTCGAGCTCCGACGTGTCCCGGAGCAGCTCGATCGCGGGGGGATCCGGATCCGGCGCCGGCCGGTGCGGCGCGTTGCGCAAGGCGGAGAGACGGGCGCTGAGACTCGGATGGCTGTCGTACGGGTGTGAAGGATCGGGCCGCGCGGAGCCGCGCGCCGCCTCGTCGATCGTCGTCACGGCACCGATCGCCTCGAGGAACCTCGAGAATCCTTCCGCGAGCGGCGGACGGTAGCCGGCCCCGACGACGATCCCGACCTCGGAATTCAGGAAGGTGTCGTAGAGGAGGGCCGCCGCCTCGGTCGTGACGAGGCCGCGCTCCATCGACGTACCCCCGGCGATCCGGCCCGCCATCGCGTCGGCATCGAGCTCCTGCTGCCGCGAGAGCCCCTGCGTCAGCCGCAGGTACATCTCTCCGTACCAGATGAACGGGTAGCGGATCCCCCGCGACATCCAGTGCACGCTCCGGTCGAGCGTCTCGATCGTTCGCCCGATGCCCTCGCGGGTGCGGTAGATCACGCTCGAGAGTCGCGTCTCACCCCCCACGAAGTGGCCGAATTCATGGGCGATCACGCCGCGCAGCTCCGAGACCCTCAGCACCGCGATCAACGGCAGTCCGAGCATCATGATCGGTCGAGCGCCGATCCCGAGCCAACCACCTACGTGCGCGACCGCCGCGTTCACCTGGGCGACGATGTAGACCTCACGAGGCATGGGGCTGCCGGTCGCCTCGGCGACCCGCCGGATCTCATCGAACAGCTGCGGCTGCTCCTCGCGCGTGATGCGGGGTCCCGGCTGGATGAACTCCTCGTGCCGCGGCACGATCCCGATGAGGACCGAGACGATGCCGACGAGGGCGGCGATCAGGACGATGCCCGGGATCTGCACGTCGGTCTTCGCTTCGATCACGATCAGCGACGCGAGCCCGGCCACGATCGCGAGCGCCAGCAGGTAGAAGCCGGCCATCAAGGCGAGCAGGAGCGCGGCTCGCACCGTCCGCGAGAAGCCGCCCCGCCGCCTGTCGGTCATCGCGGGCATCATGCTCGCGTTCGCATCCCGGGGAAAGCTTCCTCAGCCGAGCGCCGTACGAACGACCCGCGGTCGGATCAGCCGGCGTCCACCGGGATCCTGAACAGGTCGAGGTGGAGCTGAAGGATCTCGCTCTCCAGCTCGTCGCGGCCGGCGTGGGGGACACGTACCTTCCGAGCGCGTACTCGCCGGCTCTCCCCGGGGGTTCGAGAGTTCTTGACGGGCCCCGAGGACCATCTCCACGATGTCGCCGAAGGCTTCCTCGCTCAGGCCTGAGGGGCACGAACGTGATACCGGTCACGGCGCCGGACCGGCCGAGCGTCCAGGCTCGTGAGCGTGACGGCCCGTCGTATCCCGAATCGGTATGCTGAACGCATGTCACCGCAGATCGCCGTGCGACTGCCCGCGCCCCTGCTCGACGAGATCGACTCGCTCGTCGACGCCGGCCGGTTCGAGACCAGGGCCGACGCGATCAGGTCCGGCATCGAGCTGATCGTCGACGCCGAGCGTCGGTCGCGCATCGGTCGTGCGATCGTCGAGGGCTACGAGCGCGTTCCTCAGGCTGAGGGCCTCGACGAGGAGCTCGGCGCCTACCCGACGCAGCACGCCGATGGCTGAACCCGAGCGGCTCGAGGTCTGGTGGGGCGAACTCCCCGACCGAACGCCGCGACCGTACCTGGTGCTCACGCGCAGCCGGGCGATCCCGGTGCTGCGGCGCGTGGTCGTGGCGCCGATCACGACGACGGTGCGCGACATCCCCACGGAAGTGCCGCTCGGCGGCAACGAGGGCCTCCCGGTCGAGAGCGTTGCCTCGCTGGACAACATCGAGACCCTGCCGAAGTCGGGCCTGGTCCGCCGCGTCGGGATCCTCGCAGCCTCTCGCGAACACGAGGTCTGCGCGGCGTTGCGCAACGCCGTCGACTGCTGATCGACGGCGTCTCGACACGACATGCCGCTGTGGATCAGGCGAGCGAGGGCAAGCGCTTCAGCCGCTCACACCTTCTCGAGCTCAGGCTCCAGCTGCAGGTCCTCGCCCTCGACCGCGACCTTCGGCAAGGCCCGGTCCAGCCACTTCGGCAGCCACCAGTTGGCGTCGCCGAGCAGCTCCATCGTGGCCGGCACCAGCAGCATCCGCACCACCGTGGCGTCGAGGAACACCGCACTGGCGAGACCCACGCCGAACAGCTTCACGATGCGGTCGCTCTCGCCGATGAAGCTGCCGAACACCACGACCATGATCGCGGCCGCCGCGGTGATCACCCGGGCGGTGGCCGCCAGGCCGTCGGCGACCGAGAGCCGGCTGTCCCCCGTGCGCAGGTACTCCTCGCGGATCCGCGACAGCAGGAACACCTCGTAGTCCATCGACAGCCCGAACACGATCGCGAACATCATCATCGGCACGAACGGCTCGATCGGCGCGGGCTCGATGTTGAGCACGCTGCCGAACCATCCCCACTGGAAGACGGCCGTCGCCACGCCGTACGCCGCGGCGATCGACAGCAGGTTCATGATCACCGCCTTCAGCGGCACCAGCAGCGACCGGAACACCAGCATCAGCAGCAGGAACGACAGCAGCAGCACCACGCCGATGAACAGCGGCATCCGCTCGGTCAGGTACTCCGAGAAGTCGACCGACGCGGCGACCCCGCCCGACACCGCGACGTCGAGTTCGGTGTCCCCCTCCGCGGCGGGCAGCACCTCGTCGCGGAGCCGCTCGACCAGCTCGGTGGTCGCCTCGTCCTGCGGGGCGGTCGTCGGGAACAGCCGCCACAGCGCCGCGGTGGGCTGCGCCGGGTCGTTCGGGACGGCGGGGGTCACGAACGCCACCCCCGGGTCGGCGGCCAGGGCCTCGGTGACGCCCTCGAGCGCCGCGGGGTCGGTGCCCTCGGGGATCTCGGTGGCGAGCAGCATCGGGCCGTTGAAGCCCGGCCCGAAGCCCAGCGCCAGCAGGTCGTACGCCTGGCGGGTGGTCGTCTCCTCCGGGTAGTTGCCCTCGTCGCTGAACGCCATGCGCAGGCTGAAGAACGGGATCGCCAGCACGAGCAGGACCGCCACGCCGGCGAGCGCCGCGATCACCGGGTGGCGCTGGATCACGCGGCTCCACCGGTAGGGGATCGTCTCGCGCAGCGGCCGCGGCGGGCGACGCGGCACCTCGCGCCGCAGCGGTGCGACGGCGAAGCTCGCGACGAGCACCACGGCGGCGAGCGCCAGCCCGACGAGTGCCAGCGGCTGGAACGCGAGGGCGACCCCCGCGAGCCCCACGGCCACGAGCAGCGCGGCGATCAGCCCGCGCCACCGGGTCACCTCGACCCGCTCGCCCGCGAACCCGAGAAGCGCGGGGAGCAGCGTGAGCGACGCGACCGCCGTGATGGCGACGACGACGGCCGCGGCGCCGGCGAGTCCGGTGATGAACGACAGACCCATGAGGAGCATGCCGAGCAGCGAGATCACGACCGTGGTGCCGCGAACGCGACGGCGCGGCCGGCGGTGTCGAGCGCCACGACCGTCGCGTCCTCGACCGAGGCCCCCTTGTGCAGGTTCTCGCGGTATCGGGTGACGATGAACAGCGCGTAGTCGATGCCGACACCGAGGCCGAGCATCACGGCCACCGTGGTGGCGAAGTCCGGGATCGACAGCACGTGGCTCAGCAACCCGGCGAGGATCGTGCCCACGCCGATGCCGGCGAGCGCGATGCCGATCGGCAGTCCCATGGCGAGCACCGACCCGAACGCGAGGATCAGCACGATGATCGCGAAGGCGAGACCGAGCAGCTCCGAGCTCGGCACCTCGAACTCGGCGAGCAACGCGCCGCCGATCTCGATCTGCACGCCGGGGATCTCGGGCATCGCCTCCCGGATCTCCGTGCCGATCACCGTCGCCTCTTCGAGCGTGACCTCGCGGGGCAGCCCGATCTGCGCGTAGGCGATCTTCCCGGCCTCGGGACCCTGCGCCGCGATCTGCTGGGCGCCTTCCTCCGTGTACGGGCTGACGAGCGTGATGCCCTCGATCTGCGAGACCTCGTCGAAGTAGGCGCTCATCGCCTGCTGGACCTCGGGGTCGTCGACGCCCTGCTCCGCGCGGAAGACGATCGTGCCGCCCTCGCCGCCGGCGCTCGAGTCGGCGAAGTGCTCGTCGAGGATGTCGAACCCGCGGCGGCTCTCCACGTCGGGCAGCGCGAACTCCGAGCTGTAGGCGGTGCCGATCATGCCGCTGACGGCCCCAAGGACGATCAGGGCGGCGAGCCAGAGCAGGGCGACCTTGCCCCGGTTTCGGAAACACCAATGTCCTAGCTTGGCGAACACGACTTCTCCCTCACGTGACCGTCTCGAACGAGCGGAATCGCCCGCAGCCTACCGAACTCGACGGTCCCGCCGCGCCCGGGCCGGCGGGGCCCCACCGCCGCGGCGTTCATGGCGGCGGCAGGGTGGGTACCGTCGACGTCGCGGAGCACGCACGAGGCGGAAGGAGCGACGATGGGATCGAGGACCACGTACGAGCCCGGAACGTTCTCCAGGGTGGAGCTCTTCACCACCGACCCTGGCGACGCGAAGCGGTTCTACGGCGAGCTGCTCGGTTGGCAGACCGACCACGACTCCGAGACGGCGGCCCGGGGCGGCAAAGCCGTCGCCGCGATCACCGAGCAGCCCGACGGGCAGCGTTCTGCGGGCGTGCCGCCCAACTGGCTCAGCTACGTCACCGTGGCGAGCGCCGACGACTCGGCGGCACGGGCCGACGAGCTCGGCGGCGAGGTGCACGCCGGTCCGTTCGACGTGCGCGACGCGGGGCGCGTGGCAGTCGTGGCCGATCCCACGGGGGCGATGCTCGGGCTCTGGGAACCTCGGGGCTCGATCGGCGCGGAGCTCGTCAACGATCCGGGATGCCTGACCTCCAACGAACTCGCCACCGACGATGTCGAGGCGGCGTCGAGCTTCTACCGAGGCCTGTTCGGCTGGTCGATCGAGCGGGTCGACACGGGCGGTGGCCCGGGCTACTGGCTGATCCAGCACGACGGAGCCGCGGAGGGCCGCAACGGCGGGATGCGTGAGCTCAGCCCTCGCGAGGACGGCGTGCCGCCCAACTGGGTGCCGTACTTCACGGCCACATCGATCGACGACACGCTGGCACGTGCGGGCGAGCTCGGCGGCAGCACGCTCGTAGGCGCGACGGCGATCCCCGCAGGCAGGTTCGCGGCGGTTCGCGATCCCCAGGGCGCCGCCTTCTCGATCTTCGAAGGCCCCGTCGACGACTGAGGTGCTGAGTCGCCTCTTCCCCGGGCCCTGGACTCACTCCGGTTCGGACGCCGGCTCGAGCTCGAGCGCGACCGAGTTCATGCAGTAGCGATCGCCGGTGGGTTCAGGGCCGTCGTCGAAGACGTGCCCGAGGTGTCCGCCGCACCGCGCGCAGGCGACCTCGGTCCGCACCATACCGAGGCTGTCGTCGACGGACAGCATCACGGCTTCCCGCTCGATCGGTTCCCAGAAGCTCGGCCATCCCGTACCGGACTCGTACTTCGTCTCCGATCTGAACAGCGGTGCGGCGCAGCCGGCACAGCGATACACGCCGGGCTCCTTCGACGACGCGTGGACGCCGCTGAACGCCCGCTCGGTGCCCTTGTTGCGCAGTACCTCGAACTGCTCGGGCGTGAGACGGTGGCGCCACTCCGCCTCGGTGCGCGGCAGGGATGTCTCGTCCCGCTGCCGGTCCGCGGTGCTCGAGTCGTCGGTCGACATGGCTCCGACGCTACAACCGGCTGCTTCGCTCCGTCCAAGGCAACCCGGCAGGAAGCCGGGCCCGCCTAGGGCGAACGTCGCGATCTCGGCTTGAAGACCTCACGTCGTGGCGGTGGCTCAAGCGCTATCCCCCATCGTGCCGACATGCAGTAGGTGGAACAGGCGAATAGGGGCAGGCGGCTGATCGGCCTACACGCCGTGAAGGGTGGCCTCGTCTTGTCGTGGGACGTGCCCGCCGAGATGATCGAACCGGTTCGGAAGCGGTTGACCCGCGAAGGATGGCGCGTGAGCGTACTCGAGGGTGACGGCCCTCGTCGGCGACGGCAGCCACGCATCCAACCGGGCCCGTCCGATCGTGGGTAGACGCCGACGTATTTACGACTACATTGAGAAGGGACCGTCCCTGTTCCGGCTCCTACTCTGAGGTCGCTGTCGCCGTTCTCGTACGGGCTGCATGGGCATCGACCTCGTCCACCATGCGCGCCAGGTTCTCGAGCAACTGCTCTCGCGTCATCAGATGCGGGCCGTAGCTCTCCGGTTGGGAAGCGTTCACGTATCGCACTTCGCTCGCATATTCCGGACCCCATAACGTTCCGAGGTCGTAACGGTAGACCGTGCCGAGCGTCACGGCGCAGCCCTTGGACGTGTCCCAGATGCGCGGGAGCGTCGTCGTCATCGCCGTTGGCCTCATCGTCGCGGGCTCCATCGTGCCCTCCTCACCCAGACCCTGAGCTCGAGGCGAGCTTATGGGCGATGCAGATCAGAACAAGGGGTCATCCGATCCGCGGATTGGGGGCCAGAGAGCCCGGTACCGGGGGCAGGGTGAGGCGAGTTCCACATCGGCTCGTGAGAACGACGCTTCTGCCTCAAATGGCCCGACCGCACGGCGAGGGCTACTCGTCGACCAGGTCATGCGCGGTGACGGAGTGCTCCGGTTCGGAACCGCCGCACGCACGATGCAGAAGGGCAGGCCCGCGGAGCCGGCCGCTCCGTGGTATCCCTGTCCCGCAGACACTCGACCATGAGCGAACCCGCGAACGACGACGACCAGCTCCCCCTCTACACCGACCTCGCGCCGTGGTTCCATCTGCTGACCGCGCCCGAGGACTACGAGCTCGACGCCCGGCACGCGCTCGACGTGCTCACCGAGGCGCTCGGCGAGCCGCCGCGGACGATCCTCGAGCTCGGATCGGGGGGCGGCAACAGCGCGTCCCACATGAAGGCGCATGCGACGCTCACGCTCACCGACCTGAGCGAGCGGATGCTCGAGCTCAGCCGCACGATCAACCCCGAGGTCGAGCACGTGCGGGGCGACATGCGCACGCTTCGCCTCGACGGGCGCACGTTCGACGCGGTGTTCGTGCACGACGCGGTCAGCTATCTGCTCACCGAGCACGACCTGCGCGAGACGTTCGAGACGGCGTTCGCGCACCTGCGGCCCGGTGGCGCGGCGATCTTCGAACCCGACATCACGCGCGAGGCCTACGCCGACGCCACCCACCAGGGCGGCCACGACGGCGCCGACGGACGACGGCTCCGCTACCTGCAGTGGCGCACCGATCCCGACCCGAGCGACACCTGGTACGTCGACGAGTTCGCGATCCTGCTGCACGAGGCCGACGGCACGAGCCGCATCGTGCACGACACGCACCGGCTCGGCATGTTCCCGCGCGCGACGTGGTTCGAGCTGCTCGCCGACGTCGGGTTCGTCGACGTGCGCGCCGTGGCGAGCCCGTACGCGGACGAAGGGGTCGGCGCCGAGAGCTTCGTCGGCCGGCGCTCCTAAAGGGAAGACACGTCGCCTCCCCGCCCCTGACCAGAGAGCGGATCTTGCATGCTGCCGTCGATCTGGCCGATCGAGACGGGCTCGGCGCCCTGACGATGCGCCGCCTCGGCGCCGAACTCGGTGTCGAGGCGATGGCGCTCTACAAGCACGTCGCGAACAAGGAGGAGATCCTCGACGGGATCGTCGAGCTCGTCATCGGTGAGATCGACGTCCCTCGCGACGAGGCCGATTGGAAGCGGGCCATGCGGCGGCGGGCGATCTCAGCGCGCCAGGTGCTCAGCCGACACTCGTGGGCGATCGGGCTGCTCGAGGCCCGCGGGGCGATGGGGCCCACCGCCATGCGCTACCTCGACACGATCCTCGGGAACCTGCGATCGGCGGGCTTCTCGATCGAGAACGCTGCCCACGCCTTCTGGCTGCTCGACAGCTACGTGTACGGACACGTCGTCCAGGAGACCAGCTTGTCCTTGAGCACGTCGGACGAGACGACCGGTTCGACGCGCTCCGACCTCGAGACCACGATGGACGAGTTCCCGCATCTCCTCGAGATAGGAGAGCACGCGATGAGGTCCGGATTCAGCCTTGAAAGCGAATTCGAGTTCGGTCTCGAGCTCATCCTGGACGCGTTGGGCGAGCATCGTAAACGAGCCACTCGTTGACCGGACCCGCGGCTCTGCCGTAGCGTCGAACGGGTTCGCACGTCACCGATTCCGAGCTTGGGAGGTCAGCACGATGCCGTCTCGTCTCAACCCGTACATCAACTTCGATGGCAACACCCGCGAGGCGATGGAGTTCTATCGCGACGTCTTCGGCGGCGAGCTGACGATCAACACGTTCGGCGAGTACGGCACCGACGACCCTGCGATCGCCGACGGGACGATGCACGCGCAGCTCGAGGCCGACAACGGCTTCACGCTCATGGCGTCCGACGGACCTCCGGGCACCGAGCTCATCGTCGGCGACAACATCTCGATCTCCCTGAGCGGCGACGACGCCGACGAGCTCCGCGGCTACTGGGGCAAGCTGTCCGACGGCGGCACGGTCACGATGCCCCTCGAGAAGCAGATGTGGGGCGACGAGTTCGGCATGTGCGTCGACCGCTTCGGCATCGCCTGGATGGTCAACATCGCAGGCTCGCCACCGGCCTAGACGCGGGGGAATGATGTGCTGGGCGGAGGGGTCGGAAGCTAGGCGCCGGTCCTGTCGCCGACCGGGAGGATCCCTTCCACCGTCGTGCCGACGCCCGCGGTCGACCTGACCTCGATCGAGCCGTCGAGTGCAGCGAGGCGGTCGGCGATCCCCTGGAGCCCGGTCCCGTACGACGATGTCGTCGTGTCGAACCCGACACCGTCGTCGGTCACGTCGAACCGGAGCGCCCCCTCGCCGTCCGAGAGTGAAACCGTGACCCGCGAGGCCGAGGCGTACTTCACGACGTTCTGCAGGGCTTCCAGGCAGGAGAAATAGACGGCCGCCTCGGCCTCGCGGGCGTACCGCCCGATGCCGTCGCCCTTCACCGTGACCGGCACGGCCGACTTGCGGGCCTGCGACTGGAGCGCCGCGATCAATCCCTGATCGGCCAGCAGCGGCGGATAGATCCCGCGGGCCAGGTCGCGCAGCTCCTCCAGCGCCTCGGTCGCGTCCTGCTGCAGCTGTCCGGCGATCGACCGGGCCTGCGCCGGGTCCCGCTCGACGAGCCTCTCCAACAGGCCGAGCTTCATCGTCAGCGCCACGATCTGCTGTTGCGCGCCGTCGTGCAGGTTCCGCTCGAGCTTGCGGCGCTCCTCGTCCTGTGCTGTCACGAGCCGCTGACGCGATGTGCGGAGCTGTGCGATCGAGTCCATCAGCTCTTCGGTGAGCCCGGCGTTGCGCATCACGAGCCCCGCCTGCGCGGCCAGGTCCCGCACCAGCTTCTCCTCCGTCGCCGACAGGGGCTCTCCCGGGCGCTTCTCGATCGACAGGGCGCCGAGCAGCTCTCCCCGGTGCCGGACGGGCTCGGACATCGATGCGGCCGTCACGACCCCTTCCTCGACCGACGACGCCGGTCGCGCCGGCAGGGGCTCCGCATCCTCGGGCCAGGTCGCCTCGGGCCGCAGCTCCTGCCCGACCCTCACCCAGACATCTGCTCGCGCGGCGCCGGTGCCTTCCCCCAGCGCACGCGCCATCCTCGGGAGCAGCTCGTCGTTCGCGTACGTCTGCCCGACCCGCTCGGAGAACTCGGAGAGCACCTCGTATGGCGTGGCGCGCTTGCCGTAGACGAGCCGGTCGGCGAGGCGCTGCGCCCGTCGCCGGAGCGGCTGGAACGCGAGCGGCGACGATCGCCGCCGCCGCGGCCGACAACACGGGGCTCGCCTGGCTGCCGACGAGGGTGCCCACGCCGACCACGATCGCCACGTACACGAGCGTGATGAAGACCGCGAGGGCGCCGAACAGCACCGCTCGGTTGATCACGACGTCGATGTCGAACAGCCGGTACCGCAGCACCGACACACCGATCGCGAGCGGGATCAACGCGAACGACAGGATCACGAGGTTCTGCACCCACGTCAGCCATCCCGGGTCGCCCTCCCCGCCCCAGGAGCTGCCGAGCGAAGCGAACATGGCGCCGGAATAGAGCAGCGCCACGAACGCGGCGGCCGTGAGCAGCCACCGCAGCTGGAGGCGCTCGACGCCGGTCGACCGACGGAACCGGAGCACGAGCGCGGTCAGTGAGCCGAGCACGCCGACGGGGATCGCGATGATCAGGAACTGCGCGGCCTCGAGGAACGGACTGATCGCCTCGATGCCGATCGGATTCGCGACGCCGGGGACCGGCGACTCTTCCATCGGTGCGGGGTCGAGCAGGATCGAGAAGAAGACCACCGTCAGCGCGACCCCGAGGCCCCACGCGAACCATCGCCAACGCGGCGAGGGCAGATGCCCGTCCGGGAACAGCAGCAGCAGGAACGTGACGGGCAGCACGACGATCGGGACCCAGCTCGGTTGATCGAACGCGACGAGCACGAGCCCGGCATCCCGACGGCCGGAATGGATCAGGTAACTGCCGACCTCGCTGGCGATCGCCGTCGCGCCGAAGAAGACGCCCATCCCCAGCATCAGCCACCCGATCGAGTTCTCGGGTCGGCGCGACGCCAGCACGTAGCCGATCACCGGGAACATCGCGAACGAGAGCACGAAGCCGATGTCCGCGAGCGGGTCGTCGCCGGCACCGGGAGGGCGGATCGAGGCGTCGAGGAACGCGAATGCCAGCCCGATCGCGAAGCCGGCGAACGTGATCCCGGCCAAGACCCGTGCGAGCGGCAGGTGACGGCCGCGCGCCGCGTCGGCGAGTTGAGCAGGTTCCTGCAGCACGGGGGGATGTTCGCACGGCGCGCGTCAGCGCCCAAGGGCGCCCACCCGAGGATCGGCCGGGAGGTAAGCATCTCGCCGGCGCGGGTGCCACCATCACGGTCGATCAGATCGCCAGTCAGAGATCGAGCGGAAGCAACTCGCTTGCCTACATTAGACGCCGCAAGGTACCATGCAATGCATGGTAGCCCAGACCTCGCTCGTCGCACAGCTCCGGCGAGGAACGCTCGAGTACTGCGTCCTCGCGCTGCTGCGATCGGAGGACCGCTACGCCTTCGATCTCGTTCGAGACCTGGGGTTGGTCGAAGGCATGGTCACGAGCGAGGGCACGATCTACCCGCTCCTCGCCCGACTGCGACGGGACGGCATGGTGGCCTCGACGTGGGAGGAGTCGCCGAGCGGACCACCACGGCGCTACTACCGGCTGACGACGAAGGGGCGTGCAGCACTATCTGAGTTCACGCAGGAGTGGGCGCGGTTCCGCGACGCCGTCGACGAACTCATCGGAGGGTGACGTGAGCACACGAAGCGAACGCGCGATGGATGAGTACCTCGCCCGACTGGAGCGCTCCCTGGGAGACGTCCCCTCCGCGTCCCGCGAGGAGATCGTGTCCGAGATCGTGTCCCACATCGATGAAGCGCTCGCCGAAGAGCCGGACAGGAGTGAAGCGACGGTGCGCAACGTGCTCGATCGCGTCGGTGATCCCGATGAGATCGCGTCCGAAGCTCGTGACCGCCTCGGTATCCGCACGCCGAAGCCGAGTTGGCTCGACGCGGTCGCGCTCATCCTGCTGCTCGTGGGCGGATTCCTGTTCATTCTCGGGTGGGTCGCTGGCGTCATCCTGCTGTGGTTGTCGGGCGTGTGGAGCGTCCGTCAGAAGATCATCGGCACGCTGCTCGTTCCCGGTGGCCTGCTCGCTCCCTTCCTCTTCGTGTCGATGCCGATCGACACCGTCGAGTGTCGGACCAGCGTGGTGAACGGCCTGACGACGGAGGTCTGCGAGGGCATGGCTTCAGGCGGATCGAGAGTCCTGGCCTGGGCGATCCTGATCTTCCTCATCGTCGCTCCGATCGCGTCCTCCATCTACCTCGGTCGCACGCTGTACCGGGCTCGGCGGCTCGCATGAGATTCCTCACCCGGGTCGGCGCATCATCATCGGGAGAAACGACACGCTGTTGCTCTCCACGAGAGCAGTAGGAACCAGCTGCTACCGACGACTCGCCTTCGATCATGCCCCGCTCGACCATGCGAAGTACCCCGCCGGGAACAGGTCCGGCGCTGGACCCATGTGCGCACCGTGTATCACGCGCGTCCGCGGGCGCCCCACGCGGTTGCCGTCAACGTGAACGGCCCGTCGCCGAGGAGTTGGCGACACCGGTCGCGCACGCTCGCCAGTTCCTCGTCGCCCAGCGTTCGCGCGTACGCACCCGCAGGTCCGACCCCGAGGGTGAACGGCGCCCACCAGTCGTCGAAGTTCTCGTGCTCACCACGGACGGCGAGTTCCGCTTCCTCGATACGGTCGATCCCCGCCGAGCCGAACAGCTCGGCGAGATGGCCGCGCCGGGCGCCGGGGAGGTCCGATTCGTCCTGGTCCTCATGGCGGATCTCGCGAGCTGCCTGCCAGAACGCGGAGATCGGAGCTCGGTCGCCCGCGTGGTCCCAGACACACGCCGCCACGCGGCCTGCCGGCCGGGTCACGCGTGCCATCTCAGCCAGCCCGGCAACGGGATCGGCCATGAAGTGGACCACGAGTTGCGCGCACGTGACGTCGAACATGCCGTTCGGATACGGCAGGTCCTCCGCCGACGCGAGCCGAACATCCACGCCTGGATACCGACTCCGTGCCGCAGTGACGAACTGCCCGGATGGATCGACGGCCGACACAGCTTCATGGCCGACCGTTCGGATGAGCTCGGCCGTGAGAGCCCCGGGCCCGCATCCCACGTCGAGCACTCGTTGTCCGGCACGGATGGCTGCGAACTCGCAGAAGGGCGGTGCGAGCTTCGCTGAGTACCGGCCCATGAACCGGTCGTAGGAAGTGGCGGCGACATCGAAGCTCATCGCCCGACACTACCCCGGGCTCGAGGAGCGGCCTCAGCGGAGGAGCAAGCAATCGTTATCGCGAGGTCGGGGTCAAGAGGGAGAGGCGTGACCCGTCCGCTCGCTGGCCGGTCGAGCGAGAAGTCGCCGTAGAGCGTTCAAGTGGGTGACAGGTTGACCGAAAACACATCCGAGAACGACGATCGGAGCGACCACGTGAGAACGACACGACGGCCATTCCTCCTCGTCGCGGCGATCGCGCTCGTGGCGGGGTCGGTGTCGATCCCTTCTGCCACGACCGCCGGCGCGGCGACCGCACCGATCGCCGGAGGCCGGACCCTCATCGAGACGGGCGGGAATCCGTGGGGGGCCGCCATCGCCGACGTGACCGGCGACGGACGGGATGACCTGATCGTGACGAACTGGGACGGCCCCGCGGAGATCGCCTTCGCGCTGTCGATCTACCCCCAGGCGGCCGATGGTTCGCTCGCGACCGACCCGACCGTCTACCACCTCAGCTCGGATCCGCACACCCCGTGGGACGACTGGCTGGACACCGCGATCGGTGACCTGAACGACGACGGGAAGCTCGATGTGGTCGTCGGAAGGTTCGACGGGCTCGAGATCTTCCATCAGTCCGGCGGCGTCCTCCAGGCGCCGGTCGTCGTGCCGGCGGTCGGGGCGGTCGAGGAGATCCACGCGGTCGACCTCGACGGGAATGGGATGGACGACCTCGTCTATGCGGACGACCGGCAGAACGGGCGGTACCGGATCGTGCGGCGGCTCCAGGGTCCCGCCGGCATCTTCGGCGCCTCGGTCGAGATCGCGACACCGGCGAGCGGTCGGTTCCAGGTGGGCGACGTGAACACCGACGGTCGGCCGGACATCCTGATCGAGGACCCGTGGGCGGTGGACGTCCAGGTGCTGGTGCACAACGCCGGGAACCAGGGATTCACACCCACCTCGCTCCCGGCGAACTACACCCGCTCCACCTCGGTAGCCGACGTGAACGGCGACGGTCACAACGACGTGCTCGCGCTCCACGGAGGGGTCCTCCGGATGTTCGCCGGGAAGGCCGACGGATCGCTCGAGGCGCCAGTCGCGATCCAGCAGGACATCTACGGGGGAAGCTCCGTGGAGACCGCAGACATGAACGCCGACGGACGCACAGACATCCTCGTCTTCTCCCAGGGGAACCTGGACGTCCTGCTGCAGACCGAGGCCGGTGACCTCCTGTCCCCGTGTCCGTTCCCCTCGCTCACGCCGACCCCCGTCGCCGGGTGGGGGTCCGAGACAGCCGTCGGGGATCTCGACGGCGAAGGCCGCCTTGATGCGGTCGCGGTCGAGTTGTACGAGGGCATCTACGTCGCGACCCAGATCGCGCCGGGATCGCCAGTCCCCACCTCCCTCGCGGTCGATCCGATGCCGACGAGCGAGCTCAACGATCCGGTCACGGTCCACGGTGTCCTCGATGCCGCCGTCCACGGCTGCCTGGACGACCACGACATCGACGTGTGGCGCCAGCTGCCGGGAGGAGCGCCGACCCTGTTGACGTCGGTCACCCTCCGGTACTACGGCGGCACGAGCTGGCAGTTCGGCGTCGAGGACGATCCGGGCGTGCTCGGGACCGTCCGGTACCGGGCCGTCTGGTCCGGCGACGCGTTCCGCGACCCCTCGCAGAGCGTGTGGATCCCCGTTGAGGTCACGAAGCGGGCCACGTCCCTCACGCTAGCGACACCGGATGCCGACCTCCTCGTAGGCGACACGACGACACTGACCGCGACCCTCCGGGGTGGTGCCCCCGGGAGCGACGTCGCGATCTCGTCGGTGGAGGACGGCATCAGCACGCCGGTGGCGACCGTGCCAGTCGACGACTCGGGCCAGGCCTCGATCGATGTAAGCCCGGCCGTGAGCACGACCTATGTGGCGGCGTACGCCGGTGACGGCACCTGGGCCGCGACGGCGAGCCCTCAACTGGAAATCGGCGTCTCGAAGCACGCGACGTCGATCAAGCTGCGCGCCCGGCCGATGCGGATCGGGTTCGGAGCGGATGCGACGCTCACGGCCACGCTGACCGGCGGAGGGATCGACCGAGAGATCCGCTTCTTCTCGATCGACGGCGGACGCAGCACGCTGCTGGGAACGGCCATCCCGGACGGGGATGGTGTTGCGACGCTCGATGTTGCGCCCAAGGTGCACACGCGGTACATCGCCCGATACCCCGGCGACGGGACGTGGGCCCAGGCCGTCAGTGACAGAGAGCTCGTCGAGGTGCACCTCCTCGCCACCGGTGAGATGACGCGGGCCGCCCGACGCGACGGCGCCGTCGCAGCGTACGGGTGCTGCCGCGCCTTCTATGAGTTCAAGGTCAAGCCCAACTACGGCGGGGAAACGGCCGCCTTCAACCTCGAAGCGAAAGGCCCCGACGGTTGGGAGGTCTTTGCCACCGGCAGGTTCCCTCTGCGGCCCAACAGCACGCTGGTGGTCGGGGTCACGATCCAAGGCGGGGCTGGGCACACCTTCCGGATCTACGGATGCCTGCGAGACCAGCCGGGCCGGCGAGGATGGTGCGCGAAGGAACGGCCGTTCAAGTTCCTCGGCGCCTCCCGATCGCCGAGGTCTTCGGCGTTCCTCCCCCGGATGGAACTCAGCTGATCCGCACGATCGCGGCGTCGCCGTCGCGAATCATCGATCGCGAGCACGATACGAGCGAGCCACCGCGATCGCTGCGAGGCAGCCCCCCGACGAAAAGCGGGATCAGGCAAGCGGAGATGGCAGGCTAGACGTACCAGCCCCGATCATCGGGCGCGAATTCATCGACCCCGGGCTCCGTCCCCTCGAGGCCGGCCGGGGACAAGAGCCTCCAACGGATCCGCTTGCTGGGATGCACCCACCCGAGAGGCACTCGACAGGTGGCTCGACGACCGCCCTGAGGAAGACGGAGGGTGCCTTGCCGCCGCGGGCCCTCGGCGAGGAACCGCACGCCACAACGGGTTGGGCCGACACCCGAGTCACGAAGCGCCATGTGCGCATCGGTGTGAGGCCCACCGCGGGTGTCGAGACGGACGCGGACGGTCCAGTATCCGAGCAGTCGCTCATACGTGCGGAAGGTGATGAAGAGCGATCTGCCATTCGTGCCCGTCGTGACCTTGCGCGTGGTCGAGCGGACATCGGGATCCTGTTGGCAGCACGACCCCTCGTCGATGGGGACGTCGTCAGGGTCGTAGCCAGTGTCCACGTACACCGGATCCCTTTCCGCCGGTGTCGCGGCGGATGCCGGCGAGGTGAGCGCCGCTGTCGTGATCGCCACCACCGCGAGCACGACGGTGCCCGCTCGAACTGGCTGTGTCAGCCGATCCCACTTCCGTCGAGCCACGATTGGCCTTCCTGCCGGCACACCCACCGTAGACCCATTCAGCTGGTCGCACTACACAAGCACATTTGACCTGATCAGCCTGTGTCGTCAGTCAGTCTCTGCGCGTCAGGCGTGAGTCGCGCGAGCGGCACCGGGGCCGGGCACGCCCTTGAGGGTCCCCTCGCCGATCGGCGTCCGGGAGAGCTCCGGGGGCAGGTTGGCCACCTCGCGCGTCGCGGTCACCCTGCCCGCGGCGGCGCGTCACAGATACGTCGTTTCCGCCGAGCCCGACGATGACGTCATCCCCCGGGTCCCGAGGGATCACGTCATCGCCTTCGCTCCCGACGATCGTGGCACGCCGGCCATCGCATCTCGCCGCTGCGGAGGCAGGAGTCCGCGATGGCGACGAGGCCGCCGACGTGCTCTGTGACCCGTCGTTGGCTGAGTCCGCGGAACGCGTCGCGTTCGGGAGAGAAACGGTAGTGCCGCTGCCAGTGCAGGCGCACAACACCGACGAAACCACGGCGACGCAAGATGCGACGCGACGCATCAACGAAGATGGTGCCCGGCTCGAAACAAGCTACGCGGTCGGGGCCGAGATCGGTTCGACGCCGGTCGGCGATCGCGGAGCGGGGTCAGGCATCGTCGAGGGCTCGCACGAGCAGATGGTGGTAGCCGTAGCCGTCGAGTTCCTCGTCGCCCTCGTCGACCACCGTCAGCTGGGCGTCATCGAGCCAGCGACGGACCTGCTCACGGCTGGGGTAGTGGTGGTACCCGCCGGTCGCGTCGTCGGCGCGGTCGCCGAAGACGACGGGAAGTCCGCCTGCGGTCGCCTCGTCGAACGCGCGCTCCAGGCGGCGCCGATCGACCTGTTCGACGGTCAGGTACAGGTGCCCGCCCTGCCGGAGCGCTCGTCGCAAGTTGGTGAGGACGAGCGGCCACTCCTCCGGCGGCACGTGTTCCATCGCGTCGACGCACATCGCCGCGTCGAACTCGGCGTCGAACGACAGCTCCTGCAGGCCGATGTGCTCGAGCCGCACGTCGGGGTGTTTCATCCCCGCCCGCTCGAGCATCCCCGCCGACTGGTCGGCTCCGACCACCTGACGGCCGGCGGCCAGGATCATGCCGAAGTAGGGACCCGTGCCGCAGGGTGCATCGAGAAGCGTTCCCCCCTCTTGGACGGCCTCGATCAGTCGATCGACGAACCGCCGATGGACGACCGTGATCGGGTCGTAGCCGTCGTCGTACGTCGAGGCATCACGCGTGTAGTCGGCTTCGACCGACGCGCGACGCTCGCTCAGCCAGGCTGCCCGGTCCATGGTTGCCATGGTCTGGTGAGACGCCCGTCTCGCGGCGCACCTACCTCGGGTGGTCAGGGTGGACGTCGGGGATCACGACGCGTGGGGCGTCCGTCGAGGCATCTGCTGCACCCGTCGTCTCTCCACCGTCGTCACCATCGTCGATGGGTGCCTCCAGCTCGATGGGCGATGCCTCCATGCTCGCGATCAGATCCGAAAGCCGGGCGCTCGTCGTCCGGAGCTCGGCGAGCGTGCCGTGCCGCCTCGAGGTCAGATCAACTATCGACCGCTCCGCCTCCTCTCGGGCCTGCCGCGCCGCGTGCTCGACGGCCACGAGCTTCCGATCAGCCTCGCTCTGCGCCCGGAGGGCCTCGTTCCTCGCGTCGACCACGATGCGATCGGCCTCGGCTTGCGCTTCTGCTCGGATCTTCTTGGCCTCCCGATCGACGCCAATCATGAGATCCGCCACCCGGCTAGACACCTGCTCGTAGGCATCGCCGGAACGACCCATGAGCGCTGAGTCTCGTTCGGCGAGGGCCGCGTCTCGCTCCTCGCGCGCGTGCAGGGCTTCCGATCGCGAGCTGCGGATCTGCATCTCGGCGTCCCGCAGGCGCTCCGTCAGGAGACGGAGGTGGTCCTCCACCTGGGCCCGATCGTACCCATGCCTCGTCGTCTTGAATGCGGGCGAGGAGGTGCCGCCGGGAGCGGCCGACCACATCTCGACATCGGTCCGAGGGCTGCCCATCCGATCGCCTCCGTGGGGTCGAGCGACACGCGAGTCCGGGTTCCAACGTACTCCCGAGTCCATCTCGCCGCTATACACCAAGCGCACCATCGCGCACACCGACCGCGGCCGCCACGTGCGGATGAAGGGCGGTTCTGGTCCGCACATCGTGCGCGACACGGGGTCGCCTCCACGGGCCACAGGGCTGGGCGTTGGGGGCCGGATGCCCTTACGGGACAGTCCGCACCGACGGGATGATGACTTCGGACGGAAAGGAGATGAGGCTCGTGCCTGTTGCTGATTCCTCATTCGGCTGGCAGGAAGCTCTTGCCGCATTCGCCGTCATCTCGCTCGTCGCCTTCTTGGTGAGCGGGGTCGTGACGGACCTTGGCCACGTGTCGCGAACGCCTTATGTGGCGATCCTCACACTGACGACTCTGGCCCTCGCGACCGGCTACCTCGCCTGGTCGGGCACGTCCGTGACCGCCCTGGTCACGGAGGGGTGGGTCTGGGGCGTCCTCGGAGGCGTGGTCACAGCCGCGCTGATCGTGCCCCTCGTTCGTCGTCTGCCTTCGGGACCTCGTCCAGAGAGCTCTCAGCTCGTTGGGCGTCTCCTCTGGGAGGGGGTCGTCTACGGAACCGCTGAGGGGATCCTGCTCGCGACCCTGCCGGTCCTGGCGATCTGGCAGGCTGCCGATGCGCTCGGCTGGACGGGTACCGCGTTGGGGGTAGCGGCCAAGGGAGCGCTCGCGCTGGTAGGAGCACTGTTCGTGATCGCGGTGCACCATCTCGGATACCGGGAGTTCCGGCCGAGGGCATCCCGGAGGAAGCTCTTGGGCCCGTTGATGGGTTGCGGACTTCAGGCGATGGCGTTCCTTCTCACGGGAAACGTGCTCGCCCCGATCGTCGCCCACATCGTGCTGCACTGGCAGCTGACACTTCGCGGGAATGAGATGCCCCCTACATCGGAGACACAGCGTCAGCCTCCCGCTGATCGCTCGGGGGCGGCCAAGGCGGAGCCGCAGAAGGAGCTCGTCGCGTAGGGGCAGAGCCTTGGTGGGGGTGGAACGGATGCTGTGGGTGTACATCTCGGTGACGGTTGCCACGGCCCTTCTGGTCGTGGTGCTGATGAGGCGAAAGGAACACTGAGGCTCACGATCGAGGGCGACATCGTTGGAGGGCTTGCTCGGCCATTGGTGGTCGGAGGACACGGTCTCATGGGAAGTGCGTCGTGACGATTCAGCTCACCGGGACGCGGGCGGTCACAGGTCGATCTCGGTCGCGACCTCCTGCAGACCTTCGATCGAGACCGCGAGGAACTCGTCCAATGGCAGACCGAGGCTCCCCTCCACGTCGTTGACCTCGTCGCGGTTCACCCCTGGCGCGAACGATCGCTCCTTGAGCTTCTTCTTCACGCTCGAGACCTTCATCCCGACCGACCGCTCGGGGCGGACGAGCGCTGCCGCGACCAACAGTCCGGCGACCGCGTCGGCGTGGACGACCGCCGTCGACATCAGATCGGTGCGGTACTGCTCGTAGGCGTGGGCAAGGACGCCGTTCACGACGCGATCGTCGACGCCCGCCTCGCGCAGCCACCCGGCGGCCAGCCGAGCGTGCTGCGCGCCGTCGTCACCGGTGTGGTCTTGATCGAGGTCGTGGAACAGTCCGGTGAGGCCCCACAGATCCTGGTCCTCGTCGAACCGGCGAGCGAGCGAGCGCATCACGCCCTCGACCGAGACCAGGTGCCGGTAGGTCGTCTCCTTGAGGCATCGCTCGCGGGCGAACGCGTGGGCGGTCTCGCGGTCCATCAACGCCTCGGTCACGCCCGGATCATAGGGGAGGAAAGACGGGTCACTCCGATGCCGACATGCACCCGTCTCGATGAACTCGTGCCGCTTCGGCCGTCGGCTCATTCGGAGGCGTGCTGCTTCGATTTCCACTCCTCGACCTGTCGGATCACGTCGGCGGCGTTGAACCACGCGTTCTCCCGAGAGATCAAGCCGTCTCGGAGCTCGAAGACGTGGAGGATCCTCACTCGCACGGGGGCACCGCCGCCGTCGATGCCGGACCACGAGCCACGGACGTGGCCCGTCAAGATCGACTCGTCGACGACCGCGGCGCCGTCGTCGGCCGAGACCCGCCAGACGGATTCCAGGTGCACATCGGGGATCGCGTCGATGATGCCGGAGTAGACGCTGCCGACGACTCTCCTTGCCGTGGAACGGTGACATGGGATGGGTGATGTCGTCCCAGATGATGTCGTCGGTATACGTCGCGAGGGTACCGGCGACGTCGTGTGCGTTCTCCGCGGCGAAGTGCCGATCGATGATGTCCACACCCTCGCTCCTTCTCGGTCGGGTTCCTCCGTCGAGGCGCCCCGCCGCGACCTCGGGAGTCTCCGACGCCACGGGTTCGCCGGGCAAGCCGCGTGGGTTGCGGACGAGCCGTGGTCGGCGTATCCCAGGCGCGCCACGACGGTGGATCGGTGCTCCCGATCCACCGTCGTGAGTCGCCGGGAGGATCAACAACCTTCCTTCGTGGCGCATGGGCCGCGACGCGGGGTCGGCGTTGCCTCCTGCGCTCCGATGTAGCTGCCGCCGCCCTCGCGCACCAGCATGAAGCTGTCGGGCGTTCCGATCGCGGCGGCTCCGACGTAGACGCCGCCCTCGCGGATGGCGGTCGCCGGCGCGGTGAACGTCGTCGCGCCGACCTTGACGTCGACCATTCCGCGGCCGTGCAGCACGTCGTCCTTGAAGGACGGTTCCACCTGTGCCCGTGGCTGCGTCTGCACCTCGGCCGGCGCTCGCACGGTGACGGATCCACCGTCGGTGTTCGTCTGCAGGGCCAGCACGATCGCCACGGCCGCGGTCAGACCGACGGCGCCGATCAGCACCCATGACCAGAGCGACTGTCCTTGGGTCCCTTGGTGAGTCCTGGACGCCTCCATGACTCCTCCTTCCGGTCGGTCGCTGCGTCGTTCGCAGCTCTCGTGACGACCGTAGGCATCGGCGCAGAGCGTGTCGGTGTGCGACCTCACCGCGGTGGTGTGAAGTCGCTCACACGAGAGATCGCGTTGCTGGGAGTGGGGATGGGCGCGGTCAGTGGCGATCACGGTGCTTCCCGAACCGCGCAAACGGGTAAGGTCCGAGGTATGGCCTATGTGATCGCCGAACCGTGCATCGACGTGAAGGATCGGGCCTGCGTCGATGAGTGCCCCGTGGACTGCATCTACGAGGGTCCCCGCATGCTCTACATCCAACCCGACGAATGCGTGGACTGCGATGCGTGCGTGCCGGTGTGTCCCGTGACGGCGATCTTCGCGGAGGACGACGTTCCTTCGGAGTGGAAGGGCTTCGCCGAAGTGAACGCCGCATGGTTCGCAGACGTGACGGGGCTCGGATCTCCCGGAGGGGCCGCGCAGGTGGGACCACAGCCCACCGATCACCCGACCGTGGCTGCCTGGGAGCCTGCCTGACGCTGAGATCGAGGCATCCATCTCGGCGCCGCGGATCGCCCGCGGGTCGCTATGTCGGCGGCACGAACCTGCTCGCCGTGAACACCGCCCCCTGAGGATCGCTGATCACCGTCATGCGAACCCACGGAGCATCCAGGGGCGGGACGAGGACCTTCCCGCCGAGTTCGGTGGCCCGGTCGGCGGCCGCATCGGCGTCGTCGACGGCGAACGTGATGCTCCAGTGCGCCGGAGTCTCGCCGTCGGATCGCTCTTCGGACGATGGAACGAGCCAGGCGACCGCGTCCTCGAACCCTTCGGGCGCACCGACGTCGGCCTGTCGCTCGCGCACCGCAGGATCGCGCTCGGCGAGGAAGTCGCCGTACCCCGGCATGCGCCAGAAGCCCGAACCATCCCCCTCGTCGTCGCCGAAGCCGCTCAACTTCCACCCGAACACCGCGCCGTAGAACGCCTCCGCGCCTTTGCGGTCGTGGGTGTTCAGTTCGCTGAAGTTCCAGGTGCCGGGCTCGTTGACGAGGTGCGCGCCTGTTCGCCTTCCGGCCTGCCAGATCGAGAACGTGGCGCCGGACGGATCCGAGCACAGAGCCATGCGCCCGGCGTCGCCGACATCGACGGGGTCCACGAGCACACTGCCGCCGGCCTGTCTCACCAGGCGTGCGGTCTCGTCCGCATCGTCGGTCGCGATGTACGTCATCCATGCCGGGGAAGACGGACCCTCCACCGTCTCGGAGCCGACACCTGCGACGTCGCGGCCGCGGAGGCGGGCGATGAGATAGCGCTGTGACGAGCCAGGGACCGATGCCTCCTCGAACCGCCATCCGAACAGGCCACCGTAGAAGTCGGCGGCGGCGTCGGGATCGGGTCGAGCGATGTCGACCCAGCAGGGCACGCCGGCCGGGTATCCGTCACGTTCGTACGCCTGGGTCTCGCTCATGAGCTCCTGTCTGCTGTCAGATGCGCGTGATCGATGGTCTCACCTGCGCGACCCGATCTACGGCGAGCCGAGCGACCCTTCGATCGCTGTGATGGCTTGTGACGTGTTCCGGAACTCCACTCCCTTCATCCCGACGGTCCGAGCCCCTTCGACCATCTCCTCGACGTTGTCGACGAAGATCGCCTCCTCGGGGCGCACTCCGAGGCGCTCGCACGCGGTGATGTAGATGCGGGGGTCGGGTTTGGTCACGCCTTCCTCGTGCGAGTAGACGATCGCGTCGAAGGCATCCTCGAAGCCGTAGCGTTGCTGCTCCCGCTCTCGAGCGCCGACGAGGCTGTTGCTGATGATCCCCAGACGGTAGCGAGGCCGAAGTGAGGCGACGTACCGGGCGAGTTCGAGGTTGAGCACCCCGAGATACTCCGTCCACATGGACTCGAGGAGGCGATCCGCGGCCGTCGGAGAGATCTCCAACGACCGCTGCAGGCCGAGTCGCACGTTCCCTTCGGTGATCGTTCCCACCCGGGCGCCGGCCCACAACTCATGGGTGCGCTCGAGTAGTTCCCCAGCCTTGAGGCCCAACTCGTTCTCCCATGCGCCGATCCACCCGTCCGCAGGATCGGTGACGGTCTCGAGGACCCCGCCGACGTCGAACACGACCGCCTTGATCATCTCGGCGGGAACCGTACCGGAGCGTCGCCGCCCGAGGAGGCGGGCGCGGAGTCGCCCCGTTCGAGAGCTTCCACCGAAGAACTTCGACTAGCTCTTTGCTTACCCGAGCGCTGCGTGTTTGCCGTTGTCTTTGTCTTTGTCTTTGTCTTTGTCTTTGTCTTTGTCGTTGCCGTTGCCGTTGCCGTTGCCGTTGCCGTTCTCTTCCTCTTCCCCGCCGTCCTCTTCTTCCTCATCCACGTCCTCGTCCGTGTCCGGCGGGGGCGACTCGGTGGGCGGCGGCGACGGTGGAGGTGACGCCGTCTCGGTGGGCGGCGGCGGCGAAGTACCACCGGGAGGCTCCGGGGGGACCCGCCTTGCCCCGGAGAGTCGACCTCAGACACCGGTGGCTCAGACGACCGGGGTTCACTCGGCGGTTGCGTTGACGGACGGGACCACGAGGAAGCGGGCCTGTCTGTCGAGGGTTCCAGCTCCCTTCCAGCGACCGGGCGAGGCGCCCGGCGAGCGTCGGCCACCGATGTCTGCTCAGCGTTGGCCTGGATCGTCTCGCTGCGCACCGATGTGATGGCGAGGTCCGGGTGGGAGAGCGCCCAGCCGAGCCCCAAGGCGGGGATCGCCATGAGCGCGGCCCCGAGCCGCAACCGCCGGTCCGAGCGCAGCAGGGACCGATGGCTCAGACAGATCACGGCGACCGCAGTTCCGACCGCGGCCGCGACGAGCAAGGCGGTCATGAGGACCGTCAGATCGATCGGGGTCACGGTTGTATCTCCATGTCACCATGGTGAAGGAGGGCACAGACACCGCCGACCCGCCGTACGACCTACGGAATCTTCTGCATGTCGGTGCCTGATCGTTCGACGTGAGCGGGTCTGCTTGAGGCTGGTTACGACTGGCCTCCGTGTCGCCTCGCCGGCCGTCGCCGGAAGGCCTCGACGGCCAACTCGGGGTCCATGCCCCGCCGGGCGGCCCTGGCCGCGACCTTGCTGCAGTCCTCGCACACCACGGCCTGCTGCAGGTCGAAGAGCGAGTGCCCGTACGTCACACACTCTTCCCCGCCAACGGCGATTGCGACGGTGAGGGTGCCCTCATGCTGTTGCCCGTCCATGCTCGGCTGATCCCTGTCCTGGCTCGCACTCGCGAGCGATCCTGGGGCGCACCACAGGCATCGGCACGAGACAGCGATCTGCGCAGTCGCCCGATCGACGGACCCGTTGGACCCTCCGCGTGGGGCGCCGAAGGGACCATTCGAGGGACGTCACAGTCTTCGGACCCGGGCCACCCGCTCCAACCTTGGTTAGGCCTCACATCCCGAGACCGTGTCACCGGGATCGGATGCACATGTGTCCGCTCCCTGCATGCCTTCGACGCGATCCCCACCCGAGCCGTCACGGGAGTCCAGGGTGTCGTCCCCGTAGTTGCCGCGGAGCCTGTCGTTCTGCAGTCCACCCTTGATCCGGTCGTCGTTGGGGCCGCCGACCAGCCGATCACGGCCGCTCCCGCCCCGGATGATGTCTTCGCCTCGGGCTCCGAGGATGCGGTCCCTGAGGGCCCCACCTTTGATCCGATCGTTGCCTTGACCTCCGTCGATCAGGTCACGGCCCCCGCCGCCCACGAGGATGTCGGGCCCAAGGTTGCCATCGATGCGATCCCGTCCGGCACCGCCACGGATGACATCGTTGCCGCCGCGACCCCTGATCCGATCGTCGCCGCCGAGGCCGCAGATGACATCGCGTCGTGCGGTCCCGTTGAGCTGATCGTCACCAGCCGTACCGGTGATCGTGCAGGCGCCCCCTGCGCTTGCGGCAGGGATACTTGCGAGGAACAGCGCAGACATCGCAGCGACGAGGAGCGTTCCGGTGCTTGCAGCGACCATCCTCTTCATGATCCCTCCTCCGGGCAGCCGACATGCTTATGAAGTCGTGACTACTACCCGGGAGGCAACAGGTCAAACGAAGTTGGCCCCCTCAGTCGACGCCGTCCGGACCCTTCGGCGGCGGGGATGGGCTGCGTCCCAACACCCGGGCGACGACGCCCGACGCGGTCGAACTGAGCACGTCGGCGAGCCGTGCGGACACGTCCGCCTTGTACTCCAGGGCGTCGATCGTCTCCACGACCCTGGCCCGGGCGGCCACGATCTCGCTCCGGATCTGCGCTACTCGAGCGCCTTCAGCTGTTCCTTCTCTTGACGCATCCATCCGATGTCCTCCTCTACGGTCTCGAGCGTGCGGATCGGCGCGTAGGGGGCGCCCTCGCGCAGCTTCGCCCGTCCGATCAGCGCGAGCCCGGCGGCGATCGCAAGCAGCACGACGCCCACGATCGACGCGGCTGCCCAGGCTGGCAGGACGATCGCGAGCGCCAGCACGGCCGCCGCGATCAGCACGCCGAGCGCGTACAGCGCGAACGCCGCGCCTGTCGTGAGCAGCGCGATCCCGGCGCCCGCCTTCGACGCTTTCTCCTTCAGCTCGATCTTCGCGAGCTCGGCTTCCCGACGCGCGATAAGGCCGACATCGGCGATCAGCAAGCGCAACAGGCCGGTGATCGGCTCGTCACGCCGTCCGTTCGTCTCGCTCTGGGCGGTCGTTGCCATCTCTGCTCCCTTCAGGGTGATGCTCGCCTGTCCTTCCCTTCTCCGGCGCCTCTCACGCCCGGGTGGCGATGTTTCGGGACCCCGCATGAGGGAAGGGACCCTTCAGACACGAGCGATGGATGGGACATGAGCAGCGTCGAGGAACGGGTGGAAGGTCTTCAGGACGCGGGGAAGGTGATGGCCGAGGCGGCCGGAGCCGTCGCCGTTGACCGCGTGCGCGCCGAGATGGATGCGCGATCGAGCCGTGCAGCCGTCGAGGTGAAGGCGTTCGCGGTCGCGATGCGCGCGTCGAGCTCGAGCCTGCGCGAGCAGGGCCACGACGGCCAAGCCGATCTCGTCGACGAGGTCGCCGTGAAGGCGGACCGGCTCGCGTCGCGCCTGGCGACCGCCGACACCGACGAGCTCGTGCGCGACGGCAAGCATCTCGCGCAGCAGGCCGCCGAGTTCGCGCGTCAGGAGCCGGCGCTCGTGATCGCGGGGGCATTCACCCTCGGACTGCTCGTGCCCAAGATCCTCGAGGCAGTGACAACGCAGAGCGAACAGGAGGAGTGACATGGCAGAGACCGAGAACCAGTCAGCGATCGAGACAGTGACCGACAAGGCGGGAGACGCGGCGTCAGCCGTCGGGTCGGGCGCGAAGAAGGTGGCGACCGCGGTCGCCGAGAACCCGCTTCTCGCCGCCGCAGGCGCGGCCGCGGTCGGCGCGGCGATCGGCGGCACGGCGCTCGCGAAGGAGCGGAAGTCGAACGCGAAGAAGGCGTCCTCCCGCAAGAACTCGGCCAAGAAGTCGTCGCCGAAGAAGAAGAGCCCGGCCAAGAAGAAGAGCCAGGCGAAGAAGAGGAGCCAGGCCGAGAAGTCGTCGGCCCGCAAGGCTCCCGCGAGGAAGTCGAGCGCGAAGAAGTCGAGCGCGAAGAAGCCATCCTCGAAGTAGAGGTCCGCCCATCTGGGTAGGGCTTCATCGATCACCGAGTGGAGGGACATACGATGGGACTCTTCGGCACGATCACGACGTTCGGCATCGGGTACGCGGCAGGGGCCGCTACCGGTCGCAAGGGCATCGAACGGCTGCCCGAGCGCGTCCGGCAGGCGCTGCCCGGGAGCGTGCAGAACGGGTCGGCGACCGACCTGCGCGATATCCGACAGATCATGACGGCCGCACCCGAGGCCGTGCGTCCGGCCGACACGCTGCAGCACGCCGCGCAGCTGATGCGGTCCAACGACATCGGCGACGTGCTCGTCGAGGACGACGAGGGTCGCCTCCTCGGCATCCTCACCGATCGCGACCTCACGATCCGCGCCACGGCCGAGGGCTCGGACCCGGTGGTTTCGACGATCGCCGAGGTCTACACGCCACACGTGACGTCGGTGGCGCCGACCGACTCCGTCGCCGACGCCGTGCGCAGGATGAAGACGAGCGACGTCCGGCGGTTGCCCGTGGTCGAGAGCGACCGGGCGATCGGCATCGTGTCGCTCGGCGACATCGAGGTCGAGACGCGCCCGGGTTCCCCGCTCGCCGATATCAGCACCGCTGCCCCCGGCCGCTGAGCAGAGGAGCAGGCACGATGGATCAACGATACGAGCAGCGAGACGAGGCGGGCGTATAGGTGCGTCGCGCAAGAGGGCTGATGACTGTCGGGTTGGCGGTCGCGCTCCTCAGCGTGGGTGTCGCGTGCTACCGAGGAGCAGCGCGGCGATCTCGTCGACCAGGGGACCGAGACGGTCGTTCGCAACATCGCCGCGACCGCCGGAGTCGGAGCGTTCGAGCGCGAGGGCTTCGAGGTCGACGGGACTCTCGACTGCGAAGCATCATCCAGCGGAGGCGCGGAGCGCATCGAGGTGCGATGCACCGGGTCGTCGTCGGACGGTGAGGAGCTCCTGCTGGAAGGCGAAGCGACGACCGGGTCAGCGGAGATCGGCGACGCGATGCGCGGCTCGTTCGTGGGCACAGCCGACGGCGACGAAGTCTTTCAGGAGGAGTGCCTCGGAGACGCGTGCTGAGCACGTTCCTTCTCGACCGGAGCTTCACGGCCGGTGAGTCGCCGGGTGACACGAATCCGACCGGCCTCCTGTCGCTCAGGGGACACCTGAACCGACCCCGGTGAGCGACGGTGGTGCCCTCGACGTGGGAGGGGCGCCATGGGCCGCACGGACTCGCCCGAAGGACCCGGGGACGACCACCACCCAGACCGCCCATGATCCGGGGCGAGTTCCGCTGGTACGAGTTCCGCGCTCGCCGGCGATATGCGAGGTCGCGCTGAGCGACCTCGCCCCTCAGGAGGTTCGGGCGACGGCCCGCTCCAGGAGCGAGTCCACCTCGGGGAGGTACAGCTCGGCCTCAAGAGATGCGAAGACCTCCCGGGCCTCCCGAAGCACTTCCGCCGACCCTGGATCGTCCATCGCGAGCAGGCACCGACCTCTTCCGAGGAGCGACTGAGCCCGTTCGGGCACCGAGAACGTCCTCCAGCCTTCTTCCGCCATCGTGTAGAGCTCCTCGGCTCGGTCGAGGTCACCTCGGGCCTCCGCGAGTTCCGCATCAACCATCTCGAGGGAGACCCGGCGCAGCGGCATCGGCGATTCCGGGATGCCGGTCACGAGCCGCTGCGCGAACTCGACGCCCACGGCGCCGAGCGCTGCCCGCGTGATCTCAGGGAAGAAGGCCATGTTGTCGAAGTCCTCACGCATGTGCGGGTACGCCTCGAGCTCATGGAGCACGACCGAGGCACGATCGACATCTCCTGTGACCAGTGCGAGCTTGGCGACGACGGCCAACTCCACGACGGGCCATGGGGCATCGAACTCGGTCGCCGCCCGATACAAGGTGTGGCTGAGTTCGGAGGCGCGCGCGAGATCGGCACGCCACGTCGAGACGTCGCAGACCAACACCTGGCACACCAGGCGGAGTTGGGCGTCGATATCCTCGCGACCGTCAGCGAGGTATGCCGTCGTCGCGTCCAGCAGCTCGTCCCACCGTCCCAGGTGGTAGAGGGCCTCGGATCGGCTTCCCAGTCCGATGGACTCGGCCATCATCAGCATGCCGCTCCTGCGAGCGATGGCGGCCCCCAGCTCGATCTCCGAGAGGGCTTCGGCCGGTCCCGCCGATCCCAACAGCACCGCCGCGAGATGGCTGTGCCCGAGGGCGGCCTCGAACAGCCGCCCCTGTTCGAGGGCGAGGTCGATGCCACGATGGATGTCTTCGAGCCCTCCCGTGTCCCCGCTCCAGCAGCGCGCCGCGCCCCGTTGGAACCTCGCGAATCCGCTTTCGGGAAGGCCGAGCTCGTCGGCGAGGGAGAGCGACTTATCGGCCCAGCCCACCGCTTCGAGATACAGCCCCGCAGACGACACCCAGTTCGCCCGCATCGCATACGCCTGAACGAGCTCGTTCCCCGGTGGGAGGTGCTCGAGTTCGGCGATCGCCTCGTCGAGGAGACGCCAATCGGATCCAGATGGCGCGCTCAATGCCTGGACGAGGGCGAGGAACACCTTCGCGTCAGCAGCTCCGGCTGGGTCGCCTGCAGCGTGCAGCGCCGGTATGCGCCTCCTCGAGGAGCTCGCGGGACCGCCCGAACCGACCGCGGGACAACTCGACCCCGGCGAGATCACGCAGGATCTCGGCACGGACCGGATCTCCGTCGTGAGCGAGTTCGAGCGCCCGCTCGTACATGACCCCAGCTTGGGTCGCGTCGAGGCCCCGCGCGCGATCGCCTGCGAGAACCAGGAAACGCAGCGCCTGTCGCTCCAAGCCCGACACCTCCCCGCCCGAGGCGCGCGCGAGCTCCAACGCTTCGAAGGAGTGGTAGGCGAGTACATCCGCGAGGTCCTCCAGGCGCTCGCCAGCCTGGTCCTCCAGCCATCGCGCCACGGCGGTGTGCTTCTCTGCCCTGGCGGCCCTCGGGATCTGGGCGTAGGCGGCGTCGCGGACGAGCATGTGCCAGAAGGTGAACTCGCGCTCACCTTCCATCGACGACGTTCGAGGCGCGCGGAGGAACTGCTTCTTCGTGAGCTCGTGGAGCGCCTCGCGCACCTCGGCGCCCGACGATCGCCCATCGCCTCGAGCGCCCCCGACCAGAAGACCTTCCCGACCACCGACGCATCCTGCAGGAGCCGCTTGTGATCCGGCGTCAGCGTGTCGATACGAGCCGAGATGATCCCGTGGATGCCCTCCGGGATCGCGATCTCCGCACCCTCGGCCAGCTCCCAGGTCTCCCCTCGCACCACGAGCAGGTCACGGTCGCGCAACATCCGGACGAACTCCTCGGCGAAGAGCGGGTTCCCCCCGGCCGCCTCGACGATCGGGCGCTGCACGTCGGCCGGCAGGAGGGTCGTTCCGAGGAGCTCGCCGACCAGCGCCGCCGTCTCCTCACCGGAGAGGGGTGCCAGGTTCAGGGCCAGCGCGCTGGGGAGCTCGCCGCCCCAGCTCGGGTTGCGCTCTGAGAACTCCGGACGCGCCGTGCAGACGAGGAGCATCGGCACGGCCTCGGGGCGCCCTGCTACGTGCTCCACGAACTCGAGGAGCGCGGGGTCCGCCCAATGGACGTCCTCGAACACGAAGACCGCGCCACCGGAGCCGGCGAGTGCCTCGAGGAACCGACTCCATGCCGTGAACGACTCGTCGCGTTCGGCGGTGCTCGAGGGATCGACGCCGACGAGCGGTGCCAAGCGAGCCTTGACCCACTCGAGCTCGCCGGACTCGAAGGGGACCCGCCGGAGCGCCCGGTCGAGCTTCGCCTCGCGCCCGAGCGGGCGAGTCGGACTCGAGGATGCCTGCCTCGGCCTTCACGATCTCGCCCAAGGCCCAGAACGCGATGCCTTCGCCGTAGGGCAGGCACCGCCCCTGGCGCCAGACCACCGGCTCCTCACGGCCATGGACGAGCTCGAAGAGCTCATGGACCATCCGGCTCTTGCCGACACCCGGTTCGCCGAAGATCGTGACGAGCTGGCGGGAACGGTCGCGGATCGTCCGGTCCAGCAAGCCTTCGAGGAGCGCCCGCTCGGCATCACGTCCGACGAGGGCGACCTCGTGTCGACGGGTGATGTCGGTCCCGAACCGGGCGCGAGCGGCGAGCGCCCTCCACGCCGGCACGGCTCGGGTCTTCCCCTTGGCCGCGACCGCCTCGAGCGGCTCGTAGTCGAAGACGTCCTTCGTCGACAGGTAGGTGAGCTCGCCGACCGCGATCCCCCCAGCCGGCGCGCCGGTCTGCAGACGAGCGGCGGTGTTGACGACGTCACCCGTGACGATGCCCTCTCCGCGCTCCGGGCAGGGCCCCGAGCGCGACCACGACCTCGCCCGTGTTGATCCCGACCCTCACGGCGAGGTCCGTTCCTCTGCCCGCATTGAGCTCCTCGATCGCATCGAGGATCCGCAGCCCCGCGCGGACGGCCCGCTCCGGATCGTCGTCGTGAGCCGTGGGCGCGCCGAACACCGCCATGACGGCGTCGCCGATGTACTTCTCGACGGTCCCGCCGAACGACTCGATGTCCTGGCGGAGCGCCTCGAAGTACGGGCGGACGATCGCGCGCACATCTTCTGGGTCGGCGTCCTCTGAGCGAGCGGTGAAGCCGACGAGGTCACAGAACAGGACCGACACGACCTTCCGCTCCTCAGCGGGCGCCGGGGCCGCTGTGAGCTGGGAGCCGCACTCGCTACAGAACTTCGAGCGATCGGGGTTCCGGTTCCCGCACGCCTTGCAGGTCGGCATGCGTCGAGCGTATGCCTCGTCCGGATCCGCTCTCAAGCCGTGTGAGGGCCGCCCTCTGATCCCGGTGAAGGGCATACCTTCCGAGAAACGGGCGGCCTCCGGCGATCTATCTCGTGACCGATGCCTCGAGGGCGTCGAGGATCAGGTCGAGGCCGAAGTGGCCACATCGGTGACGTCCTCGGAGCCCTCGAAGGGCAACGAGGCCCTGATCTTCGACATCGGCGGGAACGCATCGCTCTCGCACCTGCGGCGTGCGCTCACGCCTCGCGGCACGCTGGTCATCGTCGGCGGCGAAGCGGGAGGCTCCGTGACGGGCGGCTTCGGCCGATCGCTGCGAGCGGTCGCGCTGTCGCCGTTCGGGAGTCAGCGGCTGACGATGCTCGCCTCCAAGGAGGACCACGCCTACCTCGAACCGATGACCGAGCTCATCGAGGCCGGTCAGGTGACGCCGAGCATCGACACGACGCTCCCCCTGGAGGGCGTGCCCGAGGCCCTCGAACGCATGAAGTCCGGAAGCGTGCGGAGCAAGATCGTCATCTCGATCTGAGCGCCGCCCGGTCCGAGAGTCCTAGTCAGGAACGGGTACCGGGGGGTCGGGAAACTGGTCGTCGGCCCGATGCCGAGAGGGTCCGTCGTTCGCCATGCTCCACCCATGACCGACCCCATCCCCTTCTGCGAGCGGTGTGGCCGGCCCGGCCCGTCGCTGTCCGGCATGCACGTGGGCGATGAGGGCATCGTGCGGTGGACGCTCTACCGATGCGGCCACGTGCACACCCAGATCGTGCTCGACGACGCAGCAGTCACGACGGTCTCGACGGGCGGACCGGGCGTCCCCATCACAAAGACGAACGCTGCCACCTGATACCGATATCGATGTCACACGGGGGCTGTCGTGTGCGTCACGCGCTCGGCATCGTGCGGCGGCGCTCCCTTGAGATCGCATGCGCCGCGTTCTCGGCCTGCGGCAGCCCGGTCACCGTGGCGAGGAACTCCTCCTGGTCCAACGCCCAGACGGCGCCGTCGCTCGTCGCTCTGACCGTCGCGGTACGCGGCACGTCGTGCAGCAAGGCGATCTCGCCGAAGTAGTCGCCCTCGTCGGCGGTCGCGATCGTCGTCCCGTCCCTGACGATCTCGAACGACCCCGCATCGACCGCGTAGAACCGGTCCCCCACGTCTGCCTGGCGGATCACCTCGGTCCCGGCCACGACCTGGATCAGGTCGAGCTGGCGTGCGATCCGCTCGAGGTCCAGGGGTGGCAGCGGCGCGAACATCGGGATCCGTCGGAGCAGCGACAGCTGTCGCTCCGGCACCACCGTGCGCTTGTCGATGCGCCGGAGCCCGGGCAGCGCCACCAGCGCGGCGACGAGCATCGCGCCTCCGCACACCGCGAAGGCGACCCCGAGCCCGAAGGCTCGCTCGAGGAACGGGGCGACCGCCGCCCCCGCGCCGTAGCCGAGCATCCAGAGCGCCTCGACCGCCCCGAAGACACGGGTCAGGACGTCGTCGCTCGCGGTGCGCTGCAACACCGTGCGCCCGAGCACGTCGAGGAGCGTGATGGCCGACCCGTAGGCGATGGATGCGATCGCGGCCACCATGACCGTGGTCGTCACGCCGTACAGCACGCCGCTCGCGGCGAACCACGCGGCCGACACGAGCATCGCGACCGCGAGGCGGCGCCCGGTGGCGAGGACGACGGACGCGGCTGCACCGACCAGCAATCCCACGCTGATCATCGTGGTGATGTAGCCCACTCCCGGCTCCCCCAGATCGAGGGTGTCGATCGCGAGCGGCACCGTGAGCACCCCTATCGCACCGACCGTCGCGGTCAGCACGGCCGCCAGCACGATGGGCGCCCGGGCTTCGGGCAACCTCACCACCGCGGCGAGCCCGTCGACCGTGTCGGTGATCAGCGACCACGGGCGGAACGGCGCACGCGAACCCCGGGTGGGGGCGTGGACGTTGAGCGTGAGCGCGGCGGCCACCGCCACGGCGCCGGCCGCCAGGCCGTACACCGCTCCCGCGCCGGAGGCCGCGAGCGTCGCGGCGGCGGCGATCGCGCCGATCGTTCCTCCGACGCCTTCCATCAGCGACGAGACGGAGTTCGCTGCCGCGAGCTCCTCAGGCGTGCGGGCGAGCCCCGGCAGCAGCGCGTGATGGTTCGGCCTGCCGGTCGTGTAGGTGGTCGCCGCGAGCGTCGCGAGCCCGTACACGAGCGGCGTCGCCGAGTCGAGGGCGATCGCGACGCCCACCACGGCAGACGCGCCCGCCTGGGCGAGGTACCCGATGCGCACCACGCGCTCCTTCGGGAACCGGTCTCCGAGCGACGCCACGACGGGAGCGAGCAAGCCGGCGGGCACCATGAGCAGGATCGACACGAACCCGACCGCCTGCGTCCCTCCACGGTTGAACGCGTACACGAGGATCGCCACCCACATGGCGGGCTCCGCGACGTTGAACAGCAGGAACGCCAACTCCATGCGGGTGATCGGCCGGTTCCCGAGCACGCCGCGCAGCGCACGCAACGGCGGACCGAGGTGAGCGAGCACGCGATTCACGCACGGAGGGTACGTCCAGGCTTCGCAACGCCGTCGACTCTGCGACTTGACTCGATGTCGTTGCTGACGGCACCCTCGGTCCCCAAGGAGGTGACCGACGCTTGCATCACCACGCATCGACCGGAACGGGGCCGTTCCCCCGCGACCCGTCCGGGTTGCCGACGGCGCACGAGACCGAGAGCGTCCGGTTGGCCGATGGGGACGAGCTCGACCTCCGGATCGCACCGGTCGCGAAGCAGGTCGGCGACGACCTGCTGCGGATGCTTGCTTACAACGGCTCGATCCCCGGACCGACCCTGCGGGTGCAGCAGGGCTCCGAGATCGTCGTGCATGTGACGAACGACGCCGATGTCGAGGCGACCGTGCACTGGCACGGGCTGAGGCTCGAGAACCGCTTCGACGGCGTGCCGCACGACACGCAGAAGCCGATCCCGGTCAACGGGACCTTCACGTACCACGTGCGATTCCCCGACGAGGGGTTGTACTGGTACCACCCGCACATCCGCGAGGACTACACGCAGGATTCGGGGCTCTACGGCAACATCGTCGTGGAGCCCAACGAGGCCGACTACTGGCCGCCGAGCGATCGCGAAGTCGTGCTCACGATCGACGACATCCTGATCGAGGACGGGCAGCTCGCCCCGTACGACCGTGCCGGACCCGATCACACGGCGATGGGCCGATTCGGCAACGTGATGCTGGTCAGCGGGCAACCGGACTGGCGCATCGAGGTCGCTCGGGGCGAGGTCGTCCGCATGTTCCTCACGAACACGGCGAGCACCAGGGTCTTCAACGTCGGCCTGTCGGGCACGCGCATGAAGCTGGTGGGCGGCGACAGCGGACGGTACGAGCGGGAGACGTTCGTCGACGAGACGATGATCGCTCCCTCGGAACGATCGATCGTCGACGTGCTGTTCGATCGTGAGGGAGACGTCGTGCTCGAGCACAGGACGCCGGAGCACACGTACGTCGTTGGCCGGATCACCGTCGGCGAGGGAACGGAGACATCTGCGGCGGCTTCGTTCGATTCGCTCCGTCGCAGCCCGGAGCTCGAGGGCGAGCGGGCGAGGCTGCAGACGGACCTCGACCGCGAGCCCGACAAGGTGCTCGCGCTCGTCGCCGAGATGGACATGGCGCAGCCCTCGCCAGCCGACGGGTCCGCGGAAGGACCGCGCTTCGCGTGTCCGATGGATCCTCAGATCGTGAGCCTCGAGCCCAGCCGCTGCCCGATCTGCGGCATGAAGCTCCTGCCGATCGAACTCGTTCCTGCGGCGCTCGAGTCGCTCGAGACACCGCCCGAACATCACGCGGCCGAGGGCGAGCACGGGGGCCACGCCGAGGGAAGCATCGAGTGGGAAGACACGATGGAGCAGGTCAACCGCTCGACGAACCCGACGAACATGCGATGGATCCTGGTCGACCGCGAGACGGGCAAGCGCAACGACGAGATCGACTGGGCGTTCACGGTCGGCGACCGGGTGAAGATCCGTCTCGTGAACGAGATGGACTCCGACCACCCGATGCACCACCCTTTCCACATCCACGGCGCGGGGAGGTTCCTGGTGCTGTCGCGCGGAGGAACGACCGAGCCCAACCTGGTGTGGAAGGACACGGTGCTCGTCAGGACCGGCGAGACCGTCGACATCGTGCTCGACGTCTCGAACCCGGGGCTCTGGATGGCGCACTGTCACATCGCGGAGCACGCCGAGAGTGGCATGATGTTCAGCTTCCGCGTGGCGAGGAGGTAACGCATGGCGATGGTGACGGATCCGGTCTGCGGCATGAAGATCGACGACGGCGATGCGGCGGCGACCGCCGACCACGAGGGCGTCACGTACTACTTCTGTTCGCAGGCCTGCCACGACGCGTTCGTCGCGGACCCCGCCTCGTATGCCCGATGACCTCCTGACGGAGGACGAACTCGCCGAGCGCGGCGGAACGACGGTCGAACGTCTGAGGGACCTGGTCGACCTCGGCATCGTGCGGGCCGCCGACGGCATGTTCCGACGGCGAGACGTGATGGTCGTGCGGGTCGTGCAGACCCTCGAGGCGAAAGGGATCGACGCCGGGTCGGTCGCATCGGCGCTCGGCTCGGGCGATCTCACGCTCGGCTACCTCGAGAGCGCCGGGCGCCGTCACCCGCGTTCGGACACGACGTTCGAGCAGCTCGCCCGGGACGTCGGCATCGATGTCGAGATGCTCGAGCGCATCTACGTCGCGTTCGGGCTCCCACCGCCTGCCCACGACGAGCTCGTCCGCGCGGAGGATCTCGAGGTCCTGCAGATGCTCCCCGTGCTCATCTCGGCCGGGGTCCCCGAGGGTGAGGTGCTGCGCATGGCGCGGGTGTGGGGTGACAGCGCGCGGAAGGTCGCGCAGTACCAGACGCATTACCTGCACCACTCGATCGAGGAGCAGTACCGGCGCCGCGGCCTGCGGGACAACGAGGCGTTCGAGGTGGCCCTCGCGGAGGTGGGGCTTCGCACAGGACGCTCGGGCGAAGACATGCTCACGTGGCTGTTCCGACGCCACTCCGAGACGTTCATGACCGAGCATCAGTTCGAGCACGTCGAGGTCGCGCTCGAGCAGGCCGGCGTGCGGCTGCGGCCGCCGACGAGCGTCGGAGCGATCGTGTTCGCCGACCTCACCGGCTACACGCGGCTCACCGAGGAAGCGGGCGACGAGGTCGCCGCGAGCGTCTCCCTCGAGCTCGCAGAGCTCGTGAAGGAAGTCGCGGTCCGCCACCAGGGCGAAGTCGTGAAGATGCTGGGCGACGGCGTGTGCTTTCACTTCCGAGACCCGCGCGACGCGGTGCTCGCGTCACTCGAGATCGTGCAGAGCGTCGGACCGCGTGGCCTGCCGCCGGCGCACATCGGGGTGAACGCGGGGCCGGTGATCTACGACGAGGGCGACTACTTCGGCCGCACGGTCAACATCGCCGCGCGGATCGCCTCCGAGGCCGGACCCGAAGAGGTGCTCGTGGGAGAGGCGGTCGTCACGGCCGGCAGCGCTGAGGGGGTCACGTTCGAGGAGCGAGGCACGGCCGATCTCAAGGGGATCGCGGACCCGGTTCCGCTCTACCGCGCCGTGGCGGAGGAGGGTGCCGGCTGAGGCTGAGCTTCCCACCGTTCCCGGGACCTTCGCCCGGGCCACACCACCGTCCCTGGTCGCATGCTCGAAGTGTCGAGAGGTCCGAGGCGACGCCGGGAGGGCTGCGTGCAACGACGACACGACCTCGACTGGCTCCGGGTGATCGCGGTCTTCCTGCTGCTGCCGTTCCACTCCGCTCGCGTGTTCGATCCGTTCGAGGACTTCTACGTGCACTCGGCGGCGACGAGCGAGGCGCTGTTCTGGTCGGTGATCGCGTTCATCGCGCAGTGGCAGATGGAACTGCTGTTCGTGCTCGCCGGCGCGGCGTCGTGGTACGCGTTCGGGCGCCGGAACGCGCATGAGTACCGCGCGGAGCGCGTGAAACGGCTGCTCGTGCCGTTCCTGTTCGGGCTGGTGGTGATCGTGCCGATCCAGTCCTACCTGGCGATCGTGTGGCGGGGCGGCAGCGCGTCGATCCCCGCCTTCACGGCCGACTATTGGACGATGCAAGGCGAGATCGGCGGCTACGACGGCGGATTCACGCCCGGCCACCTGTGGTTCATCCTCTTCCTGTTCATCTACTCGATGGTCGCGGCGCCGCTGTTCGCCCGCTGGCGCGCGCGCACGGGGCCGCAGGGCTGGGTGCCCTGGTACCTGTTCCTCATGCCGCTCGTGATGTTCCTCGGCGACGCGGTGCCGTGGCCCGACGACGGCCCGCAGAACCTCTTCTACTCGTTCGCGCTGTTCGTGGGCGGGTTCTTGCTCGTCTCGGAGCCGCGCATGGAAGCCGCGATCGACGGCGCGTGGAGGTGGCTCGCCCCGGTGGCGGGCGCGATGGTCGCGGCTCAGATGTGGCTCTGGATCTCGGGCACCGGCGACCGGTGGGACACGGGGGCCATGTCGCTCGTGCTCGACGTCTGGGCCGCAACGGTCACCTGGGTCAGCGTGCTCGCGCTGCTTGCGCTCGGGAAACGGTTCCTATCGTTCGAGACCTCGTTCCTGCGATGGGGGAACGAGGCCGCCTACCCGATCTACCTGCTGCACCAGAGCGTGATCATCGTGGTCGCGTACGCGGTGCTGACCGCATTCACCTTGCCGGCGCTCCCCGGGTTCGTGCTCGTGTTTGCCGGCTCGCTGCTCGTGACGGTCGCGCTCTACGAGGTCGTCGTGAGGCGGACGAACGTCACGCGGTTCCTGTTCGGCATGAAGCCGCGTGCGGCGGGTGTCCCCCGCGAACGCCGGGCGCACGTCCCCGCCTTCAGGTGAGTGAGCAGGGCGAACGAACTCAAGCCGTCGTGACGGTACTCGGCGAAGCTTCGGCTATCGCCTCGATCCGACGCGCCCGTTACGTGGTGCTGGTGCGACGCCGCGCCAGGAACAGCGCGACGAGCCCCATCGCCACGAGGGCGACCGCAACGATCGCGGCCGTGGAGGTGTCGCCTCCGGTGAAGGCAGCGCCCCCGCCCCCACCTTCGACCACAGTGGTCGGTGCAGGGGTCTCCGTGTACTCGGCGAAGGCGGTGCCGGCGATCGTGGTCACGAAGACCATCGCCCCGGTCAATACGCCAGCGGTCCTCTTCGTCAATACGCCAGCGGTCCTCTTCATGGATATCTTCATGGATATCCCCTTTCCACGGGGGCACGGAACCGAAACGCCCGTGTCACCGATCTCTGGAGCGCAGCGTAGGTCGTCGTGCGACCTCGGCGTACAGGCGAAGGTCCCTTCGAGGGAGGGACTCCGTCTCAGGCGCCGAACCAGCGAGCGCCTCGGCTCGCGCCGAATTCGGCCTTCTCGGCCGCCGTTGCCTCGGATGGCTCGGTGAACCAGGTGATCGGCTGGCCGGGTGTCGAGAAGAAGTCCACGTCGATTCGAGCGACCTCGTGGTCGCCGAACTCGATCCAGCACGCGCCGGTGCCGTCGAAGCCCGGAGGCTCCGCCGCCCCTCGGATCCGCGCGATCAGCCGGTCGGCCAGCACGCGGGCCGCGCGCTCGGCGAACACGCCGGCCTTCGGCGTGCCCACGCTCGTCACGTCGCCCACCGCGTAGACGCCGGGGAAGCGGGTGGCGAGCGTCCCCTGTTCCACCGGGATCCACCCGTCTTCGGTCATGCCCGAGGCCTCCACGACGGCCGGCGCGCGATGCACCGGGATGCCGAGGAACAGGTCGAAGGGCATGCGCGTGTCGTCGTCGAGCACGGCCTCGTGCGCAGCCGGGTCCAGCGCCGCGACCTTGCGGTCGGACACGAACTCGATGTCGCGTTCGGCGAACTTCGCGAGGATCGCCTCCGAGGTCTCGGGCGCCGGAGGGATCGGCCTGCCGAACGGCATCACGACCTGGATGCGGACGTCGTCGCGGATGCCACGCTCGCGCAGGTAGGCGTCAAGAAGCATCGCGGCCTCGCTCGGCGCCGGCGGACATTTGAACAGAGGGCCGCACACGCCGACGATCGCGCTTCCCGACGTGAATGACGGCAGTACGTCGCGCAGTACCTCCGCCCCCTCGACCGAGTAGAACTCGTTCCCGGCCTCGACCAGACCCGGCGTGGCCGCGAGGTCGTAGTCGGCGCCGAGCGCCACGACCACCACTTCGGCCTCGTAGGTGTCGAGGTCCGTCACGACCCGGCGCGCCACGGGGTCGATCGCGGTGATGGTCTCCTGCCGGAACCGGACCTGCGGCGTGGTGATGTCGGCGTAGCGGAGGCGGACGGCATCGGGCGCCTTCATGCCGAACATCACGTCGAGCTTCGAGAAGCCGAACACGAAGTCGTCGGCGCGGTCGATCAGGGTGACGTCGACCTGGTCGCCGAGCTCCTCCGACAGCCGAGTGGAGAGTTCCAGGCCGCCGAAGCCGGCACCGAGGACGAGCACAGATGTGGACATGCCCAGAGGATAGAGCCGAGATCCATCGATGAACGGGCCGGGCCCGCCGGGCCCGGCCCGTTCGATCGCATCTCACCTCACGAGCACTTCGGCCTCTGACGAGGCTTCGTCCGGTAGACCAGCCGGAGCACGTGAGGTCGGTGAGCTGGTGTGGATTCTGCCGGTCTTCCCGGCAAGCGGGCGGGGTGGCCCCCCGTCCCGCGAGGGACGGCTCAGCAGCCAGTCACCTCGAGGGTCTCGAGCTGTTCATGCAAGCTGGACCACCTCCTTCCTCTCGTACCGCACATGGTGCCGCAGGCCGCGCGTTCAGGCAACCACGTCAGCCCCACGTTGTCCGCGGCACGGATCCTCGTGGGCTCAGAACCCCTCGTCGAACTCCTCGTCGGTCACGGGCTCGCCCCATTCGACCGTGCCGCCCGTCACCGCCACGTGCACCATCGGGGCCGTGCGCGACCCCCCGTGGAAGTGCCACTCGTCGGAGCCGACGTGGATCACGTCGCCGGGTTCGAGCACGTGGCCCGCCTGGCCTCGGGTGCGCACGCGACCACGGCCGCTGATCGCAGAGAGGAACTGCCCGGTGGGGTGGCGGTGCCATCGCGTGCGGGCGTCGGGCGCGAAGTGCACGACCCCGACGGTCGTGCCGGCTCCGTCACCGAGCGCCGACCGGATCCACACCTCGCCGGTGAATCGGCCCTCGTCACCCCGTTCGAACGTGCCGTCGATCGCTCGTGCGACCTCCATCGACTCCTCCTCGGCAGCTAGCCCGCGAACGACACGGGTCGCATCGCCGGCGGTGTGTTGCGGCTCTTCGTGAAGCGCGGGCTCCCGTCGATGATCGCCGACGCCACGGCGGGCGTGTCACCGATCGCGAGCGCGCCGAGCGCATCGGCGGCCTGCGAGCCGAGCGGCGCATCCATCACGAGCAGATCGGCCTCACGCCCCGCCACGATGACGCCGGTGTCGAGGCCGTGCAGCGCCGCGACGTTCCCGGTGGCGGCGGCCAGCGCCAGGGCCGGGTCGACCCCGCCGATCGCGGCCACCCACGAGATCGCCCGGAGCATGCCGAGCGGCTGCACCCCCGACCCCGCGGGGCTGTCGGTGCCGATCACGAGACGATCGAGCTCCCCCCGACCCGCCACGAGGGCCGCCACCTCGCCGGCGGCCTTCACGTTCCCGTTGTGCACGATCTCGACCCGCGCCGACGTCTCGGCGAGGATGCGTTCGACGTGATCGAGCGGGAGCGCCGTCGGGCCACCGTTCACGTGCCCGGCGACGTCGGGCTGCACCGCCACCACGAAGTCGGCGCCCACGATGCCGCTGCCGGGGATCGAGGCGCCGCCCGTGTGCACCATCACGCGCATGCCGCACGCCTGCGCCCATCGCGTCATCTCGGCGGCGACCTCAGGATCCTTCACGCCCGAGATGCCGATCTCGCCGACGAGCTCGACACCGGCCGCGGCCATATCGCGGAAGTCGTCCTCGGTGAGACCCGGCTCCAGCAGCACGGCGCCGGCGTGCACCTTGACCCCCGAGGGGCGGAGGTTCGCGAACGAGGCGTGCGCGAGGATCGCGAGCGCCTTCACGCCCGCTGGATCGGTCGGGCGGCCGGGCGTGTGCGGCTCCCCCGCCGAGATCATCGTCGTCGTGCCGCCGTGCAGGTAGGAGTCGATGAAGCCGACCTGCGACTGTCGCGGCGTGAAGTCGCCCAGCACGGGGTGCGTGTGGTCGTCGCAGAGACCCGGCGTCACTGTCGCGCCGGCGGCGTCGATCGCGGCGGAGATGCCCGACGCGTCGGCGCTCGCCTCGGGGCCGACGAACGCGATCTCCCCGTCGCGTACGACGACCGTGTCGCCGTCGGCGATCGGGGCCGCCACGTCGCCGGTTGCGATCGTGCCGATGTTGCGGATCACCAGGTCGCTCACCGCAGACCGTCGTCTCCCGAGATCTCCGACACCTGCAGGCCCCCGACCCTGGGCAGCGGACGCCCGCCGTCGGTCACGGCCACCGCGATCACCAGCTCGTCGTCACCCGGCGCGTCCACGACCCTGAGCTCGACCGCGTCGAAATGGGTCCGCACGAACGCGGCGTCCTTGTAGTGGAGCGGCACGTCGAGCGTGACGCCGGGGCCGCCACGCTTCTTCGACGACGGGATGATCGCCTTGCCGCCGCCGCACGCGTCACGCAGCGGCGCGCCGAACTCCGGATGCAGGAACGCGGCAACGTGCTCGAGCTCGCCCTTCATGCCCGCGATGCCGCCTTTGCCGTAACTGTGCACCGGCCGGCCGGCCAGCTGCGCGACCGCGGTCACCGAGAGCATGCCCGAGAGCTGGACGCTCTCGGCGATCATCTCGCCGAGGTCCTCGACGTAGCGCCCGGCGAACGGGTTTCGCAGGACCGCAGCGGTGACGACGCGGCGGATCACCGGGTCGACGGCCTGCCCGGCCTCGCTCCGCGTGTCCTCGACGATCGTGACGACCTTCCGGATGTCCGTCGCCATCACCCCCCGACGGCCGACGCTAGCATGGGCGTCGCGACCGTCGCGAGCCGACCATCGAGGCACAGCACCGCGGCGGCGATCAGGCCGTCCGCCCGCATGCGCTCGGCCTGCGCCACGCCCGCCTTCAGGGCACTCGCGACCTCATCGTGCGTGAGCGCCCCCACCTCGGCCGTGACCAGCCGCGAGCCGAGGTCGGTGTCGGGCTCGAGAACGTTCGCGGGCACGCGCCGGATCGCCCGATGCCCCGGCAGGTCGACCGCGTTCGCGATCAGGGTCGCTGCGGCGTCGGCCCGGGCCGCCGTGGGAGCCAGCACCGTCACAGCGTCGGCGATGCCGAGGGAGAAGCTCCGCCCGTGGCGTCCACTCGTCGCGACCCCTCGCACAGGGTCGTCGTGCCGCACGGTGGCCTTGCCGAGCAGGGCCGGCCGGTTCAGCACCGGCACCAGGCCCACATCCAGCGACTCGCCGAACGACAGATGCAACGCGATGTCACCGCCGTCGTTCACGTAGGCCCGCCGCAGATCGCCGCCCGTGACCATCGCCGCGCAGATCTCGTCGGCGACGGCCCCCGCCACCGCGGCCATCGGCGTGATGAACCGGTCGGCGAACGGACGCACGGCCGCCGCCATGCGCCGGGCGACCCGGCCCGTCGGCTCGCCGTGGTCGAGCGGTGCACGCAGCGTGGGCAGCTCCGCGACCAACTCGTCGAGGATCGGCCGGAAGCGCTCCCACGCCCGCCGGTATGCCCCTGCGACGTCGTCCGGCTCGCCCCAGGCCTCGATGATCAGATCGATGGGGCCGTGCTGCAGGTGCAGCCGCGACCCGTCGGGAGTCGTCGCCGCGACCGGACCGCTCATGGCTGGCGCTCCGTGGGGCGCGTCGGTCCTTCCGTCCCTTCCGGTTCGGCGGGCAGGATCGCGGTGAGGTCCATGAGCACGGCGCGTGGATCATGCTCCAGGTGTCGCAGCTTGACGTCGCTCCTCGCCACGACGACCTCGAACGCCTCGCCGGTGAAGCGGAGCCACACCGGGGACACGTCGGCGGATCCGTCGCTCGTGTGTGTGACCAACACGGCGGCAGCCGGCGCGTCGAGGAGCGAACGGAGATCGTCGAGCCCGCGCACAGGATCCATCGCGTGTCCGGTCACCTCGGGTCGGGCTCGCCGCTGCGACGCACGTCGGGACGTGCGAGCACCTCGTCGATCGGCACGATCGCGTCCATGTGCCCGCCGAGCGCCGCGTAGGCGTCGAGGCGCATCGTGAACTCGAGCGGCGCGACCAATGCAGGTGTCGGCACGTAGCCGAACGCGCCCGGCGGCACGAGCGTCACGTCGACCATGAAGGTGATGCCTCCGCCCGGCCAGACGTAGACGGGCGCGCCGCCGCAGGTGACCCTCGTGAGGGTCTGACGCACCGAGCGGGTCAGGGCGACCGGGTTCTCGGTGGCGCCGGCCCGCAGCGAGCCGCCCGCGCCCGCGATGAACAGCACCGAGGTCAGGGCCGGCTCGCAGTTCTCTCTGATGCGCTCGACCGACAGGCGCAGGTCGTCGGGAAGCGAGGCCGGCACCGGTCGGAGTTCCTCGTCGAGCACGAAGTAGGCGTGGTGCTCACCGGTCGTGCCGATCATCAGCACCGCGAGGCCCGGCCGGGCCACCTCGGGGTCGAACCCGTCGAGGATCGTGAGCGGATCCTCGATGTCGGTGCCGCCCCAGCCGGTGCCCGGCTGGGCCACGTTGAAGTACCGGCCGGGCGTCGACCTGCGGCCCTTGACCCTGATGCCGGTCGCGGGGATGTCGAGATAGCGGCCCGCCTGGTGCTCGGAGAGCACGCCGGTGATGTGGTCGTCGACCACCACCACCTCGTCGACGTGCTCGTACCACTGCTGCGCGAACATGCCGATCGTCGCGGACCCGCATCCCACCCGCATGCGCTCCTCGACGACGCCGTTGATCACCGGCGGCTCGCCGGCTTGCAGCACGAGTTCCGAGCCCTCGTCGACGGTCAACTCGACCGGCTCGCGGCTGCAGAGCGAGAGCAGCGTGCGCATCGTCGCCACGCCCTCGCGCTTCGAACCGCCCGTCAGGTGGTTCACGCCACCCAGCGAGAGCATCTGCGACCCGTACTGGCCGGTCGTGACGTGACCCACGGCCTCGCCGCGGGCACGCACGAGCTGTCGCTCCGCGCCCACGTGGCGATCGGTGTCGATCTTCACGTCCACGCCGCAGTAGCTGAAGATCGCCTCGGTCACCACCGTCACCGTGTCGACCCCGGCGACCGTCGACGAGACGATGAACGGCGCCGGCTTGTAATCGGGGTACGTCGTGCCCGACCCGGCTCCGGTCACCACCACGTCCGCGGTCTCGACGAGCTCGCCGTCCCAGTCGTCATCGCGTGCCGCGAACGGCACCAGCGCGCCACCCCGTTCCTGCGTGCGCTCCAGCACGAGGAGCGGGTCGAGGCGCGCGAGCTCGCCGTCGACGTTGCCGTAGCGATCGCACGAGCCCGTGCGTCCGGGCTTGATCACACACCGGATCGGGCAGGCGTCGCAGACGACGGTCTCGGACGCCGGCTCGCTCATCGCGTGACGCCTCCCGCCGCGATCGCGGCGAGCACGCGGTCGGGCGTCGCGGGAAGACGGCGCACCCCCGCGCCCACCGCGTCACGGATCGCGTTCAGGATCGCCGGGGCGGTCGGGATCAGCGTGTGCTCGCCGATGCCCTTGGCACCGTAGGGCCCGGCCGGGTCGCCGGACTCCACGAGGATGCTCACGACCTCGGGCACGTCGCCGATCGTGGGGATCAGGTAGTCGTGCAGGTTCTCGTTCCGCCCCGGGATGTACTCCTCCATCAGCGCCATGCCGATGCCCTGGGCGACGCCGCCCTCGATCTGGCCCTCGACCAGCGTCGGGTTCACCGCTCGCCCCACGTCGTGCGCGGCCGTGATGCGCCGCAGGCGCACCGTGCCGAGCTCGAGGTCGACGTCGAGTTCGGCCAGGTGTGCGCCATAGCCGAACTGCGCGTACGGATCTCCCTGGCCGTGCTCGTCGAGGGTCGTCGTGGGCGGGTCGTAGGTCGCGCTGGTGCGCGCCACCAGGCCGTCCCCGTCGGCGCTCAACGAGGCCAGGTCCACGGTCGTCATCTCGCCGCGATCGTGCACGACCAGGAGGGAACCGTCGAGCTCGAGGTGGGCCTCCTCGGACGCGCCGGCGAGCAGCAGCAGCCGCTCGCGGAGGGCCGTCGCGGCGAGGAAGGTCGCGTTGCCGGAGATGAACGTCTGCCGCGACGCGGAGCTCTTGCCCGCGTCGGGCGTGGTGTCGGTGTCGGCCCCGAGCGTCTCGATGCTCGACATGTCGACGCCCAGGGCGTCGGCGCAGATCTGCGTCATGACCGTGTTGGCGCCCTGTCCCATGTCGACCGCACCCTGGAAGAGGGCGACGCGGCCGTCGCTGCGCAGGCCGACCTCGATCGTCGAGGGATTCGGCAGCGCCGTGTTGCCGCAGCCGTACCACATGCCGGCCAGTCCGACGCCGCGGCGGGTCGTCGAGCGCGTGGCGTTGGCCTCGGCCGCATCGGCGAGGGCGCGTTCCCGATGCGGCCGCAGGGCCTCGAGGCACTCGCGATACCCCACGCCCGACGAGAACACCTGACCGGTGACCGTCGGCACGCCTTCGGTGAGCGCGTTGCGATACCGGAACTCGAGGCGGTCCATGCCGACCGCGTCGGCGAGCTCGTCGAAGAGGCACTCCTGCGCGATCGTCGACTGGGGCACGCCGAACCCACGGAACGCGCCCGCCGGTGGCCCGTTCGTGTGCACGGCCACGGTTCGCGCACGGTACGCGTCGTAGACGTAGGGGCCACCGGCGTGCACGGGCACTCGGTTGGCCACCGTCGGCCCCCACGACGCGTACGCCCCGGTGTCGAACGCGCCCGTGAAGTCCATCGCGGTCAGACGTCCGTCGCGCGTGGCGCCGATGCGCGCACGCAACCGGGAGGGATGCCGCTTCGTGGTCGACATCATCGACTCCGGCCTCGTGTACGTGAGCCGCACGGGGCGGCCCAGCTTCCATGCGGCGATGGCCAGGTACGGCTGCACCGAGAGATCGAGCTTGCTGCCGAACCCTCCGCCCACCGCGGTCGGCTTGATGCGGACCGCTCCCTCGGGCAATCCCAGGATCGCCTCGAGCTCGATGCGATCCATGTGCGGGGACTGGGTCGTCACCTGCACCTCGACCCGGTCACCGATGCGCTCGGCGTACCCGGCTTCGGGCTCGATGTAGGCATGTTCGATGAAGCCGGTCTCGAACACACCCTCGACCTCGACCTGCGCCGCCTCGAACGCGTCGTCGAGGTCGCCCATCTCCACGTTGCCGCGCACGAGGATGTTGCCCTCGCGTGCGTCGTGGATCCTGGGCGCGTCGGCAGCGTGCGCGCCGTCGATCGACAGCATGGGCGGCAGCTCGTGCCAGATCACCGGGAACGCGGACAGGTCCAACGCCGCCATCGGCAGGGCCACGCCGACGACCATCGCGATCGCCTCGCCCCGGAACCGGACCTGCTCCTCGGCGAACACAGGCTGGTCCGCGGTGGCGGGGATCACGCCGAAGCGGTTGCGGCCGTCGACGTCGGCCGCGGTCAGCACCGCCTCCACGCCATGAGTGACGGCGACGTAGGTCGCCAGGTCGCCGAGGGTGAAGCTGGCCCGGTGATGAGGCGAGCGCACGATGCGGATCGTGAGCGCACCGTCGGGGGCCTCGTCGGCGCCGAAGACGTCGGTGCCGCGCACCTTGCGCTCGCCGTCGATCCGGCGGACGCGCTGCCCCACGGCCTTGCCGACCGCAGGCGGCGGGGGTTCGGGATCCTCGTCCACCTGGGCGCCCATGACGGCCGTCACGATCTTGCGGTAGCCGGTGCAGCGACAGAGCACGCCCCCGAGGGCGTCCATCACCTGCAGTTCGGTGGGACTCGCTGTCGCTCGCAGCAGCGCCGCCGACGCGACCAGCATGCCGGGCGTGCAGATGCCGCACTGCGCCGCGCCGTGGGCATCGAACGCGCGCTGCAGGCGCTGGATCTCGCCGGTCGCGTCGAGGCCCTCGAGCGAGTCGACGCGCCGGCCCTCGAGCCCCCCGATCGACGTCATGCACGCGTTCACCGGGGCGCCGTCGACGAGCACCGTGCACGCGCCGCAATCGCCGGCGTCGCAGCCGACCTTCGTGGCGGTGAGCCCGAGGTCGTCGCGCAGCACCTCGCTCAGGCGCCGCGCGGACCGCTCGAGCGTCACCGACGATCCGTTCACGATGAACGTGCAGCGACTCACCGGTCGCCTCCGCAGCTCGCGAGCGCACGACGTACCAGCACCGAGGCCGCCGCGCGCCGGTAGTCGGCGGTCGCGCGGACGTCGTCGATCGGGACCAACGATCCGAGATGTCCGTCGATCGTGGCCGCGTCGATCTCGTCGGGCGATCGACCCACCAGCTCCGACTCGAGCGAGCGCAACCGCCGGGCCACTGGCGAACACGCCCCCACGGCCACCCGGTCGTCGGCGATGGCACCGCTCGCGTCGAGGACGACCACGACCGCCACCATCACGACCGAGATCACCAGGTAGCGCCGCAGACCGAGCTTCAGGAACGCCGATCGCGCGCCGTCGGCGAGGCGAGGGACGACCACGGCGGTCAGCAACTCGTCGGGGCCGAGCGCCGTCTGCCGGTATCCGGTGAGGAACGCCTCGAGCGGGAGCGATCGAGTGCCGGTCGCCGACGTCAGCTCCACCGATGCATCGAGGGTCAGCAAGACGGGGACGCCGTCGGCGGCCGGCGACGCGTTGCAGAGGTTGCCGCCGATCGTGCCGGCGTTCTGCACCTGGGTCGCACCCACCTCGAGCGCCGCGGCACGCACGCCGTCGAAGGATCCCGGCAACGTGGCGGCGGTGGCCACGTCGGCCCATCGTGTGAGGGCCCCGATGCGGAAGCCGTCGTCGGTCTCGGCGATGCCCCGCAGCTCTTCGAGCCCGCCGATGTCGAGCATTCGTTGGGGCATCGGACGACCGACGTGCTGCGGGTACAGATCGGTCCCTCCGGCCAGCACCGTGTATCCCGCGCCCCGCATCTCGAGGGCGGCGGCGATATCGGCCGGCACCACGTAGTCCACGGGCATCGCTCCCCTCGCGGAGCTTACCCAGCAGGGGAGTCAGGTGATGACGTGCTCTCGGCGAGGGATCCGTCAGTCCCTGAGCAGGCCGTGCTGCATCGCGAACATCGCCGCGGCAGCCCGCGTCGAGACGCCGATCTTCCCGTAGATGTGCTGTACGTGGTGCTCGGCCGTGCGCGGCGAGATCACGAGCGCCCGGGCGACCCCACGGTTGGACTCGCCACGCGCCACCAGTCGCAGCACCTCGACCTCGCGGTCCGACAACCCCGCCGGCCAGGTGTGCCGCCTCACGGGGCGTGAGCGTCCGGCCGCGGCGAGCACCGCCTCCACGCATTCGGAGTCGAAGCGGCCCTCCAGCAGCTGCGAGGACACGAGGTCGGCCGCCCGATCGGGATCCAGGGCCGCGCGATAGGGGCGCCGCTGCGTCATCGCCTGGAACGCGTCGGCGACCGCGATCACCCGGGCGGCCGGGGGCGTCTCCGCGGCCGTGGCACCGCGGTGGTAGCCCGAGCCGTCCAGACGCTCGTGGTGCATCGCGGCCGGGCGGGCGAGCGGCTCGAGCACGCTCGAGCGCATCAGGATGCGTTCGGTGTGGTAGGGGTGCAGCCGGACCCGCTCCCACTCGGTCGTGCTCAGCGGTCCACGCTTCTCCCAGACGACGGCGCCGACCGCGCTACGACCCAGATCGTGCAACAGCCCTGCGAGGCGCACCGAGCCGGGATCGGGCAGCCCGAGACGTTCGGCCGCGCTGGCCGCGAGCCCCGCGACGCCCGAGGAATGCCCCAGGGTGACCGTGGACCTGAGGTCGACCATGTCGGCGAACGCCTCGGCCACATGCTCGAGCCGGCCGGCTTCCACCGTGCGCACGGGCGTCGGCTCGGCGTCGAGCACCGCCGTCCACGGATCCTCGTCGTCGAGACGCTCAAGCGTCTTCGGGCCGATCGCCCGGAAGGCCTCGACCGCCGCCGGGTCGAACATGCCGCCCGAGCGCCGATCCACCATGGCGAGCGCCGCGTCGACGCCCCCGAGCCGATGGAAGATGACGGCCTGGGTCGCAGGCTCCGCGACGCGGGCCGCGAAGGCGATGTCCTCGCCGGCGAGTCCCTGCGGCGCGCCCTTGCCGTCCCAGCGCTCGATCGTTTGGTACAGGGCCTGCGTGACGTCGTCGCCGAGGTGCAGCCGCTCGGACATCTGGGTCGCCACCTCGCAGACGGCGCGGTAGATCGCCATCGTCTCGACGCGGCCCGTGGCGGTGCGGATCACGTGCCCCGTCCGCTGCAGTCCGGTGCCGCGGCCGACGGCACTCAGGAACGCGAGCAGCTCCCGCGGGTCGGCGTCGTCGGTCCGCTCGGCCAGCGGACGCATGGCGAGGTCGTCACCGAAGAGCCGGGTTTCCTCGTGCGACGTGGCCGTGCAGCCGAGGTGCTTCAGCAGCGTCGTGTAGTAGACGCACGCGACGTCCGCGTCGGACGCGTCGAGGTGCCGGGCCATCTCGGTCGCCAGCACGCATGCGCGGATCGCCTTCTCCGGCGGCTGGCCCATCGCCAGGTCCGTCGTGAGGGAGAGGGCAGCGAGCAGGTCCGCGAGACGGAGCGCGTCCGGCACGTCGACCCAGCATGGCACCCGGACCCCTTCGAGCCAAGATGGGCAGTCCTACCGATGCGCCGGCCCGCGAGCCTGCGTGACCCTCGGGACACGGAAGCCACGAGGAGGTCCCGAGATGGCACAGACCGTGAGTACCGCAGCGAGCGAGACGGCGGCATCGGCAGCCCGCCCAACCCTGTTCACGCGCGCATTCGTCACCGTGGCGCTGGCGGAGCTCGCCTACTTCACGGCCGACGGCATGCTGCTGCCGGCCTTGCCGCGCTACGTCGAGGGGCCCCTCGGCCGAGGGAACATCGCGATCGGGCTGGTCGTCGGCGCGTTCAGCCTGTCGGCCTTCTTCCTGCGTCCCTGGGCCGGCGGGGTCGCCGATCGCCGAGGGCGACGGGTGTTGATGGTGGCCGGGGCGTCGCTGTTCGCCGTCTCGGTCGCCGGCTACCTCATCGCGACCTCGGTCGAGGTGCTGGTGGCGTTGCGGCTGCTGACCGGTGCCGGTGAGGCGCTGTTCTTCGTGGCCGCGCTCGCCGCGAACGTGGATCTCGCTCCCCCGGAACGCCGCGGCGAGGCGTTCAGCTTCGCCTCGCTCGCGCTGTACATCGGCCTGGGGGCGGGGCCGTTCATCAGCGAGACCCTGATCGAGCACCTGGGCTTCAACGCCGTCTGGGTCGGCGCGATCGTCCTGGCCGTCATCGCGGTCGGGCTCGCACTGCTGCTTCCCTCGATGACGCCGGCCGAGAGCGACGCGCCCGAGCGGCACCGATTGATCCACCCCGCGGGACTACTGCCCGGTCTCGTGCTGGCCGCCACGATCTGGGGGATGGCGGGGTTCCTGACGTTCGCGCCGCTGTACGCGCTCGACCTCGGGATGGGCGGGGCGGGGCTCGTGCTCGGGCTGTTCTCCGGGATCGTCGTGGTGATCCGGAGCGTGGGCGCGCGTATCCCTGATCGGATGGGTCCGGGGCGGTGCACCCGTATCGCGCTGGTGCTGACCGCGACCGGGCTGGCGGTGATCGGCGCATGGCGGACGCCGGCAGGACTCGTCGCCGGCGCGGCGATCCTGGGCGTCGGGATCGCCCTGTTCACCCCCGCGCTCTTCGCGCTGGCGGTGGAAGGGATCGCATCGAACGAGCGAGGATCGGTGATGGGCACGACGAGCGCGTTCCTCGACATCGGGTTCGGCCTCGGACCGGCGACCCTGGGGTTCGTCGCTGCCGGGTTCGGCCGGAGCGGCACGTTCATCGCCGGTTCGATCGTGGCGACCGCGGGCCTGGTGCTCGTGATCTCGACCAACCTGGGGCGGAGCGCACGAACGACCGACCGCGCTGTCGTCGCCTGATCGTCGAGACTCCTCAGCCAGCTTCGGCGCATCTAGCATGCGCGGGTGCGCATCCTGATCTGGCACGGCTGGCTGCTGGAAGGTTCGGGCTCGAACGTCGTCACCGCGCGTACGGCGGAAGCGTGGCGGGCCGCGGGCCACGACGTCGCGCTGATGTGTCAGGAACGCCACCCCGAGCGGTATCCGTGGATCGATGCCGACGGTCTCGTCGACGCTGACGGTCCGAGCGAACTCACCGAACGACGGAGGCGACCCGCCGGCTCGGGTCGGTGCGTGCTGCTGCGCCCTCTGATCGGACCGATACTGCCGGTCTTCGTCGTCGACCGCTACGAGGGCTTCGGCGACGTGCGCCGCTTCCCCGACCTGTCGGACGCGGATCTCGAGCGATACCTGCGGGTCAACGTCGACGCGCTGCGGGCGGCGGTCGAGTGGCACGGCAGTGAGGTCGTCGTGACCGGCCATGCGATCCCCGGCGCGGCGATCGGACGACGCGCGCTGGGGGCGGGGCGATACCTCGCCAAGATCCACGGCAGCGACCTGGAGTACGCGGTGCGCCTGCAGGATCGTTACCGCGAGCTGGCCCGCGAGGGACTCGGCGGCGCCCGAGCCGTGATCGGCGCCGCCGCCGAGGTGCTCCGGCGGTGCGCCGGACTCGTGCCGGAGATGCGAGACCTCGGACGCGTCGTCTCGCCGGGCGTCGATGTCGACGCCTTCCGGCCTCGGGCTCGAGCCGAAGCACTGGCCGACGTCGCGGACCGTCTGGCGCACGATCCCGACACGACCCGCGGCCGACCGGCGGGGACCGACGCGCTGGTCGAGCGAGCCCTCGAGGCGAGGGACGCGTCGGCGCTCGATGCGATCGCGGAGACGTACGACCAGGCCGTGCCCGAGCCGGAGGCGGGTGCACGGCTGCGCTCGCTCGCGGACGGCGACGCGCCGATCGTCGGCTACCTCGGGAAGCTGATCCCGCAGAAGGGGGTCGAGCTCGTGCTCTCTGCCCACCGGGGGTTGGCGCACGACACCGAGATGTTGGTCGTGGGGTTCGGCTCTCATCGGGAGTGGCTGGCCGCCCTCGCGAGCGCGCTGCACCGAGGAGACCGGGAGGCACTCGCGTGGTTACGCGATGCGGGCGGCATGTCGTTCGGTGACACGCTCCCTGCGGTCGATGGCGTTCACGGATCGGTGACGTTCACCGGGCGGCTCGATCATCGCTATGCCCCCGACGCGCTCGCCGCGATGAGCGTGATGGTGGTGCCCTCGATCCTGCATGAAGCCTTCGGCATGGTGGCCGCCGAGGCCGCCGCGGCGGGCGCCCTTCCGGTCGTCGCTCGGCACTCCGGCCTCGCCGAGGTGGCGGCCGCCCTCGAGGCCACGGTCGGACGTCCGGGGATGTTCTCGTTCGAGCCCGGTGAGGGTGCGGTCGGCCGGCTCACGACGAGCATCGATCGCCTGCTCTCCTTGCCTTCTGCGGAGCGCGATGAGCTTCGCGCCGGCGTGAGCGCGTTCGTCGGCCGCGAATGGACGTGGGAGCGGACCGCCGAGAAGATCCTCGCCGCCTGGTGAATCCCCAGGAGACGCACGACGCCGCTCCCGGCAACCGGCGCGGAGCCCTTCCACGCGCCCTCTGGCGGGACCGACCCCTTGCGGCGTAGGGTGCGTGGCACACACGTGCAACACGGCGCGGCGGGGGGCCTGTGTCCGAGGAACGACGATCGTTCGGGGTGCTTGCAGCGCTCGCCGGCGGCGTCGTGATCGGCGCCGTCGAGGTCGTGCTGGCGATCTCGTTCGCCGCCCTGGTGTTCGGCGGCTACCTCGCTTACTACCTGTCACAGGGCATCGGCCTGTATCTCGTCGCGGCGGCGGTGACACTCGCGATCCTCGCCTGGAGGGCCGGCACACGCGGGGTCGTCGGCAGCGTGCAGGACGCGGCGGCCGCGGTGCTCGCCGTCGTTGCCTCGACCACTGCCCTCGACGCGTTCGGGAGCCTCGACCGGGCTTTCCTCACCGTGGTCGCCGCGACCGTCGTCGTGACGCTGCTGACCGGTGTCACGTTCGCGTTGCTCGGGGTGTTCCGGCTCGGGAACCTCGTCCGGTACGTGCCGTACCCGGTCGTGGGCGGATTCCTCGCGGGTACCGGCTGGCTTCTGTTCAAGGGCGGCATCGGCGTCGCGGCCAGCGTGCAGCCGTACTGGCGCACCATCGACGACCTGACCCGGCAGGAGGACTTGAAGCGGTGGATCCCCGCGCTCGTCTTCGGCATCGTGCTGCTCGTCGTGACCAGGGTGGTGCACCGGCCGCTCGTCATCCCGGGGATGATCGGTCTCGGGCTGGTGCTCTTCGCCGTGGGCGTGTTCGTGGCGGGAGCCACCCTCGCCGAGGTGGAGGAGGGCCTCTGGCTCCTCGGACCGTTCCCCGCCGGTGAGCTGTGGGAGCCGGGCACGGTGCAGGAGGCGCTCACGGACGCCGACTGGTCGGCGGTCCTCGAGCAGGTCGCCGGCATCGCCACCACCGTGTTCGTCGCCGTGATCGCGGCCCTGTTCAACATCAGCGGCATCGAGCTGGTCCTGCGCACCGATCTCGACACGAACCGGGAGCTCCGCGACGCCGGTATCGTGAACGTCGTCTCCAGCGCCTTCGGCGGCATCCCCGGGTACCACGCGCTCAGCCTCTCCGCGCTCGGGAAACAGATGGGGCTCAACGCCCGCATGGCCGGGTTCGTCGCCGCCCTCGTGCCGCTGTCGGCCGTCGTCTTCGGCGCGGCGATGATCGAGCTGATCCCTCGGGCGATCGTGGGCGGCGTGCTCGTGTTCGTCGGCCTCGGCTTCATCGTCGAGTGGGTCTGGGACAAGCGACGGTCGCTGCCGACGAGCGAGTACCTGGTCGTGCTCCTGATCCTCGCGACGATCGTGGTGCGCGGCCTGCTGCCCGGGGTCGCGGTCGGCCTCGTGCTCGCGGTCGTGCTGTTCGCGGTGAACTACAGCCGGCTCGAGCAGGTGAGCGAGGTGGAGTTCGGAGAGACGTACCGCAGCAACGTCGATCGGCCACTCGCCGAGCGCGAGTCGCTGCGGTCGCACGGTGAGGGCGTACAGATCCTACGGGTGCACGGGTTCGTGTTCTTCGGCACGTCGAGCGGCCTGCTCGAACGCATCCGCAAGCGCGTGGAGGCGGGAGGGTTGCGGTTCCTGCTGATCGACCTGCGAAGCGTGACGGGCATGGATTCCTCGGCCGTCATGTCCTTCCGCAAGGTCGCCCAGCTCGCCGAGGGGCACGGTTTCCAGCTGGTGCTGACGGGCGGGCCCGAGGCCGTGTGGGCGCGGCTGGAGCGCGGCGGGGTCGTCGCCGCCGACGGGGTCGTCCGCTTCGAGCCCGATCTCGATCGCGGGCTCCAGCGTTGCGAGGACGCCCTGCTCGACGAAGTCGCCGGCTCGGTCGAAGGCACACTCGAACAGGCCGAAACCCTCGCTGGCCTGCCGCCGGGATTGGAGCCATACCTCGAACGCATGCCGCTCCCTGAGGGCACCACCCTGATCCGGCAGAACGATGCCCCCGACGACGTGTTCGTGCTGGAGTCGGGCCGGCTGAGCGTCGAGATGGTGACCCCCGAAGGCACGCGCCTGCGCCTGCGCGCCGTCCGCCCGGGCGTCGTGGTCGGGGAGATCGCGATGTACACGGGCGTGCCGCGCACGGCCGACGTGCTCGCCGAGACGCCGAGCGTGGTCCTGCGGCTCAGCAAGGCGTCGATCGAGCGGCTGGAGGCCGAGGAACCGGAGCTCGCCGCATCGCTGCACCGATGGCTCGCCCAGACTCTGGCGGAACGCTTGAGCGACACGTTGCGCTCCTTCGACGCCCTGCTCGACTGAGCTCTCGGTTGCCGAACAGCCTGTCCCACGGACTCGGTACCGTGCGTGCATGAGCGCGACCGGAACGCCGCTCGCCCACCTGCATCACATGCTGGGTTCCGATGCCTCCTTCCGGCCGGGCCAGCTCGAGGCGATCGACGCCGTCGCACGCGACCGGAGACGGGTGCTGCTCGTGCAGCGCACCGGGTGGGGGAAGTCGGCCGTCTACTTCATCGCGACGAAGCTGCTGCGCGAGCAGGGAGCCGGTCCGACGCTGCTCGTCTCCCCCCTGCTCGCGTTGATGCGCAACCAGATCGAGATGGCCGGGCGCATCGGCGTTCGCGCCGAGTCGATCAACTCCACGAACCCCGAGGAGTTCGAGCCGATCGCCGAGCGCCTCGCGAACGACGAGATCGACCTGCTGCTCGTCTCGCCCGAGCGGTTCGCGAACGAGCGGTTCCGCGACCGCATGCTCAGCGTGATCGCGCGCACGGTCGGCCTGCTCGTGGTCGACGAGGCGCACTGCATCAGCGACTGGGGCCACGACTTCCGGCCGGACTACCGGCGCATCGTGCGCGTGCTCGAGGCGCTCCCGCCCGACGTGCCGGTGCTCTGCACCACGGCCACGGCGAACGACCGCGTGATCGCCGACATCACCGATCAGCTCGGCGACGGGCTCCAGACGTTCCGAGGCTCCCTCGATCGGGAGAGCCTTGCGCTCGCCGTCGCCGACGTGCCGAACCAGGCCGAACGTCTCGCGTGGCTGGCGGAGGCGCTTCCCACGCTGGAGGGCTCGGGCATCGTCTACGTGCTCACGATCGCAGACGGCGAGCGGGTGGCGGCGTTCCTGCGCCGACAGGGCATCGACGCCGAGGCGTACAGCGGCGCCACCGACAACGACGACCGAGTGCGGCTCGAGCAGGCCCTGCTCGCGAACGAGCTGAAGGCGCTCGTCGCGACGAGCGCGCTCGGCATGGGGTTCGACAAGCCCGACCTCGGCTTCGTGATCCACTACCAGAGCCCCGGATCGCCGATCGCCTACTACCAACAGGTCGGACGCGCCGGCCGCGCGCTCGATCACGCGCCGGCGGTGCTGCTGTGCGGCGTCGAGGACCGCGAGATCCAGGACTACTTCATCGAGACGGCGTTCCCCCCGCGCGACCAGGCCGAGCACATCGTCGAGCTGCTCGCCGAGGCCGTTGAGCCGATGTCGCTCAACGACATCATGGCGGCGGTCAACGTGCGACGCGGGCGGTTGGAGTCGATGCTGAAGGTGCTCGAGGTGGAAGGCGCCGTGGCGCGCGAACGCGGCGGATACGTGCGCACCTCCGGGACCTGGACGTACCCTGCCGAGCGCGTCGAGCACATCACCGCTCTGCGCCGTCACGAGCAGGAGGCGATGCGCCGATACGCTCGGCACGACGGGTGCCTGATGGAGTTCCTTCGCCGCGAGCTCGACGACCCGGGCGCGGAGCCCTGCGGACGGTGCATGCGGTGCACGTCGGCGCCCTTGGTGGTCGATCCCTCGGCCGAGTCGCGCGCGGTCGCCCGTGAGCACCTGCGCGGCTTCGACCTGTTCGTGGAACCGCGGAAGCAGTGGCCATCGGGCCTCGCAGCGTTCGGGTTACCGAAAGGTCGGATCGCCGAGGAGGAACGGCCTCTCGTCGGACGGGCGCTCTCGGTCGTGGGCGACGGCGGCTGGGGCCGGCTCGTCGCCGCCGGACGCAATGAGGACGAGCGCTTCGCCGACGAGCTGGTGGCCGCGAGCGCGGGGCTGATCGCCGACCGGTGGAAGCCCGACCCCGCACCCACCTGGGTGACGTGCGTGCCGTCGATGACCCATCCCGACCTGGTGCCCGACTTCGCGGCACGGCTGGCCGAGGCGCTCCGTTTGCCATTCCACGAGGTGGTGCACAAGGTCGCGGAGAACCAACCGCAAGCCGTGATGCGCAACAGCGCCCAACAGGTACGCAACGTCTGGGATGCGTTCGAGGTGGGCGGCGAACTTCCGAACGGCCCGGTGCTCCTCGTCGACGATCTTGCGGACTCGAAGTGGACGCTCGCCGTTGTCGCGCGCGCCCTGAGCCTGGCCGGCAGCGGCCCCGTGCACCCGTTCGTGCTCGCGACCGCGATCGCCGGCTGAGCCGAGAGAACATCCCGCTGCGCCGGCGTACTGTTCTGAGGATGCACGACCTGCCCACCGGCACGGTGACCTTCTTGTTCACCGACATCGAGGGCTCGACGCGACTGCTGCAGGACCTCGGACGCGACGGGTTCCTGCGTGCGTTGGACGAGCACGCCGCCATCGTGCGGACCGCGATCGCCGAGCACGGCGGGATCGAGATCCGCACCGAAGGTGACTCGTTCTTCGTGGCGTTCTCGTCGGCAGCGGCGGCGGTCGGAGCGGCCGTCGCCGTTCAGCGTGGGCTCTCGTCGCATCCGTGGGACGACGGATCCACCATCCGGGTCCGGATCGGTCTGCACACGGGTGAGGGCGAGCTCGGCGGCGACGACTACGTCGGCATCGACGTGCACAAGGCTGCCCGTATCGCCGCCAGCGGCCACGGTGGGCAGGTGGTGCTGTCGGACGCCTCCCGGACGCTCCTCGCAGACCGGTTGCCCGACGGTGTGGCGCTCCGCGAGCTGGGACCGCATCAGCTGAAGGACTTCGACGAGGCGCAGGCCCTCCACGATCTCGTGATCGAGGGACTCGAGGACGGCTTCCCTCCGCTCTCGACGGCGGGTGGCCGTCGGACGAACCTACCGGCGCCGCGCACATCGTTCGTCGGACGCGGCTCGGCGATCGCGGAGGTCGACGCGGCGCTCGACGCGGCACGACTCGTGACGCTGACGGGCCCTGGAGGCACGGGGAAGACCCGACTGGCGCTCGAGGTCGCGGCGACCCGCCTCGATCGGCACGACGAGGTCTCCTTCGTGGACCTGAGCTCCGTCGAGGACCCCGCGCTCGTCGTGCCGGCGATCGCCTCTGCGCTCCGACTGCGGGCGACGCCCGGTGTCGACCCCGTCCAGACCCTGCACGAGCGGCTCCGCCACGGAGACCCGCTGCTCGTGCTCGACAACCTGGAGCAGCTCGCGTCCGGTGCCTCGATCGTGGGCGACATGCTCGATGCGGCGCCCCGACTCAGGGTGCTCGCTACGAGCCGCATCGTGCTGCATGTGGCGGGCGAGCAGGAGTATCGGGTGCCGCCGCTCACGCTCCCGAGCGACCTGGACGGCCTCGACGTGTCCGACATCGCGTCGTCGGAGGCGGTACGACTCTTCGTCGAACGCGCCGGGGCGGCGCGGCGCGGTTTCCGGGTGACGGAGCGCAATGCAGCCGCGGTGGCCGAGATCGTCGCTCGGCTCGACGGCCTGCCACTCGCCCTCGAGTTGGCGGCGAGCCGCCTGCGCGTGCTCGACCCCGCGTCGCTGGCCGGCCGGCTCGGCCAGCGGCTCCCGTTGCTCACGGACGGGCCGCGCGACGCACCCGAGCGCCATCGGACCCTCGAGGAGACGATCAGATGGAGCGAGGAGGCGCTGCCCGATCATGCCCGGCGCCTGTTCGCACGCCTCGCCGTGTTCCCGGGTGGGTGCACGATCGAAGCCGCCGAGGGTGCCTGCGGCGGCGACATCGACGTGCTGGATGCGCTCGGCGTGCTCATGGATCACAGCCTGGTCGGACGATCGGAGGCGCCCGACGGATCGATGCGGTTCACGATGCTCGAGACGATCCGCGAGTACGCCGGGGCTCGGTTCTCGGTGCTCGACGCCGACGAGCGGTCCTCGGTCGAGCGGCGGCAAGCCGAACAGGTCCGGAACCTGGCCGAGCGCGCGCAGCCGCACCTCACGGGGCAGCAACAACTGCGATGGTTCGAGACGCTGGACCTCGAGCTCGAGAACATCCGGGCGGCGCTCGACCGAGCAGAACGCGTCACGGGCCCCGACGAGGTCGCGACGGGCTTGCGCACAGCTGCCTCGCTCTGGCGCTACTGGCAGCGACGCGGCTACTTCGCCGAAGGGCGGGCGAGGCTCGAGCGCCTCCTCTCGCTGCCCGAGGCACAGACACGGGACGCTCCTCGAGCGCTGGCGCTCGGCGCGCTCGGCAGCATCGACTACTGGCTCACGAACTACGATGCGATGCAAGCGTCGTACGAGGAAGCCGCAGACATCGCTCAAGCGCTCGGGGACCGTCGGCTCCTGACCCGAGCGCTGTTCCACCTGACGTTCACGCCAGCGGTCTTGGGACACCCCGAGGACGGGATGCGACTCCTCGAACACTGCTTGGAGGTCGTCGAGCCGGACGACCTCCTGATGCAGGCGGAGGTGTGGGGCAGCATCGGCTTCGGGCAGCTCTTCGCGGGCAACGCGGCCGAGGCGATCGAACCGATCGAGCGGAGCATCTCGCTGTACCGAGAGGTCGGCGAGCAGCTCGCGCTCTGCGAGTCGTTGATCATGCTGTCGGGGGTGTACGTGGCCCTCGAGCGCACGGACGAGGGCCTCACGCATCTCGCCGAGGCCACGGCGATCGCATGCGCCTCCGGGAACCCGATCTTCATGGTGACCGTGTTGGGGCCCCACGCGCTGCTCGCGAACCTCACGGGGAGAGCAGAGCGGGCCGCGACCCTCGCCGGCGCGTCGAGTCGACTCGAACGCGACTACGACCTGAACTTCCCCGAGGTGGGCCTCGCGTTCTTCGGAGACCCAGCCGAGGTGGCTCGCGCCGCCCTCGAGGGCGGTGTCTTCGAGCGCGCGTGGGCCGTCGGGGAGTCGATGACGCTCGCGCAGATGATCGAGCTGCTCGAGCACGACGCCGGATAGCCCGCCCGATCTCGCCAGGGTCTCCATGGCGGGCCGAGCCGTAGACTCGCGGCACAGAGGGGAGAGCGCATGACGAAGGGCATCATCGAACGCCTGGCCGAGGGTCCCGTGCTCGGCGACGGCGGGTACCTGCTCGAGCTCGAGAAGCGGGGGTACGTGCAGGCGGGACCGTTCACGCCCGAGGTGGTGATCGAACACCCTGAGGCGCTCGAGCAATTGCATCGCGAGTTCCTGCGCTCGGGTGCCGAGGTGCTGCAGACGATGACGTTCTACGCGAGCGACGACAAGCTCGCGACCGTCGGACTCGGTGGGTCCGTCGACGAGATCAACCGCAACGCCGTGCGCATCGCGCGCGAGGTGGCGACCGAGGGCGACGCGCTGGTGGCCGGCAACCTCTCGCTCACGTGGGCCTACGATCCGAAGGACCCCGCGAGCCCCGACCACGTACGGGCGCTGCTCGATCGTCAGCTGCAGGACCAGGTCGACGCCGGACCGCCCGACTTCTTCATCGGGGAGACGTTCTCGTTCCTCGGTGAGGCCCTGCTGTTCGTGGAGCGCGCGAAGCGGACCGGCTTGCCGGTGATGGCGACGATGTCGTTCGAGACGATGCCCGCCCGGGCGTACGAGGGCGACTCGCCCGGCGAGTGCGCGAAGCGGCTCGCCGATGCGGGCGCCGACATCGTGGGCGTCAACTGTCTGAACGCGCCGGCGCAGCAGCTGCCGATCGCCAAGGAGATGGTGGCGGCCGTCGCCGGTGGGGTGCCGGTGGCGGCGCAGCCGGTTGCCTACGCGACGACCGACGAGCACGCCGACTTCACGTCGACCGACGAGTTCCCGTTCGCGCTGACCGCGATCACGCTCCCACGCGACGACCTCGCGCGGTTCGCGACCGAGGCCCGCGAAGCGGGCGTCCGTTACATCGGCTCGTGCTGCGGAGCCGTCGCCGAGCACGTGCGCGAGATGGCCAAGGTGCTCGGCAAGCTGCCCGATCGCGAACGCGAGTGGCGGTCCCCCACGGGCAAGGCGATGTCCGCATTCGAGTACTACGAGGAGAAGCGGTAGCCGATCAGCGGCGATCTCGGTCAGCCCGATCCCTCGCCGAACGCGAACAGGGTGGCCCGGATCCGATCCGACGTACAGGGTGCCGCGCGAGATCGCGGGACTCGAGGCGATGCCGATCGAGTAGCGGATGTTGCCGATGCGCCGGGACCAGAGCGGCTCACCGTTGAAGGGTCGGAACGCGCGTAGGCGCTCGCCGGCAACCGCGACTACGACGACGCTCGCCGCCGCCGGGCTCGCGCAGGCGCTCTCGGTGCACGTGTGGACATGCCGGGTCTGCGGATCGATCTCGCCGACCCAGGCGATCGCGCCGCACGGTGCGCGGTGGAGTGGTCAGGGCGCGGCGGAGAACGTGGTCGGACGTCAGGCCTGTCTCTTCGCGACCACGCGCTCGTAGATCACGAGCAGGATGATCGCCGCGATGATCGAACCGATCCAAGCGACGCCCTCGTTGCCCGAGAAGATCGCGTTCCAGACGAGCCCGCCGACGATCGCGCCGACGACACCCAGGATCATCGTTGCGATCCATCCCATCGACTGCTTGCCCGGAAGGAGCAGCCGTGCCAAGCCGCCGATGATCAGCCCGGCGATGATGTACCAGACGATGTCGAAGAACCCGATGTCATCCATGTGAGCCGACGCTCCTTCCGTGTCGCCCGCTCGTCGCGAGCCTCGCTGCATCGTAGAGCGGCGGTTCCCACGGACGCAAACGGTGCAGCGGAAGGCACCTAGACTCCTGGCGACCGAGTTCGAGCCCGACGGACCGAGGGGGAACTTCGATGACGCTGCCGGAACACACCAGGCTGAACTGGGGACCGTGGTACCGCCGATCGCCGTTCTTCGAGGCGACGCTGCGCGCCGGCTGCTCGGCCTACGACGTCTATCAGCACATGTACCACCCCAACACCTACGGCGATCCAACCCAGGAGTACTGGGCGCTCGTGAACGACGTGACGTTGTGGGACGTGAGCGTGGAGCGGATCGTCGAGATCACCGGCCCCGACGCCACGGCGTTCACGAACCTGCTGACCTGCCGCGACCTCACGAGATGCGCCGTGAAGCAGGGCAAGTACATGCTGGTGACCGCCGAGGACGGCGGCATCGTGAACGACCCGGTGCTGCTGCGGATCGAGGAGGACAGGTGGTGGCTCGCGCTCGCCGACTCCGACGCGGGCCTCTACGCGATGGGCGTCGCGGTGAACTCCGGCCTCGACGTGAAGGTCACGCACCCGGAGGTCTACCCGGTGCAGGTGCAGGGCCCGAAGGCCAAGGACACGATGCGCGACCTGTTCGGCGACTGGATCCTCGACATGAAGTACTACTGGTGCGACGAGGCCGACCTCGACGGCATCCCGGTCGTGATCAGCCGCACGGGCTGGACCGCGGTGGTCGGCTACGAGGTCTATCTGCGCGACCCGAGCCGGGGCGACGATCTGTGGGAGCGCATCCTCGACGCCGGGAAGCCGTACGGCATCCGCGTGACGCCCTCGTCCGACATCCGGCGCATCGAGGCCGGCATCTTCGACTGGGGCTCCGACATCGGCCTCACCGACAACCCGTTCGAGATCACGGGGCTCGAGCGGCTCGTCGAGGAGCAGGACGCCGATTACATCGGCAAGGAGACGCTCGAGCGCATCCGCCGTGGGGGCGTCTCGCGCAAGCTCGTCGGCATCGAGCTGGACGGCGAGCCGGTCGACCAGCCCACCCAGCACTGGCCTGCTGCCCACGGCGGCGACGTCGTCGGCCACGTCACCGACGCATGCTGGTCGCCGCGCCTGGAGAAGAACATCGGCTACGTCTGGGTGCCGATCGAGCTCGCTGCGCCCGGCACACGGCTCGACGTCGAGTCCGACGACGGCACTCGCGTCGGCGCGACCGCCTCGGTCCCGTTCATCGACCCCCAGAAGAAGGTGCCCGCCGCGTAGCCGCGATGTGGGCCGCGATGAGCTTGCGCACCTCCGACACCCACAGCACGGCGCTCGCGGCCACGATCGTGACCCCCCACTGCGCCCCGGTGAGCGGCTCCGTGCCGAAGGCCGTGTTGAGGAACGGTACGTAGACGACGGCCGCCTGCAGAAGGGCCGAGAGTGCGACCGCGCCCCACAGCAGCGGGTTCGAGAACAGGTCGTGGAACGCGCTTCGCCGGTCGGAGCGCGCGTTGAAGACGTTCACGAGCTGGGCCAGCACCAGCGTGGTGAACGCCATCGTGCGAGCGACGCGCTCGCTCATCTCGCCCTCCAGCAGCCCCCCGGGCAGTTCGAGGTCGAGCACGAGCAGCGTGGCCACCGCCATCGCGACGCCGTTGAGGGCGATGCTCACCCACATCGGGCCGTCGACCACCCGCGCCGTGCGTCGTCGCGGGGGACGGAGCATGCGGCGGGCATCGGGCGGATCCATTCCCACGGCAAGCGCCGGCGCCGCATCGGTGAGCAGGTTGATCCACAGTATCTGGGTCGCGAGCAGCGGGGTCACGATGCCGTCGCTCCCGCCCCTGAGACCGAGGACGCCGGCGAACACGATGCCGAGGAACATCGTCATGACCTCGCCAGTGTTCGACGACAGCAGGTAGCGGATGAACTTCCGGATGTTCGCGAAGATCGACCGGCCTTCTTCGATCGCCGCCACGATCGTCGCGAAGTCGTCGTCGGTGAGGACCATGTCGGAGGCTTCCTTCGACACGTCGGTGCCGGCGATGCCCATCGCGACGCCGATGTCGGCGGTCTTCAGCGCCGGCGCATCGTTCACACCGTCACCGGTCATCGCCACCACGTGGCCGGCGCCTTGCAGGGAGCGCACGATGCGCAGCTTGTGCTCCGGGCTCACCCGCGCGAAGACGGATACCCCGCCGACCGTCTCGTCGAGGGTCCGGTCGTCCATGCGCTCGAGCTCGGGCCCGGAGGCGACCGGTGCGTCCGCCGACGCGATGCCCACCTCGGCGGCGATCGCTCGCGCGGTCACCGGATGGTCGCCGGTGATCATCATCACCCGCACGCCCGCGCCCTTGGCAGCAGCGACCGCCGCGGCGGCCTCCTCGCGCGGGGGGTCGATGATGCCGAGCGTCCCCAGGAACACCAGGTCGCGCTCGAGGTGCTCCCCCGGGCCGTCATAGCCGGCGGCCTCGACGCGGCCCTCGCCGACGGCCAGGGTGCGCATCGCGCGGGCTGCGAGGTCTTCGACCTCGGCGACGATCTCGACACGTCGCTCCGGTGTGAGCTCGACCACCTCGTCGCCGAGGCGCTCGTGCGTGCATCGAGCCACCAGCACGTCGGGCGCGCCCTTCGTGACGACACGGAGACGATCGGGTGTCGCGGCGTCGCGGTGCACGGTGCTCATCAGCTTGCGTTCCGAGGAGAACGGCACCTCGTCGATCCGAGGGAACCGCGCACCGGCCTCATCGGGCGTCTCGCCGACCTTCCTCGCGGCGGCGACCAGGGCACCCTCGGTGGGGTCTCCCTGGGCGAGCCACGTTCCGTCGCGCTCCTCGATCGTCGCGTTGGACGCGAGCGCGGCCGCGAGCAGCAGCCGGCGGATGTCGCTCGCGTGCGGCGTGACCTGCAGCGGAGAGCCGTCGGGGTCGGTGAGGTCGCCGACCGGCTGGTAGCCGGTGCCGCTCAGCACGGCCGACCCCGAGGGCGTCACGGCTTCGCGCACGGTCATCTCGTTGCGGGTGAGCGTGCCCGTCTTGTCGGTGCAGATCGTGGTCGCGGCGCCGAGCGTCTCGACGGCCGAGAGCCTTCGGACGATCGCGTGGCGTCTGGCCATGCGCTGGACCCCGAGCGCCAGCACCACGGTGAGGATCGTCGCCAGCCCCTCGGGGACCGCGGCGACCGCGAGCGAAACCCCGATCAGCATCACGTCGATCAGCGCGGCGGTCCCCTCGACCTCGGAAACGGCGAGGATCGAGGCGATCACGACGACCGCGATCGCGACGACCGCGACGCCGAGCACACGACCGATGCGGGCGATCTCGCGTTGCAGCGGCGTCTCCTGCCGCTCGACCGTCTCGAGCAGTCCGGCGATCCTGCCGAGCTCGGTCGCCATGCCCGTCGCCGTCACGACCGCGGCGCCGCGGCCGAACGTCACGACGGTGCCCGAGAAGACCATGTCGGTGCGGTCGCCGAGGGCCGCGTCTCCCGCGACAGCGTCGACACCCTTCGAGACCGGCTCGCTCTCACCGGTGAGGGCTCCCTCACCGGTGCTGAGCGAGACGGCGCGCACCAATCGCGCGTCGGCCGCGATCGCGTCGCCGGCCTCCAGCACGGTCAGGTCGCCGGGAACGAGGTCGCGGGCTGGAACCGACCCGAGCCGTCCGTCACGGACGACGGTCGCCGTGACCTCGGTCATCGCCCGCAGCGCGACGATCGCCTGCTCGGCGCGTTCCTCCTGTACGTAGCCGAGCGTGGAGTTGAGCAGCACGATCGCCAGGATCACGATCGAGTCGATCGGCCATCCGTGAGCACCCTCGAGCAGCCACACGACGGCGGAGATCACCGTGGCGGCGAGCAACAGCATCACGAGCGGGTCGGTGAACTGGCGCACGAAGCGACGCCACCGCGGCTCGGGTGGTTCCTCGCGCAGCACGTTCGGGCCTACGCTCGCGAGGCGCCCGGCCGCTTGGTCCGTCGTGAGTCCTCGTTCGAGATCGGTGTCGAGCGCGTGTGCGACCGATGTGGCATCGAGCGCGTGCGACGCCTGATCGAGCGCGGTCATGAAGGCATGATGCCCGGTTCGATGTGTGATGACCGAGCCGACTCGCGGCGGACCCGGTCCGACCGGGACCTGTGGACCGGGTCGCGCGATCGCCGCCGCACGACGATGATGGTGCAAGAGCCACAGGACGGAGCTTGGAGGGATGGACGATGACGGAAAGCATCTATCGAGTCACCGAAGTGATCGGCACCAGCCCGGTGTCATGGGAAGACGCGGCGAAGAACGCGGTCGAGACCGCGGCGGAGTCGCTCCGCGATCTGCGGGTCGGAGAGGTCGTGAAGCTCGACCTCACGATCGAGGACGGCAAGGTCGCGCACTACCGAGCACGGGTCAACATCTCGTTCAAGTACGAGCACGAGTGAGCTCGCCGGAGCGAGGCGCTCGGGAGAGTTGCACTGCCGTGCAGCTGATGTGTGAGGCCAGGCCGCGACGCGACGTCTCCGAGCTGCGCGGTCGTCCATTCGCCGTAGGTCGAACGTTGACGCTTGGGGTTCCTCTCGACGATACTCAAGGCCTCCCCCCGACGCCGTGATCCATCGCGTCGCCCGTACCGGCGAACCCCCCCAACCGGAGGCCGTTGATGAGGAAGATCCTCGCCGTCGTACCCCTGCTCCTGATGCTCATGATCGTGAGCACGTCGACCGCCCACGCCTTGCCGGGCACCGGCGCCAGCGCCGTCGCAGACCCGTGGCCAGAGGTCGGCCCGGCCTCGGGGAGCAGGGTGCGCGCCGTGCAGGTCGTCGGGGGCACGATCTGGCTCGCCGGGAAGTTCTCGACGGCGACCGACTCGTCCGGTGCCACCCGATCCGTCTCGAACCTCGTCGCGTTCAACGCCGGAGACGGACGGTTCGCCTCGTTGAACGCTCCGGGATTCGGGGGTTCGGGCGCGGAGATCTGGGACCTCGACGTGCTGGGCGGCGAGTTGATCGTCGGTGGGAAGTTCGTGAACCCCGCCAGCAGCGCCCAGAAGAACCTCGCAGCCGTGAACCTCTCGACGGGAGCCGTCCGCTGGTTCAAGGGAGTGCCGACAGCGAAGACGGTGCTCGTGAACGGCGACAGCGTGTATGCCGCCGGCACCACGTTGGGCCTCTGGAACGCGACGACCGGCTCGGCGATCTGGAAGGGACGCACGAAGGTCACCGTCCAGGCGGGCCTTCGAGGTCACTCGACGCCGCCCGCGTACCGCCAGCTGGTGCTGGCCGGCGGGGCGCTGTTCGCGGCCTGCCAGTGCGACTTCGCCGGAGGTCAGCCGGTCAAGGCCTTGATCAAGCTGAGCGCCGACGGCACCCTCGATCCCTCCTGGGTCCCGAGCGATCTCACGCCGGGAGGTGCGGCGGACGCCAGCGGAGCCACCGGCATCGCCGTCGTGACCGATGGGAGCGCCCTCTACCTCGGAGCCGGTGGGTCCGATTTCGTGGCGAAGTACTCGTTCGCCGAGGCCCTCCAGTGGAAGCGTGACACCTCGGGATCCGTGCAAGCCCTCGGGATCCTGGACGGGCGACTCGTGGTAGGCGGGCACTTCGTCGAGATCGCCGATGCGACAGGGGACCGATGCGGGTTCAAGTCGAGCAACCCGGGCGATCTCGACCCGTTCGGGGAATGCGTGCGGCACGACTACCTCGCCGCCTACGCGTTCACCGGAGCCTTGGACCCCTGGACCCCGTCGGTGACGGGCAAGTTCAACGGGATCTGGGATCTCGAGCCCGAGGGGACCGCCCTGCACTTCGGCGGTGAGTTCACCAAGGTGAACGGCGTCAGGGCGAACTTCTACGGCAAGCTGCTCTGAGCCGACGACCGGGCGGAACAGGTTCCGCTACTTGTTCAGGTTCCAGTCCGAAGAGCCCGAGCCGCTCTTACCCTTGGCTTTCTTGGCGGCGCGCTTCTCCTTCAAGGTCTTGCTCGCCGCCGTCTTCGAACCCTTCGCGCCGCCCTTGTCCTTGCTGGCCATGACTGCCCCTTCCGTGGACGAGGTGTCCGCATACCATGTCACACCTGGACCGCGGGGGTCGATCTTCGGTAAGGGTCGGATCGCCGATCACCAGTCGATCGACCCGGCGCGATCGACGATGCGTCGACGGAGCGAGCCGTCGCCGCGGATCACCCAGATGCCGTCGCCGAGCGCGACCAGCCGCTTCCCGGTCGGCGCATATCGGGGCTGCGTGAGACCCCCTTCGGAGGCCGGCATCGGGGTGAGCACGTGGTTGCGGGCGCCGTCGGGACGCACCACCCAGATCTCGCCGCAGACGTGGCATGTGCGTCGCCAGTCGCGGTAGGCGATCCAACGCCCGTCGGGCGACCAGTCGGGATGCGTGGCCAGCCCCGGGCCGAGCCCGTGCAGGCCGGAGCCGTCGAGGCGTACCCGCGCGATACCGAGCGGCCGGTCGTCGCCGCACGCCCGCGTCATGTTCTGGTGCTCGAACCCGATCGCGAGCCAGCCCCCGTCAGGGCTCCACGAGATGCCGGTGATGTGCGGCTCGCCGTTGATCACGACGTGCGTCGGCCCGCCGCCCGACGAGATCCACCTGATCTGCCCACAGTCCCTCGGGCCGCCGGGATGGTCACGGCCCTTCTCGCGCGCGGTCGCGAACGCGAGGCGTGTGCCGTCGGGTGACCACGCCAGCCCGGTGATGCCTTCGAAGCGGCGGGGCAGGCGGTAGATGACACTGCGGGCCGAGCCGTCGGCGTCGACGACCACGATGCGGCGGCTCCACGACAGGAACGCGATGCGGTCGTGATCGGGTGACCACGTCGGCATGTGCTCGACCGCTTCGCGGTGCGTGATCCGTCGGGCACCGGAACCGTCGGGCTGCACCGTGAAGATGTCGCCCCGTCTCGAGAACGCCACCCTCGACGACGCGGCGACGGGCTGCGCGAGCATGATCGCCGCGATCACGGCGATCGCGAGGAACGTCGCCCTGCCCAACTCGCTCGACCACCCCTCCTCCGTCCCTCACGGTACGCCCCCGCGATGTCAGGAGGAAGGGATATCCGGCCGGGTAGGGTCGATGGGTGTCACGCACGAGGCATCACGAGGTCGAACGGCCCGAGGCGGAGCCCTCTGGCCGGCCGCTGCTGCGAGGCCTGGCCGTCGCCGGCGCGCTGTTCGCGGTCTCGGCAGCCGCGATCACGGTCGGCCTGCTCATCACGCCCGCGCAGTCCGTCTCTGCGCTCGGACAGACCGTGGCGGTGGCGGCCACGCCGCCGACGCTCAGCGCCTCGGGCCCCGGCGAGATCGTGCTCTTCGGCCGGTCGTTGCCCACGGAGATCTACTTCGTCGGGCCAGTCAGGCCCCGGCTCGTGCTCACCGACATCACCCTCGACGCCCAGGTCGCCGGCGCGTTCTCACCGCCGGGGCAGGCCGCGGCGGCCGCCGCGGTCGGCGAGGCGCTCGCGAGTGGCTGGCGTCGGTACTTCCTGTGGCAGAGCGCGATCGTGGGGGCCGCGGCGGTCCTGCTGCTCGGCGCGATCGCGGGATGGCGTCGGTACGACCACCGGCGCACGTTCATCGCGATCGTCGGTGGGCTGCTGTTCGTCGAGGCGGTGAACGTCAGCGCGATCATGGTGACCGCATTCACCGCCCCCGGTGTGCTGCGTGAGGTCGGGAGCCTGAACGAACTGGTCGGTCGCGAGGAGCTGCGCCCGGTCGTCCCGGCGGAGGGGCCGTCGCAACCCGACGTGCAGGCGATCGTGCTCGGCGATTCGACGGCCGCGGGCCTCGGCGGTCCCCCGATCCACGACGCGACCGAGCAGGACGAGGCCTGCGAGCGGAGCTCGTTCGCCTTCGCCGAGACGCTCGGGCGCGTGAACGACTGGACGGTCGACAACCTGGCCTGCAGCGGCGCCACGATCGACCGCGGCATCCTGGGGCCCCAAGTCGTGGGAGACCGGCGCATCGCGTCGCAGCTCGCGGTCGCCAAGCGAGCCACGCAGCCCGAGGTCGTGATCGTGAACGTGGGGGCCAACGACCTGCACTGGAGCACGCTCGTGTTCCTTTGCGGCGCGGCCGACTCCTGCGACAACCGTGCGCTCACGGCCTACTTCCAGCGGTCGCTCGACGACTTCACCCAGGACTACTACGAGTTGTTGCGTCAGCTCGCGGCGCTGCCCGGCGATCCGCTCGTGTTGATCAACCGCTACTACGCGCCGTTCGATCCCGCGCTCGACTGCCTCGAGCCGCTCGGGCTCACGCCAGAGAAGCTCGACGTCTTGCTCGACCGCCTCGACGCGCTGAACGACGTGCTCACGGCCGGCGCCGACACCTTCGGGTATCGAACGGTGCAGCCCGACTTCGCCGGGCACGAGCTCTGCACCGACTCGCCATACGTGCAGGGGCCCGACGACCCGGCGCCGCTGCACCCGAACGCGCGGGGACACCTCGTGATCGCGCTCGCCGACGAACGGGCGCTGCTCGAGGCGGAGTAGTCAGCGTTGGATCGCGAACGCACCGTAGCCGACCACGCGGTGGGGGTCGCCGGCCGTGTCGCCCGAGGTCCGCAGGTCGAGCAGGCGGATCGACATGCCGGCCCGGCGCGCGAACGACACGGCGCCGCGCAGGGCGAAGACGCCGCATGCGTCGGAAGGGCCGATCGCGTCGGCGTCGAGGGCCTGCACCGCATCGGCGGTGCGGCGATCCAGCAACCGGGCCGTGACGACGTCGTGGTAGTGGCTGAGGTCGGTGCTCACGACCACGAGGTCGGCGTGCCCCGCGAGGTCCGAGAGCACCGCCGCGACGTCGTCGGCGGGCGCCTGCCCGATCGCGACCGGCAGGAACCGGAGCCGCTTCCCCAGCACCCGCTGCAGGAACGGCAGCTGCACCTCCAGCGAGTGCTCCGAGGTGTGGGGGCCGTCGTCGACGCCGCACCCGGCCCTGATCGCGACCTCCCGAAGCTCCGTGTCGAGCGATGCGTCGCCGAGCGGCGTTCGCCACGCACCCGCCGACGGCACGGCGCATCCAGCCAGCGGAACGAAGTGCGCCGGTCCGATCACCACGATGCGAGCGATCGCCTCACGGCCCGCCAGGACCGCGGCGTAGGCACTCGCCGCCACCGGACCCGAGTACCGGTATCCCGCATGCGGCACGACGATGCCCCAGGGCCGCGCGCCCGTCCACCGACGCGTCGCACCGAGCAGGCGGTCCACCGTGTGGATGAGCGGTGTCCGCTCCCCCGGATAAAACGCTCCGGCCGCGACCGCTGTCCGCATCGCACCGATCGTCATCGGCCTCACACCTCCAGGCGCACCGGCAGCCGGCGCTCGCCCCACGTGCCGGGCTGGGTCTCGAACACCCCTGCGCACGGCAGGCCGCACGAGCCGCATCGTCCGCCCGCCCCGAGGTTCCAGCCCGTGATCTCGTATCCCCGACGCACGATCAGGTCGGCGCCGCAGCCCGCGCACCGTGTGGTCTGGCCGACGGGGTCGATCACGTTGCCCGTGTAGGCGTACCGCACGCCGTTGTCGATCGCGATGCGACGGGCACGCCGCAGCGTCTCGGCCGGGGTCGTCGGCCGGTCGAGCATCTTCCAGTCGGGGTGGTACGCGGTGAAGTGCATCGGCACATCGCGCCCGAGGTGGACGACGACCCAGCGCGTCATCTTCTCGAGCTCGTCGTCGGAGTCGTTCAACCCGGGGATCAGCAGCGTCGTGAGCTCGAACCACACCCGGGTCTCGTGCGCGAGATGCTCGAGCGTGGCCAGCACGGGCGCGAGGTGTCCCGCGCAGACCCGGTGGTAGAAGGCCTCGGTGAACCCCTTCATGTCGACGTTGGCGGCATCCATGTGGCTGAAGAACTCCCGGCCGGGCTCCGCGTTCACGTAGCCGGCGGTGACCGCGACCGCCCGCACGCCGCGCTCGCGGCAGGCGTCGGCCACGTCGATCGCGTACTCGAGGAAGATCACCGGGTCGTTGTAAGTGAAGGCCACGGACCGGCACCCGAGACGGACGGCCGCCTCGGCGAGCGCCTCGGGCGATGCCTCGTGAGCGAGCGTGTCGACGTCGCGGGACTTCGAGATGTCCCAGTTCTGACAGAACCGGCACGCGAGGTTGCACCCGGCAGTGCCGAACGAGAGCACCGGGGTCCCCGGCAGGAAGTGGTTCAGCGGCTTCTTCTCGATCGGATCGACGCAGAAGCCCGAGGAGCGCCCGTAGGTCGTCAGCACGATCGTGTCGCCCTCGCGCTGGCGCACGAAGCAGAGTCCTCGCTGCCCCTCGTGTAAGGCGCACGCGCGCGGACACACATCGCAGCGGATCCGCCCGTCATCGAGGCGATGCCACCACCTCGTCGGATGCGCGGTCTCGGCGGCCGGCACGATCCACACCTCCCAATGCCAGGGTACGGCCGTCCGTCCAACGGGCTGGGATCCGAGACCCATCCGTGGCCGAGGATCATCAGGCGATGTCGAGGGGGCCGAACTCCGGCGCATGGACGCGCGGATCGGCCAAGCCGAGCCGCAGCAACAGCCAGAACGAGAGCTCGACCGAGGGTCCGACGAGCACTGCGAGCGCCAGCGTGCCGATGCCCGCGACGCCACCGAGCAACAGGCCGGCCACGAGCACCGCCACCTCGATCGCGCCGCGCACGAGCCCGATGCGCCAGCCGGTGCGCCGCGTGAGCGCGAGCATGAAGGAATCGCGGGGCCCCGCGCCCATGCCGGCTCCGATGTAGAGCGCCGAGCCGATCCCGAACAGCCAGATGCCGAACCCGACGAGCCCCACACGCAGGATCAGCTGGTTCTCCGAGAGACGTTCGACCCACCCGATCGTGCTGAGCACGTCGATCGCGAGTCCGATCACCACCGCGTTGGCGATCGTGCCGACGCCGGGCGGCGCGCCCCCGACCCAGGCGATCGCCACGATCGCGAGGCCCACGACGACGGCCGCGGTCCCGAGCGTCAGCGGCGTGTGTGCCGCGATGCCCATGTGCAGCACGTCCCACGGCGGCACGCCGAGCTGCGACTCGAGCATCGAAACGATCGCCACGGCGATCAGCAACAGACCGGCGAACAGCGCGACGAGCCGGATCGGGGTCCTGCCTCGCAGCAGGGGTGCATCTCTCACCCGCGCACGGCAGTGACGCGCTCGCGGTAGCGCCCGTACAGGTGCACCAGCGCGGCCCTCGGATCCTGCCAGTAGGCCTCCCGGCCGACATCGATCCAGTCGTCGATGGGAGCGCCGAGCCGTGACCGACCTGCGAACGACGAGAGCTCCGCCAGGGCCGGCTTCGCCGATCCGTCCGCTCGCCACATCCCGAAGGAACGTTCGTGCGTCGCGTCGTCCAGGGGCGGCTCCTCCCAGATCGCCGGCGCGTAGTCGGCGTGGCACCACACCAATGCACCCGCGCATCCCTCGTGACGCAGCCCGTCGAGCACGCGAGCGGTGTACCGAGCCGCATCGTCCTCAGCCACCAGCATCGGCGTGCGCGCCTCACCCCGGAACGTCGGCAGCCCGAACTCGGAGAACAGCACCTCGGCACCACCGCCGAGCCAGCGCGTCACGGCCGCCAAGAACGGCACGAGGTGCTCGTCGGTCTCACCGTCGGCCCACGGCGCGTAGATCGGGTATCCGTGCATCGTGAGGAAGTCGCACACCTCGGCGGCCTCGTGCGGTCCCAGGTTCCGATCCTGCTCCAGGTCCTCCATGTGCAGGCCGATCGTGATCTGGGCGGCGTCATCCGCGACGCGGATCGCCGAGGCGATCAGCTCCAGCCACCGACGGCCACGTTCGCGATCGGGCGGCATCACGCAGTTCGATGGCTCGTTGCCCAGGTCCCAGGCCAAGAGCGCGTCGTGTCCTGCGAGCGCGGTCGCCGCCTCGACCGCCAACGACGCCTGCGCCTGCGCGACATCGGGATCGACGTACCAGTTGCGGATTCCGCCTGCGACGACCCGTGCCCCGCTCACCACCCGGAACCGGGCGTCGCGCTCGTCCCCGCCCAGCGCCCAGTCGGGGATCCAGTTCACACCGCTCATGTGTCCCGTGAACAACGTGGGCACCAGCGCGAGCCCGGCGCCGGCAGCGATGCCGGCGACCGTGACCAGTCGTCGGAGCATGTCGCGGTCCACACGGTCGGGTTGGGGCTGGAAGTCCTCCCAGCGCAGGAACAGCCGGATCGAATCCATGCCGCTCACGGCGATGCGGTCGAAGTCTCTTGCCACCTCACCGGCGTCGAACCTCGACCACCAGGCCATCGCGGTGCGAGCCGGCCAATAGTTGACACCGAGACGGAACGTCTCGCGCAGGGGATCAGCTGGCACGGCGGAGAGGGCTCAACGTCCGGTTCGGATCGACGATGCGACGGTAGAGCGCGAGGTACTCGTCGACCATGCGGGACACGTCGAACCGGTACTCGACCGAGGCACGCACGGTAGCGCGGTTCAGCCCCCGAACGTCGTCGATCGCGCGGACCGCCTCGTCGAGCGTGTCGACGAGCGCCCCGTTCTTCCCGTGACTCACGATCTCGGGCATCGAACCGCGACGACGGGCGATCACGGGCGTGCCGCAGGCCATCGACTCGACGACGCTGAAGCCGAACGGTTCCTCGAAGTTGATCAAGTGCAGCATCGCCGTCGCGTTGCCGAGCAGCTCCCCGCGCTCTTCCGGACCGACGGAACCGACGTATGTGACGCGCTCCCCGTCGATGTGCGGCCGCACGCGTTCCTCGAAGTAGACGGCATCCTGCACGATGCCTGCGATCGTGAGCTGCATGCCGGCGCGCGCGGCGACCTCGATCGCTTCCTCGACGCCCTTGTCGGGATGGATCCGGCCGAAGAACAGCAGCGAGTCCGCGGGCGTCTCGCCGAGCGGGAATCGCCCTGTGTCGATGCCGTGGTGGATCGTCGCGGCGTAGTCGAGGCTGGGGTGCCGGTCGGCATCGCTGATCGCGACGTAGTGGCTGCGGGCGGCGTAGCGCTCGAACACCGGCACGATGCGTTCGGACGAGAACCCGTGGATCGTGGTCACGACCGGCGTCTCGACGAGCGCGCTGTACGTGAGCGGCAGGAAGTCGAAGTTGTTGTGGATCAGGTCGAACTCATGGGCCCGCTCGAACACCGAGGCGATGTGCAGGCCTTCCCAGACCTTGGCGTCGAGCCGATCGTCCTCGGAGTAGCCCGTGGGTGCGGTGCCGACGAGGCGCGCGGAGGTCACGGAGTCGGCCGTCGCGAACAGGGTGACATCGACACCGCGCCCCACGAGGCCCTCCGTCAGCAACGAGACGAACTGCTCCCACGGCCCGTAGTGGCGAGGCGGCACGCGCCAGGAGATCGGCGCGAGCATCGCGACGCGGATCGAGGGCCATGACCGGCCGCGCACGGGCATCATGCTCCGAAGCGTATCCGCTCCCGTACGCCGCGGAGCCGGCGCCGTGCGTGGCCGGGAGTGTGGAGGTTCCGCGCTACTGATCCCCGAGGCCGTCCGGCCCGCCTGCCGGGGGCCGGCAGGCCGTGAGGGTCGGTCGGCGCACCGAGCATCCAGGGGGTGAGAGCGCGGGTCGCTCTATCCCGCGCAATCGACGCTGCCGAAGGTCTCGTGCTGCACCGCGATCCGCGTGGCCAAGGAAGCTCGTGACCTCGGCCTGGGTCGCAGCCTCGACGACGATGAGATCGAGCTCGCGGTCGACGCCCGCGATCTGAACCGGTGTACATGTCGTGACCGGAGACCGGCCGGTCGCCGGTGTCATCGGACCCTGCGCAGTCGCCTGAGCGCCGCGCCGGCGGCATGGAAGCCGCACATCCCGTGCACGCCGCCGCCGGGGGGGGTCGACGCCGAGCAGATGAACAGGTCGGGCGCCGGGGTGGCGTAGGGCACCGGCCGGAGCATCGGGCGGGCGAACAGCTGCAGGCCGTCGTGCGCTCCGCCGGAGATGTCGCCGCCCACGTAGTTCCGGTTGTAGCGCGCGTAGTCGGCGGGGCCGGTGACGTGGCGAGCGACGATGCGCTCGCGGAACCCCGGGGCGAAGCGTGCGATCTGGGTTTCGATGCGCTCCGTCATGTCGACCGTCGAGGCAGCCGGCACGTGACAGTACGCCCAGACGGTGTGCCGTCCCTCGGGTGCACGGGTCGCATCGAACAGGCTCTGCTGGGCGAGCAGCACGTATGGCCGATGCGGGTGGTTCCCCCGCGCGACGGCGGCCTCGCCCGCGGCGATCTCCGCCATGGTGCCGCCCAGATGCACCGTGCCGGCCTCACGCAGCTCCTCGGCCGCCCACGGGATCGGGCCGTCGATCGCGAGGTCGAGCTTGAAGGCCGCCGGACCGTGGCGGAAGCGGCGCAGTCCCCGCAGGTACCTTTCGGGCAGGCGGTCGCGCGCGAGGCGAGCCACCTGGCCCGGGTCCAGGTCGAGCAGGATGACCTTCGAGCTGGGCAGCTCGGCCAGGGATGCGATGGACCGGCCGGTCTCGATGCGGCCACCGATCGAGGTGAGGTAGGACGCCATGGCGTCGACGAGGTGCGACGCGCCGCCACGAGGGATCGGCCATCCCTCGGCATGACCGCTCGCCGATAGCATCAGCCCGAACGCCGCCGTGAACGGCCGCGAGAGCGGCAGCATCGAGTGCCCTGCCATGCCCGCGAACAGCGCTCTCGCCCGCTCGTCCCGGAACGCCGTCGTGGCGAGTCGCGTCGCATCGAGCACGCCGGGCACGCCGAACCGGGTCATCACCAGCGGGTGGCGTACCCCTTCGCTCACAGGACCGAGCGAGGCCTCCGCGAGGTCACGCCACCGTGCCACGAGCGGACCGACGAGCCGGCGGTAGGCGCCGGCATCGCGGCCGAGACCGGCGGCAGTGGCCTCGACCGAGCGGCGCAGCAGCGACGCGCTGCCATCGTCGAGGGGATGCCCGGCGGGCACGGGCGGCTGGATCCACTCCAGTCCGTGATCCTCGAGCGGCAACCGACGCAGGAATGGCGACCCGGCGCCCAGGGGCATGACGGCGGCGCAGACGTCGTGCACGTGGCCGGGCAGCGTGAGCTCCGCGGACCGGCACCCGCCGCCGATCGTGGCCTCGGCCTCGACCAGCAGCACCTGCCGCCCCGCGCCGGCCAGGCGGATCGCCGCCGCGAGGCCATTCGGGCCCCCGCCCACGACGACGGCGTCGAGCTCGGGACTCAGCGCGCACCCGTTCCCAGGCGGGCCGGCGGCGCGATCCGCACGTCCACTCCGGGGGCGTATCGCACGAGGGGTGCCGACGCGGGATCCGGTAACCCTGCCGCCCGGAGCAGGTCCTCCCGCACGTCGACGAGACCCGCCGACCGCAGGGCCCACGGCACGTGATCGATGCGACCGAGCATCAAGCCACGCCGTCCTCTCGAGTACAGGCGCCACCGCGAGACCAGGAAGTGGTCGAGATCGGTCACGTCCTCCGGGGCGAGCGGATCGCCGACGTCGACCTCGACGGAGCTGCTCGCGCTCGTGCCTTCCCGTCGCACGCTCGTGTAGCGCACCCGCGGGCCCTCGCGCTCGATGTCCATCGTCGCCCACCGGTACTCCAGTCCGAACCAGCCCCTGGCCACCAGCACCGCCGGCAGACGCGAGGCGTCGAGCGAGAAGAACCACACACCTGGCTTGCCGTCGGGGCCCACGACGTAGGTGCGCACGTTCGTCTCGGGGAACGTCGACAGGTAGGGCACCGGTGGCAGCCCCGGCACGGCGACCTGCATCCGGAAGGGGATCAGTCCTACCCACGCCCGCCCTTCGAACGTGTCGACACGGAGCTCGTCGGGCAGCAGCGTCTGCACCACCGTTGGCTCGTAGGGCCAGTGCAGGTACGTGAGCCAACGCCAGCGGTTCGTCAGCACCGCCCGGTGGACCGGGTCCGGACAGACCGGCTCGGGCGCCGACGATGGGAACCCGTCGCGCATCTCGCCCATCACGATCCCAAACCTAGAACTCGGTGGACGCAACCGACGTCTCCCGGACTCGATCGCGCCTCCGAAAGCCCCCATGACCGCGATGGGAGCGGCGGCCAGTGAGGACGGGGAGCATGACCTGCTGCGTCACGGCTCACGCGCCACGGGGAGCCGATCCACGGAACTCGAGAGCACGCGACCCAGCGCCTGCTCGAGCGACGGATCGCCGAAGACGAAGCCCGCCTCCCGGAGCGCGGCGGGCACGACCCTGGCGCTCGAGAGCAGAGCCTCCCGGGCACGCTCGGATCCGGCGATCACCTGAAGCACCGGAGCCGGGGCCCACCACGGCGCCGGGCGGTTGAGCACCCGCCCGAGCGTCTTCGTGAAGGTCCGGTTCGTGACGGCCTCGGGAGCGACGACGTTCACCGGTCCGTGCAGGTCCTCGTGTTCGATCGCGAATCGGATCGCGGCGAGCTCGTCGTCGAGCGTGATCCAGGGGAACCACTGCCGACCGTCACCGAACCGCGCTCCCAGGCCGAGCTTGAAGGGCGTGAGCAGGAACGGCAGCAATCCGCCATCGGGTGTGAGCACGTTCGCGCTGCGCAGGAGGACCGTCCGGATGCCTCCGTCGACAGCGGGGCGCGCGGCGGCTTCCCAGGCCGTCACGACCTCGGCCCGGAACCCGACGCCCGTTGGCGCCTGTTCGGTCAGCTCCCGGTCGCCCCCGTCACCGTAGATGCCGGTCGCTGACCCGCTCACGAACACCGACGGCGGACGTTGCAGACCCGCGATCGCCGACGCCAACAGCGAGGTGCCATCGGTGCGGGAACGGAGGATCTCGCGCTTGCGAGCCTCGGTCCACCGTCGGTCGCCGATGCCGGCCCCGGCGAGGTGCACGAGCGCGTCGACACCGTCGAGGCCACTCGCGTCGATCGTTCCCGATGCCGGATCCCATCGGATCACCTCGCCCGCGCGAGGCGACGTCTGCGGGCGCACGAGCCGGACCACCCGATGACCGTCGGCCTCGAGCCGTTCGGCGAGGGCCCCACCGATCAGACCGCTCGCGCCCGTGATCGCAACGTGCATGCCTCAGCCCTCCCCGGATCGCCGGTCGTCTTCGCCGAGTTCCTCGAACCGGGCGTATGCGAGCCCCAGAGCCGCGGTGAACACGGCGATGAAGATCACGCTGCCGATCGCGAAGATCGTGCCGTCGCTGAGCGCGAGCAACGGGGTCATCGCGCCGCCCCTCTCGGGCTGAGCAGCGCGCCGAGCGCGAGGATCGATGGCACCCACAGGCCCACGAAGATCCCCGACTCCCGATCCGGGTCGCCGAAGACCCCGAACCACAGCGACACCGAGAGCAGGAACGACACGAACGCCGCGACCAGGATGATCAGGATCGATGCCTTGGTACCGAGCTTCATCACTGTCTCCTTCCGTCAACCGCGATTCGGAACCCATGCACGGATGGACGTGAAATCGAGGGCCTTGCATGGGTTCGCGCGGTCCTCCGGGACACCGATGAACGCCGACCCGTAGGCTCGCGACGATGCGATCGCGCGTCGTAGTGCGCGGGCCGGCGAGTGCAGCGGCGATGTGGGCCGCGTACGCCGACACGTCCCGGTGGCACAGCTGGGCGCCCCAGATCACGAGCGTCGATCCGGCTGGACCGATCGAGCGAGGCATGCGCGGGGCGGTGCACGGGTTCTTCGGCGCCAAGGCGCGTTTCGAGGTCACCGCCCTCGACGAGGCAGCACGCCGATGGACGTGGAAGGTTCGCGCCGGGCCCGCGCGACTCACGATCGATCACGAGGTGGGCGATGGCGTGGCCGTCGTCGTGATCGACGGCCCGGCACCCTTCGTGCTCGCATACATCCCGGTCGCACGGTTGGCCCTCGGCAGGCTCGTGCGCATCAGCGGCGTGTGAGACGGTCCGTCGCGCTCTCGGTTCCATCGCGTATCCTTGGAACGACCGCGCCGATCTCGAACGAGACGCGCGCGCGACGATGTCTCGCGATCCTTCGCACGCACCGCCCCTCCTGGGCGTTCCCTGCGCAGAGGCGCCTGCCCTCGACGCGCATCGAACGAACGACCAGGAGAGGACACACCGAACCGTGCCGACCACCGCCGCAACAGCGAGATCCATCGACCACGAGCCCGACCAGCCCACCTTCCGAGCGCTCGGCGTCTCGGAGCGGGTCGCCGAGGTTCTGCGCATGCGCGGCTTCGAGCGCCCATTCGCGATCCAGTCGCTCGTGCTGCCCGACGCCCTCGCCGGCCGTGACGTGTTGGCACGATCACGCACCGGCTCGGGCAAGACTCTCGCGTTCGCCGTGCCGCTCGTCGAGCGCCTGCACCCCAGCGGGAAGAGCCCGACCGGACTGATCCTCGCGCCCACGCGCGAGCTGGCGAGCCAGGTCACCGAGGAATTCCGCGCGATCGCCGACGTGCGTCACCTGCAGGTGGTATCCGTCTACGGCGGCGTCGGCATCGGACCACAGGCCAAGCGCGCGCGCCACGCCGACATCGTGATCGCGACCCCCGGACGACTGCTGGACCTCGTCGCGCGGAAGCTGCTGCGCCTCGACCGCGTGCGCGCCTGCGTGCTCGACGAGGCCGACCGCATGCTGGACATGGGCTTCCTACCCGACGTCACCCGCATCCTCGAGATGCTGCGCCCCGACCGCCAGACGATGCTGTTCTCCGCGACGCTCGACGGTGAGGTCGGGCGCCTCGCGAAGCGCTTCACGCGCGATGCAGTGCTGCACGAGAATGGCGAGCCCGGGCCGAACATCAATCACGCCACGCATCGCTTCATCGCCGTGGAGCACCCCCAGAAGACCAGGGCGCTCGTGCGCGAGCTCGCCGCCGACCGGGGGCTCACGTTGATCTTCGTGCGCACCCAACGCGGCGCCGACCGCCTCGCTCGGAACCTGCGCAAGGAAGGGTTCAGCGCCGGTGAGCTGCACGGCGGCATGTCGCAGCCGCAGCGCGAGCGGGCGCTCGGACGGTTCGCGAGCGGAGCCAACGACGTGCTCGTCGCGACCGACGTCGCCGCCCGCGGCCTCGACCTCGACGACATCACCCACGTGATCAACTTCGATGCGCCTGCAGACGACAAGGCGTACGTTCATCGTGTGGGCCGCACGGCGCGTGCCGGGCGCGGCGGCGAGGGGGTCACGTTCGTCACCCCCGATCAGCGCCTGGAGGTCGGCCGCATCGCGAAGCGGTTGGACCTGCACGCCGAATTCGTGCAGGCCGGCCTCTCGAAGCCGGCGCCGCACCAAGGCGGCAACGGGCAGGCTCGTTCGCCGAAGGGAGGGAACACCCATCGACGTCGACAGGATCGAAGAGGCGCTCCGGCTGGTCGAGGCCGATCAGCTCGGTGAGGCCGCACAGCTGCTCGGCCCGCTCGTTCGGGGAAAGCGGTTCACGCGACCGAGTCGCATGAACGCGGAGTCCGTGGAGGTCGACGAGGTCAAGGCATGGCTCCGCGAGGCGCTCGCAGACCCGTCGTCACCCGACTCTCGATTCATGGTGGAGCGCGCCTACTACAAACTGCGCACCCAGGCCCAGGCCTGACGCCGGCCCGCGACGTCGGCGTGCGGCCTCCCCTGGCGCCGTGGGTTTCGAGACCTTCGCCGAACGAACGCGCGCCGGACAGCCGATGCGCTCCGTCGGCCGGTCGGGCCACACTGCTCGCATGACGGACCCTCTCCCCCCGTGTCAGTACGTCGACGTCGCCCTTGTGATGCAGCAGATGATCCGCGAACGCGAATCCGCGGATGGCGGTGCGCCCACGACGGTGGCGATCGGTGACCCGTGCGGGAAGCCGTCGATCGGCGCGATCGACGCCGACGGGGTGCGACACCACTTCTGCTCCGACCACGTCCTCGAAGAGCGGGTCCTGAGGGACTGAAGGTCCGCACGGACCGGGCCGAACCGCCCGTCGTGCGACACCGGAGTTCGTGCACGCTGACTCCGAGGTCCGTCGAAGGGGGCGAGGTCCGATGTCGAAGATGGGCTGGTCCGTCGGGGCGGCCGCGGTAGGCGCGTTCGCGGCCGCCACCTATCTCGGGAGGACCTGGGGCAGCACGCCCGAGGAACGCCGGCGCCGTCTTCCCAGCGACGATCTCGTGCCCGACCCCTCCTTCGCGACGAACCACGCGATCACGATGCGCGGCCGCGCCGACGACGTCTGGCCCTGGCTCGTGCAGACCGGGTGGCATCGCGCGGGGTGGTACACGTACCGGTGGGTCGATCGGCTGCTGTTCCCGGCGAACGCGCCGAGCGCGACCGAGATCCTGCCCGAGTTCCAGGGTCTGGAGGTCGGCGACCACGTGCCGGACGGGCCCCCCGAGAGCGGGTGTTACTTCGTGGTCGAGCGGATGGAGGCCCCACACCTGCTGGTGTTGCGATCGCACACCCATCTGCCGCCGAGGCCCGACGATGCGTGGCTCGACTGGGCCTGGACGTGGGCCATCGATGACCTCGGGGACGGACGGGTCCGGGTGCATCTGCGAACGAGAGGGGCGGTGGGGCCCCCGTGGCTGGCCCTCGCATATCGGGCAGCGCTCTGGACCGACTTCGTGATGGCCAGGAGCCATCTGCGCGGTCTCAGGGAACGCGTCGAGCCACGGGCTCACGCTATGACGAACGAGCGCCGCCGGGGCGCAGGAGCAGCCCCGGCGGCGCTGTGATGAACGTCGGATCGTTCGCGATCACGCTTCCGGCGGCAGCACCACCCCATCGATCACGTGGATCACGCCGTTCGATGTGACGATGTCGGTCGTGATGACGTCGACCTCGTTGCCCTGACCGTCGGTGATGCTGACGCCCATGTCGGACGCGTCGACGGTGAAGGTCGCACCGTTCACGGTGGTGACCTCGCCCGACTCCACGTCGGCCGCCATGACCTCGGCCGGCACCACGTGGTAGGTGAGGATCGACGTGAGGAGATCCTCGTTCTTCGGCTTCAGCAGCGTGTCGAGCGTGCCCTCCGGCAACGCCGCGAACGCGTCGTCCGTCGGTGCGAAGACCGTGTACGGTCCCTCGCCGGCGAGCGTCTCCCCCAGCCCGGCCGCCTCGACGGCGGCGAGCAAGGTCGAGAAGTCCTCGTTGCCGGAGACGACGTCGGTGATCGTCTCGGTCGTCTCGGCCGGCGCCGAGGACTCGGCTCCCTCCATCGCGTCCGTCGAGGACGTGTCGCCGTCACTGCTGCACGCTGCCGCGGCGATCGAGAGCGACGCGAACACGGCGAGCGCCGTGATGAGCTTCCTGCTGCGCATCGGTGACTCCTTCCTTCTGCTGTTCGGTCAGGCTCGCGATCGTCCGCCGCCTGCTGTCGGGAGGCCTTCGGAACCCATGCGCGGGCGGACCACTCCGAGCGAATCCTGCATAGGTTCCCGGCCTCGCGATGCGCGTGCGACGCCTCACGGATAGGCTGGCCGAGCCATGGCGGACCTGGTCGACATCGTCGAGCTTCGGGTGCTCGACGGCCCGAACCTGTACTTCCCGCGACCGGCCGTGAAGCTCACGCTCGCGGTCCCCGGCTGGCTGCGCGCCACCGAATCGCGGCTCTCCGGGTTGGCGACCGACATCGCCCTCCCGGGGAAGGCCAGCCCGGGCCGGCGTGAGAGCGAACAGCGGCGGCGGTTCGCCGGGCGTGTCGGCGCGCACGTGGCGCGCTCGATCGCCCATGCGTCGTCCGTGCGGCTCGCCGTTCGGTGGCGCACGGGACCGGCCGAAGACCGCATCGTGATCGCGTTCCCGTGGCGGCGACGTGATGCCGCCGAGGCGCTCGCCCGCCAAGTCGCCGCCGTGATGCGCGATCTGCTCGGCACCCGCCGGTCGTTCGAACGCCTGGTCGCCGACGCGGCCGACTCCATCGTCACGGTCGACCCCGGCCCCCCACCGACCGTGGCCGACCCCACGATCCCGGTGATCGCGGTCACCGGCACGAATGGGAAGACGACGACCGTGCGCCTGCTCGCGCACATCGTCCGCACCGCCGGGTGCAGCGTCGCGTACTCCTCGACCGATGGGGTCTTCCACGACGGCGAGCTCGTCGAGGCCGGCGACTACTCGGGGTTCAGCGGCGCGCAGATGGCCCTCGCCCAACCGGACATCGACGTCGCGATCCTCGAGACGGCCCGCGGCGGCATCCTGCTGCGCGGCATCGGCACGACCCACAACGACGTCTCGGTCGTCACGAACATCTCGGCCGACCACCTCGGTCTGCACGGCGTCGACACGCTCGACCAGCTCGCTGAGGTCAAGGGCACGATCACCACGATCACGCGCGACGACGGATGGCATGTGCTCAACGCCGACGACCCGCGCGTGCTCGCGATGCGCCGACGGGCGGGCGGGCGTCCGTTCATCTGCTCGCTCGATCCGCGTCATCCAGCCATGCGGGACGCCCTGTCCGACGGCGGTCGGGCGCTCACGGTGCTCGACCGAGCGATCGCGGAGCTCGGGAGGGGCGGTTCACGCAAGCTCGTCGATCTCGAGGAGGTACCGATGACGCTGGCGGGCATCTCCTCGCAGCACGCGCGCAACGCGATGTCGGCCACCGCGGCTGCGCTCGCGATCGGCCTGCCGAAGCGGGCCGTCGTGGATGGCTTGCGCTCCTTCCGCCCCGACGCAGATGCGAACCCGGGGCGCGCCAACGTGTACACGCTCGGGGAGCTGGTGATCGTGGTCGACTACGCGCACAACGAAGCCGGCATGGACGGACTCGCCGAGATCGCCCGGGGGCTCTGCCCCGCGGGCGCCGAGACGTGGATCGCGTTCGGCACCGCCGGCGATCGAGACGACGCGATCCTGCACGGCCTCGGCGAGCGCGCGGCCCGAGGGGCCGACCACGCGTGCATCGCCGAGCTCCGCCGGTACCTGCGCGGGCGCGATGCGGACGACCTGATCGCACGGCTGCGAGCCGGCGCGCTCGACGGCGGGGCCGTCGACGTGCCTGTCCTGCCCGACGAGGTTTCCGCGCTGCGCCACCTGCTCGAGCGAGCCGGACCTCGCGACGTGCTCGCCGTGACAGCCCTCGCTCACCGGCCGGAGATGTTCGCGCTGCTCGACGGCGAGCTTGGCGCGCGGCGGGCCGACGCAGCGACCGTGCGGCGGTTGGTCCGGCGAGCCCGGCGATGACCCTGGAGCGGCGCCGAGGCATGGAACCCCGATCGAACGGGGAAGCTTGAACCCATGCCGTCGCGCACCCCTTCCGCGGTCGACGTCACGCGGCCCGACAAGCTGCTGTGGCCCGACCTGGGCATCACGAAGCAGCGCTACGTCGACTACCTGGGCGCCGTCGCCGAGCACGCCCTCCCATGGCTCCGGGACCGTCCCCTCACGCTCGTGCGAGGGCCCGACGGCGTGAGCGGCACCCCGTACTACCAGAAGCAGATCTCAGACTACGCTCCGTCGTGGATCCGCCGGGTCCGCATCGCGGCGCCGAGCGCGGGCCGCGACGTCGACCACGTCGTCTGCAACGACCCCGCGACGCTCGCCTGGCTGGGCAACCAGGCGTCGCTCGAGCTGCACATGGCCCCCGTGCGAGCCGATCGCCTCGACCGGCCCGACCTGCTCGTCGTCGACATCGACCCGCCCGACGGCGCATTCGATGCCGCGGTCGAGGTGGCGGTGCTCGTGCTCGAAGCGCTCGACGACCACGGCCTGGGCAGCGGCATCAAGACCACTGGGGGCAAGGGCCTGCACGTCGTCGTGCCGTTCGAACGACGCGTCGACCCCGCCGACCTGCGGCGCGCGGCCGCCGCCCTGACGGACGCGGTCACAGGCCGGCGGCCGGACCTTGCGACCGCCGCGTTCCGCAAGGCCGACCGGGCGGGACGTGTCATGCTCGATCCCTCGCGCAATGGCCCGGGCGCGACGATCGTGGCGCCGTACTCGCCCCGCGCCCGGCCCGAAGGCACCGTCTCCTTCCCGGTCGTCGCCGAAGACCTCTCCGACGTACGACCGGACATGTTCACGCTCGCCACCGTGCCGGATCTGCTCGACGCCGCGGGACCTCGCCACTGGCGCTCCCTGCTCGAGCGTCGGCAGCGCCTGCCCACCGCGCTGCTCGACCCCGGACGCTGATCGCTACCGCGCCGCGGAGCGCCGGGCCTCGATCTCGTCCCAGACCTCGGCGGCGCGGTCGACGCACAGCACCACGAGGTCGCCCGAACGGCTACGGTCGAGCGCGGAGCGGCACGCGTCCAGCTCGTCGGTGATCAGCTGCGCCGAACCGACGCGGGCGCCCTGCGCACGGGCCTCGTCGATGCCCTGCATCACGAGCGACCCGGTCGCACCGCGATCGCGGCCACGCGTGTGGACGTCCTCGCGCACGATCACCTCGTCGAAGTACCGGGCGGCGACCCGCCCGAGCTCGCGCATGTCCTCGTCGCGACGGTCGCCGGCCGTGGCGACGACGGCGACCCGCAGGTTCGCCGACCACGTCGGCTCGCCCGGGTGAGCCGGCGGCGGCTCCGAGGTCATGCGCTCGACGAAGTCACCGACCATCTGCAACCCGGCGGCATTGTGCGCGTAGTCGAGCAGCACCGTGACGCCGCCGAGATCCACGAGGTTCAGGCGTCCCGGCGCCTGGAAGAAGTCGGTCGTGAACGTGCGCAGCCCGTGCCGGATGTCGTGCAGGTGTGCGCCCGAGACGTGACAGGCTGCGACCGCGGCGAGCAGGTTCTGCACGTTCATGCGCGCTCGGCCGTCGAACGTGGCCGGGAACTGATGCGTGTAGCCGACGGGCATCGTGCGACGGCCGTCCCGCAGCACGATCAGCTCCCCCTTGTCGTCGTGCTGCAGCACCACGGCCTTGCGCCCACGGCGCACCCAGCGCTCGATCAGCTCGTGCTCCTCGTTCATCGTGAACAGGATCACGTTGCCCGAGCAGTGCTTGCGCATCTCGAGCACGAGCTTGTCGTCGGCATTCAGCACCGCGAAGCCGTCGCGCGGCACGGCTTCCACGATCACGCGTTTGACGGCCGCGAGCTGTTCGATCGTGTCGATGTCGCGCAGGCCGAGGTGGTCGCCCGTGACGTTCAGCACGACCGCGACGTCGTTGCGCCCGTAGCCCAAGCCCTCACGCAGGATGCCACCCCGCGCCACCTCGAAGACCGCGAAGTCGACCCGTGGGTTCTGCAGCACGGTCTGCGCCGAGCGGGGGCCGCTCGCATCGACGCGCTTCGTGAGCCGGCCGTCGATGAGGATGCCGTCGGTCGAGGTCAGCCCGACCTTGTGGCCCATGTTCTTCATCACGTGCGCGATCATGCGGACGGTCGTCGTCTTCCCGTTCGACCCGGTCACTGCCACGATCGGGATTCGCGAAGGCGAGCCCGCCGGGAACAGCAGGTCGATCACGGGGCGCGCCACGTACTGGGGCTCGCCCTCGGTCGGGTTGGTGTGCATGCGGAACCCGGGCGCCGCGTTGACCTCGACGATCGCGCCGCCCGCCTCGCGGACCGGCACCGTGATGTCGGGCGCGATGAAGTCGATGCCGGCGACGTCGAGACCGACGACGCGGGCGGCTTCCTCGGCGATCTCCACGTTGTCCTCGTGGGCGTCCCACGTGCGGTCGATCGCGCTCCCGCCCGTCGACATGTTCCCCGTCGCCGCGAGCAACACCATCGCATCGGCATCGGGCACCCCGTCGAGCTCGTGGCCCTGCGAACGCACCAGCGCCTCGGCGACCTCGTCGATCTTGATGCGCGTGAGCACCTTCTCGTGGCCGATGCCGCGCCGCGGGTCGGCGTTCGCCTCGGCGACGAGCTCGCGCACGGTGCGCTTCCCGTCGCCGACGACGTGGGCCGGCACGCGCTCGGCGACCGCGACCATGTGCCCGCCGATCACGAGCAGCCGGTAGTCGCGGCCTGTCACCATGCCTTCGACGACCACCCAGCCGCGGCGGCTCTCCTTCAGGGCGCGCGTGAAGGCGCCACGGACCGCTCGCACCGACGTGAGGCCGAGACCGACCCCGCGACCGTGATTGCCGTCGAGCGGCTTCACCACGACCGGGAACCCGACGCGCGTGGCCGCCTCCACGGCCTCGTCCGCGGTGCGCACGATCCTCCCCGGCGGCACGGGGAGCCCCGCCGACTCGAGCAGCTGCCGCGTGAGCTGCTTGTCCCCGGCGATGTCGACCGCGAGGGCCGAGGTCTTGGACGTCATCGTGGCGCGGATGCGCTGCTGGTACTTCCCCTGGCCGAGCTGCACGAGGGATTGGTCGTTGAGCCGGATGTACGGCACGTCGCGGCTCGCGGCCTCGTCGAGGATCGCCTGGGTCGACGGGCCGAACGCCCGACGCTCGGCCAGCAGGATCAGCCGCTCGAGCTCCTGGTCGAAGTCGAACCCCTTCTCGCGCTCGACCAGATGGTTCACGAGGCGCACCGCGAGGCGACCGGCGGCGAGGCCGACCTGCTCCTCCCAGTAGCCGTAGGTCACGTTGTACTGGCCGGGCGTTCCCGTACTGCGGGTCTTCCCGCGATAGACCTGCGCGCCGGACTCCCGCTGCAGCTCGATCGCGATGTGCTCGGCGACGTGACCGGCCCAAGTGCCTTCTTCGAGCCGCTCGCGGAACCCACCGGCGTGCCCGCGCGAGCATGAGTGCTCGCCGACGCCGGGCAGCAGCCCGAGCAGCGTCTCGTTGAAGCCGGCGATCGTGTTCGAGGGCCAGTGCTCGAGGGCGCCGAGGTCCACGACGAGCCTGATCGCCGGGTCGTAGGAGAAGTAGTTCGGTCCGCGGAAGACCTGCGTCTGCACGATCTGCAGGTCGGGCTTCGCGGGCGGCGTCGTGGGGGCCGGTCTGGGTCTCGCGGCCCTTTTCTTCGTGGTCTTCTGAGGCTTCTTCGCCGTCGTCACTCCGAGGCCTCACGCTCGGTCGACGCCTCCGCCTCGTCGTGGAACAGCGCCCGTGCTCGCAGGTCGAACCAATACCCCGAGGGGATCGAGTGCAGCTGGGCGCCCGAGACCATCATCGGACGACGCCCGCGAAGGCGGTACGCGTCGGTCTCCATGTGGGACCCGTCGACGACCGTGACGGCGCCACGGCCGATCACCTCCATCGCGTGGTTCGAGTGCACGATCGCGCAGGTGTCCTCGTCGAGGCCGAGGCCGATCAGCGACGGCGACTGGGCGATCGCACTGAGCAGGCGCCCGAGCCGCGTGCGCTGCTCGAAGTGCTGGTCGACGATCGTGCCCTCGACCAGCCCGAGTCCGGCGGCGGTCTGCACGTGGCCGTGGCGGGGCGTCGCGCCAGGCTGACCGAACGCCATCATGTGCGAGGCGAGCGCACTGGCGCCCGCTGACGTGCCCGCGATCACGGCCCCCCGGTCGTGCGCGAGGTGCAGGCCCTGGTGCAACCGGGTTCCCGCAACGATCGAGGTCAGCCGCAGCTGGTTGCCGCCGGTGAGGAACACGCCGGTCGCATCGGCGAGCTGCGCGGCTGCCTGGGGCTGGTCGGCCTGAGGGCGCTCCTGCGGACGTAGACCCGTGACGTTCGCGACGCCGAGCTCGAGGAACAAGCCCTCGTACAACTGGAGCGCCTGCTCGCTGATCTCCGAGGCTGTCGCGATGATCGCGACGTGGGCCTCAGGTCCGCCGGCGAGCTTCACGAAACGCTTGAGGATCTGCCGGCCGCGCAGCTTGTCCTCGGCCCCCCCGATCAACATGACCGGGCCGGCGCCCCCGAATGCTGGCGCGAGGTTCGCACGGCGGCGGGTCTCGGACATCGGCCAAGTCTAGACCCGGGGGCCGAGCATCAGGGCAGGTGGGGCGACCTGATTCCGATCGGGAGACCAGGGTGGTTCGGTCGTCGTCACGACCCTGCAGAGGCGAAGAACCGGACCTCGGTCGACCACAGCGCCCACGCGATCAGCACGGGCTGGAACACGAGCCGACCCCACCGCTGCGCGTCGGTGTCCAGTCCGAACGCGTCGACGCCCGAGACCGCCTGCGAGATGTTCCCGACGTACACGATCAGCAGGAAGACGGCCAGCAGCCACCCGACCATCCGACGCGGCTCTCCCTCGGGTGCGAGCACGAGCGCGACGCCGAGAGCCACCTCCATCACACCGGTGACCCACACGATCGCGGTCGGCCACGGGAACCACGACGGCACGAGCAGCAGGAACGAGTCGAGCGCCACGAAATGCGCGACACCCGCGACCACCATCAGCGCGGCCAGCACCCAACGAGCGATCGCCTTCATCGGCGACCTCTGACGCTCAGACCGAGCGCGCGTTGCGAGAGCCTCACCCGGGCTTGAAGTCGGGGCGCCCGTCATCGGGGGTCGACACGAGCACGGGATCCGTGCCGGTCAACTCGGCGAGCTTCGAGGCCACGCGGTTGAACCCGTCGCGATCCCACGCCCCGACCGACTCCAGCACCCGCCCGGCGTCGCCCACCAGGTAGAGGGTCGGCACCGACTCCACGGCGTAGTCGTCCGAGACCGGATACGGCGGCGCGTCCTCGACCGAGGCGATGCCCATCTCGTACTCCCGGGTGAACCGAGCCAGGTCGGGTTCGGGATCCTGTCCGATGCCGACCACGCGCCCGGGGAAGGCCTCCTCGAAGTGACGCATCGTCGGCGCCGCCAACTGGCAGGTCGGACACGTGACCTTGTAGAAGAACAGCCCCACCGGGCCGTCGTCGAACTCGACCCCAGGAACCTCGGGCGCGACGACACCGATCTGCAGCGGACTCACGACATCAGCCTACGGCGAACGCACGCTATCCTCGCGACATCGAGGAAGGCGGCGATCGATCGATGCGACAGGTCTGGCTCTTGCGTCATGCCAAGTCGAGCTGGGACGATCCGAGCCTTCCCGACGAGGAACGGCCGCTCGCCCCACGCGGGAACCGCGACGCCGCGACGATGGCTTCCTATCTCGCATCGGTCGACCCGCCGCGCCTCGTGCTGTGCTCGGCGGGCCTCCGAGCACGTCAGACGCTCGCGGCGGTGCTTCCTTCGCTGGGCTCCCCTCTGCGGGTCGCCATCGAGCCGGAGCTCTACACCTTCGACTCGAGTGTCTTGATCGAGCGACTCCGTCGACTGGACGACCCCGGATCCTCGGTCTTGATCGTCGGTCACAACCCGGCGTTGGAGGATCTGGCGCTGTGGCTGAGTGCGGAGGGAGAGCTGCGAGAGCGGCTCGGCGCGAAGTTCCCGACGGCGGCGCTGGCCCGGATCGATCTGCCCGATGCATCGTGGACGGCGCTCAGTGAAGGCGTCGGCACGCTCGCGCGGTTCGTCGTGCCGAAGGACCTGTCGTCGGGAGCGCGGTCCATCTGAGCGATGGGCCCTCCGCTTGTCGGGAGCCACTCCCGGGTGCAAGCCTGAACGTGGAACGTGTCGCGAGGAGGCCGTGATGAGCATGTCGCTGCAGAGCAGGAGCGTCGCCGACGGTGAGCCGATCGCTGGCGCGCACGCGGTCGCCACGCCGACGCCCGACGGGAAAGCCGAGATGGCGGGAGCCGACCGCAGCCCTCACCTGCGCTGGGAGGGCGAGCCCGAGGGCACCCGGTCGTTCGCGATCTCGGTGGTCGACCCCGACGTGCCGGCCGATCGCACCCGCATGGGGGTCGATGGCCTCTCGCTCGGCGACGACGAGCCTCGGGTCGACTTCGCGCACTGGCTCGTCGTCGATCTCCCGTCCGCCGTCCACGAGCTGCCCGAGGGCGCGGGCGGCGAGGGCTTCGTTGCCCACGGCCGTGCGCCGGGGCCGGCCACGGTCGGCGGAGTGCAGGGCGAGAACGGATACCGAGGGCTCTTCGAGGGCAACGCCGATCTCGAGGGGACCTACGGCGGGTGGGACGGGCCGTTCCCACCCTGGAACGACGAGCACGTGCATCACTACGTCACGACGGTGTACGCCCTCGACGTCGAGAGCCTTGGGCTCGATGCCGGGTTCGACCTCGAGAGGTTCCGACGGGCGATCGACGGGCACGTGCTGGCGTCCGCCGAGATCGTGCCGACCTACACCCTCAACCCGGCGCTGCGCTGACATGGCCGAGACCGTCACGATCCAGGGAGAGTCCTACCTGAAGCGGAACCCGCTCGGCGTGCTCGGCCTGTCGCTGATCACGTTCGGGATCTACTTCTTCTACTGGTACTACAAGGTGAACGACGAGCTCCGTCGGTTCGAGCATGACGAGTCGATCAGCCCGACGCGGTCGCTCATGGCGATGCTCTTCGGATGGATCATCATCGTGCCGCCGTTCATCGCGATCTGGAACACGGCGAACCACATCCAGGCGGCGGAGCAACGGGCGGGCGTGCTTCAGCAGATCGAGCCCGTGCTCGTGCTCGTGTTCCAGATCGTGTTCTCGCTCGTGAACCCGCCGTACATGCAGGACCACCTGAACCGCATCTGGGAGCGGGGCGCCGCCGCGCCACCGTTGCCCGGCGGTCCGGGCGGCGCCCTACCCCCACCTCCGTCCGGCTGATCCGCTACAGGGTCGCCGAGTCCGCGTCGGTGATGCGGTAGATCCCGCCAACGCCGTTCCGGCATCTGGCCGGATCCATGTACAGCGTCGTCGATCCACCTTGATCGAAGGCGAACATGTTGAAGATCTCCTTGCCTTCCGGAAGGGTCGCGATGACGGTCCCGTTGCCGCCGTCCATGCGAACGACCTTCGTGGCCTTTCCGCAGATCCAGTGGTCTCGGTTGCGTTGGCGCACGAGGTAGACCGTGCCGTCCGCCGACACGCCAGCCGCGTACTGCTGCACGCCGGGGTTCGTGACCTCCGTGAGCGTCTCGGTCGAGATCTCGTAGACGAAGACCTGGCAGTCGAAGAAGACGCCACGGCGGACGCGGCAGGACTCGAACGTCGCCCAGTCGCCGTTGACCTGGTCGCTCACGAGGTAGTTCGTCCGGATCGCCAGCTTGGTGAGCACCGTGGACGTCTCCGTCGTCAGATCGAAGAGCACGACCTTGACCCATGCGTCGCGGAAGCCGACCCGGTTCGCGTTGTTCCTTGTGAAGAGCAGTTGATCGCCCGACAGGCTCGGCCGGTACTCCCAGCTGGCGGTGTTGACGCCCCCGGGCGGCTCGGTGCGGCTCTCGGAGCCGGCGTCGAAGAACTTGAGGTCGGCGTCGTCGCCGGTGTCCTCGTCGTACACGACCATGGTGCCATCGATCGCGGCACCGTGGCTGTGCGTGCCGCCCGGGTTGACGCGCACGGCCGATCCTCCGTCGGCCTTCACGTAGCTGTTGTAGTGGTTCGGCCGCGCCTCGCTGTTCGCCGTCCACACGAAGTATCCGGCGGATGCCGACGGCACCTCTTCGTCGACGCCTGGCTCGTTCAAGACCTCCTCAGGCGTCGCCGCCTGCGCGATGGTCGCGGTGGCGATGATGGTGAGCCCCGCCACCATGGCGATGAGTCGTCGCACGTTGCCCTCCCCTCCGTCTTGCGCCCATGCGGCGCACGCGATCGGGCGGGCACCCGCACACAGTGTCCCTTCGACACAACGACGTCAAATCGGGCGGTTGCCACCCGGGGCGGCACCGATCCGGCCACGCCGTCCCGAGTTCCGTAGGAGCATGGATGCATGGCCTTCGGCGTCCGAACTGAGCCCGTGATCGGTTGGCGGGTCTGGAACGTCTCCGAGGGCGATGACGGGCCCGTGCTCCAGCCGGCCGGATCCGGCACCGACGAGTGGCCGAGGCGCGTTCCCTTGGAGGCGCGATGCACCGTGCCTCGCGTGCTCACCGGTCGACGCCGCCCCCATCAGGCACCCGACCTCGAGTGCCGGTGCGGGATCCACGCCAGCGATTCGCTCGACGTCGTCGCTCGCGGGTGGCCCGCGTGGCCGCCGGCGCCTGTCGTCGGGCGGGTCGCCCTCTGGGGATCGACCGTCGCGCACGAGCGGGGGTGGCGCGCCAGGTTCGCCTACCCCGACCGGCTCCGGCTCGTGTGCATCGGATGCGCGTGGATCGAGCCGGGTCCGGGCGTGCCCGCCGTGGTCCACGCGTTCCGGAAGCGTCTCTACACGCTCTGCCAGGAACACGCAGGTGGTTTCCGCATCCCGGACGGGCGAGCGAGCACGCCGACCGGCGAGGATCCCCGCGCGTTGCAGGGCCGGCTGCTCGGGGCCTACGCGGTCGATCTGTTGCCGGCCGAACCCCTCGCGCGCCTCTACGGGCGTCCGCCCGCGCCCGAACCGCCGCCGTACTTTCCTGCGATCCGGTTGATGCCGGCGGCGGGGGGCGACGGCGAGCCACGGTAGCGGGACTCGGCACCTTCCTCCGAGTCACGTCGTCGGGGTAGCGTGAGCCCATGGAACCGACCGAGGTGCTGCGCTGCACGGGGCTCCGGAAGACGTTCGGCGACCGCGTCGCCGTCGACGACGTCGGGTTCGAGATCGCCGCCGGCGAGACCTACGGGTTGCTCGGACCGAACGGCGCCGGGAAGACGACGACGATCTCGATGATCTGCGGTCTGCTCACACGTGATGCCGGGCGCGTCGAGCTGCAGGGCAGGGAGCTCGACACCGGCACGATCGACGTGAAGGCCGAGATCGGCTTCGTGCCGCAAGAGATCGCGATCTACCCCGACCTCACGGCTCGCGAGAACCTCCGGTTCTTCGGCAAGCTCTACGACCTATCGGGGCGCGAGCTCGACGCGCGCATCGATCGCATCCTCGAGACGATCGGGCTCGCCGACCGGGGCGACGAACGGACGGACGCCTTCTCCGGTGGCATGAAGCGTCGGCTGAACATCGGCCTCGGCATGCTGAACGACCCGATCCTGCTCGTGCTCGACGAGCCGACCGTGGGCGTGGATCCGCAGAGCCGCAACGCGATCCTCGACTCCGTGGAGTCGCTCGCGAGCGAAGGCATGGCCGTGCTCTACACCACCCACTACATGGAGGAAGCCGAGCGCCTCTGTGACCGTGTGGGCATCCTCGACGAGGGCACCGTGAAGGCCGAGGGGACCCGTCGCGAGCTGATCTCACTCGTCGGCGAGCACGACCGATTGCGGATCGAGGCACACGGCGATCTCGTCAGCGCCGCGGCCGCCGCGGCCGGGGTGCCCGGCGTCGAGGACGCGGCGCCTCGCGACGGCGGACTCGACCTGCTCGCCCGCGACGCACGTGCATCGCTCGCCGACATCGTGCGCGCGGTCGACCAAACGGGCGCCGGCATCACCTCGATGGATGTGCACGAGCCGAACCTCGAGGCGGTCTTCCTGCACCTCACCGGCAAGGCGCTGCGCGACGAAGGCTGACACGATGGGCGACGCGTGGACGATCGCGACGAAGGACCTGCGGCGGCGCCTGCGCGACCGGACGGCAGTGCTCGTCGCCCTCGTGCTGCCGTTCGGGCTCGCGTACATCTTCAGCCTCACCCTCGGCGACGTGGAGAGCCAGGGTTTCGAGGCGACCTATGCGGTGGTCGACCGCGACACCGCCGGACATCTGCCCGCGGAGTTCGTGGGGCTGCTGGAGCGCCTCGACTTCGTGACGCTGCGCGAGGCCGCGACCGAGGACGCAGCCGAGTCGCTCGCCGACGACGGCACGATCGATGCAGCCGTCGTGTTCCCCGAAGGGTTCACCGAGCAGGTGCAGGCCGGCCGGGGTGGGGGGATCACGGTGATCGCGGCCCCCGATGCGCAGATCTCATCCCTCGTTGCGGAGTCGCTCGCGACCTCGT
>CAVSLG010000020.1:0-56700 GCA_963728665.1 uncultured Actinomycetes bacterium | reverse complement strand
CCGCCTCATCGGCCGCGGCCGACGCATCGGCGAGATCACCCCGCGCCGCCAGCACGAGCGCCCGGCACCTGGCCCCCGTGGCGATGGTCCAGGCCTGATCGAGGTTCCTGCCCGCCTCCTCGAACGGGGCGAGGAGCGCCTCGGCCTCGTCGAGGCGGCCGAGGGCGACGAGCGCCTCGACCTCGTCCGGGACGACGCGGAAGTAGGCGGGCTCCCGAACGCCCATCTCCTGCTCGAGCTCGACGGCCTTGGACAGATGCGCATCGGCCTCGGAGGGTCGGCCCAGGGAGAGCTCGAGGAACCCCAGGACCGACAGGTTCGGGATCAGGAGGAAGACCTCGCCGCCCGCCTCGGCGACCCGCATCCCCTCGAGGGCTGCCAGCCTCGCCGGGTCTGCCCGCCCCAGATGGGCTTCCACCAGGCCCACCGCGAAGTGGCCCTCCGCCGACAGGACCCCCATGCCGACTCGCTGGGCGCCCGCCATGCTCTCCCGGGCGTGTTCCATGGCTGCATCCCAGTTGCCCGCCCGGCACTCCAGCTCGGCGAGGTGGTACCGGAACTGCGGGATCGCGCTCGAGACCCCGTGCGCCGCGGCATCACCCAGGAGCTCTGTGAACGTCCGGCGGGCCTCGTCCACGCGATCGGTGGACTTGAGGATCATCGCCGCGACGAAGCTCGCACGCAGGACGTGGGATTTGAATTCGCCCTCCAAGTGCCCCTCCAGGGCGATCCCGCGATCGAGCATCTCCTGATCGACCCCGCGTCCGAGGAGGAACTCGACGAACGGATACGCCTGGAACGCCTCGGCCATCACCCGTGGGTCCTGCAGCTCCTCGGCCAGCTGCAGCGCGGCGCGCGCGTGCCGTTCCGATGCCGCGAGGTCTCCCCTGAACAGCCAGGCGTACCCGAGGTTCTGTTCGATCAGCGCCCGCAGCGCGAGATCCTCCCCCGCCTCGCCTCGAGCAGCCTCGAACACGGCCCAGGCCCCCCGCCACCCTTCGGTCTCGGCGAGGCCCATCCCCAGGTCCAGCAGCACGCGGGCCCGAGCCGGCCCGGCCATCGAGAGGTCCACCGCTTGCTCCAGGACGCTCCGCGCCAGCGAGGTGTCCCCGCACTCGTAGTGGGCCACGCCCGCCTGGTGGGTCCGACGCACCAAGTCCTCGCCTCGGTCCCGCGGCGTGGCGCGGCGAGCCATCTCCCACAGCTCGGCCGCGGATTGCGGGGCTCCCCGGGAAGAGGCCAGCAGGGCGGCCTCCTCGAGGGCGTCGGCGACCGCAACGTCAGGGCCTTCGACGGACAGCGCCAGGTGGCGGGCTCGCTCCTCCGGATCGCGGACGATCGTCGCGAGCCTCGCATGCAGCTGCCGGCGCCGGGCCAGTGGGGCCCTCTGGTAGACGGCGGACGCGAGGAGCGGGTGGGTGAACCGGAGGCGGCCGCCGACGACCTCGACGACGTCGTGGTCGATCGCAGGACGCAGACGATCGTCGACCCCGCGCGAAGGAGCGATCGCCGCAGCGATCACATCGGACGTCGGAGCCGACAGGGCCGAGACGACCTCCAGGGCTTCGACGGTCCGCGCGGGGAGCCCCCCGAGGCGGTCCTCGATGAGCTCTTGAAGGCGGTCAGGGATCGGGAGCCCTTCGCCGGCCGTCACGTCGTCTCCACGGCGAAGCAGCGCCGATCCGATCTCCCGCGCGAAGAAGGGATTCCCCCCCGACATCTCGTGGAGACCCAGGAGCGTGGTTCTGGAGAACCCTTCCCCGACCTTGGCCCGGAGCACCGCTTCGAGGGCGTCCTGGGACAACGGTCCGACGTGGACGGCGTGCGTGCGATCCTCGACGAAGGCCGCCACGACGCCCAGGGGGTCGTCATCGGCCCGGGCGCCTCGAGCGGCCGTCATCACACCGACTTGCTCGTCCTTCAGGCGCCGCACGACGAACTGGAGCACCCGGACCGAAGGGACGTCCATCCATTGGATGTCGTCGACGGCCACCACGACCGGAGAGGTGGAGGCCACCGATCGGAGGCATCCGAGGACGGCCAGGAACACGGCCCGCTGGTCGGCTCGGGCGCCCGATCTCGGGGAGCGCAAGAGGGCCACCTCGAGGGCCTGGCGCTGTGGCTCCGGCACGGTGGGGAGTGCCTCCTCGAGGATCGGCTCGAGGAGGTCACCGAGGGCGGCGTAGGAGAGGCGTGTCTCGGCCTCGACCGGACCGCATGAGAGCGTGCGGTAGCGCCGCAGTTGAGCACCCGCCAGCCCCTCCTTCCACACGGTGGTCTTCCCGATCCCGGCTTCACCGGAGAGGAGCAGGGCACCCGGGCCGGCCGGGATCGAGTCGAGGAAGCGATCGAGGATCGCGAGCTCGGACTCGCGCCCGATGACGTCGCCGGCCATCAGCGCCCTCCCAAGGTCGGTGGACGCAGGATTCTAGGGTGGGAGTCCGAACGCTGTGCACACCCCGGACGGCGACGCGCTCGAGGTCCGCCCGGCCACCCGGGCGAACCTGAGCGCGACCCCGACTCGACCTGCCGGCTCGACCGTGGCTGCGGCTTCGAGTCCGGCGCTGAGCATGCGGCCTTCCATGGCGTCGAGCTTGGCCGGGTACCAGGTGAGGCGTACCCGTCGATCCGGACGCTCTCGGCCAGCATGCGGCCTTCCATGGCGTCGAGCTTGGCCGCGTTCCAGGTCGGGACGTACCCGTTGATCCGGACGCTCTCGGCCAGCATGCGGCCTTCCATGGCGTCGAGCTTGGCCGCGTTCCAGAGCGACGCCTCGGTGCTCGCCGCCTCGTGGATGCCGCCGCCCGCCACACCGGTGACCGCGCGATCGCGCGCCGCCACGGTGAGCGCCACCGCGCTCATGATCAGCGCTGCGGCGGCCAGGGCGGACACGGCCGCGGTCCAGAGCGTGAACCCCGCCGGTCGGGCTGAGACCCTGATCGTTTCGGCCTTCGTGCCCATGGTTCTCCTCCTCTCACCTCGTACCGATCGTGAGCCCGAGGCTAGGGGGAGCGGCGACGCGAGGAATCCCCGAAATCCGTACCGATCGAAACGGCGGACCGGTACGCCTTGGCGTCGGGGCTGGTCGTCGATCGTCGCGGTCGTGCGTCCAGATGGACCACAGGAAGCGATCCTGTTCGCCCAGGCCCTGCCGCAGCCTTCATGAGCAGCGATGGGCAGCAAGCGATGCAGGTCAAGGGTGGTGGGCGAGGGGGGAGTTGAACCCCCACGTCCTTTCGGACACAGGAACCTGAATCCTGCGCGTCTGCCAATTCCGCCACTCGCCCGAGCGGGACCGGCATCGTAGCAAGACGGGTCCGCACCACGTCCCCCGAACGAGTGAGGCGAGAACCATCCCTTCGCCCGATGTACCCGGAACCGGGTAGCTGCCGATACCCGGTTCTGCCATGACCGAACGATCACAGCACATCGACTTCGACGAGCTGATGCGGCGTGCTGACGGTCACCGGTTTCGTCGCGCTCGCGACCTGGGTGACGGCATCCTCGGTCGGCGTGATCTCGGGCTACGTGTCAGTCTCTGCCCCCGCGACCCTGCGGTTCCTGCTGGCGGTGCTGATCGTGGTGTTCGCCCGCCGCACGTACTGGGAGGTGCGCGAGTGGCGCTGGGGCAAGCTGCCGCCCGACGAACGGTTCGGCTTCTCGAACCCGCTCGCCGAGCACCCACGGACATCGGAGCTCGGATTCGCCGAGGGGCCGCGACGCGACGACGAAGCCGAACCGACCGACACGGCCGCAACCGGTTCGTCACACGCCCGGGCGTAACATAGGCGCCGGGAACGGGGCTCCCGCAGGCCCCGTGTGACGACGCCTGTGCCCAATCTCCGCGATTTCGAACGACGTCTGGGGGGCCTCGTGGAGGGGCTCTTCTCCAAGACGTTCCGATCCGGCGTGCAGCCGATCGAGCTCGCGAAGCGTCTGATCAAGGAGATGGACGCCGGGCGCACCGTCGGGGTCAACGAGGTCTGGGCGCCGAACCACTTCGAGTTCTCGCTCTGCCGCCGACGACCACGAGCGACTCGAGCACGCCGAGACCGCGATCGCGAAGGAGCTCGGGTCGGTGATCAGGGAGAACGCGAGCGAGCGCGGGTGGGGGCTGGTCGGGCCGCCCGAGGTGACGTTCGAGGTCGACGAGCGGCTGAAGAAGGGCGACATCCGTTGCGTGGCGACCCTGGTGGAGGGGCCGGAGAAGTTCGAGCCCGCCGCGGCGCCGGCGCCGACGCTCGTGATCCGCGAGGACGGCGTCGAACGCACGATCACGCTCTCCGGTGACACCACCACGATCGGCCGCCTTCCCCAGTGCGAGGTGGCTCTCGCAGACCGAGGGGCGTCGAGGCGTCACGCTCAGATCCGTCTGAAAGACGGCGCCGCCACGCTCACCGACCTGGGATCCACGAACGGCACCGAGGTCAACGGTCACCCGGTGCAGACCACGGGCCTCGATGACGGTGACCGCATCACGATCGGCAGCACCGTGCTCGTGTTCCGCCGGGGGTCGGCCTGATGCCGGCGATCCTGGCGCAGAGCGTGACGCCGTTCGCGCTGTCAGCGTTGAAGTACGGGTTGTTCGCGCTGCTCCTGCTGTTCATCTGGCGCGCGATGCGCTGGGCGGTGCGCGGCCTCAGTGTCGAGTCGGCGACGCGTTCATCGCGTCGGTCCGCGAGGAAGGGCGGCGCCGCGGCGGCCGAGCCGTCCATGCCGCCCGGCCCGTCGGCCGTCGTGATCCACGCCGAGGGCGCGAAACCCCGCACGGTGCCGGTGAGCGGGAACATGGTGATGGGTCGGGCGACCGAGTGCGAGCTGGCCCTCGACGACACGTTCATCTCGCAGCAACATGCGCGCCTGTTCGCGAAGAACGGCTCGTGGTTCGTCGAGGACCTCGGCTCGACGAACGGCACGTTCGTGAACGACCAACGCCTCGCCGCCCCGGCCATGGTGCAACCGGGCGACCGCGTGCGCGTCGGCACCACCGTGCTGGAGCTCCGTCGATGAGGATCGAGGTCGGCGCCGCCACCGACATCGGCCGCGTCCGCGAGGTGAACGAGGATTCCTTCCTCGTCGAGGAGCCGCTGTACGCGGTCGCCGACGGCATGGGAGGACATCGGGGGGGCGACGTCGCGTCGAGCCTCGCCCTCGAGACCGTCGAGGCGTTGTTGCGCGGCGGGGAGGGCACGCTCGCCGACCAGGTTCGAGAGGCGAACCGGGCCGTGCACGAACGTTCGGTCGCCGACCGAAAGGTGAGCGGCATGGGCACGACCCTCACCGCGGTGATGGTCGAGGACGGGAACGCTCGCTTCGCCCACGTCGGCGACAGCCGCGCCTATCTGCTGCGGGCGGGTGACCTGCGGCAGGTCACGAGCGATCACACGCTCGTCGCCCGCATGGTCAAGACCGGCGAGATCAGCCCCGAGGAAGCGGCCGTGCACCCTCACCGCAACGTCGTGACCCGCTCGGTCGGCACCGAGCCGTCGGTCGCCGTCGACGAGGACACCGTGCCGCTGCTCGACGGCGACCGGCTGCTGATGTGCAGCGACGGCCTCACCTCGATGGTGCAGGAAGATCAGATCCAGGCGATCCTCGAGGCCGAGCCCGACCCGCAACGCGCCGCCGACCGCCTCGTGAAGGCGGCGAACCGGGCCGGCGGCATCGACAACATCACGGTCTTGGTGCTCGACGCGCACGCCGAGGACGGCGACCCACCGCCGGGCGAGCTTCCGAAGGTCTCGAGGCGCCCGAGCACGAAGCGGCTGATCGCCGGCACGCTCGTGACGGTCGTCGTGGTCATCGGCGCCTTGTTCGCGGTTCGCGCCTACATCGACCGCCAGTGGTACGTCGGCGAGGCCGAGGGCCGCGTCGCGGTCTTCCGGGGCATCCCCGCGCGCCCGCTCGGCATCACGCTGAGCGACGTCGACACGCAGACCGACATCCCCGCTGATGAGGTCCTCGCCCTCGTGATCTACCGCGACCTTCCCGACGGCATCAGCGCGGAGAGCCGCGACGACGCGTTCACGATCGTCGACCGGATGCGCACCGACGTCGCGGAACAGGCCGCGACCGCGCAGGGTGCCGGGAACGGAGGCGGCTCCGGGTGAGCGAGGTCGCCTTCCCCTCCGCGACCGAGACCCGGCGCCCGGTCACGGGCCTGTGGCTGCTGATCGTCGCGCTCGTGATCTCGATCGCCACCTACGGGATCGCAGGACTCGGCCTCAAGGGACGCACCCCGCGCGACATCGTCGTCTACGGCGTCGTCTTCTGCCTGGCCTTCGTGGCCGGGTGGCTGGTGGTGCGGTGGACCGCCCCGCGAGCCGACCCTGTGCTGTACCCCACGGCCACCGTGCTCGCGGGGCTCGGCATCGCGATGCTCTACCGCATCATGGTCGCGCGCGGCGAGTCCACGGTCGCGCGCGAGCAGGCGATCTGGCTGCTCGTTGGCCTCGCGGCGTTCTGCCTCACCCTCTGGTTCGTCCGTGACGATCGCCAGCTCAACGCGTACACGTACACGCTGGGGCTGATCGGTGTGGTGCTGCTGCTGCTGCCCGTCGTGCCCGGCATCGGGCGCGAGATCAACGGGGCGCGCCTGTGGGCACAGGTCGGGCCGTTCTCGTTCCAGCCGGCGGAGTTCGGGAAGATCTTCATCGTCGTCTTCTTGGCGGCCTACCTCACCGACAAGCAGGAGCTGCTCGCAGCCGGCTCGGGGCGCTTCGGGTTGCCGCGGGTGAAGGACCTCGGGCCGCTGCTGCTCGCGTGGGGCGCCTCGCTCGCGGTGCTGTTCCTCGAGCGAGACATGGGCGCGTCGCTGCTGTTCTTCGGCGTGTTCGTCGTGATGCTCTGGATCGCCAGCGGGCGCTCGGCGTACCTGTGGCTCGGACTCGTGATGTTCGCGATGGGCGCGTGGTTCGGCTACCTCGCGTTCGACCACGTGCAGGCGCGCGTCGACACCTGGTTGCACGCCCTCGACCCCGACAAGGTCACGGGGCTCGGGTACTTCCAGCTCGCGCAAGGGTGGTTCGCGATGGCGACCGGCGGCATCGTCGGCACGGGCCTCGGACAGGGATCGCCCACGCTCATCCCATACGTCGGGAGCGACTTCATCTTCGCGGCGTTCGGGGAGGAGCTCGGCATGATCGGCGCGGTCGCGTTGCTGCTGCTCTACCTGATCCTGATCGCGCGGGGCCTACGGATCGCGATGGAGCGCCAGGACACGTTCGGGAAGCTGCTCGCCACCGGCCTTACGACGATCCTCGCGTTACAGACGTTCGCGATCGTCGCCGGCGTGACGCGCCTGATCCCGCTGACCGGCGTCCCACTGCCGCTCGTGAGCTACGGAGGGTCGAGCCGCGTCGCCACGTTCATCATGCTCGCGTTGTTGATCCGCGTGTCGAGCGGCCCGATGGAGCGCTCGCGTGGATAGGCGGATCCGCCGGCTCGGCATCGGGCTCGTCGTGCTGTTCGCGCTGCTGTTCGCCCAGCTCTCCTACGTGCAGGTGATCGCGGCCGACGACATCAAGGCGCAGCCCGCGAACGCCCGGCGCCAGATCATCGCGGAGTACCGGGTCGAGCGCGGTCCGATCCTGTCGGCCGACGGGGTGGTGCTGGCACAGAGCCGGCGCAACCAGGAGCGGCGCTCCGAGCTGTTGTTCCGCCGCGTCTACCCCGACGGGCCGCTCTACGCGGGGCTCACCGGGTACTACTCGCGCATCTACGGACGCGCCGAGCTCGAGCAGGCGGCGAACCCCTTCCTGTCGGGCGACGCCCCCGAGCTCGCGGTCTCGACGTTCGCCGACCTGATCCTCGGGAAGCAACGTAAGGGCGGCGCGGTCTTCACCACGATCCGCAGCGACCTGCAAGAGGCAGCCGCCCTCGCGCTCGGCGACCTTCCGGGCGCGGTCGTCGCGATCGAGCCCGAGACCGGCGACGTGCTCGCCCTGGTGGCGAACCCGTCGTACGACCCCAACACGATCTCGTCGGGCACCGACGAGGACATCAACGCGGCGTGGGAGTCGATCTCGACCGACCCGACGCAGCCCCTGATCTCGCGCGCGAAGGACGAGCTCTACTTGCCGGGGTCGACCGGCAAGCTGATCACCGCCTCGGCCGCCCTCGAGAACGGGATCGACCCGGCGACGGATCAGTGGCCGAACCCGCGTGTGCTCGACCTGCCCCAGACCACGAACACGCTCGAGAACTTCGGAGGATCCCTCTGCAACGGCGGGTCGCAGACGGTCTCGATGGCCGAGGCGTTCCAGGAGTCGTGCAACGTGACGTTCGCGGAGATCGGGCTCGACCTCGGCGCCAAGGAGATGAGCGAGCAGGCCCGCGCCTACGGCTTCTGCCCCACCGACCCGCCCGCGCAGGTCGAGTGCGAGGAGCCGACGATCCCCTTCGTGCTGCCCTGGGCCAACGGACGCTTCCCGGTGCCGTCGTACTTCGCCGACCGGCAGCCGCAGCTCGCGTTCTCAGCGATCGGGCTCGACAACGTGCTCACCAATCCGCTGCACATGGCGTTGATCGCCGCCGCGATCGCGAACGACGGCGTGATGATGCAGCCGCGGCTGATCAGCGAGGTGCGCGACCCGACCGGGAAGATCGTGCGCGAGTTCGAGCCCGAGCAGTACGGCCAGCCGATCAGCGACGCGAGCGCGAAAGAGATGCGGGCGATGATGCTCTCGGTGACGCAGGGGGGGACGGCCTCGAGCGCGTTCTCTGGGTTCCCGATCGCGGTCGCCGGCAAGACCGGCACCGCCACGAACGGGGAGAACCGGCCGCCGAACGCGTGGTTCACGGCGTTCGCACCGGCTGCCCCCGGTGACGAGGCTCGCATCGCCGTGGCGGTTATCGTTCTCGACGGCGGCAACCTCGGGAACGAGGCGACCGGCGGACAGGTGTCGGCCCCGATCGCGAGACAGGTGATCGATGCGTATCTGTAGGCATGAGGCAGAAATGGCGAAGGGCGTGACGAGTTGAAGGCGGTGCTGAGCGACCGCTACCAGGTCGAGGCGCGCATCGGCGCGGGCGGCATGGCCGAGGTCTTCCGAGGCTTCGACCAGGTGCTGAACCGAACGGTCGCGATCAAGGTCCTGCTGCCGCAGATGGCGCGCGACACGAGCTTCGTCCAGCGGTTCCGCAGGGAAGCGCAGGCCGCCGCCCGACTGAACCAGCCGAACATCGTCGGCGTGTACGACACGGGTGCCGACGACGGCACGCAGTACATCGTGATGGAGTTCATCGAGGGGCGAACGCTCGCGGAGTTCATGGCCACAGGCCGACGCCCCACCCCGGTGCAGGCCGCCGAGATCGCACAGAAGATCTGTGCTGCGATCGCGGCTGCGCACGCGCAGGGCGTGATCCATCGAGACATCAAGCCCGGCAACGTGATGATCACGCGCGAGGGCGTGATCAAGGTGATGGACTTCGGCATCGCTCGGGTGCTCGGACCCGAGACCGCGCCGCAGACGAGCGCGGTGCTCGGCACCGCGTCGTACCTCTCCCCCGAGCAGGCCCAGGGTGGCCCGGTCGACGCACGCACCGACATCTACTCGCTCGGCGCGGTGCTGTACGAGTTGCTCACCGGGCGGCCGCCGTTCACCGGCGACACCCCGGTCGCGGTTGCCTATAAGCAGGTCAACGAGACCCCCGCGGTGCCCTCGTCGTTGAACCCCGACGTGCCGGTCCGCCTCGACGCCGTGGTGATGAAGGCGCTCTCGAAGAACCCGTCGAACCGGTATCAGTCCGCCACCGAGTTCTCCGCCGACCTCGCCCGCGTGATCGCCGGGCAGGAGGTCGAGGCGACCCCGCTGATGCCCGCGGGCGGCGGCGACGCCACCCAGGTGATCTCGCGTCCCTCGTCGCAGACGGCGGTGCTACCGCCTGCCGAGGAGCCGAAGGGCTCGGGCCGCAAGGTCTGGCTCGGCATCCTGATCGGGTTGCTGCTGTTCGCGCTGCTCGCCGGGGGCGGCTACCTGCTGGTCGACAGCCTGACGGGCGGCGGCGAGGGAACGGTCACGGTGGTCGTGCCGGACGTGGTGGGTAAGACGCAGACCGCCGCCGAGGCCGAGCTCGAGGAACTCGGCTTCGATGTCGGCGTTCGCCGTCGCGAGGTCGACCCCGACGAGACCGAGCCAGGCACCGTCGTGGCGCAGGACCCGAGCAGGGACGAAGAGGTCGCGCGCGGCTCTACCGTCACGATCACGGTGGCGGTCGAACCCGACACCGTGTTGGTGCCGAACGTTTCGGGCATGACGGTGTCGGAGGCTCAGGCCGCGTTCAGGGACGCCGACCTCGAGCTCGGCTCCCGTATCCCCGAGGCGAGCTCGGACTTCGACGTCGATACCGTGATCCGATCGGAACCTGCTGCGGACGAGGAGATCCCGCCTGGAACCGTCGTCGACATCTACGTCTCGAGCGGACCCGAGATGGTCGAGGTTCCCGACGTCTCGAGTGGCTGCCTGTCGATCGGCGGGGCGAACCAGCTGCTCCGCCCTCTCGGACTCACCCTCGAGGAGGGCGAGCCTGTTCCGTCCACGCCCGACTGCCCGAACACGAACCGGATCATCGGCCAGGAACCGGCGCCCGGCACGCTCGTCGAGGTCGGTTCCGTCGTCACGGTGTTCCGCGGCGGTGGTGGCGACATCTGAGCCTCGGGGTACCGTGAAGCGATGACGATCGCCTACGTGACCGAGGACTTCACGCCTCCCGAGCGAGCGGTGCTCGCCCGTCACTTCACGAACCTCGAGGGGCCAGTCTTCGCGCTCGTCGACATGCCCGAGGCGGTCAAGGGGGCGATGTTCGCCCGGTACTCACGCACCACGAAGTCGCTGCGACGGCTGTTCCTCGACGAGTTCGCCGGCGACATCGACGAGATCGCCGGCGCACACGCGGGGGCGACGTCGACGGCGGGCAGCGAGCGAGCAGCGCGCCTGTACGACTCGGTCTTCGTGGAGTACGGCGACGACTCGGTCGCCCAACTCGGCGGCGTGCACCTCGCGTGCGAGCAGTCGTCACAGCTGCTCGCGAAAGCACTCGAATGGGGACGCCTGGCCGCCTACCTCGAGCAGTCGACGCGGTACATGCGCTACGACGACAAGCCCGGCGGCGCCTGGCGCGCGTCGCTTCCCCCCGAGCTCGGCGGCACACCCGCGGGCGAGCGGTACGCGGCGTTCCTCGACGAGGCCTTCACCACGTACGGCCTCATGTACGAGCCGATGGAGGACTGGTTCAAGCAGCGCTACCCGAAGCTGGAAGGCGACAGCGACTTCGTCTACCGCCAGACGATCATGGCGAAGACGTGCGACACGCTGAGGGTGCTACTTCCCGCCGGAACCCGGTCGAACCTGGGCATCTACGCGACCGGCCAGTCGTACGAGCAGCTGCTGATGCGGCTGGCGGTGCATCCGCTCTCGGAGATGCGCGAGTACGGCGAGCTGATGAAGATCGAGCTGCGCAAGGTGATCCCCGAGTTCCTCAAGCGCGTCGACGTGAAGGAGCGCGGCGTCGCGTGGTCGCGCTACTGGCGGGCCAATCGCGAGGGTGTCGAGGAGCTCACGGCGAGGGTGCTCGGCGACGCCGGCGCGAAGCCCGAACACCGCGACGAGGTCACGCTCGTCGACTTCGACCCCGAGGGCGAGACGAAGATCGCCGCGGCCGTGCTCTATGCGTCGTCGGCGATGCCGGACGACCAACTGCTCACGCTCGCTCGCGCGATGTCGCGCGAGCAGATCGCAGAGATCCTGCGCGCCAGCGTCGGTCATCGATCGAACCGCCGCCACAAGCCCGGCCGAGCCTGGGAACGCACGAGCTACCGCTTCGATGTGCTCTGCGACTACGGCGCGTTCCGCGACCTGCAACGCCACCGTCCGCTCACGATCGAATGGCAGCGGCTCACGACCGAGCACGGGTACGACACCCCGTCGCAGATCGACGAGGCGGGCCTGCGGTCGGATTGGGAGCGAGTGATGCAGGCGAGCGCCGAGACCGAACGCGCGCTCCTCGACGCCGGGTTCGTCGAACAGGCGCAGTACGCGGTGTCGATGGCCTACCGCATCCGTTTCGTGATGCAGATGACGGCGCGCGAAGCGATGCACCTCACGGAGCTGCGGTCGCAACCCGCCGGACACCCTGTGTACCGGCGGGTGGCGCAGTCGATGCACCGCCTGATCGCCGACGTGCACCCTGCGATCGGCGAGACGTTCAGTCACGTGAGCTACGACGAGGTCGACCTGGAGAGGCTCGAGGCCGAGCGTCGCACGGAGCAGAAGCGCAAGGCCCTGCGGGAAGGAACCTCCGAAGGGTGACCTCGCAGGGATCTGTCACCGCGATCGCGCGCGGCGGCACGATCGAGATCGACGCACCGCCGACGACCGCGACGCACGATCCGGTCGCTGCGGATTCCATCTTCTACGTGGGGTCGATCGCGAAGCAGTTCGTCGCAGCATGCATCGCCCTGCTGGAGCGGGACGGCGCGCTCACGCTGACCGACCCTGTCTCGCGATTCGTGCCGGGGCTTCCCGCATGGGGCGACCGCGTGTCGATCCGCCACCTCGTGCATCACACGAGCGGCGTGAAGGAGCGCTCCAGGCAAGGACCCGGCGTGCCCGCGAGCGGCGTGCCCGCGTGGGGGAACGAAGAGTTGCTCGAGGCGCTCCGGGCGGTCGAGGATCTCGACTTCGAGCCCGGCTCCCGCTACGGCTACTCGAACCGCGGCTACCTGCTGCTCGCGGAGGTCGTGGCGTCAGCGAGCGGTGCGACGCTCACCGACGTCGCCTACGAGCGCGTCTTCGAGCCGCTCGGCATGCGTGACACGTTCTTCCGCGAGCGCGACACACCGCTCCCCGAACGCACCACCCGCGGGCACTTCGAGGCCGACGACGGCAACGTCCACGTCGAGCCGGCACGGTTCCATGCGGTCGGCGCGGGCGGGCTCTGGACGACCGTGAACGACCTCGCGGCCTGGAGCGCGAACTTCGACGACGACCGGCTCACCGACGGGTGGCTGCCCGAGCGGCTCATTACCCGCGGCACGCTCGACGACGGCAGCCTGATCCACTACGCCTGGGGTCTCTCGGTGCGAACCCACCGAGGCCTGCCGATCGTGAGCCACGGAGGCAACTTCCCGGGCTGGGAGTCGAAGATGGTGCGCTTCCCCACCGAGCGCACCACCGTGATCGTGCTCGCGAACCGGGAGGATCTCGACGTGAGCGCGATGGCATTCCGGCTCGCAGACGAGGCGCTCGCGGACCGCATGGACCACGCCGCGCCCCACGCCGACGACACCTTCGACGGCATCCGAGGGGTGGAGCGGTAGCGCTCTGAGAGACGTCTGACCTGCGGAGATACCGGAAAACCCGCGGAAATCCGCGGAAACATGCGGAATCCGGGTAGGCTGCCCGGGTTCCGACTACACCTGGGGAGGTGTTCGCATGAACAAGGCAGAGTTGGTGGACGCGATCGCGGACAAGTCCGGCATCGCGAAGTCCACGGTCGACGAGGTCATCAAGGCGATGACCGAGACGATCGAGGCCGAGGTCGCCAAGGGTGACAAGATCTCGATCCCCGGCTTCATCTCGTTCCAGAAGGTGAAGCGCGCCGCGCGCACGGGCCGCAACCCGCGCACGGGCGAGACGATCAACATCCCGGCGAGCGCGACGGTCAAGGTCACCGCGGGCGCGCGTTTGAAGAGCAGTGTGAAGTAGGCACCACGCCCTTCTGGGCACCACCGCGGGCCGGCGCCGATGGCGCCGGCCCGCTCTCATGCTCGGGCCGGGCTGACGGCGGGTCCGTTTCGGTACCCTGGAACCCTTCCAATGGATCGCGAGACCCTGCTCCTCGTCGCCATCGTCATGCTCACCGTCGCCGCGTTCGCGGTCGGGGTCAGCGGCTGGATCCTGCTCGCACGCGATCGGCGGCTGCGCCACTCGCTCTCCCCCGTCGCGACCGGCGTCGCGGGCCATCACGAGGTTCCAGAGGAGCGCTGACATGCTCGAGCTCCTCGACCTGCGAGAGCGGGGCGAGCGTCTCGACGCCACTCGGCTCGAGACCGACCCCACCGTGGCCGACACGGTCAGCGGCATCCTCCAACGTGTCTTCGTGGAGGGCGACGACGTCCTGATCGAGCTTGCGCATCGCTTCGACGGCGCCGACCTCAGCGACTCCGGCGTGCTCGTCACCGACGCTGAGTTCGACGCGGCGGCGGCCGACATCGACCCGCGACTCAAGACCGCGCTCGACGACCTGATCGAGCGTCTCAAGGATCTGGCCGCCCGCCAGCTCCCCCGGGGGTGGTGGGACGAACACGACGGCGTGCGCTTCGGCGAGATCGTGCGGCCGCTCGAGTCGGTCGGCTGCTACGTGCCCGGGGGACGAGCCGTGTACCCCTCGTCGGTGTGCATGACGGTCGTGCCGGCTGTCGTCGCCGGGGTCGGCGAGATCGTGCTCTGCACGCCGCCGCAATCCGATGGTTCGATCCCCTCGTCGGTGCTCTACGCGGCCAGCAAGGCCGGCGCCCACTACGTGGCGAAGACCGGCGGCGCCCAGGCGGTCGCGGCGATGGCCTACGGCACCGAGTCGATCCCGAAGGTCGACCGCATCGTCGGACCCGGCAACGCGTATGTCACCGAGGCCAAGCGTCAGGTCGCGGGGAACGTCGGCATCGACGGGCTCGCAGGACCGTCGGAGCTCGCGATCGTCGCCGACGGCGACGTCGACATCGACATGGCCGCGCTCGATCTGATCGCACAGGCCGAGCACGATCCCGAGGCCCGCACCTTCTTCATCACGCCCGATCCCGACCTGGTCGACCGTGTCGCGAAGGCGCTCGACGAGGCGCTCGAGGACGCCGGCCGTCGCGAGATCGTCGACGCCGCACTCGACTACACGAAGGCCGTGATCGTCCGCGATCTCGATCAGGCGGCCGAGGTCGTGAACGACCTGGCATCGGAGCACCTGCAGCTGCTGCTGCCTGAGCCTGACGACTTCCTGCCGAAGGTGCGGAACGCGGGCGCGATCTTCCTCGGTCGCTGGAGCGCGGTGCCGTTCGGCGACTACGGGGTGGCCTCGAACCACGTGCTTCCGACCGCCGGCACCGCGCGGTTCTCGAGTGGGTTGCGCGCGTCGGACTACGTGACCGTGAGCTCCGTGGTCGAGCTCGACGAGCGAAGTGCTGCTCGCTTCGCGCCCGGCACCTCGGCGATCGCGAACGCCGAGGGCCTCGTCGGGCACGCGAAGGCCATGGACGCTCGCACCAGCAGCGCCGAGGTCGTCGACCCGTGACCCCCGCAGCCGAGCCCCGCGCCGGCGTGCGCGACGTCGATCCGTACGTCTCGCCGCAGCTCGACGTCGCGGCACGACTCAACACGAACGAGTGCCCGCACCCGCTGCCGGAGGGGTTCTTCACCGAGCTTGCCGAGGCGGTACGCGACCTGCCGCTGAACCGCTACCCCGACGGACAGATGACCCGTTTGCGCGAGGAGCTGGCGGCCCACCACGGCCACACGCTGGAGGGCACCTGGACCGCGAACGGATCGAACGAGGTGCTCACCGAACTGCTATTGGCTTACGGCGGCCCCGGCCGGACGGCGGCGGTGTTCGAGCCCACCTACCTGCTGCACTCGAGGCTCTCGTGGCTCACGCACACCGACGTGGTCCGGCTCGAGCTCGAACGGCCGTTCACGATCGAGGACGTAGCGATCGCCGATGCGCTCACCGCCCACCCCGACGTCGTCTTCGTCTGCTCGCCCAACAACCCGACCGGCAACGCCCAGCGGCTCGAGGTGGTGGCCACGCTCGCCGAGCGCACGAGCGCGCTCGTGATCGTCGACGAGGCCTACATCGAGTTCGGCGGCGAGAGCGCCCTCGAGCTCGTCGCCGACTACCCGAACGTCGCCGTCGTGCGCACGTTCTCGAAGGCGTTCGCGATGGCGGGTGCGCGTCTCGGGTACGTGCTGACGAGTCCCCAGGTGGTCGCCGACCTGCAGCGGGTACGGCTTCCGTACCACATGTCGGCGCTCACCCAGGCTGCCGGGATCGTGGCCCTGCGCCACACCGCCGAGGCACTCTCGCTGCTCGACTCGATCCGTGCGCAGCGCGATCGCATCGTTCGGGAACTCGGCGCGATCCCGGGCATGACGGTGTTCCCCAGCGATGCGAACTTCGTGCTCTTCGTGCCGCCGGAACCTCACGACGCGAAGGAGGTCTGGCGGGCACTACTCGGCTTCGACGTGCTCGTGCGCGACCTCACGGCGGTGGTGCCGAACGCGCTGCGTGTCACCGCGGGCGCCGAGCACGAGGTCGACCTGTTCCTGAAGAGCCTGCAGGAGGTGCTGTCGTCGTGAACCGCACGGCGAGCGTCAGTCGCACGACGAAGGAGACCGACATCACCGTCGAGCTGAACCTCGACGGATCGGGTTCGTCGAGCGCCGACACCGGTATCCCGTTCTTCGATCACATGCTGCAGCAACTGGGCAAGCACGCCGGATGGGACCTCGATGTCACGTGCACGGGCGACCTGCAGGTCGACGGCCACCACACCGTGGAGGATTGCGGCATCGCGATCGGCGCCGCGCTCGCCGAGGCGCTCGGCGACAAGTCGGGCATCCGCCGGTTCGCCTCGATCACGGTGCCGCTCGATGAGGCGGCGGTGGAGGTCGTCCTCGATCTCGCGGGGCGGACCTTCGTCGTGCACGAGGTGCCCGTGCCGTACGAGACGATCGACGGGTTCGACACAGGCCTGCTCGAGGACTTCGTACGCGCGTTCGCGCAGGCCTCGAACATGACGATCCACGTGCACCTTCGGTACGGCAGATCGCCTCATCACATCTGCGAGGCACAGTTCAAGGCGATGGCCAAGGCGCTCGGCGACGCCTGCACCCTCACGGGGCGCGGCGGCGTGCCGTCCACCAAGGGAACGCTCTGATCAGAGGACCTCGATGACCCACACGATCGCCGTGGTCGACTACGGCTCCGGCAACCTGCACTCGGTCTCGCGCGCGATCGCGCGCGTGGGCGGCAGCGCGCTCGTGACGCGCGACGCCTCGGAGATCGCGGCGGCCGACGCCCTCGTGATCCCCGGCGTCGGTCACTTCGGCTCGTGCATGCGGGCGATCTGCCACCACGGCATGGACAGCGCGATCGAGGACTTCCGCGGGACCGGCAGGCCCGTCTTCGGTGTCTGCGTGGGCATGCAGGTGCTCTTCGAGGGCAGCGACGAGGACCCGGAGCCGGGCCTCGGCGTGCTGCCCGGGCGCATCGCGCGTCTCTCGGGCGATGTGAAGGTGCCCCACATGGGCTGGAACACCACGACGTGGACCTCGCCCCACCCTTACGTCGAAGGGCTCCCCGACGAGACGCGCTTCTACTTCGTGCACTCGTTCGCACCGCCGGTTGGCGAGCATTCGGTGGCCACAACGTCCTACGGCGGCACCTGGTCGGCGGCGGTCGCATCGGACAACGTGTTCGCGACCCAGTTCCACCCGGAGAAGTCCGGCGACGCCGGTCTGCACGTGTACGAGCGCTTCGTGGGGTCGCTCGCATGATCGTGATCCCCGCGATCGACCTGCGAGGCGGGAGGGCGGTGCGCCTGATGCAGGGCGACCCCGACGCCGAGACGACGTACGCGGCCGACCCGGTCGAGGTCGCCGTGCGCTTCCAGGAGGAAGGGGCCCGACGACTGCACGTCGTGGACCTCGATGCGGCGCTCGGCGACGGGCACAACCACGAGCGGGTCGAGGCGATCTGCCGGGCGGTGCAGGTGCCCGTACAGGTCGGCGGGGGCATCCGGTCGAACGACGACATCGTCGCCCTGCTCGAGGCCGGCGCGAAGCGCGTGATCCTCGGCACCGCGGCGGCGGCCGACCCGACGTTCGTTCGACGGGCGGTGGAAGAGCACGCCGAGGCGATCGTGGTCGCGGTCGACGTCCGCGGCGGTCACGTGATGGTGCAGGGATGGCAGGAAGAAGGCCCCGCGCTCGACGACGCCCTCCCCGCGCTCGACGACGCGGGGGCGCCACGCTACCTGGTGACCTCGATCGCTCGGGACGGCACGCTCAAGGGACCCGACATGAAGCTCTACGAACACATGCTGAAGCTGACCGAGACCCCGCTGATCGCGAGCGGCGGCGTCCGAGACGCCGACGACGTCTGGGCGCTCCGCGAGCTCGGATGCGAGGCCGTCGTCACCGGCAAGGCGCTGTACGAGAAGACGTTGAAGCTCGCCCAGGTGATCAGGGGGTGACCCGATCGTGACGCTCGCCAAGCGCATCATGCCGTGCCTCGACGTCGACGCCGGACGGGTCGTGAAAGGCACGAGGTTCCAGGAGCTGCGCGACGCGGGCGACCCGGTCGAGCTCGCGGCGCACTACGATCGGGAAGGCGGCGACGAGCTGGTCTTCCTCGACATCACCGCGACGATCGAAGGTCGGGCGGCCACGCTCGATGTGATCGCCCGTACGGCAGAGCAGGTGTTCATCCCGCTCACGGTCGGCGGCGGGGTGACGCGAGACGACGACGCACACGAGCTGCTGAGGGCCGGAGCCGACAAGGTCGCCGTGAACTCCGCGGCGGTGCGCGATCCCGCACTCCTCCAGCGCTGCGCCGATCGGTTCGGCACGCAGTGCATGGTGATCGCGATCGACGCGCAACGGCGCGCCGACGCCGACGGCTGGGAGGTCTTCGTCGACGCCGGTCGCACCCCGACCGGGCGCGACGCGATCGAGTGGGCCGTCGAGGCGACCACCGAACGCGGCGCCGGCGAGGTGCTGCTCACCTCGATGGACCGCGACGGCACCGGTGAGGGTTACGACCTCGACCTGCTGGGGGCCATCGCCGGCGAGGTACGCGTGCCGGTCGTCGCGAGCGGCGGGGCCGGCGATCTCGACCACTTCGCCGAGGCGCTCACCGTGGGGCACGCCGACGCCGTGCTCGCGGCGAGCCGGCTGCACTTCGGCCAGCTCACGATCCGCGAGATCAAGGAGTACCTGCGCGACCGCGACGTCGAGGTGCGGCTGTGAGCGGCCCCGATCGCCCACGCGGGCCCGACGATCTCGACCGCTCGCCCGTCGACCTCGACTCGTTGCGCTACGACGAGCTGGGGCTGATCCCGGTGATCGCGCAGGACGCCGAGTCCGGCGAGGTGTTGATGATGGCGTGGGCGAACCACGCGGCGTTGGAACGCACGCTCGCCGAAGGGCGCATGGTGTATTGGTCGCGGTCGCGGCAGGAGCTGTGGCGTAAGGGCGACACGAGCGGCCACGTGCAGCACTGGCAGGAACTGTGGGTGGACTGCGACGCCGACGTGATCGTCGCGCGCGTCCACCAGCAGGGAGCGGCCTGTCACACGGGCGAACGGAGCTGCTTCTTCCGCACGCTCGCTCCTCCCGGAGGCTGACCGGCGGCCGGTAGACTCCGACGCCCATGCTGAAGCTCGTGATCCCGAAGGGCTCCCTCGAGGAGCAGACCCTGCGCCTGTTCGAGGCCGCGGACCTCACCGTGCGTCGCTCTTCGAGCCGCGACTACCACGGCAGCGTCGACGACGACCGCATCGAACGGGTCAGCGTGCTGCGCCCGCAGGAGATCCCGACCTACGTGGCCGAGGGGCTGTTCGACCTCGGCATCACCGGGCAGGACTGGATCGCGGAGACAGGTAGCGACGTCGAAGTGCTCACGAGCCTCAGCTACGCGAAGACCGGCACCGGCCACGGGACGAAGATCGTGCTCGCGGTGCCGAACGAGCACCGTGCGAACAGCGCACGGGAGATGCCTGCCGGCTCGCGCATCTCGACCGAGTTCGTGCGGATCACAGAGCGGCACTTCGCCGAGCTCGGCATCCCTGTCAAGGTCGCGTGGAGCTACGGCGCCACGGAAGCGAAGGTGCCCGAGATCGTCGACGCGATCGTCGACGTCACGGAGACGGGCAGCACCCTGCGCGCGCACGGCATGAAGATCATCGAGACCTTGCTCACCTCCGACCCCGTGCTCGTCGCGAACACGACCGCCGCCGCCGACCCTGCGAAGCGAGCGGCGATGAACGACATCACCACGTTGCTCCTCGGTGCGCTGGCCGCCGAGGGCCGGGTGCTGATCAAGCTCAACGTCTCCGAAGGCGCCCGCGACGCGGTGCTCGCGGTGGTGCCGTCGATGAAGGCGCCGACCGTGTCGCCGCTCGCCGACGGCGGGTACGCGATCGAGACCGTGGTCGACAAGCGCGGCGTCAACAGGCTGATCCCCGAGCTGAAGGCCGCCGGGGCCACCGACATCCTCGAGCTTCCGATCTCCAAGATCGTCCCCTGACGGCACTCAACGTCTCGACGCCTCCGTTCCACCGGCATGGGTTGACGCCGATCCCGCGCGATGTCATAATGACGTCATCGCGACATCCCTCTAGACGTCAGGAGGACGCCATGGTAGACCCGTCGCTCCGTAACGAGTTGATCCGCTTCCGCATGAAGCACCTGCAGCAAGCCGCCGAGCACCACCGCACGAGGCGGCGCGGCGACAGCCCCCGACGCCCCGACCGCGAGCATCCGGAGCGCTGAGATGGAGACCGCGCCGTTCCTGGACGCGGTCGAGGCCGACCTCGACTCGATCACCACCGGCGACGACGACGCGGCGATGGCCGCCGCCCGCCTTGCGGGCGTGCTCCGTTCGTCGCTGCAGCTGCGGCTCTTCGATGCGATGGGACAGGCGGCGCTGGAGCTGAGCGATCAGATGGCGTCCGGCCACGTGGAGGTGCGGCTCGCGGGACGAGACGTCGAGCTCGTCTACGTCCCCGAGGAGCCGGCGGCCCCCGCGCCGACCCCCGACGACGAAGAGAGCGGCACAGCACGGCTCACGCTCCGCATGCCCGAGTCGCTGAAGGCCAAGGTCGAACGCGCCGCCGACCGTGAGGGCCGATCGACGAACGCCTGGCTGGTGGCGGCGTGCAAACGCGCCCTGGACCATCGCGGGCGACGGGCCGTCGGTAACCGGCTCACCGGGTACGCACAGAGCTGAAGGAGATGGACGCCATGGAGCCTAGGAAGTTCGACGTCACCGGCACCCTGCACCTGCGACTGCGCGTGCGCTCGGGCGACGTCCACATCACGCAGACCGATGCGAGCGGAGCGACCGTGCAGGTAACCGGCGAGCGCGATACCGATGAGATCTCGATCGAGCACGACCGAACGGTTTCGGGCGACACACGGCTGCAGATCACGCAGCGCAAGGACGGCTGGGGGTTCCGCAGTCGTGGGGTCAACATCGCGATCACGGTTCCGCCGGGCTCGATCGTCGATCTGAGCACAGGCGCGGGCGATGTCACGGTCGAGGGCACGGTCGCGGAGCTGCACCTACAGTCGGGTTCGGGCGACGCCTCGGTCGCTCGAGTGACGGGTGACGCGCAGGTCAGGAACGCGAGTGGCGATGTGTACGTGGGATCGGTCGAGGGCGACCTCACGGTGACCACGGCATCGGGAGAGATCGAGGTGGGCTCCGTGGGAGGGAAGTTCGAGGCTCGCACCGCATCCGGGGACATCGAGGTCGGCGCGACGGCCAGCTCCGCGCGTGCGATGTCGGCCTCGGGCGACGTGTCGATCGCTTCAGCGGGCGCCGACGTCTCCGTTCGATCGGTGTCGGGCGACATCGAACTGGGCGTGCCCGCCGGCACTCGGGTCTGGTTCGATGTCTCGTCGACCTCGGGAGACACCTCGTCGGAGCTCGATGCCGACGAGGGAACCGGCGATGCCTCGATGGAGATCAAAGCGACGAGCGTGAGCGGCGACATCCGCATCCGACGAGCGCCGGCGCGTGAGGCGTCGACCGCCTGAACGCACATCCGGCGGCCGTCCGGGTGCCTTGACCTGCAGGGCGTCTCGCCCATACCCTCGCCGGGTAACCCACCGGGGAGGGTGACGAGATGCAGGGCACAGGCGTACGGAGGCTCGCGTCGGCCGCGGTCATACTCGCAGTGCTCGCGGTGGCGCTCCCCGCACACGCGGCAGCCGGCAAGCTCGACCAGTCGTTCTCGAACGACGGCCGAGTCACCGCGTTCCCCAAAGGCGCCACGGCGTTCGGCGCCGCGGTCGACGGCAAGGGGCGCATCCTCGTCGCGGGGTACACCCTCGAGAACGACACCGACTTCGCCCTCGCCCGTTTCCGGCCGAACGGCACCCCCGACCCGGGCTTCGGCGGCGGCGACGGGCGCGTCACCACGGACCTCGGGGGCACCGACTACGGGTTCGACATCGCGCTCGGGTCGAACGGTCGCATCGTGGTGGCCGGCCAACGCGATCGCCCGTCGGGCACCCTCATGGCGGTGGCCGTCTACGGTCCGCGCGGGGTGCTCGACAGGGACTTCTCGAAGGACGGCATCACGTTCGTCGGCTTCGACAAGGAGTTCCAAGGCGCGAACGCGGTGGCGGTCGGCGCGAACGACAAGATCGTGATCGGTGGATCGACCTCCAACGGAGAGACGAGTCGCTGGGCGCTCGCCCGCCTGCGACCGAACGGCTCGCGCGACCGTGGCTTCGGCGGCGACGGGCGTGTCACCGTCGACCTCACGCCGAGCGACGAGCAGATCAACGATCTCACGATCGTCACGGGCGGCAAGATCGTCGCCGTCGGCTCTGCCGAGTCCGGACTCTCGCCGCGCATCGCGACCGCACGCTTCCTGCTCGGGGGCGCGCTCGACCGCGACTTCGGCAAGCGTGGCGTGAAGATCACCGACGTCGCGAACGGCGCCGACACCGCGTACGGGGTCGCCGAGCAGCCCGACGAGAAGCTCGTCGTCGTCGGGCACGTCGCGAACGGCGGCAAGGCCGACTGGGGTGTTCTGCGCTTCGGTCCGAACGGCCGGCTCGACGACGCGTTCCACGGCGACGGGGTTCGGATCCTGACCTTCGGATCGGACTACGAGTTCGCGCAGTCGGCCGCGGTGCAGTCCAACGGGCGCATCGTCGTGGTCGGGCGCATCAGGCGCTCCGACAACGACCACTTCGGCGTCGTGCGACTGAAGCCCAACGGCTCCTACGACCAGTCCTTCTCGAAGGATGGGCGCGCGATCGTGGACTTCGACGGCGGGAGCGACACCGCCCGCGATGTCGCGCTGCAGGGCAATGGCAAGATCGTCGTCGCCGGCGAGGCGTTCGACGGAGGCCACCGCCGGTTCGCCGTCGCGCGGTTCCTCGCCTCGTGATGACGCCGGAACGAACACGCCGGCACCGCTTCCCTCAGTGGTGGCATGACTCCGAGATTGACACCCCCCCGGGGCCATGTGGCACAATCCAAGCAGATGTTTGAATCAGCATTCAACAACGTATCGAGCGCGTAGGGGCGCCATGGGACGCGACCCGCGTCCGTGCGCGCCAGGGGGACCTCTCGTCGAACGAGGGGTCCTTTCGTTTCCGGGGAGGGCGAACGCAGCAAGGGGGCACCGAGATGGGCGAGACGATCGAGGAACGCATCGAACGAGAGGCCGACGCGCTCGAGCGTGAATGGGAGACCGCGCCGAGGTGGCGCGGCGTCGAACGCCACTACTCCGCCGAGGACGTGATCCGGCTGCGGGGCTCGTTCCCCGTCGAACAGACGATCGCCCGCCAGGGCGCCGAGCGGCTCTGGGAGCTCGTGAACGAGACCGAGTACCTGAACGCCCTCGGCGCGATGACAGGCGGACAGGCGGTCGAGATGATGAAGGCCGGCCTGCAGGCGATCTACCTGAGCGGGTGGCAGGTTGCGGCCGACGCCAACCTCGCCGGACAGACCTACCCCGACCAGTCGCTGTACCCGGCGAACTCGGTGCCGGCCGTCGTGCGTCGCATCAACAACGCGCTGCACCGTGCCGATCAGATCGCATGGAGCGAGGGCACGGATACGCGTTCGATGGTGCCGATCCTCGCCGATGCCGAGGCGGGCTTCGGCGGCGCCCTCAACGCGTTCGAGCTGATGCGGGCGATGATCGAGGCCGGCGCCGCCGGGGTCCACTTCGAGGACCAGCTCGCGAGCGAGAAGAAGTGCGGGCACCTCGGAGGGAAGGTGCTCGTGCCGACGGACCAGTTCATCCGCACGCTCACCGCGGCCCGGCTCGCCGCCGACGTGGCCGGCGTGCCGACGCTCGTGGTCGCGCGCACCGATGCGCTCGGCGCGACGCTGCTCACGAGCGACATCGACCCGCGCGACCAGCGGTTCGTGGAGGGTGAGCGCACCCACGAGGGATTCCACCGGGTGAGGAACGGCATGGATGCCGCGATCGCTCGGGCGCAGGCCTACGCGCCTTTCGCCGACATGATCTGGTGCGAGACCTCGACGCCGGACCTCGAGGAGGCCCGCGCGTTCGCCGAGGGCATCCACGCGATGTACCCCGACAAGCTGCTCGCCTACAACTGCAGCCCGTCGTTCAACTGGAAACAGCACCTCGACGACTCCACGATCGGGCGGTTCCAGAAGGAGCTCGGCGCGATGGGCTACAAGTTCCAGTTCATCACGCTCGCGGGGTTCCACGCGTTGAACGCGAGCATGTTCGAGCTGGCGCGTGGCTATGCCGACGAGGGCATGAGCGCATACGTGCGGCTGCAGGAGCGCGAGATCACGATGGAAGCCGAGGGCTACACCGCCACGCGCCACCAGGCCGAGGTCGGCACGGGGTACTTCGACCGGGTCTCCACCGTGATCAGCGGTGGCAGCTCCTCGACGCTCGCGCTCAAGGGCTCGACCGAGGAGGCGCAGTTCCAGGAGTGACACGCCCGGACTCATGGCCGGTGCGCTGACGCGCGCCGCCGCCTGGTTCCCGGGGGACGTAGGGAGCTCGCGCGTCCTCACACGATCCGAGCGCGCGTATCCTGAACGCCCCCCGGACAGGTGGAGCGATGAGCGAACGAACTGCCCAGCCAACGCGGGCCGCCCTCGGGCGGAGGCTTTGGCGACCACCGGACAACGGGGAGTTCGTCCTCGGCCTCGTGCTCGCGGTGATCCTGCCCTGCTTCGCCGCCTGGATGGCGGTCGACCTGCAGGTCTTCGATCACTTCCCCGGCGTGCCCTTCCTCGTGGCCACGGTCGGGGCCACGATGGTCGGGCGGCTAGGCGCGAGCCTGATCGCCACCTTCGCGTCGGGTGTGCTGGTCTCCGCTCTCGAGGTGATACCGGATGAGGGTCTGGGGGCGACCCAGCCCCGGGATCTGATCGCCGTCGGCGTGTTCGTCGCGCTCTCGTTCTTCGTGGCCTACTCGCTCGCGTTGCGGGAGGCGGCGCGAGACGATGCGGACGACGCGCGAGTCGACGTCGAGTCGCTCGCGCGCACTCTCGCCGCGGAGCGGAACACGATGCAACAGATCATGCAGCAGATGCCGAACGGGGTCATCGTGGCCGACGCGGAGGGCGTCATCACGATGCAGAACGCGCGATCGCGCGAGATCCTGGCGTACGAGTACCCGCTCGGCAGCAGGGTCGAGTCGCCCGGCTCGGCACCCTCGTGGATCGCACGACGGCCCGACGGCGGCGTGTATGAGCCGGGTGACTACCCACTGAGTCGCTCACTCCGGACCGGAGCCCTCGTGATCGGGGAGCCGATGGCGATCGAGCGAGCCGACGGAACGATCGTGAAGATCGACGTCGACTCCGCCCCGATCCGCGCGAGCGACGGCAACGCGATCGCCGGGGCGGTCGCGGTGTTCCAGGACGTCACGGAGCGGATCGAGACCCAGGAGCGGCTCCTGCACCTGACGAAGCGCCTGCAGCAGATCCAGGCGGTCACCGACGCGACCCTCACGCAGCTGGGCTTCGACGATCTCGCGGGTCGGCTCCTGCAGACGCTCCGGGAGGTCTTGGGCACCGACTCGGCGACGCTGCTCCTGCTCGATCGGACGGGCACCGAGCTCATCGAGCACACCACGGTCGGCGTGGCCACCGACGGCCCGGGCGCGCCGGTCCCGATCGGGCGAGGCATCGCCGGGAAGATCGCGGCCACCGTCTCGCCGCTCGTCGTGGACGACGTCACCTCGTACGACGTCGTCAGACACTGGCTCACCGACATGATGTCCTCCCTCATGGGCGTGCCGCTGGTCTACCGAGGACAGGTCCGCGGCGTGATCCACGTGGCGACGCACGAGCCTCGCCACTTCACCGACGACGACGTCGAGGTGCTCGAGCTCGCCGCGAGCCGCATCACGTCGGCGCTCGAGCGCGCCTCGCTCCACGACAGCCGCTCGGCGATGTCCCGGGCGCTCCAACGGAGCCTCCTGCCGGCGACCATGCCCGACATCGACGGCGTGGAACTCGCCGCTCTGTACCGCCCGTTCTCCCCGGACGACGAGATCGGAGGGGACTTCTACGACGTGTTCCCTCACGGGGAAGGGACGTGGGGCGTCGTGGTGGGCGACGTCTCAGGGAAGGGGCCCGATGCCGCGGCCGTGATGGGCCTCGCGGCGCACACCATCCGCACGCTCGCGCGGTACGAGGTACGACCGAGCGCCGTGCTCGGAGCGCTCAACGACGAGCTCATACGAGCGGAGCGGGTCGCGACCGAGCGGTTCTGCACGGCGTGCGAGATGCGGTTGCACCCTGCCGCGGACCACCTTCGAGTCACGATCTGCTTGGCCGGCCATCCGCTGCCGTTCGCGATGCGCGCCGACGGGCGCATCGAGCACGTGGGCATGCCGGGCACGCTCCTCGGCACGTTCCAGGATCCGGAGTTGCACGACGTGACGGTCGACCTGTGGCCGGGTGACGCCATCGTCGCCTACACAGACGGGCTCGTCGAACGGCGCGGCTCGAGCATCGACGAGGGCGAAGGCCGCCTCGCCGAGCTGCTCTCGACCTGCATCGACCTCTCCGCCGACGAGATCGTGGCACGTATCCAGCGAGCGCTTCTCGACCCGATCGTGCTCGACGACGACGTCGCCCTCGTCGTGATACGGAAGCGCTGAGGCTGCGATCGGTGGTTTGGGCGAGCACGGGCAGGGGAAGGTAGACGGCATGCGACGACTGGTGTGTCTCGCCTGTGACGATCACGTCGCGCTCGATGGCGCCGAGGTACGGTGCGACTGCGCCCGGTCGGTGGCCCACCGCGACGGGGATGGCTGGGCCTACACGGGGCCCGCGCTCGTGGCCCTGCCGCTGCGGATCCACGAGCCCGAGAACCGACGCATGATCGAGCGGCTCGTCGAGGTGCCCGACGACGACCTCACCCACCGGGCGCACCTCGAGCCTCTGCTATGAGCGAGCCGGCCGATCGCCTGTGCCCCGTCTGCAGCAAGGGCACGATGGTCGACATCGTGTACGACGTCGATCCCGCGAGCCGGGAGCCGGCGCAGCGAGCCGATAGCAGCCAATCGATCGAGTTCTCGTGCGGGCATCGTGTCGTAGGCCCCTCGCTCGCCTCTGCGGATGAGGAGCGGCTCGACGTCGAACGCAGGACGTCGGGCGAGACCGTGGACCCCGAGGGCTAGCGGGCGAGCCTCCGCGTCCGGAGCTCTCACGCTGCGAGGGCCTCGCCTTCGCCGTTACCCAGCAGGTCGAGAACGGCGCGTTCCACGGCTTCCCGGGCATGCTCCTCGTCGGCGGAGATCTGCCGAAGCGCCGGCCCCACGGTTCGACCCTCACGGAACCGGTCGAACACGCGCGGATCGATGTACGAGGTCCGGCAGACCGCGGGCGTGTTGCCCAGGTGATCGGCGACCCGACGCACCGTGTCCGCGACGCTCCGTTTCGCCGCGGCACTGTGGCCGCCGGCTCCCGAGACCCGCGCGATGTCGATCGCCGCGAGCACGGTCGCGTGCCAGGTTCGGAAGTCCTTCGCGGAATGCTCCTCTCCCAGCAGTTCCTTGAGGTAGGCGTTGATGTCCGTCGAGCGCACGTCGCGCCACCGTTGCTCCTTCCGGTAGGCGAGGAGCTCGAGCCCGCCGCTGCGTCGGCGCTTCAGCTGTTCGACCACGGGCACGAGGAGTGGGTCGTCGATCCGGTGCACTTGCCGCACGCCCGCCTTCGCGACGTAGTCGAAGGTCAAGGTCGACCCCTCGACGTGCACGTGGCTCTTTCGGATCGTGGCCAACCCGAAGGAGCCGTGTCGGTCGGCGTACTCCTCCGATCCGATCCGGAACGTCGCTCGGTCGAGCAGGCGCACGGCGGCCGCCATCACGCGTTCCTTCGGGGCACCGTCGAGGCCGAGGTCCCGCTCGATCCTCTCCCGTAGATCGGGCAACGCACGTGCGAACGACTCGACCCGCCGGAACTTGCTGACGTCCTGCCGCTCCCGCCAGATCGGGTGGTAGAGGTACTGCCTGCGGCCCGCGGCGTCGACTCCCACGGCCTGCAGATGCCCCTGCGGATCGGCGCAGATCCAGACGTCGGTCCATGCGGGCGGGATCGCGAGTCCGCGGATGCGCTCGAGGACCGCAGCGTCGCGCACGGGGAGGCCACGTGCGTCCTCGTAGGAGAAACCCGTGCCGCGGCGCCGCCTGGTGACGCCGGGCGCGGACGGGTCGACGCGATGCAGTCGTGGCACGGGTTCTGCTTGCCCACCTCGGTCGACGTCGAAACCCCTGCCGAGGAGCGGCTTCAGGCGTTCGCCGCCCGACGGAGCTTCTCGAGCGTCTGGGTCAAGATCCGCGACACGTGCATCTGGCTCACCCCGACGTCGTCGGCGATCTCGCTCTGGGTCAGGCCGCGGAAGAACCGAAGGTAGAGGACGCGCCGGTCGCGCGGGGAGAGTTCAGCCACGGCCGGCGCGAGCGACGACCATTCATCGAGCAACGCGATCGAGGGATCGTCCTCGCCGAGCGAGTCGATCGGTGCCTGCGCCCCTTCCCCGACGGGCGTGTCGAGCGAGCTGGTCGAGTAGGCCTGCACCGCGTCCATCGCGTCCGCGATCTCATCGGTGCCGACCTCGAGATGCTCGGCGAGCTCCGGGATCGTCGGCGACCGGCCCAACGTCTGCGTCAGCTCCGGGAGCGCTCGATTCACCCGAACGGCGAGCTCCTGCAGCCGCCGCGGGACCCGGAGGGCCCATCCCTTGTCACGGAAGTGCCGCTTCAGCTCGCCCACGATCGTGGCCGCCGCGTACGTCGAGAACTGCACCTCGCGCGAGGGGTCGAATCGATCGACCGCGTTCAGCAGTCCGATCATTGCGACCTGCGTGAGGTCCTCGACCGACTCGCCCCGACCGACGAACCGGCGTGCCAGGTACTCGGCGAACGGCAGGAACCGGGTCGCGATCTCATCGCGGGCGGCCGGATCGGGCATCCTGGCGAAGAGCGCCTCGACCTCCGCCTCGTCGGGTCGGCCGCGGGTCATGCCTGCTCGTACGCTCGGATCGCGATCGCTCACCGGCCCACGGTCCGCAGACGCAGCTCGATCGCGGGACTGCCATCGACCTCACGCACACCGGCCTCGTCGGCCAGCCCTTCCAGCACCCTCCATGCGAGTCCCTCGCGCAGGGCGAGCTCGGGGGCGGCGCCGGCTCCCTCGACCCAGATCGTGAGGTGCAGGTCGGCATCGCTCGGCTGGAGGTCCACACAGAGCCTCGTCCCCTCCGGCCCGAAAGACAGCAACAGCGCCGACGCCTCAGCGGCGGCGATCCGCAGGTCGTCCACGGCGTCGTACGGGAGCGCGAGCCTCGAGGCGACGCTCGCGACGACGGCTCGCACGACCGCGACCGATTCGGGGTCGGCGGGGAGGCCAAGGTTCACGGTTGCGTTGGGGTGATCCACGTGTTCCTTCCTATACTGGTCGCCCGGCGGCACCGACGTCCTCGTCCGTGCCGATCGTCACGATAGAGGAGTTCTCCGTGGAGCCATCGTTCGAAACGCACACCCAGGGAACATGGACCGTGGTGAGCGTGCGGGGTGAGCTGGACCTGTCGACGTCGGCGGCTCTTCGGGCCGCGCTCGACGCAGGCCTCGGGGAGGGGACCCCGCGCATCGCCGTCGACCTCACCGACGTGTCCTTCATGGATTCGAGCAGCCTCGGGATCCTGGTCTCGTGTCTGAAGGAGGCCCACGACCGTGGCGGCGAATTGCGGCTGGTCGGCGTGCAGGGCTCGCCCGCCAAGGTGATCGCGCTCACCGGACTCGAATCGGCGTTCACGATCGAGACGTCGGTCGCCGCCCTGCCGGCGTGACCGATCCCGCGGGGCCCTCGCCTCGCGCATCACTTCGGGTTCCAGCCGAGGGCGCGATGCTCGCGACCGTGCGGACCTTCGTGAGCCGTTTCCTCGCGCGTCGCGCCGATGACGAGCGCATCGACGACGTCCTCGTGGCAGTGGGTGAGGCATGCGCCGGCATGCAGGATGGAGGCCTCACCGTCTCGATTGAGGTCGCCGGGGCGCGGTGCATCGTCACCTGTGAGGGCATCGCCCGGCCGGGTGACGGCCAGGAGGACGCGATGCGCGAGCGTCTCCTCGAAGCGCTCGCCGCCGACACGGAGTGGTTCCGAGACGACGCGGTGCGCTTCAGCATGCCGCTCTCGGCCTGACGCGGAGAGCGGTGGTCGCACGAGTCGTGGACGGCCGAAGGGGTTTGGAACTGCTCCGATCTCGGTATCGAGACTATCGACGTCGACGACTCGGAGGATGGATGACCCGCGCTACCCGGACGCGAGGTGGGGCTGGCGTGCCGATGGGTGGAGCGAGCGCGATGACCGAGCAAGCCTCCCGAGAGCGGGGATCCGATGAGTGAGGCCCCCGTGATCCGTCTCGATCCGACGCCCGCCGCCGTCGGCCTCGCCCGACATCAGCTCGACCGACTCGGGGACCGACTGTCGGACGAGGCGCTCGAGGACGCCCGGCTCATGGTGAGCGAGCTGGTTACGAACAGCCTGCGTCACGGGTCGCTCGGCCCGGGCCAGCAGATCGAGCTCTCGTTCAGCATCTCGCGCGGGATCCTGAGGGTCGAGGTGCTCGACCCCGGTCCGGGGTTCGTGCCCGAACCTCGGTCGGCCGTCTCCTCAGACGGCTCGGGGTGGGGTCTCTTCCTCGTCGCCCGGCTCGCAGACCGATGGGGCGTCCACAACGACGGCGTCAGTCGAGTGTGGTTCGAGCTCGGCGACGGGCTCACCACCGACCTCGACCACTGACCGTTCACGTTTCGATCGTTCGGCCCTCGGGTATCGGGCGTCCTGACGCTTCCCCCGCCGGAACGACTGGGAGGTCCTATGAGCACGACTACCCCCGGAGACACGATGCGAGGCCGTATGGCGCCGGGCGACGCTCGGAGCAACCCGGTCCACGAGACTGGCCGTGTGTGCGAGGAGCAGGGCTGCGCGACCGTGCTGTCGATCTATAACGCGACGGGGTGGTGCTGGCAGCACGAACAGCCGCACGCCTACGTGCTGCAGGCGCCTCGGAAGCGTCGGAAGGATGCGCGCACGCCATCGCCGGGCCCGACCGGCCCGACCCGATCCGAGGAGTCGCGCATGGCCTTCGTCGCTGACTCGAACGATCCGAGGAGATCTGAGATGGAAGTGCGGCGGCCCCCCCTGCCGCACGCGCCGAGCCGGGAGCGGGGGCACGATCCGATGCCCCCGCCCCGGCCGCCGGCGCCACCGACCCCACCACCGCCGCCCGAGCCCACGCCAGAGCCTTCACCCGTGCCAGTGCCGCCGACGATCGACGTGCCGGCGGGCTGAGGCATCGACGAGCAGTCAGGAGCGAAACGATGCAGGCAACGATCATCGACATCGACCGTCGGCCGGGCCCCTTGGTCCGTTGGGGCGCCATCGTCGCAGGAGCGGTCTGGGGTCTCGCCGTCATGGCGGTCCTGGCATCGCTCTGGCTCGCGGTGGCGTTCCCGTCCGACAACGGATTCGTTCGAGGCAACCTGGAGTGGTTCCTGGCCGGATCCGGCGCGTTCTCGTTGTTCGTTGCCGGGCTCGTTGCCGGCATGCTGACGGACAACCGCGGGCCCGGCTCGGGATGGCTGCACGGGATGACGGCGTGGGGCGTCCTGCTGATCGCAACGATCGTCTTCGGCCTGCCATCGGTCTTCGGGCTGTTCAGCGTCGGTCAGCTCCGGGCGATCGGCGACGGGAACCTCGTCGAGCCCGGAACCAACGATGTCTTGTGGGCGACGTTCCTCACCCTGGTGATCGGCGCGGTGGCGGCTGCGCTCGGAGGGCTGATCGGCGGAGCGCCCCGGCGCTCGGTCGGCACCAGCGGTCGCGGTGCGAACCGCCACGAACCCGACGATCTCGACGCCGTGGCCGACCCGCGGCGTCGCGAGCCCACGGCCTCGGGCGATACGACGCGGCTGGAACGAGCGTCGGACGAGAGCGATCGGGTTCTGGTGCAGCGCGCCGACGACGGCGCCTACGTCGACCAGGACGGGCAGCGGTACGTGCCGGAGGACTCTTCGATCGCATCGGATCGCGGCGACACGTACTGAGCGAGCGGTGGCCGCCGCGTCCTCGCGAGCGGGGACGCGGACGGCCGACGTAGGATGCCGGGCGATGAACCCGGTCAAGCGAACGCTGCTGTGGGCGTCGCAGAGTCCCGCCTTGACCACCCGGCTCCCGCGTTTGCGGTTCGTGCAGCGATCGGTCGCGCGCTTCATGCCCGGCGAGACCGCTGAGGACGCGCTCGCGGCCGCCGAGCGCATGTTCCGCGATGCAGCCATCCCCGCCGCGTTCACCCGTCTCGGCGAGAACACGACCGACCTCTCGCAGTCCGCCGAGGCCTCAGGCGACTACCTGCGACTACTCGACCGCATCGAGGAGCTCGGCCTCGACGCCGAGATCTCGGTGAAGCTCACGCAGCTCGGCTACGACCAGGACCCGGCCGTCACGGCCACACACGTCGAGCGACTCGTCGATCGTTCGGCCGAGCTGGACCGGACCTGTTGGATCGACATCGAGTCGGCCCCCTACGTCGACGGCACGCTCGCCCTCTACGAGGCCGCGCTGGCGCGCTCTCCGAACGTGGGGTTGTGCCTTCAGGCGTACCTGCATCGCACGTACGACGACATCCAGCGACTGTTGCCGGCGCAGCCCACGATCCGGCTGGTGAAGGGCGCCTACCGTGAACCGAAAGACCTCGTCTACAGCTCGAGGGCCGCGATCGACGAGAGCTACTTCCGGCTCGCGCAGCATCTCGTGCACGGCGGCGCTCGGCGCGTCGTGCTCGGCTCCCACGACACCGATCTCATCGCCCGCATCGAGGGAGCGCTCGGCGGACGAGACGCGTTCGAGATCGCGATGCTCTATGGCATCCGGGCCGATGAGCAACGCCGACTCGCGCGTGAGGGGTACACGATCCGCACCCTGATCTCCTACGGCCCCTCGTGGTACCCGTGGTTCATGCGGCGCATCGCCGAGAAGCCCGTCGAGAACACCCTGCTCGCCCTGCGCAACCTGTTCTGAATCGTCACGCACGTAGACTCCGCCCATGATGCGACACCTGCGAGGGGCGATCGCGGCGAGCGTGACGCCGATGCGCGAGGGCGGGCGGGTCGTCGATGGCGCCGCGATCGAGGGACTCACGAGGTTCCTCGCCGAGGGCGGGGTCGACGGGGTGCTCGCGTGTGGCACCACAGGGGAGGGAGTGCTGCTCGACGTCGCGGAACGGCGTGCGGTCACGGAGGCCTTCGTGTCGCACGCCCCGGCAGGGTTCGCCGTCGCGGTGCACGCTGGGGCCCAGACCTCGCGGGATACGGTCGCGCTGGCGACCCACGCCCAGGAAGTAGGCGCCGCCGCGGTCGCCGTGATCGCGCCGCCGTACTTCCCGCTCGACGACGAGGAGCTCTCCCGGCACCTGGTCGGCGCGGCGAACGCCGCCGACCCCCTGCCCTTCTACATCTACGAGTTCGCGGCCCGAAGCGGCGCCTCGATCCCGCCCGCGGTCGTGACCCGGGTGCGCGATTCGGCCCCCAACGTCGTCGGCATGAAGGTCTCGGACTCGCCGTTCGCCGCGGTCGAGCCCTACCTGGGGCTGGGGCTCGACGTCTTCATCGGATCGGAGCCGCTGGCTCTCCAGGGCATGGCCGCAGGCGCGGTCGGCAGTGTGAGCGGGCTCGCGGCGGCGTTCCCCGAGATCACCGCATCGCTCGTGCACGACCACAGCGACACCGCGCACGAACGCGTCTGCCGGCTTCGGGACGAGCTCGCGGGTATCCCGTTCCACGCCGCGCTCAAGGAGGTGCTCGTCACCCGCGGCGTGCTCGTCACCGCCGATGTGCGTGCCCCGCTGAGAGGGCTCACCGACGCCGAGCGTGATCGCGTGCTCGGCCTCGCCCGCGACCTCGGCGCGATCTAGTCCACCGGTTGAAGTCGAACGAGGCCGGCGGGACCGGCGCTGGCGGTCGATCTGCGCATCGTCGGGCGGGGGTCGGTGTGTGGCGTTTCCTCGGCCACACCACTCACCGGCCTCGTCGACCGGTGCGGCGATTCACCGCCCGCAGCAGCTGCTCCTTGTTCATCCGGGATCGGCCTTCGATGTTCAGATCTTTCGCTTCCTCGTAGAGCTGGTCGTGTGTGCGCCCTTGCGCGCCGCGGTGCGACCGCAGCCCTCCTCGGCGACCGCTGGAGATGTCCTCGCGCGAAGTGGGAGAGCTTTCCTTCGCCTCGCCGGCGCGGGCCCGCTCCTTGTTGACCGTGCGCGCCGCGATCTCCTCGGCCGTCTCTTCGGATCGGCCGCGGTCGCGGAGCCCTTCCTTGATGTGCTCGTACTGCCGTTCCCGTTTGGCGTTCCATGCCTTCTGCGGCATCCTGCCTCACCTCCATGGGTCGCAACCCCGGCGAAACGGTTCCCGGTCCGGGCCGGATCCAAACGGGCGAGAGGACATGACGGAAGTGACGTGTGAGGGACGCGACGAAGGGGCCCCACACGGAGCCCCCTCGCCTATCGAGATCCCTTCCCCGGATCTCGACGCCCGACCGAAAGGTCAGCTCGCCAGGCCAGCGTCGCGTGGTTCGCGGGCGCCGTTGTGGATGTTGTCCGCCGCTTGCTTCTCGTTGCCGCGTGCGCGGCCCAATGCAGGCCGTCGGCGGTGATGTTCGGTCGTTGCCGTGGTGGGTTCCCCGTCGATAGGGTCGGCAAACCCGGTTTGACATCGGTTCCGCGGGGCGGATACGTTGCACCTGCAAATCCGACCTGAGGGGTACGAATCACCGTGATCCGCACGCGCACGGCAGGCCTGGTGGGGGCCATGATCCCCTCGCGTCTGTGCGGCATGCCCGCGTCCTGCGGCGCCTCGAGCGTCGACCCGCGCGCGCGGACCTGACCTTCCCCACCTCACGCACCGCCCGGGCCGCCGCCGTCGGCGGCCTTTCGCGTTCCCCGGACCGACGGCACGTGAAGCTCCCTATGACCGACACCTCGACCCCGGCCTCACGAGCCCCCCGCCCCCGCGGCGAGGGGCAGTGGGGCATGGGATACCGCGAGCCGCTGAACCCGGCCGAGCAGATCAAGAAGGAGGACGACGGGCTCAACGTACGCGACCGCATCGAGCGCATCTTCGCTCCCGGCGGCTTCCGCTCGATCGGCAAGCAGGACCTGCGCAGCCGCATGCGGTGGTGGGGGCTGTACACGCAGCGGAAGCAAGGCGTGCCGGGCGAGCGCACCGGCAGCGCCGAGCCCGAGGAGCTCGAGGACGAGTTCTTCATGATGCGCATCCGCGTCGACGGCGGAGCGATGACCGCCGACCAGTTGCGAGCCATCGCGTGGGCGAGCGAGCGGTTCGGCCGCGACGTCGCCGATGTGACCGACCGCCAGAACGTGCAGCTGCACTGGATACGCATCGAGGACGTGCCGGCGATCTGGCAGCGCATCGAGTCGGTCGGCCTGTCGACGCAGGAAGCCTGTGGCGACACGCCCCGCGTGATCCTCGGGTGCCCGCTCGCGGGCGTCACCGCCGACGAGGTGTTCGACGCGACGCCGGACATCCGCGCGGTCGCCGAGCGCTTCATCGGCGACCCGGCGTTCTCGAACCTGCCGCGAAAGTACAAGACCTCGATCAGCGGGTGTGCCGCCGGATGCACGAACCATGAGATCAACGACGTCTCGTTCGTGGGCGTCGCGGGACCCGGGGCCGAGCTCGGTTACGACCTGCAGGTGGGCGGCGGACTGTCCACGAACCCCCTGTTCGCGCAGCGTGTCGGCGCGTTCGTGCCCCGCGAACGTGTGCCCGAGGTCTGGGCCGGGGTCACGTCGTTGTTCCGCGAGTACGGCTACCGGCGCTCACGCAACCACGCCCGGTTGAAGTTCCTCGTGAAGGACTGGGGCCCCGAGCGTGTGCGCGAGGTGTTGGAGCGGGAGTTCCTCGAGCAGGGACCATTGGCCGATGGGCCCCCGCCCGCGCCGGCACCGATGGACGCTCGTGAGCACCTCGGTGTCATGGCGCAGCGCGACGGCCGGGTGTCGGTGGGACTCTCGCCACGCGCGGGTCGCATCGCCGGCCACCAGCTGCGCCTCGTCGCCGACCTGGCCGACACGTTCGGATCGGGATCGGTGCGGGCCACCGCGCAGCAGAAGCTCGTGATCATCGACGTGGAGCCGATGCGGGCCGACGAGCTGATCGCGCGGCTCGACGAGCTCGACCTGCGGGTCCGCGGCAGCGCGTTCCGTCGTTCGACGATGGCATGCACCGGCATCGAGTTCTGCAAGCTCGCGATCGGCGAGACGAAGGGCCGCGCGACCTGGATCACGACCGAGCTCGAGGCCCGGCTCCCCGACTTCCACGAGGACGTACGCATCCATGTGAACGGGTGCCCGAACTCGTGCGCGCGCTTCCAGGTGGCCGACATCGGGCTGATGTCGGCGCTGCGCGCCCGACCCGACGGCACGAAGAGCGACGCGTTCCTCGTGCACCTCGGAGGCACGCTGGGTGATGGCGCGTCCTTCGGCCGCAAGGTCCGCGGGGTGAAGGTCTACGCGGAGGACACTGCCGACTACCTCGAGCTGCTGCTTCGCCGCTACGGCAGCCGACGCGCCGACGGCGACACGTTCTCGTCGTTCGTGAACGCCCTCGACGCCGACGCGCTGGCGCGCTTCGCGGAGCCGGCGGCCGCCCACGGGGAGCCGCGATGACGGGCGTGCGCGCGGTGCCCTTCTACTGCCCGTTCTGCGGCGAGCAAGACATACGGCCCGACGACGCCGCCCCGGCGGCATGGCGCTGCGAGTCGTGCGAGCGAGGTTTCGAGCTGACCGCGATCACGGTGGGGGGTGCGGACTGATGGCCGACGCGGATCCGCGAGCGCCCTGGCACGAGCCGGCGATGCCCGTGCTCGACGAGGAAGCCGCCTGGGTGCACGACGCCGCCGAACGGTTCGAGCACACACGCGCCGAAGAGCTGCTCGAGTGGGCGCTCGACAGCTTCCACCCGAAGCTCGCGATCAGCGCGGCGGGCGGCGTCGACGGGATGGTGCTGATCGACATGGCGTGGCGCGTGGACCCCGCCGTGAGGGTGTTCACCCTCGACACCGGGCGACTGCCACCCGAGACGTACACGCTCTTCGAGGAGGTGCGGGAACGCTACGGCATCGCCGTCGAGTTCGAGTACCCCGACACGTCGGCGGTCGCCTCGCTCGTGAACCGCGAAGGCCCGAACCTGATGTATCGCGGCGTCGATCTACGCCTCGCGTGCTGCGCCGTGCGCAAGGTCGAGCCGCTCCGACGGAAGCTGGCGGCGCTCGACGCGTGGATCGCCGGCCTGCGTCGCGAGCAGTGGGCCTCGCGGCGCAACATCGCGAAGGTCGAGCTCGATCGCGACCACGGCGGCATCGTGAAGCTGAACCCCCTCGCCGACTGGACGCTCGACGAGGTCTGGGACTACGTCCGCACGCACGAGGTGCCGTACCACGAGCTCTTCGACCACGGGTACACCTCGATCGGATGTGCGCCGTGTACCCGCCCGGTCGAGCCGGGGGAGCCCGAACGAGCAGGTCGCTGGTGGTGGGAGCACGACACGGCGAAGGAGTGTGGCATCCACTGCAGCGTGGAGCTCGCGGGGTCGCGGAGCGACCGCGAGAAGGCGGAAGCCGTCGTCGAGGGAGGCTCGTGATGCCGTTCGGCTATCCCGTGATGCTCGAGCTGTCGGGACGGCGGTGCGTCGTGATCGGCGTCGACGCCGTGCATGAAGGCAAGGTCGAGGCGCTGATCGCAGCAGGCGCCGACGACGTGCTGGTGGTGTCGTCGGGCCCGGCGGAACGACTCGACGAGCTCGAGCGCGTCGACGGCGTCGAGGTGGAACGCCGAGCGTGGCGGGCCAACGACCTGAACGGGGCGTTCCTCGTGGTGGCGGCCAGCCGCGACGTTGGTGAACGCGACGCGATCGCCCGCGAGGCTCGGTGCCGCCGGGCACTGGTCAACGTGATGGACGACGTCCCCAACTGCGACTGGTCGGCGCCGAGCGTCGTGCGTCGTGGCGAGCTCGTGCTGGCGATCGCGACCGGAGGCGCGTCACCGGCCCTTTCCAAGAAGTTGCGCGCGCAACTATCGGCCTCCTACGGCGAGGAATGGTCCGAGGTCCTGGCGGTGCTGCGGACCGTGCGCGCCGAGACGATGCCCTCGGTACCCGACTTCGCGACCCGCGCGCAGCGTTGGGCCGACGCGCTCGACCTCGACGAAGCGGCCTCCCTCGTGCGCGACGGACGAGCCGACGAGCTCGCGGCCAGGCTCCGCGAGCGTCTGCTCCAGGAGGCGTCGGCATGATCGGGCACGTCGTGCTCGTCGGTGCGGGCCCCGGCGATCCCGATCTGATCACGGTGAAGGGGGCCAGGGCCCTCGCCGTGGCCGACGTCGTCGTCTACGACCGCCTCGCCGCCCCTGCCCTGCTCGACTTGGCCCCGCCCGCCGCCCGCCGCACCTACGTCGGCAAGGAACCTGGCCGACAGGCGATGGGGCAGCGTGAGATCGGCGCCCTGCTCGTACGCGAGGCTTCGAGCGGCCACGCTGTCGTGCGACTCAAGGGGGGAGATCCCTTCGTCTTCGGGCGCGGCGGCGAGGAGGTGCAGGCGTGCGAGGAGGCCGGCATCCCCGTCGAGATCGTCCCCGGCATCACCAGCGCCGTGGCCGCGCCGGCCGCGGCCGGCATCCCCCTGACCCATCGCTCGATCGCGCGATCCTTCGCCGTCGTCACCGGCTCGTCCGCGCACGCCGAGGACACCGTCGATCTCGCCCGCATGGCGATCGCCACCGACACACTCGTCGTGTTGATGGCGGCCGGGAAGCTGACCGAGACATGCGCCACGCTCGTCGAGGCGGGCCGGCCAGGGTCGACGCCAGCCGCGGTCGTGCAATGGGCGTGGACCGACGACCAACGCACCGTGGTCGGCACCCTCGACGACCTCCCCACGCTCGCCTCCGCGGCCAACATCGGCCCGCCTGCAACGCTCGTGATCGGCGACGTCGTCTCGATACCGAGGTCGATGGCCACCCGAGACCCGCACCCGGCGGCGACGGCGGTGTGGACGGAACCCCTCCTGGGTAACTAGCCGATAACGACCGCCGGGCATCCCGCCCGGCTGAAGCGATGGGAGGATCGACATGGCAAGTCGCATGGCCGAACGCATGGGCGATCTCGGCGCCCGAGCCCGGGAACGCATGACCGAGACACGTCTCGACAAGATGGACCGGGAGAACGACCGCCTCAAGCACGAGGTGCGTCTGCTCCGCGAGGACCTGCACGAGGAACGTGGATCCCTACAGCGAGCGCTCGACGCGCTGGGTCGGAACGAGCACGTCACCGTGGAAACGAAGGTCCCGAAGCGTCGCGGCAGGATCGTCCGCACGCTTGTGATCGGCGGGGGCGCCTACCTGCTGGGGACCCGCGCCGGCCGGGAGCGTTACGACCAGATCGTGGGGAAGCTCCGCTCGATGAAGTCCTCCGTGCAGGACCGGCAGGGTTCGAGCGGCGACCAGGCTCCGTGGCAGTCTTCGAACCCTGACTCGGCGCGGACCGCCATGGAACCGTCCGACACTGGCACCACCGCCTGATCACGACGTGCGGGCGCGGGGGGGCGAGTTCCACGGCCCCCCGCACCCACCCGCTGTCAAGCGGTTCCCTCGTCCTCGCCGTCGGCCGGGCCGGGCACGGGCTGACCGATCTCCGGGCTCTCGGGCTCGAGGGTGCGCTCCAGCGCGTCGTCCTCACGCTCCGGCAGCTCCTCGGGACGTTCGCCCTCCGGCAGTTCCTCGGGTATCTCACGTCCTGGCTTCTCGATGTGCACGTGGGCTCCTTCCCGACTCACGCATCGTGCGTAGAGCCGGAACGATCCTTCCCGGCACCGGCGGGTGCAAAACGGGTGTGGGAACGACACGGAAGGGGTACGCACCTCCCATGACGACACGCGACCCGACGGTCACGGCCTACCGGGATGGACCGTTCCTCGTTCGAGGACCGATCGTCGTGATCGACGAGGAGGGCCGAGAGCTGGAGGTTCGCCGAGCTGTGGTGCCGCTCTGCCGATGTGGCCGCTCCCGGACACAGCCGTTGTGCGACGGAGCTCATGAGGCGTCTGCGACGAAGCGGTCCCTCGCGAAGGACGATCAGGCTCAGGCGACCGCGACCTGACGCGGATCCGAACTCGTCCACAGCCCGTCGCTCCCTTCACGCCACGCATCCATCACGTGCGTCGCCCACCGCTCGTCGAGGGTGAGCAGGGCCGCGGCACCGAACAGGACGTCGGCGAGCATGCGAGGGTCGTCGTCGACGAGCGACCCGGCCATGTCGTTCGCCGCGATCGATCCGTGCGCCGCGTCGGCCTCCACGTGCTCGTCGAAGTACCTGGTCGTCGTCTCGCCGAACCCCAGGCGCCGGAGTCCGTCCCCGTACCGCCGGTTCGGGATGCACGAGGTCATCTCGAAGATCGCGAGGTGACCGACCGACGCGCCCCGCAGCCGGCGGTGGAGACCGAAGAGCGACATCAGGTTCACGGTGGCCAGCGTCACGCCGGGAAGCAGCGGCACGTACCGGCTCTCGGTCGGGTCGAGTCCCAGATCGCTCATCGTCCGAGCGAACAGCGCTGAGTGCATCCACGTCGCGTCGCCGCCGCCGTACTCGTCGGCTTGGATCTCGACCATCGCCGCCTTGGCCCGCCCGCGCAGGCGCGGGATCGCGAAGGAGTGCGGATCCGCTTCCTTCAGGTGATAGGCGGAACGGTGCATCATGAACTCCCGGAACATCTCGACGGTTCCCTCTCGCGCGAGATAGGACGAGACCGAGGGAGCGTCGTCGGAAGCGATGAGCTCGCGGAGCTGCACGTCGACCGGATCCGACGAGAGACGCACGCTCACCCGTTCGCGCAAGGCCGCCTCGAAGATACGCTCGAGCCCCCCTCTGAACGTGAGGACCGCGGGGTCCCACTCGGCCCGATCGTCAACCCCGTCGAGCTCGCGGTAGTGCAGCTCATAGCACAGGTAGAGGGCCAGCTGCAGATCGTCGTCGGCCAGGGGATCGGCGACCGAACCGGCGATCTCTCCTGCGACCGGATCGGCAGGCTCTCCCCTCATCAGGGCCCAGGCCGTCGAGCTCAGTGGTCCTCGAGTGAGCGTCATCATGGCCGAGCATTCCCGCAGGTGGGTACGCGTAAACGCACGGCACAGAGAGAACGGCCCGCCCGGCGGAGCCGGGCGGGCCGTTCATGCCCACGCCTCAGGAGCGGGCGGGGGTCTTCCGTAACCGCGTCAGTGGTCGCGATCGGTCGCGTCGCGCACCTTCTCCTTGACGGTGTCGACCGCGTCGCCTGCCTTCTCCTTCACGTCGGCGCCGGCGCGGTCCATCTTGCCCTCGCGCTCGAGCCGCTCGTCGTCGGTCAGGTCGCCGACGTTCTCTTTGATCGTTCCCTTCGCCTTGTCCATGTGCTCACCCATCGTGATCCTCCGTTCGTCCGTAGTGTCTAGAGCGTGTGCCCCGTGCCGACCTCGGGCACCGCTTCTTCGTCGGTGCTTCGCGACCGAACCTCGGCCTGGACGTCGCGGGCCGTGGTCTCGGCCGAATGGCTCCACCGTTCGAGCCAACGACGAGCGATCGGGATGCCGCCGACGCCGAACGCGACGACCGCCGAGCCGACGACCATGATCAGCAACGCGTAGAACAGCCCGGTCACGATCGCGGGTGCGACCTGCAGCTGATCGAGCGCTGCGAACACCCCGACCACCAGGATCGCGATGCCGGCGCCCTTGGCGATCACCGAACCACCGCGCACCGCCCCGAGCATCGGTTCGAGGACGTCTGTCAACGCCCTCGCGAGCACCGCCGCGATCACCAGGATCACGACGGCGACGATCAGGTTGGGCAGGTAGGCGATCAGCCCCTCCAACAGGTCGCTGACCGGGTTGGGACCCCAGATGCCGAACGCGAGTTGCAGCGCGATCAGGAACACGAGCCAGAAGACGATCACGCCGATGACATCCGACGGATCCGTCTTGCTGCGCTCGAACGCCTGACGCATCGAACCTCGTTCTACGAGGCCGTCGAAGCCGACCCGTTCGAGCAGCGCGTCGGCCAGCTTCGACAGCGCTTTCGCGACGAAGTAGCCGATCAGCAGGATCACGAAGAAGCCGAGCAGCTTCGGGGCGAACGTGACCACGTCGGCCCATGCCTCTTCGAGGCCTTGCTCGATGTCGATCTGTGCGAGCGTCATGAGAACCTCCGTCAGTCCAGGATGCTCACGCCACCGGGACCGACGAGCAGGCCTCCGATGATCAGCAGGATGCCCCAGAGCAGGGCCCCGCGGACGATGCTCACGATGCCCGCGATCACGAGCACGGCGGCGATGACCCACAGGATCGTGTCCGTGGCGCCTTCGTTCCCCCCGTTCTGGGCGAGGAGCGCCAATCCGGTCTGCAGCATGATTCCCTCCCTCAGCGCGCAGAGCGCGCGGTCATGGATGTCGAGCCGTGTCTTCTCCATCCATGTCGCTCGGCAAACCTCGCCGCGGGCAGCTGATCACCGGAGAATCGATCGAGTGGGGTTGGCGCCTGAGGCCCGGTGGCCCGTCAGGAGAGGGAGGGAGGCGACGCCTCAGCCGCGTCGGCCGAACCGTCGATGGAGCAGGCCGCGCAGCCAGCCCACACGGCTGGACGCCTGATCGGCCTTCACCGCGGCGTCGTCCAGCACCTCGGCGACTTCGGGATCGTCGTTCACCTTCGCGGCTTCCTCGATCGCGTCCGCGGTCTCGATCGCGGCGGCGTGCGCAGCGTCGGCACCGACGAGCTCTGATGATGCGTCTTCGGCTGGCATCGAACTCTCCATCCACCCAACCTACACCGACGGTGGCGACGGCGGGAACACGACCTCGTGCTCGCCCTCGACGAACGTCTCGAACCGCAACGGAAGCCGGAGGGTGGGCCACGCGTACGTGATGTCGCCCACCGCCGGGTCGTAGGCGGCCGTGTACACGGTGCCGCGCCCGACATCGTGGGCCAGACTGTAGAGCGGGGAGACGAGGAATGCTCCCAGGAACCGCTCGTGATCGACGTCGGGGTCGTCGAGCAGGCGCAGCAGCCACCATTCCCGCTGCAGGGTGCTCTCGGCGAGCACCGGATCCCACGACTCCACCGCCCACTGGTGGTTCACGGCGATCGGCAGCCGGCGGAACGAGGGCGGCCGGTCCGGATTGAGGTAGGCGGTGATGACCCCGCCGGCCGCGTCGACGATCGTGAGGTTGTGTGTGTGCGCGATCGGCATGCGGGCGAGCACGGCACGCGCGTCCTCGACCGTGTCGCAGGTCTCGAGCAGGTAGCGGATCACGATCGGCACCCCGAACCCCTCGCCCATCGACGCGCGCCCGCCGAACGTGAGCGAGACGGCCAGCCCGCGATCGTTCATGCCGTCGCAGAGCCCCCACACGGCGTCGGTCACGCCGATCACCCGTCGATCGGTGAATGCGCTCTTCAGGATCACCGCGTCCATGAGCTCGGCCGGGTAGTCGTAGTTGCGCACGAGTCGCGGGCCGCGGTCCCCATCCTGCAGCACGGCCTGGGAACACGCGATCGCAGCGCCCGGGGGCTTCCACATCGTGAACATGCGCGCGAACACCGGATCGTCGCCACCCACCTCGCGCACCATCGCCTCGTAGGCGGGCACGAGCTCGGGCATATGCACGCCCAGCGCCTCGACACCCTCGGCCGCCGAGGGACGGGCGGCATCACCGTCCTGCAGGTACCAGGCCGCGTAGGCCTCGGCCCGGGTCGCGAACACGGCCGCGAGCTTCGCGCCGGGCTGCGGTTCGTCCATCGTGCGGAACGTGGCTCCGGGCGCCATCGCCATCGTTGGGTCCTCCTTCGGGTTCCGCTCGCGTTACCCTCCAGGCTACGCGCCTCTGCGAGTCCCAACGACCAACCCGAGATCGAGATGGCTCACCACACCACGGACCGCCCACGATCGCCACAGGCGCCCAACGCTGCGCCCGTCGCCCCGTCACACGTGCACTCGGCCGAGGAGGCGACCGGTGAGGTCCAGGTCGAGGTCCGATCGAAGCGGGGCGCGATCCTGCTGCGGCTGGCGTTCCTGGCCGTCACGGTCGTGGCGCTCTACATCCTGTGGCCGAGCCTGCTGAGCGTCTTCGAGACCTGGCCCGAGCTGCTCGATCTCAACCCGGGGTGGTTCGTGGCGATGTTCGCTCTGGAAGGCTTGAGCTTCCTGTGCATCTGGGGGCTGCAGCGCATCGCGCTGCGCACCACGCGCTGGTTCGGCGTGGCCACGGCGCAGCTCGCGGCGAACGCCTTCAGCAGGGTCGTGCCCGGCGGCGCGGCCGCGGGCGGCGCCCTGCAGTGGCGCATGCTGACCGACTCCGGCGTCGATGGCGCACGGGTGGCGACCGCACTCACCGCCGCGTCGTTGATCAGCACGGGCACGTTGTTCATGCTGCCTGTGCTTACCCTGCCCGCCGCGCTGCTCGGGCGGCCTGTGCCGGGAGGATTGGCGCAGGCCGCGTGGCTCGGGGGTGTCGTGTTCGTCGTGGCGTTCGTGCTCGGCTGGCGACTCCTGTTCCACAACCGGCTGCTGCGTCGCATCGGCCGCGGAGCACAGTGGCTCCGCAATCGGCTCCAACGAGGCAAGCCGCCCGTGACCGACCTGCCCGCACGGCTGGTGGTGCAACGCGATGAGATCCGGGACGCGCTCGGCGACACCTGGTGGGAGGCCTTGCTGTTCTCGCTCGGCAATTGGCTCTTCGACTACCTGGCGCTGCTCGCGGCGATCACGGCGGTCGGATCGCGCCCGCGCCCCACCCTTGTGCTGCTCGCGTACTCGGCCTCGATGGTGCTCGCGATGATCCCGATCACGCCGGGCGGGCTCGGCTTCGTCGAAGCGGGCCTCACGGGACTGCTCGCGCTCGCGGGCGTGTCGGCCGGCGATGCGGTGCTGGCGGTCCTCGCCTACCGGCTCGTGTCGTTCTGGCTTCCGCTGCCGGCAGGCGGAGTGGCCGCGTACCTGCACCGGCGTCGCTACCGAGGGCGGGAGGCGATCAGAGAGCCCGGCTGAGCTGAGCCGTGCCGGCCAGAGCGGCGCACCCTGCTATGGAACGAGGTCGAGGACCTCGCCCAGGTCGGCGATCGTCGCTCCCGTCCAGGCGTCTCGCTCGGGCGTGAGCATCGTCTCGTGATCGACCTGCGGATCGCGCAGCAGGTACGGCACCATGCCCACGGCCGCGGCGCCGGTGAGCTCCCCGTACGCCCCGTCGCCCACGTACACACATCCTTCGCTCGGCACGCCCAGCCGTGTGGCCGCCAACCGATAGATCGCAGGATCGGGCTTGCGCAGCCCAACCTCACTCGAGAACACCTCGACGTCGACCGACCCGCCCAGCGGGGACGTTCGCCACAGCGCCGGCGTGTCGGGGGCGCATTGGCTCACGAGCGCGAGCGCATACCTGCGCTCCCTCAGCACCGCAAGCGTCTCGAGAGCGCCGTCCCGAGGCCGGAACCACCGCTCGTACATCCCCCGGCGCACCCGCAACGCGACCGCGACGGCGGACCCGGAGTAGGCCACCCCGACCTGCTCACAGATCGTTCGGACGTTGGCCTCGATGTCGGCGAGCACCCCCGTCTGCCGCTCGGTGGTCGTCGCTTCCCACCCCGCGCGGAACGCCGCCCGCTCGGCACCCACGGCATCGGCGATCGCGTCGACCGACGCCCAGAACTCCTCGCTCGGCAACTCGTGCACGAGCGTGCCGAACAGGTCGAAGATCACGGCTGGCGGGCGCGCCACTCGTCCGCCAGCATCGAGTACACGACGATGTCGTAGAACCCGCCGAGGCCCCGGCCTCCCCCACGCTCGACGCTCTCCTCGACGTAGCCGAGCCGCTCGGGCACGGCACGGCTTCGCACGTTCCCCACGCCCGCCCTGATCACGACCCGGTTCAGCCCCACGTGCTCGAACGCGATACGCGTGAACTCCTGCGCCGACCTCGTGACCAGCCCCCGGCCTTCGTACGGCGCCCGGGTCCAGTAGCCGATCTCACCAGCGATGCCGTACGGATCCCAGGAGAGCCCGACACCGCCGGCCAACTCGTCGCCGACGAAGATGCCGCAACCTTCGAAGCCTTCCGTCTCGGCGACGCGCTGCTCGAGCCAGGCCCTCTGCACATCCCTCGTCGTCGTTCCTTCGACCCAGGGCATCCACTCGCCGAGACGCTCGCGCTCGCCCGACGCGACCGCCCAGATCGCATCGAGGTCGTCCATCGTGTAGCGGCGCACCACGGCGCCGTCGCCGAGATCGACGGGGATGGGGTCGGCGGCGCTCACGGCGCGCCGGCCGCCTCGCGCTTCTTCCGCTCTTCGTCCTGCAGCACCCGCCGCAGCACCTTGCCGATCAGCGTCTCGGGCAGCTCGTCGCGGAACTCGATCTCCTTGGGCACGCGGTAGCCGGTCAAGCCCTGATCGGGGTCGCGGCACCACTGCGTGATCTCCTCGGCGGTCGCCGACTCGCCGGGCTTCAGCACGATGAAGGCCTTCACACGCTCGCCCGTCGTGTCGTCGGGCACCCCCACGACCACGCACTTCAGGATCTTCGGATGGTGGAACAGCACGGCTTCCACCTCGGTGGGGTACACGTTGAAGCCCGAAACCAGGATCATGTCCTTGATGCGGTCGACGATCTTGAAGTAGCCCTGCTCGTCCATGATCGCGACATCGCCGGTGTGCAGCCATCCGTTCCGGATCACCAAACCGCTCTCGTCGGGCCTGTTCCAGTAACCGAGCATCACCTGCGGGCCGTTGACGCACATCTCGCCGCGCTCGCCCTGGGGTACCTCGCGATCGGGTTCGTCGAGGTCGACGAGCTTCACGTCGGTGTCGGGCAGCGGCATGCCGATGAAGCCTTCCTTGCGCTCGCCGACCAGCGGGTTCGCGTGCGTCACCGGCGAACACTCGCTCAGCCCGTAACCCTCGACCACCTTGGCGCCTCCCGTGATCTCCTCGAACCGCTTCGCCACGGCCATCGGGAGCGGCGCCGCCCCCGAGATACACGCCTTCAGCGAGGCGAGGTCGTGCTTGGGCGTGCGCGGGTCTTGGTTCAGCGCGATGTACATGCGCGGCACTCCCGGGAACAACGACGGCTTCTCCTTCGCGATCGCCTTCAGCGCCATGTCGATCTCGAAGCGTGGCAGCAGGATCAGCTTGGCGGCCTTCGTCATCGCGAAGTCCATCACCAGCGTTCCGAACGAGTGGAAGAAGGGCAGCGCCGCCACGATGCCGTCCTCGCCCTGGCGCACGACGTTCAGCCACGCCGATGCCTGGCGCGCGTTCGCGACCAGGTTCATGTGCGAGAGCATCGCGCCCTTGGACAGGCCCGTCGTGCCCCCCGTGTACACGAGCGCGGCGACCTCGTGCTCCGGGTCGGCGATGTTGACTTCGGGCGGAACCGGACCCGCGGACTTCATGAGGTCGCTCCACCAACGCACCGTGTGGTCGACGGGGATGAAGGGCAGCGGTGTGCCGTGCTTGCGGGCGTCGCTCTTGAACTTCAGCGGGGCGAGCCACTTGATGGGCGGTTTCATGTAGTGGTTCAGCTTGACCGCGATCACTTCCCGGACGCCGACCGCATCGCGGATCTGACCGAATCGGTGGTAGATCTGGTCGAGCACGATCATCAGCTTCGCGCCCGAGTCCTTGATCTGGTGCTCCAACTCGCGCTCGGTGTACAGCGGATTGTTGCCCACCGCGACGGCACCGATGCGCTGACACGCGAAGAACGCGATCACGTACTCCGGGCAGTTCGGCAGGATCATGCCCACCCGGTCTCCCTTGCGCACCCCGAGTCCGGCGAGCACCGCCGAGAACCGCTCGACCTCTGACAGGAGCTTCGCGTAGCTCATGTGGGCGCCGAAGAACGCGAGGGCGGGTTTGTTCGGAAACCCCGCCGCGGAGTTCCGCAGGAGCGCGAAGACCGACTCCTTGGGGAACGGCACCAGCGAATGCGGCACGTCGGGCGGGTACGAGTCGAACCACGGTCGATGCTCGGTCATGGGGCGCATCATCGCCGCGAGACGGCGAGCAGGCAACCCAGGCTTCGACTCAGTCGCGGCGCCCGTAGAGCCGCACCAGGTGCGCGCCTCGCTGCGCGAGCTCATCCCGAACCTCATCGGGTGACAGCACCTCGACCCACGGCGCGAAGCCGACGAGGTCACCCGCGGCCGCGTGCGCCGACCAACTCTTGATCCGCACGTCGATGCGCCCGTCGGCGCGTTCCTCGCCCACCGTGACGCGCCGGTCGAACGCCCCACGCAGCCACCGAACTGCCTCGGACTCCGCGGCCGCTTCCACCTCGAACGTCGCCCGTTCCCTGTCGAGCCGGGCCAGCGTGTCGTTCCAGGCGGCGGCGAGATCGAACCCTTCCGGACGCACGACCCGATCGTCGAGCAGCTCCACCGACGTCACGCGGCTCACCCGGAACGTGCGCATGCCGTCGTCGGTGCCGGCGAGCAGGTACCAGACCGACGCCTTCGACACGAGCCCGAACGGGTGTGCGATCCGCACGCTTCCGGGACGATCGCGTCCCTGATACCCCAGGCGCACCTGACGTCCCTCGACGGCGGCCTGCTGCAGGGCTTCCAGATGCTCGGGCGGCCGGACGGGCGAACGGTCCCAGCTGGTCGGGTCGATCACGACGGCCGCGGCGGCCGCTTCGGCCTCGGCGCGGAACGGCTCGGGCAGCGCTCGCACGAGTTTGCGCAATGCTGCCTTGATCTGCGGGGTCGCGGCCGCCGAGGGACCGGCCACGAGGAAGAGCGTGCGCGCCTCGGCCGCGGTGAGGCCGCTGAGGTCGGTGCGCGCGCCGCCGACGAGGGACCAGCCGCCGCCGCGTCCGGCCTGCGAATACACGGGAACCCCCGCCATCGCGAGCGATTCCAGGTCGCGTCGGGCGGTGCGCTCGGAGACTTCGAGCTCGCCCGCGAGCTCGGCGGCGGTCACGCGGCCGCGCGATTGCAGGACCAGCAGGGCGGCCACGAGGCGGTCAGCTCGCATGACACGGAGCTTCTCACGCAAACCGGTCAGAAGATGGCCACTTCACCGCCGATGATGTTCGCGACCCAGTGGGGTCTCACCGAACGACACGCGATGCGAGGAGGGGTACATGAGCAACGCAGCGATCGACGTCGAAGGCCTCGTCAAGACCTTCGGCGACGTGCGAGCCGTCGACGGGATCGACATGGTCGCCGGAGAGGGAACGGTCTTCGGGCTGCTCGGCCCGAACGGCGCCGGCAAGACGACAACGATCCGGGTGCTCTCGACGCTCTTGAAGCCCGACGCCGGGCGGGCCACGGTCGGGGGCCATGACGTCGTCGAGCGGCCCGCCGAGGTGCGGCGCATGATCGGTCTCACCGGCCAGTACGCGGCGGTCGACGAGCTGCTCTCGGGCAAGGACAACCTGGTGATGATCGGGAGGCTGCTCGGCCTGAAGTCGTCGGAGGCGAGGGCGCGCGCGACCCAACTGCTCGAGGACTTCGATCTGGCCGACGCGGCCACGAAGTTCGTGAAGGCGTACTCCGGCGGCATGCGTCGTCGGCTCGACCTGGCCGCGAGCCTCGTGGGGCGGCCGGCGTTCCTGTACCTCGACGAGCCGACGACGGGGCTCGACCCGCGCAGCCGGCTCGAGCTGTGGGGCATGATCCGGCGCCTGGTAGCCGACGGCACGACGGTCCTGCTCACGACGCAGTACCTCGAAGAAGCCGACCGCCTCGCCGACGAGATCGTCGTGATCGACCGCGGCACCGTGATCGCGGCCGGCACGTCGGCCCAGCTCAAGAGCCGGGTCGGCGGGCACGTGCTGCACGCGCGACCGGCCGAGCCGAGCGACCTCGCCACGACGGAGGCGGCGCTCGCCCCGCTCGTGAAGGCCGGCGAGTCCGCCTTCAATGACGGACAGGTCGTCACGTTGCCGATCGCCGACACGTCGGCGCTCGGCCAGGCCGTGCTCCGATTGGAGGAGGCGAGCGTCGCCGTCGACGACCTGTCGCTGCGCCGGCCGAGCCTCGACGAAGTGTTCCTCGCGCTGACCGGGCACGTTGCTGAGGCCGACGCCGATCCTCGGGACGGGGTGGATGGCGCGTCGACCGACTCCGATCTCACGAACGACAGGAGGGCATCATGAGCACCGCCGCCGTCACGCACGCGAACGGCAACGTGATCACGAACACGCTCACGATCGCACGACGGAACCTGCTGCACATCAAGGCCACGCCCGAGCAACTCGTCGAGATGACGATCCAGCCGATCATGTTCCTCGTGCTGTTCGTCTACGTGTTCGGCGGGGCGATCGCCGGCTCGAGCAGCGAGTATCTGGAGTTCGCACTGCCGGGCATCCTGATCCAGAGCGTGTGCTTCCTGCCGTTCACGACCGCGCTCGCGCTCAACACCGACTTCTCACGAGGGGTGATCGACCGGTTCCGGTCGCTGCCCATGGCGCGTTCGGCGGTCATCGGCGGGCGGATCATGGCCGACGGTGTGCGCATCGCCTGGAGCGTCGTGATCATCGTGGGGTTCTCGATGATCCTCGGGTTCCGCTTCGGCGGATCGGCGGCCGAGGCCGTGGCCGCCCTGCTCGTAGTCATCGCGTTCGGCCTCGCGATGTGCTGGCCGTTGGCGTTCATCGGCATCACGGCGCGCAGCACCGAGTCGGTGAACACGTGGGGCTTCATGATCATCCTGCCGCTCACGTTCGCGAGCTCGGCCTTCGTGCCGACCGAGAGCATGCCCGGATGGCTCCAGGCGTTCGCCGAGGTCAACCCGGTCACCTACGCGATCAATGCCGCGCGGTCGCTGATGCTCGGCCTGCCGCTGGAAGGCTGGCTGACCGGCACGATCGTGTGGATCGCGGTGCTGATGGGCCTGTTCGCCCCGCTCGCGATCGTGCGCTACCGCCGCCGCATCTGAGCGACGGAACGTCCGAGCAACGTGATTGCGTCGACCCCTCGGGGGTGCGAGCATCGGGCTTCACGTTCGCACCACCGAGGGGGAGGGCTTCGTCATGAGGAAGAAGGCACTGTTCGGGCTGCTCGTGCTCCCGCTGGCCCTGTTCTTGAGCGGCTGCTTCGTGTTGCAGGGCTTCTGGATGAAGTCGAACCAGATCAGCGTCGGCGGCAAAGGCACGAAGGCCGTCTTCCAGATCCGCCCGGCGACGTCGACAGGCGATCGCGCGTATCAGTTCTTCCTTGTCGGCGTTGATGACAGTGCCGACCTGAGGGCGACGAAGGGCACGTGGGGCGTGAACCAGGTCTTCGGTGGCCCCTACCCGCTGACGGTGTACGCAGACCTCTTCACGACGATCGGCACGGATTGCGACTCGAGCAGATTCGATCTGAGCCGAATCACTGGCTTCACGTGGAAGGGCTTTGCGACGCCGAGCGACGTCAACGACAAGAACAAGTCCAAGACGGACGTACTTGTCGAGGTCGGCGTCAAGGCGACCGACAGCCGCGATCGACGGCGACCACGAGGTGTTCGGCGTCACGGGCGCGTGGTTCGACGACGGCGACGGCATCCCCGAGGCCAGCGACAGCTTCGTATGCCTCGGTTCCGGCCAGGTCTCCGTCAACGTCGTGGCCTGACTCCAGCACCTAGCCCTTGAGGCCGCGGCGGCGCTCGTCGCCGCGAACCTCGCACCACGGGCGCCGGCTCGCGCGATTCGTACGATGCGTGGGCTGGCGTTCGTGCTGTGCGCCCGCCTCCGTCCTCGTGAGGTATCACCATGCAGGTAGCGACATCCACATCGACGCCCACCGTCGACCGGGCGATCTTCCGCCGTGGCGTGCGGTTGGTGGTGTCGTACGTGCGCATGCACCCCAAGCCGTTCGCGGCCGCGGTCGCCGGCGCCGTGCTGTTCGCCTTCGCCTCGTTGTGGCTCACCGAGGCGCTCGCGCGTGCGACCGACGAGGTGCTCACGCCCGCCTTCGAAGGGGACCTCGACACCTCGAAGGTCTGGCTCGCCGTCGGCGGCCTGATGCTGGGCGGCATCGGGAGGGCACTCGGCATCATGGTGCGTCGCTACTACTCCGGCGTCGCCGGCGAACGCGTGATGGCGACGCTGCGCACCAGGGTCGCCGAGCGCTACCGCGCGCTCTCGCTCCGCTACCACCGCGAGACCCCAACGGGCGAGCTGCTCGCCCACATGGAGGCCGACGTGAAGGCGGCGGTCGACGTCTTCTGGCCGGTGCCGTTCGCGATGGGCGTGATCGTGCTGACGGGCTTGGCCCTGATCGCGCTGCTGACCACCGATCCGGTGCTCGCGCTCGTCGGTCTGTTCGTCTTCCCGACGCTCGCGATCATGAACCAGATCTTCGCCCGTCGCATGGAGGAGCCGACCCGCCTGGCGCAAGAGCGCATCGGCGACGTCAGCGCGGTCGCCCACGAATCGATCGACGGGGCGCTCGTCGTGAAGACCCTGGGCCGGGAGCAGGCCGAGACCCAGCGGCTGCTCGAGAAGGCGCGGGCACTCCGCGACGAGCGTGTGCGCTCTGGATCGATCCGCGCGACGTTCGAGGCCGCGCTCGACGCCCTGCCGACCCTCGCGATCGCGCTACTGCTCGCCGTCGGGTCCTGGCGCGTGTCGACGGGCGACATCACGCTCGGCGACCTGATCGGGTTCGTGGCGCTCTTCCAGCTGCTGGCGTGGCCGATGCGATTCATCGGCTGGATCCTCGCCGAGCTCCCGCGCGCGGTCGTTGGGTACGACCGCATCGAGGAGGTCTTCCAGGAGCCGGTGACGGTCACGCCGGTGAGGGAAGGCACGCCGCTGCCCGATGGCCCGCTGGGGCTGCACGTGCACGACCTGCGGCTCGAGTACGAGCAGGAATCCCCGGTGCTCGAAGGCGTGGAGTTCGAGGTCTCGCCCGGCGAGTCGGTCGCGATCGTCGGCCGGACCGGCGTGGGCAAGAGCACGCTCACCCAGCTGATGGTGCGCCTCGTCGACCCCGACCAGGGACACGTCGAGATCGGCGGGGTGGACCTGCGCCAGGTCGACGTGACGTCGCTGCGCGGCGCGGTCGCGGTCGTGTTCCAGGAGAGCTTCCTGTTCGCGGAGAGCGTGCGCTCGAACATCGCCCTCGACTCGGGCGCGAGCGATGCCGAGGTCGAGCACGCGGCCGTGATCGCGGCGTGCGACCGGTTCATCCGTGCGCTGCCCGGCGGTTATGACACGGTCGTCGGCGAGCGCGGCCTCACCCTGTCGGGCGGCGAGCGCCAGCGTGTGGCGCTCGCGAGGGCGCTCGTGCGCAAGCCTCGGCTGCTGATCCTCGACGACGCGACGAGCGCGGTCGATCCCTCGATCGAGGCCGAGATCCTCGGGGCGCTGCGTCGTGAATTGTCGACGACGCTGGTGGTGGTGGCCTATCGCCTCTCGACGATCCGGCTCGCGGACCGGGTGATCTTCCTGCGGAACGGACGGGTCGAGGCGACAGGGTCCCACGACGAGCTGCTCGAGACGCAGCCCGGCTACACGGCGATCATCCGGGCGTACGAGCGAGGTGAACGATGAGTGCCGAGCTGACGCGCCTGCGCGGCCTGGACGACGAGCTGCCGGTCCCCGAGGAGCTCAAGGGCTCGTTCGCCGTGCTCCGGCGCGGTGTGCGCGAGAGCCCCGAGCTGCGCGCAGGCCTCGGGTTCACGCTCGTCGTCTCCCTCGGTATCACCGCGATATCGCTCGTCACCCCGATCCTCGTGCAGCAGGTGTTCGATCACGGCTTCACGCCGGAGTTCAAACCCAGATTCGTCTACGGCATATGCGTGCTGGCCTTCCTGCTGGTGATCGTGGCGTTCCTGGCGGCGCGCACCGCCGGGCGCAGGCTGGTGCGCGCCTCGGAAGAGGCGCTGATGAACCTGCGCGTGCGCACGTTCGCGCACATCCACCGACTCTCGATCGCGGAGCAGAGCGAGGAGAAGCGCGGCGTCTTCGTCGCTCGTGTGACCGCCGATGCCGACTCCCTGCAGCAGTTCACGGAATGGGGCGGCATCGCGTGGCTGATCTCGTTCGTGCAGGCGTTCGCGGCGCTCGGCGTGATGCTCGTCTACTCCTGGCAGCTCTCGATCGTGGTGGTGCTGCTCATGGTCCCGCTCGTGGTGATCATGGGTTCGATGCAGGCACGCCTGTCGGCGGCGTTCGACGCCGCGCGCACGCGTGTCGGCGAGATGCTGAGCGAGGTGAGCGAGAGCGTGATGGGCGCGGCGGTCGTGCGCGCCTACGGCCTCGACGACACGATCCACGCACGCGTCACCGGCGCGATCGGACGCCGCTACGACGCCGAGGTGAAGGCACACCTGCGCGCGGCGACGCTGTGGCCGATGTCCAGCGTGTTCTACGCGCTCACCCTCGCGGTCGTGATCGCCGTCGGCGCCATCTTCGGCCCGGAGTGGGGCCTCACCCTCGGCACCGCCACGGCGTTCCTGTTCCTGGGAGACGTCTTCCTCAGCGTGTTCGAGGACCTGCCGGAGATCTACTCCGAGACGCAGACCGCGATCGCCGGCTGGCGGAAGATCCTCGCGGTGCTCGACCTGCCGATCGAGATCGAGGAGCCGGCCGACGGCGTGCGGCTGCCGACCCACGGGGCTCTGGACGTCGAGGTCAACGACCTGACGTTCGGCTACCGGGAGCGGACCGCCGGTGCTGCACGACATCGAGGTGTCGATCGCGGCCGGCGCCCACGTCGCGATCGTGGGCGAGACCGGCAGCGGCAAGACCACGTTCGCGAAGCTGCTCACCCGCCTCGCCGATCCTCGGGCAGGCTCGATCGAGGTAGGCGGCGCCGACCTGCGCGCGATCGACCCGTCGTCACGCCGGGTCGCGATCCGCATGGTGCCCCAGGACGGCTTCCTCTTCGACTGGACGGTGCGGGAGAACGTCAAGGTCGGGCGCGAAGGGGCCACCGACCGCGAGGTCGACGCCGCCTTCGAGGAGCTCGGCCTCGGTGACTGGGTGCTCGCGCTGCAGGACGGGCTCGACACGCGCGCCGGTGAGCGAGGCGAACAGCTCTCGGTCGGCGAGCGGCAGCTGATCGCTCTCGTGCGCGCCCAGATCGCCGACCCAGGCCTGCTGATCCTCGACGAGGCCACGAGCGCGGTCGACCCCGCCACCGAGGCGCGCATCACCGAGGCGCTCCGGCGACTGTCGGCCGGTCGCACCACCGTGACGATCGCGCACCGGCTGAGCACCGCCGAGCACGCCGACCACGTGCTCGTCTTCGACGGGGGCGAGATCGCGAGCGGGCACCCACGACGAGCTCGTGGCTCAGGGGGGCGTGTACGCCGCGTTGTTCGAGAGCTGGCTCGGCAACACCCAGCTCGAGGATGACCCGGCGTGAGCGACCCGCTCGCCCGTGGCCGGCGTGCGCGCGCTCGCGGCGCGCGATGTTCCCGGTGGACGGCGAAATGGCGCTCGAGGGCCTGCGCGAGCCGGTCACGGTGCGGCGAGACGCCTGGGGCGTGCCCTACATCGAGGCCGCCTCGCTCGAGGATCTGTGGTTCGCCCACGGGGTGGTCACGGCCGGCGAGCGGCTCTTCCAGTTGGAGCTCACGCTGCGTGCCGCGAACGGACGGCTGAGCGAGCTCTTCGGCGACCGCACGATCGAGGACGACCGCCTCGCGCGCACGGTCGGCTTCCACCGGGCCGGCGCGCGCATCGCGGCCGGCTGGGACGATCGCTCGCGCGCGATGCACGCTCGGTTCCGCGCCGGTGTGCGGGCGTGGGTCGACGCGATGCCCGCGGCGCCGCTCGAGTACACCCTGCTCGACTCCGCGCCGTGGGTGCCCGACGACGAGGGGGTCTGGGCCTCGGCCTTCGTGCTGCTGGCGTGGGGGCTCTCCGGCAACTGGGACACCGAGTTGCTCCGCGCCTGGATCGGGGATGCCGGCGGCGGACCTGGTCGAACGCCTGCTGCCGCCGCTGCCCGCCGATGCGCCCGAGGTCGTGCCGGGCGCGCTCGCAGGGGCGCTGTTCGACGCGGCGCCGCGCGCGAAGGGACAGGGTTCGAACGCCTGGGTCGTGGCGGGCTCGCGCACGGCGAGCGGCGCGCCCCTGCTCGCCAACGACCCGCATCTGCTCGCCGTGCAACCGGGCATCTGGCTCGAGTGCCACCTGTCGGCGCCCGGCTACCGGGCGCGGGGCGTGTCGCTGCCTTTCTCCCCGGGGTGCTGCTCGGATGCACCGAGCACCACGCGTGGGGCGTCACGAACGTCAGCGGCGACGTGCAGGATCTGTTCGTCGAGCGGCTGAACGCCGGCGCCGTCCGAGGAACACGCCGGGCGTGGGAGCCCCTCATCGTGCACCGGGAGGAGATCGTCGTGCGCGGCGACGACGACCCGTCCTGCTC
>CAVSLG010000019.1:0-116304 GCA_963728665.1 uncultured Actinomycetes bacterium | reverse complement strand
CGTCCGACCGACCGACCGACCGACAAACCCACGGTCCGGCAGAGTGTCGGGGGCGCGGGTTACGCTTCGACGAAAATGACCCCCTTCGACGTCGAGCAGTGGCTCTCCGCTCGGAAGGTCCGTGCCGCCGACCTCCGCTGTCCCTCCTGCGGCGCGACCAAGCCCCTTCCGCTCGTGTTGGGGATGCCCGGCGTTGAGATCGGCGACGCGTGGGAGCGCGGAGAGGTCGCGCTTGGAGGTTGCATCGTGCCTCCGGGTCCCTTACCCCAATGGCGGTGTCGTCGCTGCGGGTTCGAGTTCCCGGATGAGGACGTCGCGGAGCGCGAGCGAGGCTGACGAGAACTGCGCGCTGTTCGCCCTCGACATCGCACCTTCGAACGTCCTGGCAGGCGATTGGCCCGGAGGTGCCTCGGATCTGGGAGAGTTCGGTCTCTTCTCTTGGTGGGTCGATGCTGCCGGTGCGACCGAGCTCATCTGACAGGCTGACGCCCTTTCCAGCGATGAACCACGGAACGCGGTCGGGGGTCGCGTGTCTGTGCGTGGTTGCCAGTGGTCCCGCCGACGAGGTGAAGGGTGGTGGCATGTGGACGGCGATGGTCTGGAACATGAACTGGAACCAGGCACCCAGGGCGCGAAGGACCAGCGGCGATCAGCAGCCGATGAGGTCGTTCCCCGATGGTGTCGCCCACTGGGCGTCGGACTCGATCGGCCGCCGGAGGTGTTGGAGGAGGGAGCCGTTGCGAGTTCCGCGAGTACCTGCGAACGGGAAGCTGAGGAGATGCGATGAAGTATGAGGATGAGGATGTGCTGGTCGTCTACGACCCAAGGCGAGCTGAGAGCCTTGCCAGAGCGCTCGTCGAGTTCGCGGAAGCCGGCTTAACGATGGTCGCCGGCGATCCCGCGAGGTTCATCAACGAGGATGAGCGTGCGAATGCCGTAGTGGTCAGCGGGGGGATGCTCTCGGGCGCGGGATCATGGACTGCGGAGCATGTTCGGAAGCTCGCGAACGCTGCGGGCCAGCACCGGCAAGTTCAGTGGGCGAGATGTCCCGAATGCGGGCACGAACACTACGACGGGTTCGGAGGAGTGCCTTGTGGCGAGCCCGATTGCGACTGCGAGCGCAGCTACTTGCCCCGGGCGACATGAGGGGCTTGTACCCGTCCTTCGACGACCCGGATCGTTGGGGGCCTTAGCTCCTTTCGACGCGATCCAGCAGTCCTTCGATGGTGCGTCTGCTCCGGGCCGTCCAGACGCCCTCGACCTGGCGAGACACATCCACGCTGACCGCTCCCCACCCACCGCGACGCCGGTTCCGATCGAGGCGACCCCCGACGGTCACGGCGTCGTTCTTGTAGACCGCCACGATGCCCCTCTCTAGCCGGCGCATCTTGGCCCGTTCGGTATCTTCCACCGCGCCACCTCGGTCTCCAGAAACGGCGAACGCGAGGCCTCCCGTCCAGCGGGTTCGCGGCGTGCGATCTCGAGGGTTCCATCCGTTCAGGGCCTCCAGGCCTCGCTCGACCCCACGTCTGTCGACCACGGCCCAGGCGCGGCCGCTCACATCCCGAAGCACTGACTGCATGTCCGCGGGCCGTTGCCCTCGTACGGCGACGTTGCCGGTCGAGCCGTACCAGGCGATCACATCCAAGCGTTCTGGGTCCCTGTCTCCGATCGTCTTCACCAAGTCGGCCATCCGCCACTCGCGCCCCGTGCCGAAGTTGCCGAACCCGACCCCGAAGCAGAAGTACAACTTCCCAGACCTCATATTCTGATGCTAGATGGCCTCTGATCCTGCTGTGGGAGGTACCCCTCTTAACCTGTGGGAGGTCCCCCGGAAGTGCCGCAAACCGTATGGTCAGGGAGTTCTGAGAACACCCCACCGACCGACCGACTACCCACGTGCGGCCGCGTTGAACACCGAGAATCGCGGTAGGCCATCAGCGCGTGCCGCGCGAGTCAAAGACCGCGAGGGACTTTCGGGCCGCCGCGTGCTGGAGAGGGCGACATGACGAGACGTGATGCAGGAGAAGTCGGGTAAGGATCGTGGGGCGCCGGCCCACCTGAGATCAGCGGCTCATCCCGCTCAGTTGATACCGTGGCATCAGCGCTGACCAGACATACGTCGCCCCGATGATTGCCGAGGTCACGCGAAGCAGTTCAAAGGGAGAGGGCGCGTGAAAGACGTAACTGCCGAGACGAACTCGATGACCGCGCAGGCGACACAGTCCGACGAACTGTTCACGACAGACGTCGCGGGTTTGCAGGAAGCTACACCCCCACAGGTCATTCGGCTAAGCGACGGGGCCCAGCTCGACCTCACGATCAAACCGGTACGAAAGCAGATCCAAGATGCCGACCTACGCATGCTGGGCTACAACGGTTCGATACCCGGCCCCACACTGCATGTCGACCAGGGGTCGGAGATCACCGTCCACGTGAAGAACGAGGGCGACGTCGAAGCCACGGTGCACTGGCACGGCTTGCGATTGGAGAACCGCTACGACGGCGTCCCGCACGAAACACAGTCACCGATCCCGATCGGGGGAGAGTTCACCTACAAGGTGCAGTTCCCCGACGCCGGCTTCTACTGGTACCACCCACACATCCGAGAGGACTTCGGGTTGGAGATGGGGCTCTACGGGACGATCATCGTCGAGCCATCCGATCCGTCGTACTGGCCGCCGGCCGACCGTCAGCTCAGCGTCACCGTCGACGACCTCCTCGTTGAAGACGGACACGTCGCACCCTTCCATCGCTCGGGCCCGAACTACACGGCGATGGGACGGTTCGGAAACGTGATGTTGGTCAACGGGGAGACCACGTTCTCCGGCGAGGCGGCGGTCGGAGACGTCGTGCGCCTGTACCTCGTGAATACCGCGAATACGCGGATCTTCAACATCGCGCTACCCGGCGCCCGCATGAAACTTGTCGGTGGAGACAGCGGTCGCAACGAGCGGGAGACGTTCGTAGACGAGGTGATGCTCGCGCCGTCGGAGCGTGCCGTCGTCGACGTGATGTTCGAGAACGCGGGGGAGGTGCGGCTCGAGCATCGGACACCTGACCGGACGTACGACCTCGGCGCGTTCGTGGTCGCGGGGCGATCCACCGGGTCGGCGAACGGCCTGTTCGACGACCTCCGCGTCGATCCGGAGCTTAGCGCCGAGCATGCGTCGATCGTCGCAGATCTCGAGCGGCCGCCGGACAAGGTGCTCGCCTTCGTAGCCTCGATGCCACTGCTCTACGGAGATGACGCTGCCCCCGTAACGTCTTATGCGTGCCCAATGCATCCCGATGTCACGGCTTCGCAGCCGGGATCGTGCCCGAAGTGCGGGATGCAGTTGCTACCCGTTCGGGCGGCGAAGCCAGCCGCGAGCTCCTACGTCTGCCCGATGCACCCCGAGGTCACATCGTCGGAGCCAGGGGCGTGTCCGAAGTGCGGGATGAAGCTGGTGGCATCAGAGGCGCCGCGGCCGCAGGACAACGCGCCCAGCTCCTACATCTGCCCGATGCACCCCGAGGTCACATCGTCGGAGCCAGTCGCGTGTCCGAAGTGCGGGATGAAGCTGGTGGCATCAGGGGCGCCGCCGCCGGCTCCTCACGAGAACGCTGTTCACGGGCATGAACAGCACGACGAGCCAAGCGACGGACTGGAATGGGAAGACCTGATGCCGGAGATCAACCGCGCCTCGGAGCCCAGCAACATGAGATGGATGCTCATCGATAGGGAGACCGGTGCAGAGAACGGTGCGATCACGTGGGCTTTCACAGTGGGTGACAGGGTGAGGATCCGGCTCGTGAACGAGATGGAGTCTGACCACCCGATGCACCACCCGTTCCACGTGCACGGAGCCGGACGCTTCCTCGTCCTCTCTCGCGACGAGGAGGCGGAGTCCAACCTGGTCTGGAAGGACACCGTTCTCGTTCGAGCGGGACAAACCGTTGACATCGTGCTCGACGTCTCCAATCCAGGACTCTGGATGGCACACTGCCACATCGCTGAGCACGCTCAGAGCGGGATGATGTTTAGCTTCGACGTCTCCCGGCGCGACCCATCGGAAGTGTCCTCGTGACGGCACACGTTGAGTCCTCATCGCTCGACGTCATCGTGATCGGCGGGAGCCAAGCCGGCCTCGCGATCGGATACCACCTTGCGCGGAGCGGGGCCACGTTCGCGATCCTGGACGCCGGCGCTGACATCGGCCATGCGTGGAGATCGCGATGGGACTCGCTCAAGCTGTTCACACCCGCGCAGTACAGCGGTTTGCCCGGCATGGCGTTCCCGGCGCCTATGGACACATACCCGTTGAAGGACGACGTCGGTTCGTATCTGACGTCCTATGCCTCGCGTTTCGATCTTCCCGTGAAGCTCAACGCGAAGGTCACTTCGCTCACCCAGACCGGTGACAAGTACCTCGCGAGGACCGCGGACGATGCGTTCAGCGCGGACCAGGTCGTCGTTGCGACCGGACCGTTCCAGACCCCGTTCGTCCCACCACTGGTCGACGACCCTGACCACGCGATCTTCCAGGTCCACAGCGCCGGCTATCGGAACCCCGATCAGCTCCCTGATGGCGAGGTGCTCGTGGTGGGAGGGGGCAACTCCGGTTTCCAGATCGCCGAGGAGCTTTCCGCCACGAGGAGGGTCTCGCTCGCCGTCGGTCAGCGCGTTCCGGCGCTGCCCCAGCGTCTCCTCGGGAAGGATCTGTTCTGGTGGCTCTCCGGGGTGGGGTTCATGGGGCTGAGCACCGATTCACGACTGGGCCGGAAGGCGGCAACGCGCGACGTGCTCATCGGCTCGAGCCCGAAGAAGATCCGGCGTTCCGGGGTCGTGCTAAGGAGCCGGCTGACGAAGGTCGCGGCGCGACGTGCCTTCTTCGATGATGGGAGCGAGCACGACGTTGACGCGATCGTTTGGGCGACCGGGTACCGGTCCGACTTCTCGTGGATCGAGATCCCCGCGGTCAAGGGACCGGACGGTGGCATCGTGCACAGCCGCGGCGTCACCGGCGCACCAGGCCTGTTCTTCCTCGGACTCCCCTGGCAGCACACTCGAGGGTCGGCTCTCATCGGCTTCGTGAGAGACGATGCCGCCTTCATCACGCGGCAGCTCGAAGGGCGTCTCAAGGATCCAGCAAGGCTCGTTGGTTCGGATACCGATCGGATCTAGGAGGGGAACCGGTGTCGATGGAGGTGGACCCGGTGTGCGGGATGCACATCGACAGTGAAGAAGCGGCCGGTACGATCAACCACGGCGGGAAGACGTACTACTTCTGCTCGCAGACCTGCTACGACGCGTTCCAGGCGGACCCAGCCGCGTACGTTACGTGACGGTGCGGACGTCGATCCGTTCGCAGGCGGCGGTTCAGCGACCGTGACGGACGACCGATTCACCGAGGACGAGATCGCGCAGCGCGTGGGCACGTCTCCGGATCGCATCCGGATGCTCGCCGAGCTCGGCATCCTCGAGCCCGAAGACGGCGCCTATCCACGGCGGGACGTGTTGCGCGCCCGCTTCGTGCTCGGGCTGGACGCGATGGGCATAGATGCCGGTGTCGTTGCGGCCGCGTTCGCATCGGGGCATCTCACGCTCGGGTACGCGGAGTTCGGGGGTCGACGCCTGCCGCGTTCTGATCAGACGTTCGCCGAACTGGGTGATGAGATCGGGATCCCGTACGTCGTGCTCGAGCGCATGTACGTCGCCTTCGGGCTTCCGCGACCCCAACCGGACGAGCGCGTTCGGGAGGAAGACAGGCGCCTCCTCAAGATCGTGCCGGTGCTCTTCGGCGTGGGCGTGAGCGAAGGTGAGATCTTGCGCCTCGCGCGCGTGTGGGGCGACAGCGCACGTCGCGTGGCGCAGTTCCAGAGCCACTACCTGCATCACTCGATCGAAGAGCCGTTCCGTCGACGAGGATTGAACGACAACGAAGCTTTCGAGGCGGCGCTGCGGGAGGTCGCCGTTCATCTAAGCCGCTCGGGCGAAGAGCTTCTCAGCTGGTTGCTTCGGCGACACGCCGAGGCATTCGAAACCGAGCATCTCTTCGAGCACGTCGAGACGGCACTCGAGGACGCCGGCGTGCACGGGAAGGCCCCAGCACAGGTCGAAGCGTGCGCCTTCGCGGACCTGTCGGGGTACACGAAACTGACGGAGGAGGTTGGCGATAAGGCGGCGGCCGACGTCTCCGTGAAGCTTGCCGCACTGGTCAGTGACGTGGCTTCACGACACAAGGGCTCGGTCGTGAAGTTGCTCGGCGATGGCGTGCTCTTCCACTTCAAGTTTCCACAGGATGCGGTGCTCGCGTCGCTGGAGATCCTCGACCGTGTAAGGCCGGACGGGCTGCCGCCGGCTCACGTTGGCGTGAACGCCGGCCCGATGATCTACGAGGAGGGCGACTACTTCGGCCGAACGGTCAACATCGCCGCCCGCATCGCATCGCAGGCCGGTCCAGATCAGGTGCTCGTCGGGGAGGACGTTCTTCCTCACCTGACGCCGATCGGCTTCCGCGTCGACGAGGCTGGCGCCTTCGCACTCAAGGGCATCGAGGATCCGTTGACACTGTACGAGGCGAAGCGTGACGACCCCTGACGCGAGATCGCCGATCCCGGGCGACAAGGCGACGATGCGCGCGGCCATCGGCTGGGGAGTTGTGGTGGGCCTCGCTCAGGCAGCGACGCCTGTCGCGTTCTGGTGGCTCGATGCGGCGGCCGTGTACGCCCTAGGGCTCGCCCTGATCGCGTCGATCTACATCGGTTTCGCTGTCGCGGACGGCAGAGCGAGGATCATCGTCGTCGAATGCGTTGTCGCAATGGCGTTCGTCGTCATCGCCGCTGCCGGCATCACCGGTCCGGCATGGCTGCTCGCGTTCGGCCTGGCGGCCCATGGAATCAAAGATGCGTGGCAGCAACGCCGTCAGTTCGTCTCCGGAACCCGATGGTGGCCGCCGTTCTGTGCGGCCGTGGACTGGGTCGTTGCGGTGATTATCGGTGTCGAGATCATCACGGGGTTCCGCTTCCACTCCTAGCCGCGGAAAGTCCATCGTGGGGTCGATATGCCCCACCACAGTTCTCGAGGTGACCACGAGGAAGCCGCCCTCGTGGCCAATCAAGCCACGACGCTTCTCGAGCAGGCGCAGATGCCGAACATGCAAGGGGAGAGCTGGATGGCCGTCGCACAGGTATCCCAGGCGGCGGGTCATGTTGAGGAGGCTCGGAGGCGGCGTGAACAGCCCAGACACTCTCCCGCCGCCCTACTCACACTCAACTCACCGATCGACCGACCACCACCGACCGACCGACCGACGAACGAACCGACCACTGACTGAGTGACCGTATCGACCACTCACCGTGTCACTGGCTCGTCGAGACGTCGCCCTCGGCGCCAGCTACGCGCCCCTTGTCTCGCTCGTGTGCGCCGACGTTACTCGCGCCCCGACGTCCGCCGGGATGAAAGCTCGTAACTCCTTCATGACTTCGGCGGTCTGTTCGTCGTGCGGATTGTGACCGGCGCGCTCGATCAGCTTCAGGCGTGAGTTCGGTATGTGTGCGGCGAGCTCGGCCTGGTGCTCGGGCGGATAGATGAAGTCGTCCTTCCCCGCCATCACCAGCGTCGGCACCTCGATCTCGCCGAGGCGATCGACGACCGACCAACCCGGCAGCAGATGATGCGCCGCGAAGATGAGCGCCTCGGGCCGCAGCTTCGATCGCCACGCTCCTTCGAGCACCATCCGCGCCAGCAGTCCCATCCCCGAGTGTGGGTTGTAGGCCTTCCCGAGCTTCATCAGCGTGCGGAAGGATTCCTTCGGCGGGACCTCACCGTTCAACCAGCGCTCGGCGAGATCCACGATGTCCGCGCTGTAGCCGCGTTCGGCCAGTACCTTCGAGGCGTTCTCGAGTGACCAGCGGCCTTCGGCTCCCGTGTCGAGGAGCACCAGATACCAGACCCGGGACGGGTAGCGCAGAGCGTATTCGAGGGCGACGTTGCCGCCGAACGAGTGACCGAGCACGGCCCATCGCTCGAAGCCGAGCCTCTCGCGGAGAGCGTCGGCGTCCGCCGTCAGGTTCTCCCATGTCATGGAGGTGACGGGCACGCCCATCGACCGGCCGTTGCATCGATGGTCGTAGAAGACCAAGGTGAACTGGTCCTTGCACTGCCGGAACGAAAGCATGCGTGTAGAGATCCGCGCTGGGTCCGCCATGCATCAATGCCAACGGATACCCATGCCCGATGACCTTCACGTTCAGGTCCACGTCTCCGATCCGCATAGTAGTCACCGTTGTCTCCTTCGCATCGTCTTTCGGATCGTTCGGCATGAAGTCGACTCATCGGGGATGCACCTGCGGAGAGCGTCCGGCCCGGTGTCGGCGGAAACTCCCACTGGAAGGCGAGCCTGCGGCCTTTCGAGCAGGCGAAGCACTCGGTCTACGGCGGACGGCGACGGCGGTTCCGCTTTGAGTTCCTCCGGCAATGCTTCTCCAGTCAGCCAGGCTTCGACCGTCCGGACGTGCAGATCGTGCCGCCACCCGAACCACGCGTGGCCGAGTCCCGGCACGAACCGTGCGATCGCGTGAGGCATCAATTCGGCGAGCGCAGCATTCGACGCTCGGACGGTGGCTTCCTTCTCACCTGCGACGAGCAGCGTCGGGCACTGAGCGTCGAGCTCTGCCCTGGAGGTCGGAGCGGTGAAGCCTTCCCTGTACGCGCGCCTGAAGGCCCGGGGAGCAGCCGAGCCGAGCTCGATGCCGAGCTCGCGAAGCCCGACCAGGTTCAGAAGAGCGGCCACCGGTCGGGTACCGACGATCGGCGAGATCGCCGTCGTGCCCAGCTGGACGAATCGGTCCCCGCACCCTCCCCACAGGGGAAGGACAGCGGCGCCGTCGATCACTGCTCGGTCGACGCGGTCGGGATGGCTCTCGAGCATCGCGAACACGACCGAGCCGCCATACGAGATCCCGACGACATGTGCCCGTCCGGCCGACACACGGGCCTCGATCAGCTGAGCGATAAGGTCCGCCGTCTCTCCGAGCGCCAGCGGCGGCAGATGGTTGCTGCGCCCGAAGCCGGGGAGGTCCGGTGCCAGGCAGTGCCATCTTCCGGCCAGCCGACTGAAGTGCACCTGCCACATCAGCGCGTTTGGGCCTCCGCCGTGAATGAATACGACTGCCGGCGACCCTCGCTTGCCCGACTCGTACACGTAGACGTCGTCGAGGCCTGGTATCCCGCGTGGGCCGCGCGCGGGCGCCGGCGCGGTCAGCGTCCCGAGGAAGCGGCCCATCGTCACCCTCACCTCGGATCGATCGGCGTGATGATGCCGAGCCTGTCCTCGATCGCCTCCGCGGCGTCGAGACACAGGTCCTCGCGGTAGCGGGGACCGATCACCTGCACCGCTTGCGGAAGATCGTCCGCGATGCCGACCGGAAGAGCCACTGCCGGAAGTCCAAGTGCACTGACGGCGAGCGCCATGCGCATGCCCCGGTGGATATCGGCGACGCCTCTGGCGGTCATATCCTTGCCCACCTCGAACGGCGCGTCGGTGAAGACGGGTGCAACGATCAACGGCTGCCCTTCTTGGAACTCGCCCCACGCCCGGAGCAGGGACTCCCGCGTCATGAAGCTCAGGATCGTCGTGAGTGAATCCGGCTCTCCGACCGCATCGAGCAGCGCGGACATGAAGCGCTGCGTGTCCGGATCGGCAGTTGACGACATGAACTCCCACCACAGGTGCCAATCCGGATTGAGCATGTCGAGCGCCGTCTTCGCGGCCGCGGCTATCGAGGGCGGCTCGACCTCATCGACTCCGTAGCCGGCGTCCTCCAGAGCAGCGGCCGCAGCTCGTATGCCTTCCTGCACGTGCGGCGCGGCACCGAGGCCAGCGGGATCGAGCACGATCGCGGCTCGCATCGGAACGTCGGGCCCCCGGAGCGATGCCGGCACGGTCCACGGATCACGCCAGCTGACGCCGGCCATCACCTCGAAGGAGGTTCGAAGGTCGGCGACGCGCCGAGCGAGCGGCCCGTCGACTCCCATGAGCTGTGAGCTGATCGGAGGGTCCGCCGGTTCGATGCTGGATGCGTGCGGGATCCTGCCCAAGGTGGGCTTCAACGTCGTGATGCCGCAGCATTGGGCGGGCCAGCGAAGCGAACCGCCGGTGTCGTTGCCGAGGCCGAACGGACTCATACCGGTTGCGATCGCCGCGGCTTCTCCGCCGCTGGAGCCGCCGGGCGTTCGCGAGCGGTCCCACGGGTTCACGGTCACGCCACGCAGCTCGCTGTCGGTATGCAGGCGCATCCCAAGGGTCGGGAGGTTCGTGCGGCCGATCGGGATCGCCCCGGCGGCACGAAGGCGCTCGACGTCGGGTGAGTCCACGCTCGGATACGCCTGCGCCAGCGACTTCGCTCCCTGAGTCGTCGGCGTTCCTACGAGGTCGATGTTCTCTTTTATCGTGACGGGGACACCGTGAAATCGGGGCAGCTCGCCGCCTTCATTGGTGATGCGATCAGCCGCTTTGGCTGCGTCCAGGGCCTGCTCGGCCAGCACGACCGTAACGGCGTTGATCGAGGGATTCACCTCTTCGATGCGGCGCAGATGCGCCTCGACAACTTCCCGACTCGATACTTGGTTGGATCTGATCGCCCCGGCCAGCTCCGTGGCGCTCATGCGCCACAGCTCGGTGATGGTAGCCACGTTCATGTCGATCCCTCCTCGCTGTGATTGGCATGCCGCCGAGCAGCCGCGACCGCCGTTCCCACCGCGAACGCTCCGATCGTCCACACCTTCGGATCCGTGAGCGCAGACCGCTTGTCGAACGACATCAGCGGCTCCATCTCGAGATGGAAGGCCGTCGCGGGTGCTCCCGTTTCCGCGCTGAAGACGACGCGGACGGAGCCGATTCCGAGCGTGGAAAGATCGAGACGGAACACGTACGGGTCGCCTTCGTCGTCGGGATACAACGGGAGCCCGCGCAGCCCTGGTATCGGAGTTTCCGGACGAAGCACGAGCCGACCACTTCGAACGACGATCTGAGCTCCGGCGATCAACCACTTGTCCACATCTCGCCACGAGCCCCGTAACGAGTAGCGGCCACAGAGGTCGCTCCACAGCTCGGGGCGCTGGGGGACGTCGGTTCGGATCGCCTCGTCCGGGGCACCGACCAATTGGCCGAGGATCCCCGATACTTCCAGCCCAAGCCACCCGTGAGCGCCCCTCGCCCCGTTTGTGAAAGCCACCACGCCGACTCCGTCGTCGGGGGCGAGGGACATCTGAGAGGCGAAGCCGGGGAGCAACCCGCTCTTCTCTATGACGAGATGGCCCCCGATCTCACGCCGGTAGAAGGCGAGGCCGACACCGGCAAGGTGCGGGTCGGGCCGGTACTGAGATGCGAACATCGCCGCAAGGGTCTCGGGTTGAAGGATCGAGCCGAGCTCGTTGGTGCCACCATCGAGCAACGCTGCGACATAGCGAGCCATGTCTCGCGTCGTCGAGTAGATGCCGCCGCCCGCAAACGTGATGAGGTCCTGGTCGCTGATCCGGCGCGCGCCGTGGGAACGCAACGCGTACGCCGTCGCAAGGCGTCCGCGGACGCGATCCGATCGAACGAGATCGGTTGACTCCATGCCGAGCGGCTCGAAGATGTGCTCGCGGAAGTAGCGGTGCAACGGCTGCGCAGTCACGTCCTCGATGATCTGGCCGAGCGTGGCGAACCCGTGATTGCTGTAGACGTGCCTCGTGCCGGGTTCTGCGACCAGGCGCAGACCACCCCGGTAATACTGATCGAGGGTGGGCACCGGCCGTCCGAACGGCACCATCTCCCCAAGGGTCGGCTTGAATGCGCGCCAGAGGTAGACGCATTGGGGGAGCCCGGCAGTGTAGGTCAGCAGATGACGCACCGTGGCAGGCCGGTGTGCGGGGTGCGCGGGGATCAGTCTGTAGGCGCGCAGATAGGCGTTGGCGGGTGCGTCCAGGTCGATCGAGCCCTGTTCCCACAGCTGCATCACGGCGATCGCCGTGAACGTCTTCGTGATCGAGCCGATGCGAAAGACGGTGTCCTCGGTGATGGGAGTCGTCGATGCGATATCCGCGAACCCGTGACCGTGGAAGAACTCCATGCGTCCATCGCGGACCATGCCGACCGCCAAGCCGACGGCCGGGTGGCGGCTGAGGATCTCGGCGACCTCGGTATCCAGCTGCAGGTCACGCTCGGACGTGCGTTCGGTGGATAGCACACTCATCGTTCCCGCTCCCCGGGTTCCTGCAGGTCCAGGTCAGTGATCTCGTAATGGAGGAAGTCGCCCTCGGGCCACCGGTCGGTACCGAAGAACCAGCCACCGCGTCCGCGATTCGGGATGCTCACGCCGTCGAACGTCGCGTAGCCGTCGATTTCGATGCCGAACGGATGCCAGGCGAACGTGCCGGAGCTGTCAGGATCGGCCCACCGATCGAGCTGCACCGACCGAACCCTCGCGCGGTCGTCCAACGACAGGTGCAGAGCCAGCTCGACATCGTCGACGTGGAACCGCGCGGTGACGTGTGAGTCGTCGTTCGCGGTCCACGCGACACCGAACCGCGGGAGGAGCGAGGTCGGCACCCAGATGGATTCCGCGCCGAAACGCCCGATCGAGCTTCGCGAGATGTCCGGTCCTTCGGCGCGCACGATCGGAGCCAGCCCGAGGAGTCTCCACTGCATCCACCCGCGACCGTCGATGTACTGGTCGGAGCCGCTGATGATCCCGGCGACGCGTGCCGCCCAGACGAAACCGCGATGCGGCGCGAGCACCTGGCGCGCGCGGAAAGGAAGCCAGAGGCCGAGCTTGATCTTGCCGCGCATACGCAGGCGAGCGGACTGTGCCAGCGGCGCGTCGGGCGCGATCGCCGCTCGGAAGTAGCGGCGCACGGGCTCGGGCATGCCGTCGAGCTCTCCGTCGCAGAACGCACCGGCGGCCGACGGCAGGCTGAAATCGGCTTCCAACCGACCCGGCGCTAGAGTTCGGCTCATCGCCAACACCTCCGGATGGCGATCGCTGATACCGCACCGTCAGCATGGTCGACCGGCGAGAGAGCGAGCAGGGTCGTCCGGACCGAGATGGGAGGGGCCTTCTTTAGCCGGAACCCTCAGCTGTGGCACCATCCGATGAGGTCGTGCCGTCAGTCGCTAGTGACCGAAAAGGGCCCACTGACCTGCTGTGGGTACTACCCCTCTTAACCTGTGGGTACTCCGCGACAGAGGCCGCAAACCGTGTGGTCAGGGGGTTCTGAGAACACCCCACCGACCCGACCGACCGACCAACCGTCCGTCCGACCGAGGGGTGTTCGCGTAACTGCGCACCCCGTGTTCGCGAAACTCAGCCTGGACCCACCGATCGAGCTCAGCAGGGTCACCCGGGGTCCTTCTTTCGCAAAGGAGAAGAGGAAGGAAGGGCCGTGGCTACACCGATGACTATCCGCGGCTACTCCCGTCTGGCAGACTGCGTCCGTGCCGAAGATGCAGGAGACGCGCCTGCGGGCGGTGCTGTTCACCGACGTGGTGAGCTCGACCGAGCTCGCTCGAGAGATGGGTGATGTCGGCTGGAGCCGCCTGCTCGAGGCGCAGCGCCGCACCATCCGTCGGCTCCTGCGTTCCGGTGGCGGTAGAGAGGTCGACACGGCCGGCGACGGGTTCTTCGCCGTCTTCGACCGGACCGCCGACGCGGTGCGATGCGCCTTCGCCGCCTGCCGGGAAGTGCAGGAGCTGGGTCTCGACATCCGCGCCGGCGTTCACGTGGGCGAGGTGGAGCTTGCCGGCCGCGAGGTGCACGGGATCGTCGTGCACACCGGTGCGCGTGTGATGGGCCAGGCGGGCGCGTCGGAGGTCCTGGTGACCGCGACCGTGAAAGACCTCGTGGCCGGTTCGCGCTTCGATCTCCGTGAGCGGGGCACCCTCGAGCTCAAGGGTGTGCCCGGGACCTGGACGCTCTACGACGTGATGGCGGTGGACGACGAGCTCCGGCCCGCGCCGATCGAGCAGGCGAGCGTCGCCAGCGAACGCCGCGATCGCGTCGCTTCGTCTCCCGGTCCCAGACGGCGGAGTCGGCGCTGGGTGATCCCGGCCACGGCCTGCCTGGTCATCATCGGGGCGGTCGCGACTTACCTGCTCGCGCGACCCGAACGCGCCTCCGTTCCGGGACCCGGCACCGTGGCACGGATCGCCGAGGGCGGGGGATTCGACGAGCCGGTCGCGGTCGCCTCGGTGCCCACGGGGATCGCGTGGGGCGAGGGCAGACTCTGGGTCACGGATCAGCGGGGCCAAGTCTACTGGCTCGATCCGGAGACGGGCGAGACGGGGTCGCGTGGCGCGGCCGGCGTACCAACCGGCGTCGCCGTCGGTGACGGCGCGGTGTGGGTCACGAACGGCTTCGGGGTGGGCGACGGTCCCGACGGTGGTGTGAGCAGGATCGATCCCGTGGGGGAGTCGCTCGAGCCGGCCTTCGGGACGCCGACGGGCTCGGAGGCGATCGCGTGGGGAGCCGACCGCGTCTGGGTGACCGACACGGCGACCGGAGAGGTGCAGATCTATGATCCCGCCACGCATCAGGTCAAGACCATCGGGCTGGACGCGGGATCGGGCGATCAACCCCGCCCCGAGCAGATCGTCGTTGATCCCCAGGGCGACGTCGCCTGGGTGGGCGACGCCGAGGCCGGCCGCGTCTTCCGGCTGGATGCCGCCACGCTGTCGGCCACCGACACCTTCACCGTGAGCACGCCGGTCACGGGGCTCGCAGTCGGCGAGGGCGGCGTGTGGGTTTCCGGGGGAGCCGACGACCGGATCACGCTCTTGGACGCCGATACGGGCGCAGTCGTTACCTCCCTCGACCTTGCCTCGAGCGGCTGCAACACGCCCGGAGCCGTCGCGGTCGGCGGCGACTCGGTATGGGTCGCGTGCTCGACGTCGCGGACGATGCTCCGCATCGACCCCGCGACACGGGATGTGGCGGGATCGGTCGCGCTGGACGGCGCGCCCTCGGCCCTCACGGTCGACGGGGACGGCGCCGTCTGGGTTGCGGTCCGGCCCGCGTGAGAACCTATCCGGTTGCGGCGTCGGCCGCGATGCGGTCGAGCGCCGGTTGCAGGTAGATCTGGTCCCACGGCAGCGAGCCGATCCGCGACGAGGAGAGTCGCAGCGGGCTGATCTCCGCGATCGGGACCGCGGGCATCAGCTGGCTCTCCACGTACTGATCGATCCGCGCCCAGCACGGTGCCTGGTTGGCTCCGATCTCCTGACGGCAGCGCTCGACTTGCCCGTCGACGGTCGGTACCTGGGTGACGTCGTACCCCCAACCGCGGAGCTCCTTGGGCGCGGCGCCGAGCCTCGTCGCCGCCAGCTGGCCGTCAGAGGCAAAGAACGCTCCGATGTACTGGTCCGCGCTCGGGTAGTCGGGGCTCCACCCCATCCCGATGCACATCCCGATCCGCTGCTCGGGATCCAGACATTGATACGGGTTCGGATCGATGGTGATCTCGGCATCGATGCCGAGATCACGGAGCCGGGCCCGGAACTCGGGTACAGCGCGTCGCATCGTGTCGCGCATCACGATCGGCACCCCCTGACAGACGGGGTCGGTGCAGCGATCGCCGGATGCATAGCGCGACTCCGCCATCGCCTCGCTTGCGGCCCCCACGTCGCCTTGCCCGTCGGGACCGGGGATCGTCGACCACGACGCGATCAACGACGCCTCCGTCGTGTCCGACGCGAAGTGCTGGGCGACATGCGCGAGCTCGGGGTCGATCGTTTCCGCCATCGCCGCCCGGTCCATCGCGAACGCCACCGCGCGACGCACCGCGATGTCATCGAACGGAGGCAGCGCGAGGTTGAACGTCGCGAACGAGAAGAAGACGGAGCCGGTGGTCGTCTGAATCAGCGGACGGAGCCCGGGATCGTCCTGGTACCGCTGCAGGACCGGCGGCGGAGGGACGTCGTCGAACACGAGGTCCAGGTCGCCGCTCTCCACCGACCGGAAGAGCTCCTCCGCATCGTCGCCCACCAGCTCGATGCGGTCGGGGAGGGCAAGGCGCAGGGGGTCGTCCGTGGCCCGCCAGGACGGGTTGCGTACGAGCGTCATCGATCCGAACGCCAGTGTGGGAAACCCCTTCTCTTCCGGCCCGATCCGCCAGGGCGTGAACCCGCTCGCGGGCTCGCGCTCACCCGCCGGTCTGGATGGATCGACGTCTTCCGCGCCCTCGAACATGTACGGGCCCGACGCCACCATCACCGCGCCGTAGCCGCCCTCGCCGCCGAACCCAACCGGTTCGTCGTAGCCGGTCGCGACGCCCATCGGCCGATCGGGCGCGCCGGGCGCGGGGGGATCGGCGCGCTCATCGGCAGCGCGAGCAGGTAGAGGAGCCTGGCATCGGCGCGGGTGGTGATGATCCGGAGGGTGTATGGGTCGGGTGTTTGCAGCCCCACGATGGACGAGGCGTCGCCCGCGGCGAAGTCGACGAAGCCGTCGATGATGTCGAAATAGCCAGTGAGCGCCGGCTGCTCGGGATCGAAATTCGTCGTGGCACGCATGATCGCGCGCACGAAATCGGTCGAGGCGATCTCGACGTCCTCGAGCGGCGGCGCATAGTGGATACCGCGGCGGATCCGGAAGGTCCACGTCAGGCCGTCCGCGGAGATCTCCGGTGGCGCGACCGCGAGATCGGGCACGGGGCGGAGGTCAGGTGTCGCACCGCTCACGTCATAGGACATCAGGGTCCGGGTGAGGCAGCACCGAAAGAGCTCCCAGGTCGTGGCGCTCCACTCGTCCCGTGGATCCATGCCCCAGAAGGAACCGAAGCTCATCCCGAGTCGGAGCGTGCCACCGACCGGACCGCGCGAGGGCGTGGGTTCCACGCTGGTCGTCGTGTCGCCGGTGCAACTCACGAAGAGGGCGAACGCGGTCAGCACGGCGGTCACCCGTCGCTTCGACATCCCGGAATCCTATGCCGGGATCGGCTCGGATGGGCAGGTGGTCATCAGCTCCCTTGCATGCGGGCTCCGCCTATGGTCCGCCGGCGAAGGAAATCTGATCAGGGCAGCGGTGCCAACCCGACCGCTGGCTCGGTCCACGGTAGTCGCCAAGTTCGAGTTCGCTCGCCTTCTGAGGAGACGTCGCTGCGAGCTGGTGCGCTTCTACGAGCTGGTGCGCTTCTATTGGTAGGGACCCGGACCTGCTGTGGGAGGTACCACTCTTAACCTGTGGGAGGTCCTCCGGAAGTGCAGGAAACCGTGTGGTCAGGGAGTTCTGAGAACACCCCACCGTGTGATGTGTCGCGACATCGTGGACGGATGTCTCGGGACATCGTAGACACCGATCAGAACCCCTGCGGCTGGTAGTCCTTCGTCGGATCCAGCGTGAGGTGCCGCAGCATCTCGCCGTCGAGCGAGATCACCCTGACATCGAGGTCGTGCACGAGCATCACCACCCGCTTGCCTCGATGCCTCGCCCCGATCCCGATGTGGTGCAGCTTCGTGCGGTGACGAAGCGTGAGCCTGCCGTGCTTGTCGATGCGATCGCGGCGAACACGAACGCCAGTCCCGGCGGTGATCTTCGGCCCTGAGGGTCGAGCCTTATCCCGAGCCTCGAAGGCCGCCCTCGGCGGCCGCCTGCCCACCGCTCGGTGCGGACGGACCTCGTTGTAGTAGGCCACGAACCGGTCGATCTGGATCTGGAGCTCATCGAGAGAACCGGCCGGTGGCTGCTTGGCGAGGTAGGTCTTCATCGTCTGGTGGAACCGCTCCACCTTGCCGCAGGTCTGTGGGTGGTAGGGGCGAGAGTGGCGGTAGTCGATGCCCATCGCGAGCAGCTCGGTCTGCATCACGTTGGGCCCGCCCCGATGCCAGGTCGTGTAGACACACCCGTTGTCCGTGAGCAGCGCTGCGGGGAACCCCCAGGTGGCACCGGCCTCGCGGAAGACATCGAGCACGGCCGGCGCGCTCGCTCGTCTGAGTGCTCGTGCGGCGATCGCCGCTCGGGAGTGGTCGTCGATGAAGTTCACGATCTCGACCTCGGTGCCGTCAGCCAGGCGCCAGTGGGTCACGTCCGATTGCCAGCACTCGTTCGGCAGGGCCGCTTCGAACCGGTTCCAGGAACTGCGCGGCCGCTTGTGTGGCTCCGGCACGACGAACCCACGTCGGCGGAGCACCCGCCAGATCGTGGAGACCGACGGCACCTGGGGGTGCCGCAGTCCGAGGTGGTAATGGATCGTGAGCGCGCCGGCATCGACCCCGAGCTCGGTGAGCTCCTTGCGCAGCGCGACGATCTCGTCCTCCAGGACATCGGGGGTGCGGTGTGGGATCCGCCTAGGAGCTCGCGACCGCGGCGCGAGCGCCTCGTAGCCGCCTTCACGGAAGCGGCCCACCAGCTTGCCGACGTAGCTCTTGGATACGCCGTGGGCCGCCGCGACCTCCCGGTAGGTCCGGCCCTCCAAGATGACCGCGTCCACCACGTAGCGAGCCAGATCCATCGCAGACCCCCGTCGTCGGTGTCCACGATGCTCCGACACACCTGTCCACTATCCGGTGAACTCCCAGACTCCTCCTCCCACCGACCGACCGACCGACCAACAATCCACGAGCAGCCTTCGCGGATCAGCTGGACGTTGGGGGCGATGCAGCGCCGGTACTACGTGCGGACGTGGAACCGGAGGATGGTGACGTCTCGCGACCGCGTGCTGCTGACCGGTTCCAGGTCGATCCTGGGGAGGCCCGGGGGGGAGAAGCGGATGCCGTCGCCGAGCAGCACCGGCATCACATACACCAGGATCTCGTCGACGAGCCCCCGCCGCAGGCACTGGCCGGCCACGTCGGCGCCGAGGATCTCCAGGTTCTTCCCGCCCGCAGCATCCAGTGCCGTGGCGACCGCTTCCCCGATATCACCGGTGAGGAACGTGACCTCCGGATCCGGCGGGTCCGGCGGCTCGTGCGTCAGGACGAAGAAAGGTCCGGAGAAGGGGTAGTCGACGCTGCCTGGCTCGTCGGGCTTCATCCGTTTACCTACCTCGTGGGTCCGCCGGCCGATGAGCATGGCGCCGGTAGCCGCCGCGATCTCCCGGACATCGTCCTGTGCCACGAAGTCGGCGAGAGGGCGACCACCGCCCCAGTCCATCGTGTGGCCGGGACCGGCGATGAAGCCATCAAGCGACATCGACCTGTTCACGACCACCCTTCCAGTGCTCGTATCGCTCACCCTGTTCCTCCAGAAGCTTGGATGTTCCGGTGATCCGTTCCGGCCTCTTCGGCCGCCAAGAGCATGTCGGGCCCGGCGACCGCCAGAGCCTGGATGGGTGTTCAGGTGAACTCAGGTGAACACCTCGCCGCGCATTGTTGCATGGAGAACGATGCGGGTCCTACCCTCCTCCTCCCACCAAGCGAGGGGTTCTCATAACTTGGGCCCTGAGCCGACGTGACCTCGTGGATCGCCGCGTCTCCGCTCCGGTTGCAGTTCGTACCGCTGCTCGCGGCCGTGCCGAGCGACCGCATCCTCTCGACCCGCCGCTGCTCGGGGGCTACACTGACATGACCATGAAGCGGGCCGACGTTCGTCGATTCATCTGCCCCCGGCGTTCTTCGGACGTCGGGGTGCCCGCTCGCGCCAGCTAGCGAAGCCCTCGATCCGGGAAGCGCCGGGGGAACTGATCCCACCGGCTGCCCATTCGGATCGGAGGCTTCTCATGGACACCTTGACCGCTCTGGCGATTCGACGCGCCCTCGAACTCCGTGACCTGACCGACCCAGCGCAAGGTCCGCACTCGATGCAGCTCCTGCTCGATCGGATCGAGCAAACGCTCGCCGACCATTGGGACGTCCCCGTTCGGCGCGAACGAGCGCATCCCGTCGTCACGGTCGAGGAGAACTACGACCGGCTGCTGATCCCACGCGACGCCGTCGCCAGGGAAGCCCGATACACGCGCTACCTCAACGACAAGGCGATCCTCCGCACACACTCGTCAGCGATCGTCCCGCCGGTCCTCGACCGGCTGAGCGCTCACCCGCCGTCCGACGTCGTGCTGACATGCCCGGGAATCTGCTACCGGCGCGAAGGCATCGATCGCTACCGGGTTGGCGAACCACATCAGGTCGACGTGTGGCGGATACGAACGAACGGCCACGCGCTCGGCCACTCCGACCTGGAAGGGATGATCGGCTCGATCGTCGAAGGGACGGTGCCGGGAGCCCAGTGGCGGCTGGTTCCGACGGAGCATCCGTACACGATCGGCGGCGTCCAAGTCGACGTGTGGGACTCATCCAACTGGGTGGAGATCGGAGAGTGCGGCGTCGCGCATCCCGAGGTGCTCCGCTCCTCCAGGCTCGCCGTCCCGCCGACATCCGCTCTCGCAAGCGGGCTCGGCCTGGATCGCCTCCTGATGCTGGCCAAAGGCATCCCGGACATCCGCTTGCTTCGATCGAGTGACCCGCGTGTCGCCGAGCAGATGAACGACCTCGCACCGTACCGACCTGTCTCGACGATGCCGCCCACGAAACGAGACCTGTCCGTCGCGACAGCGGCCGATGCGACGCCGGAAGACCTCGGCGACCGCGTACGCGCTGCTCTCGCCGATGCGTCGAGCAGCGTGGAGAGCGTTGCCGTATTGAGCGAAACGCCTTACGAAGCGCTGCCTCCTGCCGCTCGCGCCCGGCTCGGTATCTCCCCGGGCCAGAAGAATATGCTCCTGCGGATCGTTGTTCGAGACCTCCAGCGGACCCTTACCGACGACGACGCGAATCTCCTTCGCGACCAAATCTACGAGGCGATCCACGAAGGGAGCGAGTGGTCGTGGGCGAGCGGTGCCGACGCTCCTCGATCTGGAGGAGCCCGACCGTCGACCCGTCCCGGATGACCGCGACGCGGATCGTGGGCTTGTGGATCTCGGACGCACCTGAACATCCTCGCCTGACAGCCACGCACGGGCTAGAGTTACTCGTCTCAGGAGCCTGATGAAGGAGAGCGAGATGCGGGGAGCGTGCATGTCCATCCAACGGAGCACCACCTATCCGAAGGACATGACGCTCCATGGCAACGCTCAACCTCGGGATCCTGGCACACGTCGACGCAGGTAAGACCACCCTCACGGAACGGCTGCTGTACGAAGCCGGCGTCATCGACGAGATCGGCAGCGTCGATGCCGGCAACACGCAGACTGACACACTCGCCCTCGAACGCCAGCGCGGTATCACCATCCGGTCCGCCGTCGTCTCATTCGTGATCGACGACGTCACGGTCAACCTGATCGATACGCCCGGACACCCGGACTTCATCGCGGAGGTGGAGCGCGTCTTGAACGTGCTCGATGGTGCCGTGCTCGTGGTATCCGCTGTGGAAGGCGTGCAGCCACAGACACGGGTCCTGATGCGAACGCTCCAGCGGCTCCGCATCCCAACGCTCATCTTCGTGAACAAGATCGATCGGAGCGGCGCGAGCGATGACGGCGTCCTTCACGACATCGCCGACAGGCTCGCGCCATCGATCATCCCCATGGGGGCGACGCACGAGATCGGCACCCGGCAGGCTGTGTTCGCTCCGTTCGACCCGGCTGATGCCGCGTTCCGAGCGAGGCTGGGCAGTCTGCTCGCTGAGCACGACGACAACATCTTGTCCGCGTACGTCGACGGTACCTTGCTGCCGGTTGCCCGTCTCGAGCACGAGCTCGCAGCGCAGACGAGCCAGGTCCTGGTGCACCCCGTGTTCCTGGGCTCGGCAGCCACCGGAGCTGGCGTGGACGCGCTGATGCGGGGAATCTCGTGGCTCCTCCCGGCGGGCGAGGGCGACATCGACGTCGAACTATCTGGCACCGTGTTCAAGATCGAGCGCGGGCCGGCAGGCGAGAAGATCGCGTATGTCCGCCTCTTCGCCGGTTGCCTGCGAACACGCGAGAGGATCCCGATCGGGAGCGAGGTGCGCAAGGTGACGGCGATCAAGGTGTTCGAACGAGGGGAGGTCGTCCAGCGACCCGAGGTCCGGGCCGGCCGGATCGCCAAGCTGTGGGGTCTGGGTAGCGTCCGGATCGGCGACGAGCTCGGCGCCCCTCGGAGGGGCTTCGCCCACCAGTTCGGCCCGCCGACGCTGGAGACGGTCGTCGTACCCCGGTGTGCGGCAGAGAAGGGCGCCCTGCACATTGCCCTCTCTCAGCTTGCGGAACAGGACCCCTTGATCAACGTGCGACAGGACGATCTTCGACAGGAGCTTTCTGTGTCGCTCTACGGCGAGGTCCAGAAGGAAGTGATCGAGGCCACGTTGCGAGACGACTACGGGCTCGATGTCGGATTCCGCGAGACGACGATGATCTGCGTGGAACGACCCGCTGGCGTTGGTGCAGCCCTCGACGTGATCGGTGAGGGGAACCCGTTCCTCGCCGCTGTCGGTCTACGCATCGAAGCCGGACCGATCGGTTCCGGGTTCTCGTTCCAGCTCGATGCTCCGCTCGAGACGATTCCGCTCTACGTGTACGGATCAGTGGAGGAGTTCCGCTCGGCGATGCAAGGCACCGTCCGGGACACGTTGCGTGAAGGCCTCCACGGGTGGCAGGTGATCGACTGCATCGTAACGATGACGCACTCGGACTATCGACCGCCGGGAACGGGTCGTCGCGACTTCCGGTACCTGACGCCACTCGTAGTGATGCGGGCGCTCCTGGAAGCAGACACCACGGTGTGTGAACCTGTGCACCGGTTCCGCGTGGAGATACCTTCCGAGACCTTCGGCGCCGTGTCGCAGGCGCTAGCCCGGCTGGAGGCACCGTTGCATACGGTCCAGGCGCAGGTGGCGTGGTCGCAGTTGGAAGGGGATATCGCGGCCGCACGGATGCACGAGCTGCAGCAGCTCTTGCCCGGCCTGACGCGCGGCGAAGGCGTAGTCGCATCCGCGTTCGACCACTACCGACCCATCCGAAGTGAACCCCCCAACCGCCCGCGGACGGATCGCGATCCCCTCAACCGCGGCGAATACCTTCGGAGTGTTCTGCCTAGGTTCTAGAGGGAGGCGGTTGGCCGTTACGAGCACCAGCGTGATGCCCTAGACGGTACGGGGTCGCCACGGCTCGTGCTCGTGAGCGAGCCAGACCAGCTCGGGGTCGAGCGCGCGCACCAGCAACTGGCCTTCGGTGTGCGGCTCATCGAGTTCGCCGAACCACACCGCCACGTCGCCGGCGATGACGACCGGACGCTCGCCAGATTCGATGACGACCACCTGGATGCCGCGTGTGTGGCCCGGCGCCGGGACGAGTCGGAGCCCGGGAAGCAGCGCGAGCTCGCCGTCGACCGGCACGTACCGCACGCCGGGCGGTTCGACCCACTCGCGGATGGAGTAGTCGTCTTGGCTGCGCGCGTCGTCCAGCTCCCGACGCTGGACGTAGATCGGCCTGCCGGCGAAGAGGTGGTTGCCCCCGCAGTGATCCCCGTGCAGGTGCGTATTGACGACGATGTCGATGCCGGCGAGATCGAAGTCCTGCTCGCTCAGTGGCCAGAGGCGGGGATCCATGTCGGCCATCAGCGGGTGCAGCTCCGTCATGCCGGTGTCGACCAGGACACGCGCATCCGGATGGTCGATGACGTGCACGTAGATCGGCATCCGCTCGCCCTCGACGTGCAGGTCGGCAACGAGGACCGGCGTGATGGTGACCGAGTTGAGGGTGTTCATCGTGTACCGACCGCCCCGGGGGTGGTTGCGAGGTGGGACATCATTACCTCCTTGCCATCCTGAGAACGAGGGGATCTATGGGCCGGGCGATGAGCGACGGGCAACCCGCGCGGTCGCCGCGCGCTCGATCGCGTCGAGCCACCCGGGCACCCCGCCCATGAACCCGTCGCGGATCTCCTCCGACTCGAGGTCGGACAGACGGACCGTGAGCAGGGTCTTCCCATCCCGTTCTTGGAACGTGACCGTTTCCGTGAGCTCGACCGTCCGACCCCATTGCCCGACGGACATCGAGGACCGGTAGGAGAGACGGTGCGGGCGGTCGACCTCCGTGAAGACGCTGCTGCTCCGGTCCGGATCGCCCGTCCGATCGGTAGGTCCGAACACGAAGGTCCAGACGCCGCCGACGCGGAGGTCGATCTCCCACTCCCACAGCTCCCATCCAGGCACCTGGTCCGCGAAGATCTCGGGCTGCGCCTCCGGGTCGACGATCGTGTCGAAGACCACCTCCGGCGGCGCATCGATCAGCCGTTCGAGCGTGAGGTCGTACGTCATCGCGAGCCTCCTTTCCTCTTCTCGATGACCGACTCGAGCCGGTCGAGCCGCCGCTCCCACCGGGATCGGTACCGCTCGATCCAAGCGGTCGCGTCCTCCAGCTGCGCCGGCCCCAGCCGGCACTCGCGCGTTCGCCCCTTCTTCTCCGAGGTCACGAGGGCCGCCTCCTCCAGGATCCGGACGTGCTTCAACGCGCCTGGAAGCGAGATCCTCGTCGGCGCGGCGAGCTCGCTCACCGTGGCGGGACCGAGCGACAGCCGCTCGAGCATCGCCCGGCGCGTCGGATCGGAAAGGGCCGAGAACGTGCGATCGAGGGTCTGAGAGTTAACCATTCGGTTCACTATATGCCTGGAGAGAGCGCCGTGTCCACTCGTCCGGTGTCATCCACAGTGGCGAGCTTCATAGGCGTCTACGATGCGAACTCAACCCGGTGGAAACGTGAACCCTGGATCCGAAGGAGCAGCAACCATGTCGATCGTCCGCGTCCACAACTTCTCCATCTCGCTCGACGGTTTCGGGACCGGCGAACCTCAGAGCCAGGACGCACCGTTCGGCCACGCCGGCGAGAGACTGCACGAATGGATGTTCAGGACCCGGTATTGGCGCGAGATGGTCGGCGAGCCCGGCGGCACCCGCGGCCTCGACGACGCCTTCGCGCGGCTGCACAACCCCGGGATCGGCGCCGAGATCATGGGTGCCGGGAAGTTCGGCTACCCAGGATGGCACGAGGACCGGGAGTGGAAGGGCTGGTGGGGTCCCAACCCGCCGTTCCACACCCCGGTCTTCGTCCTCACCCATCACACGCGTCCGCCGATCGAGATGGAAGGCGGGACGACCTTCCACTTCCTCGACGTGTCGCCCGCCGAAGCGCTTGAGACGGCTCGGGAGGCTGCGGACGGGCAGGACCTGCGCCTCGGTGGAGGCGCCACCGTGATCCGCGACTTCCTCGTTGCGGGGCTTGTGGATCACATGCACACGGTCGTCGTCCCCATCCTTCTCGGCCGCGGCGTTCGGCTCTGGGACGGACTGGAGGGCGTCGAGAAGGACCACCAGGTCGAGGCCACCTCCTCGCCCAGCGGGGTCACACACGTGACGTTCACGCGCGCGGGCGTCTAGGCGACGAGCCCCCGCCGCAGGCACTGGCCGGCCACGTCGGCGCCGAGGATCTCCAGGCTCTTCCCGCCCGTGTGCTGCCTGGCTGCTCCGCATGCGAAGCTTCCGTCCGGACCGTTGGGAGGGATCCGATGAAGGCGATCGTCCAGGACCGATACGGTGAGGCAGACGTCTTGCACCTCGAGGATATCGATACGCCGGACGTCGACAGCGGTGAGGTGTTGCTCAGCGTCGAGGCAGCGAGCCTCTTCGCCGGGGACTGGCACTACATGGCCGGCATGCCGCTCGCCTTCAGACCGGCCAGCGGCCTGACCAAACCGAAGATCCGAGTTCGAGGCCGAGACGTTGCCGGCCGTATCGAGGCCGTGGCCCCGGACGTCAGCGCGTTCCACGTGGGAGACGAGGTCTACGGGATCTGCGACGGCGCGTTCGCAGAGTACGCGACCGCCCGAGTGAACAAACTCGCGCCGAAGCCAGCGAACGTGTCGTTCGAGGAGGCGGCGACCGTTCCGATCACCGGCACCACCGCGCTCCAGGCGGTTCGGAACCACGGAAAGGTGCGAGCGGGGCAGTCGGTGCTGGTGATCGGCGCAGCCGGCGGCGTCGGATCATTCGCCGTCCAGATCGCCAAGGCGTTCGGAGCAACCGTCACAGGCGTGTGCAACTCGACACAGATGGACGTGGTCCGCTCGATCGGTGCTGACGGCGTCATCGACTACACGCGCGAGGACTTCGCGGAGCTGGGGGTGCGCTACGACGTCATCCTGGACACCGCCGGGAACCGCACGCTGTCCGCACTGCGGCGCGCTCTGGCGCCAAGCGGCACGCTCGTCATCGTTGGAGGCGAAGGAGGGAAGGGGAGATTCCTCGGCGGCTTCGGTCGAGGAACGCTCCGAGCGCCGATCCTGTCTTTGTTCACGAGCCAGACGATGAAGGGGTTCGTCGCCAAGGAGAACGCGGCCGATCTCGTGGTCCTCAAGGACCTCATCGAAGCCGGCAAAGTCCGGCCGTTGATCGACAGGGCGTTCCTCCTCGCAGAGGTTCCCGAGGCGATGCGCCATCTCCGAGAGGGTAGGAGCAGGAAGGGCAAGATCGTCATCACCGTTTGATCACCTCAGGTCAGGCGAGCTGTGGGTACTACCCCTCGTACCTGCGGGCACTCGGCGCCTGTGAGAGCGCAAGCCGTGTGGTCACGGCGTTCTGACACCCACCACCTGGAACCGGAGGATGGTGACGTCTCGCGACCGCGTGCTGCTGACCGGTTCCAGGTCGATCCTGGGGAGGCCCGGGGGGGAGAAGCGGATGCCGTCGCCGAGCAGCACCGGCATCACATACACCAGGATCTCGTCGACGAGTCCCCGCCGCAGGCACTGGCCGGCCACGTCGGCGCCGAGGATCTCCAGGTTCTTCCCGCCCGCAGCATCCAGTGCCGTGGCGACCGCTTCCCCGACATCACCGGTGAGGAACGTGACCTCATGGTCCGGCGGCTCCGGCGGGCTATGGGTGAGGACGAACGTGGGTCCCGAGAAGGGGTAATCCGTGCTGCCCGGCCGCTCAGCCTGCATCCTGGCGCCTACATCCCACGTCCGCCGGCCGACGAGCATGGCGCCGGTGGCCGCCGCGATCTCCGGGAGCTCGTCCGGCGCCACGAAGTCGAAGATCCACTCCATCGCGTCGCCGGGACCGGCGATGAAGCCATCGAGCGACATCGACCTGTTCACGACCACCTTTCCAGTGCTCGTATCACTCACCCTGTTCCTCCGGAAGCTTGGATGTTCCCGTGATCCGTGCCGGCCTCTTCGGCCGCCATGCTAGTCATCCCTAGCGGTCGGCTCCTTGGGCAGCGTGATTGCGCCCAAGGCGGGTGACCGTGACGCATCTCAGACCACCTCCGAGGTTCGCGTCGCCTGGACGGTTCCTGCGTGCAGCTGGATCCGTCGGCGAGCCCGAGCGGCCACAGCTCCATCGTGGGTCACCACGATCAGTGTCGTGCCCCGCTGGGTCCACAGGTCGATCAACAGCGCCATGATCTCGTCTCGGGTGGTCTCGTCCAGGTTGCCTGTGGGCTCGTCGGCCAGGATCACGCGGGGGTCCTTCACCAGAGCTCGCGCGATCGCGGTGCGCTGTTGCTCACTACCCGAGAGTCCCCCAGGGACGTGGTGAACCCGGTGGCCCAATCCGACTTCCCCCAGCGCGAGCCTGGCCCGTTCGTGACGCGAGCGCCGGTCGACGTCCAGCGGCACGAGCGCGGCCTCCACGTTCTCCTGCGCCGTCAGGGTGGGGATCAGGTTGAAGGATTGGAAGACGAACCCGAACTCCCGAGCACGCACCCGGTTCAGATCTCCTTCGGAGGCGCTCTCCAATCTGCGGTGGTCGTCAGGTGTAGTCTGCGCCCGTGAGTGAGTCGGGCAGGCACCAGTGAAGCTCCTGCTGACGTCCGCTGGCATCAAGAACACGAGCATCCACGACGCGCTGGTCGACCTCCTGGGCAAACCGATCGCCGAGTCCAACGCTCTCTGCGTCCCCACCGCGTCGTACGCCAACCCGGGTGGTGCTGGCCAGGCATGGAAGTTCATCGCCGGCCGAGAGCCCAGGACCCCCATGTGCGAACTCGGCTGGAGATCGTTGGGCGTGCTGGAGCTTACGGCGCTGCCCAGCCTCGATGAAGAGCATTGGGTCCCCGTGGTCGAGGAGACCGACGTCCTGCTGGTGAATGGCGGCGACCCCTTGTACCTGTGCCACTGGATGCGCCAGTCCGGGCTGGCTGACCTCCTGCCGTCGCTGCGCGAGACGGTCTACGTGGGACTGAGCGCCGGGAGCATGGTGATGGCCCCCAGCATCGGGGAGGACTTCGTCGGCTGGAAGCCGCCCACCGGTGGCGATGAAACGCTGGGCATGGTCGGTTTCTCGATCTTTCCGCACCTGGATCACGAGGATCTGCCGGAGAACACCATGGCCGACGCAGAACGATGGGCCGCCGGCATGCCGGTACCGTGCTACGCGATCGACGATCAGACCGCCATCAAAGTGACCGACGGTGCCGTCGAAGTCGTCTCCGAGGGGCACTGGAAGCTGTTCTCCCCCTAACCTCGCGAGCCTCAGCCGGTCTTCGGCCCCATCACGAGCTGAAGCGCGCACGACGTCTCCCGACTCGCTGACAGGCGGCACCACGTCCTGGTCCCGATGGGTCTTTCGGCCCTGGTCGCCGCTCCACCGCCGAAGAAGCATCGAGGGATCTTCCGGAAGACGACGAGAAGACGAAGAGGAGGGAAGGAGGCGCTACATGGCGTTGTCAGACATGCTGAGCGAGTTGGCCCAGCGGGCGAAGGAGGCCGAGGAGCGGGCCCGCGCGGCGAGCGCTGAGGCGAAGGACAAGGTCCGCCAGCGCGCAGACGAGGCGTCCGACTCGGCGCGCCAGAAGGCCGACGAGCTGAAGCAGGGGTCCGACGCTGCTCGGCAAGAGGCCTCGGATCGCTGGGACCAGGTCCACCGGGACTGGGCGAAGCACGTCGACCAGGTCCACACCAAGTTCGCCGAGACGAAGGCGAAGCAGGACCGGGCGTGGTCGCAGATGGACGCCGACGTCGCGGCTGACGACGCGAGGTCGGCGTGCGCCTTCGCTGTCGCGGCGGTCGAGGAGGCGGAGTCGGCCACCCTCGACGCGATCCTGGCGCAGATGGAGGCTGACGAGGTCGCCGCGCGCACGTAGCGCCACGGCGGGCACGTCACGGACCGCCGGGTGCTCGCCCCGGCGGGTCCGCGTCAAGGTCGTCAGGACCTGTCACGACGCATGTGGGCGCCAGAGCTAGTGTCCGTGCTCATACCCCTTCGATCGCCTCCAGCCGCCCGGACGCAACCGCTGCCGTGAACGCCTGGTAGTCCTGCTCGTTCTGATCGGCATAGCGTTCCGAGAAGTCGGTGATCGACCGATCGAACGTACCGCCCGTGCCGAGGTACGCGGCCATCGCGACCGCGTCGCCGGACCGAGCATGCGCTCGCGCCAGGGTCCATCCACAGGCGTGTGCGTAGAACTCGAGGTTGACAGGGTCAAGCGACTCGACGATGACCGACCCCTTCATGTCGCGCAGTTGGCGCCAATAGAGGTAGCGGGAGTCCTCGTAGCCCGTCGTCCAGCCCAGGTAGATGTCGCTCGTGCTCTGCATCATCCGCTGACCTTGGACGACCCGTTCACCGGGCTGTTTGAACCGGCTCTTCGGAAGGTGGTCTTCGAGCACGGACGCCGTTGCCTCTTTGACCTGCAGGAACAACGGGTCGTTCTGATCACGCCCCTGGAGCAGCACGATGAAGGCCAGCATGCCGACACTGCCTACCCCGACGACTTTGTGGGCCATGTCGATCATCTTGAAACGCTCCAGCAGATGGCGCCGGTCGTACTCCAACGTGGACCGGTAGGCGCGGAGCTGCTCCTTGACGATCTGTTGGAGCTGGTCGGCCGACAAGCCGGCGGCGTCGGTGAGCTCTCGCGCCGGGATCACGATCGGGGGCTGACTGATGATGCGGTACTGGCCGTCGACGAGTTCAGCCAGCTTGGACAGCGCTTGCAAGCTGTCGTGCGTGCGCGCCTTCAGTGAGATCTTGCGAGCTTCCCTCTCGCCTCGCTTGACCTCATTCCTCTGCTTCTCGTCCTTCATGGATCGCGCCATGATCTTGATGTTCGCCTTCAGCTCCTGCTTGGAGAGGCGGGCATACCAGACATCCATGGTCCCCATCTCAGCGAACTCGAGCATCGCCTCGCGATAGGCCCGTACGGAGGCGAGCGTTGCAGCCCGCGTCTCGCGCTTCTTGAACCCGTTGTTGCGGCCTGCGATCGCGAAGCTGGCGGCCATGCGCTTCACGTCGTACTCGAACGGCCCGGGCAGCGTCTCGTCGAAATCGTTGACGTCGAACAGCAGGGTCCGCTCAGGAGATGCGAAGACACCGAAGTTCGAGAGGTGCGCATCTCCGCACAGCTGCGAGATGAGTCCAGCCCGCGGGGTCTCCTTCAGGTCCGCGGCCATGATCTTCGCGGCACCCCGGTAGAACGTGAACGGCGAAACCATCATGCGGCCGTGACGCACCGGCACGAGGTCCGGTTCGCGCGTCGCATTCTGCTCCTCGAGCAGCGTCACCGGGTCGAACCGGTCCGCAACGGGCTCCCAACCGGCGTGGCTGTCCCGGGGCGCTCGCTTCCTCGCCTGCTTGCCGAGCGCCTTCCGGTCAGCCACGCTCAGATATTCGGCCCTCGGTGAGGTCGCCATGTCCCTCAGCTCCCTTGGCGCCTTGAGGTCATCGCCCAAGAGGCCTGACAAGGCCCTCGACGTGGAGACGAGCGGATGTCGGGCGTACGGAATCGCCGTCGGACCCACTGGATACGAAGACGCTATCCGTCGCATGTGATCCAGCGCAACGCGGGCATCCGTCCCGTTTGACCCTTCGGCACCGGTGGTGGGAGCATCCGCACGGAGGGGGTCCATGCCCATCACCGTCGGTGTGCTCGGCGCTTTCTCGGTCTCCGGCCAAGGAGGCACCGTCGATCTCCCGGGCCGGCGTCAGCGCTCGCTGACAGCGATCCTCGCTCTCGAGGGCGGACGGATCGTCTCGGCCGCGCGCCTGATCGATCTGCTGTGGCCTGGCACCGAACCGGCCGATCCGATCAACGCCCTGCAGCATCAGATCTCGCGGCTCCGGGCGGCGATCGGCCGCGACGCCGTGGCCCGCGACGAGGCGGGCTACGGACTCGACGTGACGCCGGATCGGGTCGACGCGCTGCGGTTCGAGCAGCTCGCGATCCTCGGCCACGATCAGCTCGCGAACGGCGCCACGGCCGATGCGAGGGCCGCGCTCCATGAAGCGCTCTCGCTGTGGCGCGGATCCGCGCTCCTCGGCTTCGAAGGCGAGGATTGGGCCACGCCGGAGTCGGCGCGCCTCGAGCGGCTGCGCCTCGATGCGCTCGAGGATCGGATCGAGGCCGATCTCGACGCCGGCCTTCACCGCGAGGTCATCGGAGAGATCGAGCAGCTCACGGGAGAGCACCCGTTCCGCGAACGGCTCTGGGGCCAGCTGATGCTCGCGCAGTACCGATGCGGGCGACAGAGCGACGCGCTCCTCACGTACCAGGGCGTCCGGAAGCTCTTCGCCGAGGAGAAGGGCCTCGACCCCGGCCCGGAGCTGCAACGGCTCGAGGCGGCGATCATCTCGCAGCTGCCGTCGCTCGAGCTTGGCAGCACGGTCGCCGCCGCGACACGCGTCCCCGTCGTCGGGAACCTCGCCGCGCCGCTCACCCGGTTCGTCGGGCGGCACGATCTCCTCCCCGACGTCCGGCGAGCGGTCCGCGAGCACCGACTCGTCACCCTGATCGGACCCGGCGGGACGGGGAAGACACGCCTCGCGATCGAGGTCGGCCTGGCCAGCGCGGGCGAGTTCCGCAACGGATGCTGGCTCGTCGACCTCACCCCGTCGTCGGATGCCGACGATGTCCCGTCGGCCGTGTCGGGCATGCTCGAGACGAACGTCGCGTGGGGGTCGACGGCCCGCCGACGAGACCGAACGGGCGATCGCGTCGCTCGGCGACGGGCACGTGCTGTTGATCCTCGACAACTGCGAGCACGTCCTGGACGGCGTGAGGCGGTTCGTGGAGGCGGCGATCGCGGCGTGTCCGCAGCTCCACGTGCTGGCGACGAGCCGGCAGGCGCTCGGCCTGCGTGGGGAGACGCGCCGGGTCGTACCTCCGCTCGCGGTGCCCGAGGAAGGACCCGACGATCCGCGCGAGATCGTCTCGTCGGACGCGGTCCGGCTGTTCGAGGATCGTGCGCGACAGGTGCTGCCGGAGTTCGAGCTCACCGAAGCTACGGCGCGCGACGTCGCCCGCCTCTGCCGGCACCTCGATGGGCTTCCGCTGGCGATCGAGCTGGCCGCGGCGAGGGTCGGCACCCTGCCGGTCGGTCGGATCGTCGAGGGCTTGGACGAGCGGTTCCGTCTGCTCGTGCAGCCCGGCGGCGCATCGCACGACCGTCACACGTCCCTCCGCGCCACGCTGGACTGGAGCTACGAGCAGCTCGGCGACGACGAGCGGTACCTCCTCGAGCGCCTCTCGGTGTTCCCGGGCGGATGTTCGCTCGCTGCGGTCGAGTGGGTCGGCGAGACCGCCGGCCTCGACCGCGTCGGGACGCTGGACGCCCTCCAGGCGTTGATCGACCGTTCGCTCCTCATCGCCGACGCGCTCGCCGACGACGCGCGGTACAGGATGCTCGAGACGCTCCAGGCCTACGGTCGCGCCCGGCTCGCCGAACGAGACGGCCTCGATGACGCGGTCGGCGGGCACCGACGCTTCTTCACGACGTTCGCCGATCAGGCGGAGCGAGGGATCCTGGGCCCCGACCACCGCGCCTGGCAGCGGAGGCTCCTCGTGGAGCGCCCGAACCTCCGGCGTGCCTTCGAGACGGCGATCGCGGACGGCGACGCGACCTCGGCGCTCGGGATCGCCGCAGCGCTCTGGCAGCTGTGGGCGATCACCGACCGGCACCACGAGGGGCGGCAGTGGCTCGAGGAGGCCATCGACGTCGGCGACGACGCACCCACCGACGCTCGTGCACGGGCCTTGACGTCGCTCTGCTACCTGGCCGGCCAGGACCGCGACACGGACCGCGCCCTCGAGGCCGGCGACGCGGCGATCGCGCTCGCGGAACGGACCGGCTCGGAGTGGGCGGTCGCGTCCGCGAAGCACGCGATGGCGCTCGTCCTCTTCGACACGGGCGATGTCGAGCGCGCGGAACGGTTCGTCGCCGAGGCGCGCGTCGTGATGGAGGAAGCGGGCGAGGACTGGCGGGTGTGCGCGCTCGACCTGATCGCCTCATCGGAGGCCGTGCGATGCGGCGGTCTGCGGCCCGCCGCCGACGCCGCGCGTCGCGTGCTCGCGCGCGCCACCCGGATCGATTACCACCCGTTCATGTGCTGGGCGCGGATCCAGCTCGGCGTCATCGCCGCGCGCGACGGGCGCCCGTCGGATGGGCGAGTCGACCTCGATGCTGCGCTGGAGCTCGCTCGCGACCTCGGGCTGCCTCACTACGTGTCGTTCGTGGAGTCGCTCCTCGGCGGCGTCGCGCTCCTGGCCGGCGATACGGCGACCGCACGCCGGTCGTACGCGGATGCGCTGGAGACCGCCGACGCCGCCGGCGCTCCGTGGTTCGCCGCGCTGGCCCGCGTTGGCCTCGCCGCGATCCTCGAAGGCGAGGGTGTGACCGCCGAAGCGGACGCTCTGCGTGCCGACGTCGTGGCGTGGGGTGATGGTGCCGACCGCGGCCCGGCCCGCGAGTCCTTCTTCATCACGATGTCGGGCGACCCATACGCGGCCGCGCTGATCGCGCTCGGTGCCCACGACCTCATCAGCGACGCCGGACGAGGAGCGGACCATATCCGCCGTGGCCTCGCCGAGGCCACCCGCGAGCGGGACCGCGCTGCCGTCGCGCTCGCGCTCGAGCGCGCCGCGACGGCGCCTCCCGGCCTCGTCGAGCGCGAGGACGCGGTGACGCTCATCGGCGCCGCGACGGCGATCCGGATCGCGACCGCGTATCCGCGCACGCCCCTCGAGCAGCGGACGGTCGACGCCGTGCTCGACGGCGCCCGGGCCGCCCTGACCCCCGGTGGGGTCACCGCCGCGGACGAGCGGGGCCGCGCCCTCACGCTCGACGAGGCCGCTGATCTCCTCCTTCAGCTCCTCGGCTGAGACGCGCTGCCCCCGAACCCTCCTGAGGCCCTTCCCCGGCTCCGCCCCGCCGGTTCGTCGCCGGACGGCAGTGGCATCCGCGCCACGGCAGCGGCACGGCAGCGGCACGTCCCATGGTGACGGTGTCGCCGTGAGATCGAACGAGGAAGGGGGCAACCGCGGCTGATGGGACGGACGGAACGGGACCGACGGAACGAACGGAAGGAGGAGTCATGAGCACCGAAACGATGCAGGACCGGCAACGCTCGTCCGAGGACAGGCTCGCCGCCCTCGGACGGCGGATCGACGACGTGCGCGGGAAGGCTCGGGACGACAAGGAGAAGGTGAACCGGAGCGTCGAGCGTCGCCTCGACGCGGTCCGCGCGAAGGACGCCGAGATCCGCACCGAGCTGCGCCAGATGGCCGAGGAGGACGACGCGGCCTGGAACGCGTACTTCGACGAGCTCGACCGTGAGCTCGACCAGCTCGACGCCGAGATCGTCGTGATGGAGTCCCAGCTCGCGGCCGAAGAGGCTGAGGACTGGGCCGCCTTCGAGCGCGCGATCGAGGAGGAGCTGGAGGCCGAGGACCGCCTCCTCGAGGCGTCGCGCGAGCGCGTGGCGCAGGCGAAGACCGACGCGCGTCGGCGGTCGACCGAAGCACTCGAACACGCTCGCGAGAAGGCCCAGACCGCGGGCGAGACGCTCCGGCGTGTCCGCGCGGACGCCGCACGCCCGTGGAAGTCCATGCGGGACGAGATCCGCGCCGACATGGACGCGGCCGACGCCGCGATGGTCGACGCGATCGCGGTCGTCGAGGCCGACCTGGAAGCCGAGAGGACCAACGCTCACGGGTGGAGGTCCGACCGTGAGTACTGATCTGCACACCGACGGACACCGTGGCGCCACGACGGCGCCGACAACGAGGAGGGGAACGATGGCACAGTCAGTCGCAGGAACGACGCAGTTCAAGGAAGACGCCGAGACGTTGACGAAGCACGCCTCGTCGTGGATCGGGATCAGGGGCGCCGTGGCGGTGATCTTCGGCGTCGTGCTGCTGGCCTTCCCGGAGATCAGCTTGGCCGCACTCGTCCTGACGTTCGGTGCGGTCGCGTTCGTGGACGGGATCGCGGTGCTCGCCATGGCGATCACCGGTAAGCACGAGTCGGGCCGGGGGTGGATGTTCCTGCACGGGATCGTGAGCGTCCTGACCGGCATCGTCGTCGTGGTCTGGCCCGACCTCTCGGCGCTCGCGCTGCTGTACGTGATCGGTGCGTGGGCGATCGTGATCGGTCTGCTCCAGATCGCGAGCGCGTTCGAGCTGCTGCTCGACGGCGGGGACCGGGCGCTGCTCGTGCTCTCCGGCCTCGTGAGCATCGCGTTCGGCGTGATCATGTGGATCCACCCGGGCGCCGGCGCGCTGGCGCTGATCACGCTGATCGCGGCGTTCGCGATCGTGATCGGCACGAACTTGCTCGTGACCGCCTTCAGGTTGCGGCGTAGCGCGAAGGACGTGGCCGAGCGCGTCGCCGGTCGTACGGCATGACCGACGGGTCGCTGCGGCGCTTGGAGAGGGAGGCGCAACGCGCCTCCCTCTCCGCTTCGCCGGCACACGACGTCTCAACGGACATGAAGGAGAAGGTCATGAGTGGCGACATCGAAGACCGCGACCTCGTCGCCCGCCTGCGCGTCGCGAACGAACGCATGCGGCGGCTGCGTGAAGACGCACGGAGCGCCGACAACGTGATCCGGTTCCGGGTGGAGCGCCACCTGGAGGCGGCGGAGGAGACGCTCGAGGACCTCAACGTTCGGGCGACCGACGTGCCAGCCGCAGGATCATACGCACGGCGACGTCTCGAGCGAGACCTTTGCCGCGCGGAGTCCGAGATCGTGTTCGCGGAGGCGAAATTGGAAGCGGCGCGGGCTGAGGAGAGTCACGATATGCCCGGATTCGCCGGCGCCACGCATCGAGCGATGTCCGCGCAGCGCTCCGCCCTGTCGGCCGAGATCTCGCGGCATCCGCACGAGCACGCGCCGCGATGGTGAAGGGGAGGCGATGCGTCAATCGGGACGGGGGAGATCGGGGCGTCGCCGCTCGATTCCGCCTCCGCGACGTCGCGACGGCGGCCTCGAGCGTGGACATCTCCGCAACCATCGCCTCCCGCCCGCGACTGACCAGTTCCTCTGGATCCAAGAACCCGTCCCACCGGACCTCGCGGCCGAATCGCGGGCGAACGACGACGTCTGCGTACCGCGCATCCTGTGCGGCGAGGTGGCGACGGAGCAGGGCGAGTGACGTGTTCCCCATCTCGCGGGCACCCGGCTCCTGCACGTCGGACGGATCGGACACGGGCCGCTCCCAGTCCAGGTCCACGGCGATCACCACGTCGGCTCCGATGTCCCGTACCGGCTCCGCGGGAACCGGCATCGAGAGCCCGCCGTCGGCGAGGAGTCTCCCGTCGATCGTCACGGGCCGGAACACCCACGGCACCGAGATGCTGGCCCGGACGACCGAAGCGAGATCTCCCTCGCGGAAGATAACCACCTCGCCCGATCGCAGATCGGTCGCGATGACGGCGAGCGGTATCCGGCAATCCTCCACACGACGACCACCCACGAACTTCTTGATCAGCCGCTCGAGCTTCGTGCCCCCCAAGAAGCCGTGCCGCAGCGACGGATCGAACAGGGGGACGATCTTGAGCAACGTCGTGTCCGATGCGATCCGATGCAGGGCCTCGCCATCGTTGCCCGAGCTGTAGAGCGCGCCGACGAGCGCACCGATGCTCGAGCCGGCGACGACGTCGATCGAGACCCCGTGCTCCTCGAGCACCTGGATCACCCCGATGTGAGCGAGCCCCCGCGCCCCTCCGCTCCCGAAAGCCACCCCGATGCTCGGCGATGTCGACCCGCGGTTCGTCACGACCCCTCGGCCTCGGTCTCCGATGATGGAGGCGACGACTCGTCCTCCGCGTAGGCGGATCGGTACACGACCTCGTGGCCGTGGCGGTAGTTCTTGATGAAGGCGCTGATGAGCGCGGCGACCGGCAGGGCCATGAACGCCCCCATTGGCCCGAACAGCGCACCGCCGGCGAGGGCCGAACCGAAGGCGAGGCCGGCGTTCAGCTCCATCGTCTTGGCGCTGATCCTCGGGCTGAGCCAGTAGTTCTCGATCTGCTGATAGACGAGCACGTAGCCCAGCACGATCAGCGCGGGGACGAGACCCTCGACCGCGAACGTGAGCGCGATCGGGATCGCCCCGCCGATGTAGGTGCCGATGCCGGGGATGAACGACGAGACGAACCCGCCGAAGATCGCGAGCGCGAGCGCCAGGCCCACGGGCACCCCAACCGAGACCATCACGACGAAGAACCCGAACCCGTTGATCGCCGTGAGCAGCAGCCGTGAGTACAGATACCCGCCGACCTGCGTGATGGACTGGTCGATGGTCCATCCCAGGCGCTCCTGGCGGGCGGGGCTGAACCAGGACAGGAACCCTCGCACGAGCCCGGGGAAGCCGGCGGCGATGTAGAACGTGAACGTGGCGATGGTCGCGACGCTGAAGACGAACCCGACTCCGCTCGAAACCGCGCCGCTCGCCGCTCCGACGAGCTTGTCGGACCACTGGCTCAGGAACTCCTTCGTGGTCACTGCGGCGTCCCTCGAGGCCTCGGCGCTCACGATGTGGATCCCGAACGTCTCCGACGTCCAGCGATCGAGGTCCGTGAGCCACCGTGTCCCATCCTGGCCGACCCGCTCGGCGAGTTGGGCGATGTTCGGGATCAGCACGAGGGTGAGCAGCGCCAAGGCGAGGATGCCGGCCAGGTAGATGAACCCGACGGCAGCTCCCCGCTTCCAGCCTCGCTTGTTGTGGAGGTGGTTGACGCCCGGGACGAGCGAGATGGCGAAGAACAGAGAGATGACGAGCATCGACGTCAGCTCGCGGGCCTGATTGACCGCCCAGAGGCCGGCCAACGTCGTGAGGATGACCCCGACCCCGCGCCACAGCGTGCGGGTGGTGATGACGACCTGCGTCACGTTCTGTTGGGATTCCGGCACTTCGATCGGCTCGGTCTGCGCCGATCCTTCTCCCGCACCGGAGCCGCCATGCTCGGACGTCCTGCCGTCCATCTCCTCACCCTACGAGGAGTTCCGTCGCGGCGGAACTCCTCGGGCAAGCTGTGGGCATGTCGACCTTCCTTCCGGTTGAGGAGTGCATCCTCACACGTCAGGAGTCAAGCTCGCGCGCTCGACGCTCGGCTCGCCCCTTGATCCCCAGGAGCATCCTCCGCTCCATCACGAGGCTCCCGGGCTCCATGAACAGGAGGTTGAACACGCGTGTGAGCCACGAGGCGCCTGGCGTCGCGATCCGGTTGCGGCTCACGAGCCTCGTTCCCCCCTGCTCAGGGAACAGGGCGAAGATCCACACCCATCTCTCATCCTCGAATCGGAAGGTGAGCACCCGCTTGGGATCGAATACCTCCACACGCATCTTCGGTCGGTTCGGTCCCAGCCGCATCTCGTCGCCGACCTTCACGTCCTGGAACTGCGGCAGGATCTCGTTCGCGCTGTGCATGCCGAGGCCGAACAGGTTCTCGATCCAGTCGTACGTGTATGCCCCGCCGCGACCACTCCCCATCTGAACGAGCCACGGCCAGATCGCACTCGGTGCTGCGTCGATCCTCACAGCGCGCGTGGAGACGATGTCGGCGTCCACGAGGAGTTCGTCTCCAGGAAGCGCTCGAGCCTCCTCTTCAGCCGACGCCCCCCACGTCAAACACCAACGGCGAAGGAACAATGGGTAACTGGCGGCAGCCAGACTCGCGGCAAGCACCGTCCCGCCGACGATCCGCACCCGTGCACCGCTCATGGTGATCCTCCCCCCGCGCCGACTCGCAGTCTCTCGCATGAGAGCCCGCCGGTACATGAACATCGCGACAACGCTGACGCGTGCGGGGACCGTGCGAACGACGGTCGTGTAGCGTTTGCTTCGGGCTTCGAGCAGGGCCTGGATCACGTCCCAGGGGTGCTCGCCCCCATTCGGCCCGACGCCTCCGGCTCCAGGGGGGACCCATGAGTGAGATCGGGCTCCACGTCGTATTCGGCACGGGCCAGGTTGGGCGCGCGGTGATCGCGCGATTGGCAGAGTGGGGGATCGAGGTACGGGCCGTGTCGCTGCACCGCCCGACCGCGCTGAACGAAGGGATCGAGTGGCGGCACGCCGACGTCACCGATCCCGAAGCCGCTGCCGACGCCGCGAGAGGCGCCTCGGTGGTCTACCAATGCCTCAACGCCCCGTACACGAGATGGCCGGAACTGTTCCCCGCGCTGCAGCGCGGGGTCTTGGCCGCCGCGGAACGAATCGGCGCGCTTCTGGTGACGCTGGAGAACGTGTACGGCTACGGCCCGACCGCAGGCAAGCCGATGACGGAGGACCACCCGCTCGCCGCCACGACGGTCAAGGGTCGGACCCGGGCCGCGATGACCCAGGAGCTGCGAGCCGCCGCGGAGGCCGGCAGCGTTCGCGTCGCGATCGGCCGAGCGTCGGACTTCTTCGGAGCGGGCGCCACCGAGTCGACGCTCGGCAGCCGGGTGTTCGCGAACGCCCTCGCCGGCAAGCGCGCCGATCTGATCGGCAACCCCGACCTTCTCCACACGTACAGCTACGTTCCCGACATCGCGCTGGGCCTCGTCACCCTGGGCACCGAGGAGCGAGCCATCGGCGGCGAATGGCACCTGCCCGGCCCGGAGACCGTCACGACTCGAGCGGTCATCGAGCTGATCGCTCGTGAGGTGGGACGGCCCGTGGGGATCCGACGGATGCCCACGCCGGCGCTACGCGCGCTGGGGTTGCTCAGCCCCATGATGCGCGGGCTGGCGGAGATGGCCTACGAGTTCGAGGAGCCCTTCGTCCTGGATACGACCAAGTTCCGATCCGCGTTCGGAGGCGCCGTGACGCCACTGAGCACCGCGATCGAGGAGACGGTCGCCTGGTATCGGAGCTCTGGGACCGCATCTTGATCGAGGTGGACTCACGCCCGCGGCGGAGGCCGGGCACGTTGTCGGGGCCGACCGGCTCCCCGATCCACGACGGCTCGCACCCCTCGAGCCCGCGGGCGATCCGCACGGCGACATCGGGGGCGAAGAGCCCGTGGATCTCGATCATCAGCTCGCGGTCAGACCCGATCGCCTCGCGGATCGCCTTCGCGAGCCCGATCGCCTGGCGTTGCTCCGAGGCCGAGAGCTCGATGCTCGCCTTCCCGAATGGATCCACCTTGAGCGCTTGATAGCCGGCGTCGACAGCTCGACGGGCGAGCTCGCCTCGGCCGGTGAGGACCCGTCTTCGCCGGCTGCGAACAGGCGATCGCACCCCGCCATCATGATCGGTTCCTCTCGGAGTCCAGTCCCGATAGTTCCTCGCTCAGCGCCCACAGCCGGCCCTGAAGCTCCACGCTCGACGCGGATCTCGGCAGCTCGATCTCTCCGCCGTCGCGGTAGAACCGTCCTGTCTTGCCTGCGTACTCGGGGGAGATCGCGAGGTCTGCGATCGCCCTGCCGGCGTCCTCGGGGGGTCGCCCCCTCAGGCGCAGGATGAGTCGGAACGGGATCGGCGCCTCGCGCATCAGGTTCGACCGCACCAACCCTGGATGAACAGCATTCGCGGTGATCCCCATGCCCTCGAGGCGGCGGGCTAGTTCGGCGGTGAGCATCAGCTCGGCCACTTTCGAATCGCTGAAGACCGTGAGAGGCCGATACCGGCGTTCGGCCTGCAGGTCGTCGAAGCCGATCCTGGTCGTAGCAGGAGCCGAGACGTTCAGGACCCGCCCCGAATCGCTTCGCCGCAGCTCGTCGAGCAAGAGCTTCGTCAGCAGGAAGTATGCGAGGTAGTTCACGGCGAAGGTCATCTCGAGGCCGTCTGCCGTCACATGACGCCTACGGAAGAACGCGCCGGCGCAGTTGATCAAGACGTCGAGGCGATCGTGGTCGACTCGAAAGGCTTCGACGAGCGCGCGGATCGATGCCTGTGAGGAAAGATCTGCGACGAGCACCTTGAGCCGATCGTTCCCGGTGGCTTCGGCGATCTCGTGGGCCGTGGCTTCTCCCTTCGCGGCGTCACGGGCCACGAGCACGGTTGTCGCTCCGTCCGCGGCCAGCTGCTGAGCCGTCGCCTTTCCGATCCCCGACGTTGCGCCGGTGATCAGACAGAGTCGGCCGGCCGCCCGGTCGTTCATCGCATGACGGAGATGTTGAAGGTCCCGGTGCTGAGCGCTCCCCAGAGGCAGAGCCAAAGCGGCAAGTACATCTCGGTCCCGCGAGCGGTGGTGATGTCGCCGAGGTCGATGACGTCCTTCCAGCCGAACGAGCGCAAGAGCTCTGTCACCCGCGTCTTGGCCCGCTCGTCGTTCCCGCTGACGAAGACGGTGTGCGCACCGCCGGCGACGAGCGAGGGATCGGCCATCACGAACGCGTTCATGGTGTTGAGGGCCTTGACGACGCGGGTGCCCGGGAAGGTGCGCTGGATCTGTTCGCCGAGCGAGTCGGTGTTCGACACGAACAATGATGGCGGCATGCCTTGCGAGAAATCCAACGGATTCGCGATATCGATCAAGACCTTCCCGTCGAGGTTCTCGTCGCCTGCGGCGCGGAGTGCCTCGAGAGAAGCAGCGCCATTGGTCGCGTTCACGAGGAGCTCGCCGGCGGACGCCGCGTCGGCGAACGTGCCGATCCCCATCTCGGGGTTCTTCTGCTTCCACGCCGCGAACGGCTCGTTGCCCATCGCGTCGGGCTCGGTCCGCGCCAGTAGTGAGTCCACGTCGCGAGTACCGATCGTGACCTCATGGCCGAGCCCCGCAAGCCTCGCGCCGATGACGCGTCCCACCGTGCCGGTGCCCAAGACCCCACACTTCATAGACCCTCCTCCTTGTGATACCGACCTGTCTACAGCGACTTGAATCGTAAAGACCGGTCTGTATCATCGTCAAGATGAACAGGGAGCAGGCGGCAGCGACGAAGGCTGGGGAGAAGGCTGGTTCGGCCGCCCGGGAGCGGATCCTTGAGACCGCGGAGCAGCTGTTCTACCGAGACGGGTACCGTGCGGTCGGCGTGGACACGATCGTCGCCGAGTCCGGGGTGGCGAAGATGACCTTGTACCGGCACTTCCCCTCCAAGGACGATCTGATCGCCGTCTACCTCGAGCGAACGAACGAGCGATTGCTCGCGTGGATGGACGGCCTGATCGCGTCCCACCGAGACCCGCGGGTCGCACTCGAGGCCGTCTTCGATGGGGTCGCGAAGCTCGCGTCGAGCCCGGAGTGCCTGGGGTGCGCGTTCGTCGCAGCGGCGGGTGAGTTCCCCGAGCCCGACCACCCCGGGCACGAGGCGGCGGCGGCGCACAAGCGAGCGGTCGTGGCACGTCTCCGCGAGCTCGCCGAACGAGCGGGAGCGCGGAACGCGAGCGCGCTTGCCGAGGAGCTGCTGCTGATCATGGACGGTGCCTGGAGCGCCGCCCGTGTGTTCGGCGCGGGGAGCCACGGGCGACGAGCCTCGCGGGCGGCGAAGGATCTGATCGCCGCCCACGTCTGAGGGGAAGGAGCCAACAGCACGATGGAGCATCGCGCGCTCGGTTCGACCGGCCTTCGGGTGTCGGCCATCGGCCTTGGGTGCATGGGGATGTCGGACTTCTACGGTCCGGCTGATGAGGCCGAGAGCATCGCCACGATCCGCGCCGCGCTTGATGCCGGCATCACGCTGGTCGACACCGGTGACTACTACGCGGCCGGGCACAACGAGCTCCTGATCGGTCGTGCGCTCGAGGGAACGGATCGCGATCAGGTGGTGATCAGCGTGAAGTTCGGCCTTCTGCGCGCTCCCGACGGCTCGGTGGTCGGGATCGATGGGCGCCCGGCGGCCGTCAAGAGCGCGCTGGCGTATTCGCTTCGTCGGCTGGGGACCGATCACGTCGATGTCTACCGACTGGGCCGGCTCGATCCGGCCGTCCCGATCGAGGAGACCGTCGGTGCGATCGCCGAGATGGTGCAGGCCGGATACGTGCGCCATGTCGGGCTATCCGAGGTGGGGGCTGCGACGGTGCGCCGCGCCAACGCCGTCCATCCGATCGCCGATCTGCAGATCGAGTACTCGTTGCTCTCGCGTGGGATAGAGGAGGAGATCCTGCCCACGTGTCGTGGGCTCGGGATCGGGGTCACCGCATATGGCGTGCTTTCGAGAGGGCTGCTGAGCGGCCACTGGTCCGCCTCGCGGGAGGTCGCGGGGGGTGACTTCCGAGCAGACGGCGCCTCGCTTCGTCGGTGAGAACCTCGAACGGAACCTCGCGCTCGTGGACGGGCTCCGCGTGGTCGCCGAGTCCAAGGGCGCGACGGTCGCACAGGTCGCGATCGGCTGGGTGCTCTCGCGCGGGTGGGGACGTCATGCCGCTGTTGGGGGCTCGTCGGCGGGATCGGCTCACCGAGGCGCTCGGGGCTGTTGACGTCGAGTTCACTCAGCAGGACCTCGAAGCGATCGAGCGTGCTGTTCCGCGAGGGTCCGCGGCCGGCGACCGCTACCACGCGCCCCAGATGGCATCGCTCGACAGCGAGCGGCGCGAAACACAGTCGGAGTGACGCGGGCGGCGATCGCCCCGTTCACGGCGCCGACGATCATCTCGACGTCTCTTCTCCCGTTCCATAGATCAGGGCGAGGTCGACGGCCATGCCCAATCGGGTCCCTGCAGCTGGGCACTCGGTGCGCTGATGACGCCTCGCAGGTCGGTGCCGTCGACCCGAACCATGGAGATGTCGGCTGCCTCCGAGCGCTGGAGGCTGAAGACGATCCACGCGCCGTCGGGTGACCACGATGGGTTCAACGCTCCGGCACCTGCCGGGATCTCGACCGGGACCCTGTGGAGATCCGAGCCGTCGGGGCGCACCAGGTACAGCTGTCCGTACGGCCGCTGGAACACGATCCACGACCCGTCGGGCGACCACTCGTGATCGTCGAATGCGAAGCCCCACGGCGTGACCCGGACCGGATCGCCGCCGTCAGCCGACATCACGAACAACGCGCCCGACCCCGTCGGGCTCACTCCCTCCTTGGTGTCGAAGAAGCTCAAGCGTGTGCCGTCCGGCGAGTACCTCGGCGGCGAGACCGGCCCCCGGACCAGCCGGACGAGATCGCCGCCGTCCGAGGCGCGGACCGAGTAGATGCCGTCGACTTCGTCATGACCGTTCTGACCGAACCCTTCGAGGGCGATCCGGCGACCGTCGGGGGACACGTCGCCGCATCCGAGGTTGAGGATCCGGGTTCCTCGTCGCGTCCAATGGACGCAGGCCGGTGCCGTCCGGTTCGACGATCGCCGGACGCAGCGGCGAGCCAGGTCCGAACGCGGCGTCGTTCGTGATGAGGATCCGGCTCGCGTCCGGCGAGCCAGACTGCACAGGTCGCCGAGAGGTGGAGGTCTCGTGGGCTCGACCCGTCGGGGGACACCGTGTACCAATCGGCGCGTTGTGCCCGCGCGTCCCAGTCGCCGTAGAGGATGCGGCCGCCCTCGACCGGAGCCCCGGTGATGTCCCGCTCGGCGTGCGGGACGGCCCTGGCCACGAACACGATCGCCACGACCGCGACGGCTCCCGCGACGATCCCGGCGCCGATCCGCTGGTTCCGTTGCTTCCGACGTCGGAAGGCCTCGAAGCGTGCGAACGAGGCGCGGCCGGGGTCAGTCGCGGTGAGGTCGTCGATCTCGTGGCGGAACCCCTCGCCGGCGCGACGACCGCGCCCGTCGAGCGTCATGGCCCGACCACCTCCTCGTCGACCCGCAGTCGCCGTGCCAGCGTCCTCCGCGCGTCGTAGAGGTGCCGTTTCACGGTGCCCGGCGTCATGCCCAGGATGCCTCCGATGTCGGCGATCGGCCCGGTCCTCCACGTAGAAGAGGGCGACGACCTGCGCCTGACGTCGTGGGAGCGACCTGACGGCGGCCCAGAACGTCGGGGTCGCCCGCGGCGAGGTCCGGCAGCGGCGCCGCGTTGACTGAACGCGAGCCGCGCCAGCGCCTTCGCCTCTGCCGCGCGACGCCGGAACGCCGAGACGGAGAGGTTCGCGACCACCCGGCGCACCCAGGCGCCGGGTTGCTCGTACGAGCCGATCCGCTCCCAGTCGCGGTGCGCGGCCAGGAACGCTTCCTGCGCGAGATCCTCGGCACCCCACCGGGACCCTGAGAGTGCGTACGCCAGGCCGACCACGGCCGGATACTCCCTCACGTAGAAGTCCTCGAACGTCTCCGGGCGGCCTCGTCGACCGCCGCCCTCGGCCGTTCCAGCACGAGCCTGCTCCTCGTGGCGCGCGACGCTCCGTCACGCACATCTTCGTCCTCCTCGCTCACTCGCGCGGAAGGGCCTTCGAGGTTGAGTGCCGTCGGGGCGATACCGAGGAGCGGCGCCTCCGGCCACCGGAGGAGCAGGCCCCGGCGGCCGGCGCGCGCCGGTCCGGTCGGCCTCGTCAGACGGGTGGCGGCCCCCAGTCGGGCTGGTCGTCCTCGCCGTCGGTGAGGCGAACGGAACCGCTCCCGTCGGCGTTCACGATGTAGATGTCCTCGTCGCTCGCCCTCCGGGCGTGGACCGCACGTACACGATCTTCGTTCCGTCCGGGGACCACGCCGGCGAGTAGCAGCCCACCGCCTCCGGATCCGACCAGAGCCCCCCGCAGTCCGGGTCGATCTCGCAGCTCGTGCAGCGAGCTGCCGTCCGCGTTCACGACCCAGATCGTCTTGTGATGGTCCTGCGTCGACGCGGCCGGCGAAGAGGATCCGATCTCCCGTCGGCGACCAGCTCCCGAGTGAGAGTTCGTCGACCAGATCCGGCCGTGAGATCTTGTGGAGACTCGTGCCGTCGAGCTCGGTGACGAAGAGCCGGAAGATGGTCTCGTCCTCTTCGACGCGCAGCGAACACGATCCGCGTCCCATCCGGGGAGTAGTCGCCGGGGCCGTCCTCATCCACCGCGTGTGCTCGACGTGATTCGGACGAGGTCCCCACCGTCGGAGGCGCGGATCGTGTAGATCACCGTTCAGGCACGGATCCTTCGTACCCGTAGCCCTCGCATGCGAGCCGCTGCCCCGTCGGGCGACCAGGCGTTCGCCGCAGTAGAGTCTCAAGCTTCGGGTCCGCTTCGGGAAGGGTTCGGCATCTCGTCGGTGCGAGGGTCGATCAGGTGGGCCGCCATCCCGTCGTCGCAGCACAAGATCAGGATCTCCGTGCCGTCCGGTGACCAGCGAGCGGACTCCGAATGACCGTCCTCGAAGAGCGGGCGCATGTCGCTGCCGTCCGGGTTCACGGTGTACGTGACGGGAGCGTCGATCGATGGGTCGTACCGCTCGAACACGATCCTTCCGTCGGATCCGTCCGTCGATGCCCTGGTCGGATCGCTCGAACCTGCCGGGTTCGCCTCGGTCGAATCGACTGTGTCCCCGCACGCCGGTACTCCCAGCATCGCGAGCGTTGCCGCCAGCACGATCGCCCACCGTGTCATGGACCCTCACTCCTTTCCTCGACCCACGTGCAACTCGCTCGGGGGGTGGGTGAGGTTGAGTGACAAGAGTCCCGGGTCCTCTACCCATCGGTGGGGGCTATGGTGAGGCCGTCTGACGCGAGAGGGAGTGGGCATGGCCGGGGGTAAGGCGCGTCTTCCGCCACGGTGGTTCGTCGTGACCTTCTGGCACGCGCACCGGCTGATCCTCCGGGCCAGCAGGGGGCGCAAGGGGTTGTGGCCTCCGCGCCCGGGCAAGTGGGGCGCCCTGCGGCTCACCACCACGGGCCGGCGCAGCGGCGAGCCGCGGAGCGTGATCGTCGGCTACTACGAGGACGGGTCCGACCTGGTCACGATGGCCATGAACGGGTGGGGTGCGGCCGAGCCGGCCTGGTGGCTGAACCTGCAGGCCCATCCGTGAGGCGGTCGTCGAGCTGTCCGGTGGGGTCCGGCGCGAGGTGCTCGGCAGGGCCGCGGTGGGCGAGGAGCGTGAACGGCTGTGGCAGCGCTGGGCAGAGATCGACCGGAACCTCGACGGCTACGCTGCGCGTCGCCCGCACGAGACGGCAGTCGTCATCCTCGAGCCGCGAGCGGCGACCGAGTGAGCAGCGGTCGACGGGCCGGCTGGACCGCGGGCGCCTCGACGACCGGGTCGGTTCGACCGGCGGGCCTCTGGCTGCATATGATGCTCGCCCGCGTGTGGTACGGGTACCGATGGGATGCTCCGGATGAAGCGCTTCGAGGAACGGATCACGATCGAAGCATCAACTGATCGCGTCTACGACTACGTGGCCGACATGACGACTCATGCGGAGTGGTCGGGGAACGGGCTCGAGGTGAAGAAGGCGAGTGACGGCCCGGTCGTGGTGGGAACCGTGTACGACACGACGGCCAAGCAGTTCGGAACGCAACGCGAGCAGAGCACCGTGACCGAGATGACGTCGGGGCAGACGTTCGCGTGGGATTCCAAGGGGGCCCTCGGACTCGCCCACCACGCCTTCGGGCTGTCGGCGGATGGCGGTTCGACGATCGTGACGAAGTCCGCCGAGATCGTGGAGCCGACGTTCCTGGCGAAGGTGACGGGCTGGAAACTCGCCAAGGACATCCCTGCGGGTCTGCGTCGCGATCTCGAGCGGATCAAGGGCCATCTCGAGGGCACCGCCGGCTGACGAGGAACCGGTCAGGAGAGCTGGGCTCGGATCAGGTGCACGGTTCCTTCGACACCCTTGAGCTCCACCGAGCCGATGTCACTGAACGCGAGGCCCTCGTCCTGTGAGGCGTCGGCGACCGCCTTGCTGATCAACACTTCGCCGGGTCGCGCGTAGTCGGCGATGCGCGCGGAGAGATTCACGGTCTGGCCGAAGTAGTCGCCCTCTTGGAAGAGGACCGGACCTGCGTGCAGGCCGACGTGCGCGGGCGGCAGCCCGGCCGCGGCCAACTCGTCCACCATCTCGAGGGCACTGCGCACGCCCAGGCGGGGCTCGCCGAAGTAGAACATCACCCCGTCGCCGAGCCACTTGATGGGCTTGCCGCGGTGCTGCACCGAGCTGCGCTGCACCAGTCGGGCGACGGTCGAGGCCAGGTCGGCGGCCGCATCGTCGCCGTGCTCCTGCGTCAGCCGCGTGTACCCCGTGATGTCGAGGAAGCAGATCGCCGGCAGACGCTCGAGCCGACTGTGGATGCCCGCCGCCTCCATCATCGCCTCGAAGCCTTCGATGATGTTGGCCGTCCAGGCGCGCGCCTGCTGCATGCGATACATCGCGAGGACGGCTTGCTCTGCGAGCGGAGTGCTCCGATCGGCGAACTCGGCGTTGGCGATCTCCTCCGGGCCCTTGCCCGCGGCCAGGGCCGGCGCCACCACCTCGGAGTTCCACCACGCCGCCTCCTGCTCGGCGATGCGGCGGGTGCTGTCGCCGTCGACGCGGAGCAGTCGTTCGATCGAGGCATGTCGGAACCCACCCGACACCTGGAGCTCGATGAACGGCACGATCGCCATCTCGTCCTCGCGGAGCCGATCGTCGGGCGACGGCTGCTCCATGCCCATCGCTTCTCGGATGCACATGAGCAGCTCGAGCGGGATCCCGGTTCGGTCGCTGACCTGTCGGAACGACTCCGCGGAGAAGGTCGCGAACCGCTCGTACGCGGTCGCGTCCATGAAGTCGAGCGTCAGGGTGCCCTGCTCGATCGCGGCGGCCAGGCCCTCGAGCGGGATCCCCGCGTCCTCGAGGGAGCGAGCCATCAGCACTCGGCGCAGGTCGCCGGACGAGAAGCGATCCGGCTCCGCGGGGGCGAGGATGCCGAGTTCGACCAGTCGATCGACGTAGTCGCCGTCGACCCCGGCTCGTTCAGCGGCCTCATCGCGGGAACACCAGGTCACCCCGAGGAGCCTACTTCCCTTGACCGCGCGTCCGGCGGGGTCGGGTGCCGGTCAGTCGCGGTCGGGCCAGGGAGCCACGTCGACCTCGTTTCCCTCGGCATCGGCCAGGGTCCACCACTCCGGCGCGTTCTCGTCGCTGACCAGGTGGCCACCGGCGGCGATCGCCGCGGCGACGCGCGCCTCCGCCTGGTCGTGCGGCACGTAGACATCGATGTGGATCCGGTTGCGCTGCGGGCGCGGCGCGTCCATCTGCTGGAACCAGAACGGCGGCCCCTGGAAGTGAGGGTCGATCAGGTCCGCGTCGTCCACCTGCCGGTAGTCCAGTACGGCGCGCCAGAACGGCAACACGTCGGGGATGACGAGCGCGTCGATCGCGACCTGGACGATCTGCACGCCGGCCGGGTCGATCGGGACGCCCAACTCCTGCGCCGCCGCGGAGATCTGGCGGGCGAGGTCGACGTCGCGCTCGCTCAGTCCACCGGTGCTGTGCGTCCTCAAGCGCACCGTCACACCGTCGGGCCGGAGGTCGACGTCGGGGTGATGGTTGGCCGCGTCGGCCAGCCGGCCGATCGCGTCCACGAGCGAGACGCCCGCCGTGAACGACCCGGTGCGGAAGTGCGCGCACGCGTCGTCCCTCACGATCCGCCAGTCGACCTCGTGGAACCGCTGCGGTGTGATCGCCTCGCTCATCCGTCCCTCCTCGCGATGTCGTCGTGCGGTTTCCGACGGTGGGAGGTGCCGTCACCGCGACGGGTCCTCGCCGCGCGGCGAGCCTACCCCGTCGGCCCGACACCGATCCCGGCGGACTCCCGGGTGCTGACCGGCACACGAGCCGATGAGGCGACCCGCGCCACACGGGTCGCGAGGGCGACGATCGTGAGGATCGGCGGAAGGCCCAACGATCGCGGGAAGAGCGTCGCGTCGGCGACGTAGAGGTTCTCCGGCAGGCGCTCGTCGTGCAACGTCGTTGCGGTGGCGGGAGTGAGGGGCAGCGTGCCGCCGGGGTGTCCGCCGTTCAGGATGCCCTCGAACGTGGACGCCGGATCGATGCCCGCGCCCGCCATCAGGTCGCGGGCGAGTGCCGCACCCTCCTCCAGCCGTAGCCGGTCGGTCGGCGTCAGGTGTGTTCGCACGCGGCGATCCTCGACACGACCGCCGCCCTCGTCGGCGAGCTTGACCATCACGCCCACGATGTCCTGCGGTGGGTGACGCCAGCGTGGGTCGAGGGCGAAGCTCAGCCAGTCGAAGTACGGCGACAGGATGTGGCGGTCCCGTCGCACGACGAACGGCATCTCGATCTCGTTGCACTGCCAGGCCGACGGCACGCGTGCCGCGATCGTGAGGACGGGATCGACCGTGAGCGTCGGTTCGCACCGGATGCCCGAACGCTCGAGGATCGCCGGCGTGCCGAGGCCGCCCGCCGCAAGGACGACGAGATCGGCCGTGAGCGGACGACGGCTCATCGACCGCCCCGCGACCACGCCGACGACGCGCCCTCCTTCGGTCACGACCCGATCGACCGGCATCCCGGTGTGCACGCGCGCGCCGTGAGCGACGGCGACGTCGAGGAAGCGCCGGGCATCCCACTTGATCCCGTGAGGACACCCCAGCACGCAGCGTCCGCAGTGGCGACACCCGCCCGCGTTTCCCATCTTCGGTGTGGGCTGTGGGGCGAGCCCGAGGTCCTCGGCAGCGGCGAACAGGCGTCGGGTCGTCGGGTGCCATCGGCGCCGGTGCTCGACCGACACGGGGATCTCGGACGCGATCTGCGCGAACTCCTCGTCGAGATCGATGCCGAGCGCACGCAGGTCGTCGTCCGCCCGGATACCGTTGCCGGTCGCCACGGTCGTCGTCCCTCCTGTTCCGCTGCCGTGGACGACGAGCATGTCGTCGGTGCGCCGGACCCGCATCGCGGGGATACGCGAGGCGGATCAGCCGGGGGTCCACCAGGAGCCGGCTCCGAGCGAGCCGATCGATCGAGCGTCTGTCGAGCTCGCATCGGCGGTACGGTCGGCCGGCTTCGAGCACCGTGACGTCATACTCGCCCTGGAGCTCCTTCGCGACCGTCGCGCCGCCGGCCCCGCTCCCGACGACGATCGCGGTCCTCATCGCGGACCGTCCCCGCCGAGGGTGAGCGTCGCCAGGCAGGCGGGTGAACCCGTCGTGATGCGCTCGGTGAACGTGAGTCGGCCGCCACCCGTCAGCCCCGCCAACAGTCCTGCATCGGAGGCCGACATCACACGACACACGTCGGGGGAGTAGCGCGCCGCGAACGAGCATCGAGTGACGACGACCTGCCCTCGGTCGTCGCCGGTCAGGTCGATCCCGATCAGCCGGTAGAGCCGATGCGCGACGTCGAGCGCGTCCGCCGCGGTCCGGACGCCGAGCGTGAGTCGCACGTGGCGGCCCAGTCGCTCCAGGTTGGACCGAAGTCGCCGCTCGACGAGCGGCCGGCGCTCGGGCTGCAGCAGCAGGCCGCGCGCGAGCTCGTCCGTGCATGTCGCGTAGGTGCTGAGGATCGCGTCGGCCGAGCGCCCACGAAGATCGGGCATCGGCGCCTCGAACGCGTCCACCGTGGCTCGGAAGAGCGCGCGCAGCGCCCAGCGTCTGACGGGGTCCGGGATCCGATCGGGGAGCGCCCGGGTCCGCAGGCTCATGCGCGGACCTCCTCCCGCTCGTAGAGCCCGTCGATCACGTCTGCGAAACGCGCGGCGACGCGCTCGCGCCGGAGCTTCAGGTTCGGCGTCAGGTCGCCGGCGCCGACCGAGAGGTCGTCGGCGAGGACCGCCCACCGCTTCACCTGCTCCGGATGGGACAGGGAGCGGTCGATCTCGGCGATCGCTCCCGCGACGACGTCACGCCGTTCGTCGGTCGGCGCGCCGTCGATCCAGAGCAGCGCCGCGCAGAAGGGCCGGGCCTCGCCCACGACCATGGCGTTCGTCACGCCGGGGATCGCTGCGGAGCCGCGCCTCGATCTTGGCCGGGTTCAGGTACTTCCCGTACGAGGTCTTCAGCAGCTCCTTCTTGCGACCGTCGATCACCAGGTATCCGTCGTCCAGGTGACCGAGGTCGCCGGTCGCGAGCCATCCGTCGCGGAACGGCTGCGCCGCGCCCTCGATCCGAATAGCCGATCGTCACCTGGGGTCCCCTCGCCAGGATCTCGCCGTCCTCCGCGATGCGCACGGTGGTCCCCGGGAGCGGCTCGCCGGCCGTGCCGATCCGGTTGCGCCCGGAGCGATTCAGCGTGAGCAGCGGTGCCTCGGTGAGCCCGTAGGCGTCGTGCACCTCGACGCCGAGCTCGTGGAAGCTCGCGAGGAGGCCGTCCGGGACCGGGGCCGACCCGACGATCAACTGTGCGCACCGGTCGAGCCCCGCGCGCCGGAGCACGGTTCGGCGGACGACCGAACCCAGGGCGTGCTTCGCGGGCCCGTCTCGCATCGCGAGGAACCGACGGCCGGCCGCGCTGGTCTCGACCCGCTCCCACACCTTCTCGTAGAGCCGCGGGACCGAGAAGAACACCGTCGGACGAACCGAACGCAGAGCGTCCGCCACGTCGTGGATGTCCTCGACGAAGGCGATCTCGACCGGCGCCGGCATCGAGTACGGCCCGTACGTCCCCAAGATGCCCTCGACCACGTGGTTCATCGGGAGGAAGGACACGTAGACGACCGGTCGCGTGCGCGCCCGCCACGGCACGAGCGACGCGATCGTGTCGGCCATCCATCGGAGCTGCCCGTGCGTGAACGCCACACCCTTCGGGAAGCCGGTCGTCCCCGAGGTGTACCGAAGCGTCGCCACGTCGTCGAAGTCGACAGGCGCACGCTCGATCTCGGGCGCTTCCCCGCTGTGGGCGACCAGGTCGTCCCAGCCGACGATGCCCTCGGGGGGCGGTGGCGGGCAGAACGACACGACCGGCAGGGACGACGCGACCGGACCGAGGTCCTCGAGGATCCGGAGCGAGCCGACGAGCAGGACCTCCGCGCCGCTCGTTCGCAGGATCGCGTCGATCTCGTCGGACGGCGTCGTGGCGTACAGCGGCACCGTGACGGCGCCGAGCAGGCCCAGCGCGAGATCGAGCGTCAGGTACCGCGTCGTGTTCGGTCCGACGATCGCGACCCGCGTCCCCTGGCCGACGCCGGTCCCGCGGAGCGCGTTCGCGGCCGCGAGGACATCGGCACGCACATCGGTCGCCGACCGTCGGTGCGCCTGGCCGTCCACGAAGTCGATGTAGGTGACCGGGAGCCGCCGGCTCCGCAGCCTGAACATCGCCTGCTCGTGGACCGTTCGCCCGGAGCGGTGGAGGAACCCGCGTTCGACCGCGAACCGGATCAGGGCCGGCAGGTACGACTCCCAGCGCGGCTCGTAGGGTCCGAGCAGGCGATCCGCCTGGTCGCGCAGGAACGTGCGTCGCTCGCGCAGGTACGGTCGCACCACGTCTGCGGCGCGTCCGGGCAGCAGCACGCGGGCAAGCGGCACGAAGATCGGGCGGGGGAGCCTGATGCCGAGCTCGGTGCGGGCCCACGCTCGGACCGTGCGGACGAGCTCGGCCGCGGTGGGAAGTGACGCCCGTGGTGCCGTGATGTGGACGGTGCACCCCTCTGCCCGCCGATCGCCGAGGAGCCGCACGATCGCGTCGGCGACGTGGTCGACCGGCACGATGTTGACGCGCAGCGCCCTGCTCGCCGGCACGACGCGGCTGCCGCGCACGAGGTATCGGCGGAGCGCCACGTAGAAGGTATTGAACGTCGTGATCTCACCCGTGCGCGAGTCGCCGACGATCATCGCGGGACGGACCACGGTGACCGGCAGGTCCGCCATCGCATCATGCACGAGCCGTTCCGCCTCGTACTTCGTCCGCTCGTAGCCGTTCTCGAAGCCGGATCGGTCACTGAGGTCGTCCTCGCTGATCTCGCCCGTGCGGCGGCCCGCCACGTAGGCGGTCGAGACGTGCAGCAGACGCTCGAGCCCGTGATCGGCGTGCGCCGCGCGAGCGAGCGCCAGGACGTTCGCGGTGCCGACCACGTTCGTCCTGCGCAGCTCGTCGAGCGACGCGTCGAACCGCACGTTCGCGGCCGCGTGCACGATGTGGGTCAGTCGCGGCACGAGCTGCTCGTAGGCCGCCGGATCGAGGCCGAGCTGCGGCTTCGTCACGTCACCGGCGATCACCTCGATGCGGCGTCCGATCGCGTCGGTGAGCTCGGGCCGGCCGTCCCAGGCGCGCGATGCCGTCCGGCGCGCCTGGTCACCGTTCTCGGCCTGCACGAGTGCGACGAGGCTGAGGGCTTCATGACGGACCAGGCGCCGAGCGATCTCCGTTCCGACGAATCCCGTGGCTCCGGTGAGGAGGACTACGCTGCCCATGGCACGGGCCCCCATCCGTGCTCGTTCGCGAACGTCGTGAGCAGCTCCCGGTTCCGTCGAGCGTCGCGAACGTGTCGCTCGTATCCGCCGAGAAGCGCCCGTGTGACGTCTCGAGGAGCCGCGAGCACGTCGTCGAGACGAGCCGAAGCCGCGTCCACCATCGCGTCGAGAGCCGTGAGGTCCTGCGCGAGGTCGCCGCCGTCTCCGGGACCGACGAAGCAGCGACCGAGGTCCAGCTCCTCGAACAGCGTGCGGAGCCGGAGGTCGTGTCCCACGGCTACCTGGGGCACGCCGGCAGCCATCGACAGGATCGAGGCGTGGTACCGCGACGTCAGAAGGCCTCCGAGGCTCCGCAAGAGGACGGTCATCTTCGATGCGTCGAGGTCGTGTGACGAGAAGATCCGCGCTCGATCCGGCCGTCGCATGCGCGTGCGGATCGCTTCAGCGAAGGTCTCGTCGAGCTCCTCCATGCAGATGAGCGCGACCGACCGCCCGTGCTCGACCACGGCCCGGTCGGCGATCCGCGCGTATCCCTCGGCGAGTCGCGCCGAGGCCCGGCGTCGGGCGGGCGACCGGCTGAACGAGTACGGCCACCGGTAGCGATCGGCGCGGCGTCCGAACGGGCGGATCACGACCGGCCACAGGAACAGGTCGACCGCGGCGATCCCGATCGGCGCGGGACCGGCGTCGGGCCACTCGGCCTGGAGCCAACCTCGGTCCTGCTCGGTCGGCCGGAACGTGAGGGCGTTGTCGGCCGTGGCTTCGATCGGCGCGGTCACGCCCCACGACCGGAGGCGCTCCGCGGCGGCCGTCGACCGGGTGACGATCAGGTCGGTCCGGCTCGCGTGTCGCCGGACCAGGCGCTGGTTCCTGGGATCGAGTTGACCGGCGTCGACGGCGTACGCGATGCAGGGCGTCCCGTGCACGGTCGCGCACCGCGTCGCCCACAGGAAGTACCAGAGGAGCGCCGACGTCCACGTATCCATGTACGCGCTGCCCTCGACGAGCATCACGAGGTCGTGCTCGCGCACGAGCCGGCGGACCGTGAGCGGGAAGATCGTGGGGAGGCGCTCGACCCGGACGCCCGGCGCGTCGCCCACGTACCGACGGAGGTTCGCCGGCTCGAGGGCAGGGATCGTGATCGGCGCGTGAGGTCCGAACACGGTGCGGATGTCCGCGAGGTCGGCCAGGAGCAGCGCCTCGGCTCCGGTGTTGTTCGCGCCGTTGTACCCGATGAGCAGGATCCGGGGCTCGGCCATCGCTCCCCTCCGACGCCACCGTCGCAGACGGTTGAGACCGTGAGGCGTGCCGGGAGGCCCGGTTCGGTCGGGGCCTCCGGACCCAGCTCGCGGACCGACGGCCCGGGCGGTTGCGTGGGCAGCCCGCGGTCCCACCCATGCGGGGTCCTCCGCCTTGGTCCGCAGCCCCCACACACACGACCATGGGGTGGTGGAGGAGGTCGAAGGGCGTTGCAGGCGGACATCTCACGACTCATCGGCCTCCTCGATCCGGTCGAGGACTTCAACTTCCGCCACTTCCGGATGCGTCACATGGCGGCCGAGCTCCTCCGTGCCGGCTTGACACCCGGTTGCGAGGCCCCGGACTTCGACCTGCCGTCCACCGATGGCTCTCGCGCACGTCTGCGAGACCTGCAGGGTCAGCCGGTGCTCCTGCATCTGGTCAGCTACACGTGTCCGGTCACTCGCGGAGGGATGTCCACGATGCGGGAGCTTCACCGCCTGTACGGCGACCGGGTGCGGTTCGTCGAGATGCTCGTCCGCCAGGCACACCCCGGCGAGCTGCACGGCGCCTACCGCTCAGACGAGGACAAGGTGGAGGAAGCCCGAGCGTACGGGCGGGAGGAACGCACCCCGTGGCCGGTGCTGGTCGATGATCTGGCGGGAACGGTGCAGCGCGCCTACGGTGGGCTCGCCTCCGCCGCCTACCTGATCGACGCTCGCGGGACCGTCGCCTTCTGCGGGACCTGGGGCCAATCACCGGCCCTGCGTGTGGCCATCGATGATCTCCTTGCCCGTGACGGGATAGGCGCCCCTGCGGGCAAGGGCACCGACCGCCGACCGCATCTGGCCGCCGCGATCGTGGCCGGCCACCCAGGGCCCCAGCGCGGCGGACGGCAAGCGCTGATCGACCTCGAGCTCGGCTTCCCCGGCGCGAACATCCTCATGGGCCTCGGACGCGCCGGCCGTCCGCTGCTTGCACCGCTCGCACTGCGCACCACGCCGCTGCCGATCGGCGCGCGCGTTGCGCTCCTCGCCGGCATCGGGGCCGTCGCCGCAGCGATCGGTCTCGCGCTGCGTCGCCTTCGGCCCCCTGGGTGAGATCCGCCTGAACGCTAGGAGGTCGGCTGGAAGAAGCGACTCAACGCCCGTCGAGCGACGAGCTTCCCGATCTCCGCGCCGACCCGATCCGCGGTCCTGAAGTGGATGCCCGACCACACGCGTGAGTCCACGGCGTCGTGGATGAGCTGGGTCTTCGTCGTGTAGTGACGGGTCTCGCCCGCCGCGGCGGACGTGAGGAACAGGTCGATCTCTCCTCGTCCGAGCCCGAGCAGACCGGCGAGGGCTCGCGCCAGTGGCAGCCATGACCGGGTTGAGTCCGCTCGGGTAGTCCGGGTAGGGCGGGTTGACGATCAAGGGTTCCCAGTCCGCGTCGCGGCTCGTGTTCGGATTCCCGTCGGTGTTCGCGAGCTGGATCGCGGTGATCGGTCGCCACCAGTGGTAGTGCAGTTTCGCGTCCCATGACGCGATGTTGGCGTCGGCCACGCTGAGGTCGACAGCGGCGAAGACCCGCGCACTGTCGCTGATGTCCATACCGCGCCGGATGACCAGGTCGCGCAGACCCGCCTGCAGCGGTCCGACCCCGATGTCGGAGAAGAACAGCGCCGTCTGCGTCTGTCCGTGCGTCCGATCCTCCGACGTCCAGCGAGCCGAGCCGCTTCACCTCGCGGAACTCGCGTGTGTAGACGTCGGTCCTGAGGCCCGGCGGTGGGCCGGGACGGAACTGGCTCGGCGACGCTCTCATGAACGGCTCGAGCTCGGCCAGCCAGGGATCGAAGAACGGGGTGAACGTCGGTGGCGTCGGTCGCCAGACGCCGGGCGCCTCCGGCTCGTCGAACGTGACGTCGCCGAACCGTCCGTCGTCGGCGCGCAGCTGGATGATGCGCAGGCCGCGGCTTGCTCGCCGTAGGCGACGCCGGCGTCCTTCGCGGCTGCCGTCGGGGATCGCACTCAGCGACGCCGTCCAGCGCGTCGGTAATCGGGTCGCCGACCCGGGGAAGTACTTCAACAGCACGTCGTGCGCCGCCACCGCCGCCGCGGCCTCCGGCGATGCACCCGCCGGGCCGTAGGTGACCCCACTTGTACAGCTCGTAGCGGCGCGTGATGCCGACGACGGCGTTGTAGACGGCCGCCTGCGTCATACGCGTACCACATGAACGCTTCGGCGTTCGCCTTGCCCGCGTCGATCACGATCGTCGCGACCGCGACGGCGTTCCAGTCCGCGATGACGCCCGGATCGTCTGCGACGACACCGGCGGAGGAGGTGCTCGGGACGACCGTCAACGTCGCGACGAGCGCGAGCGTTCAGGACGAAGACGGCCAGGGTCGTGCGGCGGCGTGCTCGCCGATGGGTCGAGGGGCCGGACAACCATGCTCCACCTCCGACTGCGGGCGGGCAGGGGTCAGCAGTATCATGGGGTTGCGTCAGGAGTCAAATCGGTACGAGGTCAGCCCAGGACCATGCCTTCCGCGGAGCTCGAGGGCGCCGGGTCGGGCAGGCGCATCATCCGGAACGACGTGATCAACCCGAGGAGGCCGGCGAGGAGCGGGACCAGCAGCGCCACCTGGAGCGCGAACGGCCGGGCTTCGGTGTTGATGCGGATGATCTCGTCCTCGACGTCTTGGGGCTGATCCACCAACAGCTCCTCGAGCGCCGTGTTGCTCATCAGCTCCGCATCGTCCTCGAGCCCGGTCGCGACCTGCTGCTGCTCGGCGGGCGAGAGCACGGCGCTGTTCTCCGCCATGTCGGTGAACGTGATCGAGAGCGTCGCCAGCATGATCGCGCCGGCGAACGCGAGTCCGAACGAGAGTCCGAACGAGCCGCTCGCGGAGTTGACGCCCGCCGCCTCGCTGACCCGCTCCTCGGAGATCGGCGACAGCGTGTAGTTGTTGAGTTGCGACACCAGCAGCCCCAGCCCGGCCCCCGCGATCAGCAGGGGGACGGAGAGGGACCAGCCCGAGTCGGCCCTGGGCACGACCCAGATCAGCAGCGCCATGCCGAGCGAGAGGAGGGCGAAGCCTGCGCGGATGATCCCGCTCGGACGGCGCGATCCCGCCTTCTTCCCGGCGAGCACGGCCACGCCGAACATCGTGAGCGAGAGTGGGGCGAGGGACAGGCCGGTCTGCAGGGCGTCGTACTCGAGCACCATCTGCAGGAAGATCGGCAGCGCGATCATCGCGCCGCCCAGGGCGATGTTCTGGAGCATCTGTCCCGAGATCCCGAACCGGAACATCGCCGATCGGAACAGGCCGGGGTCGAGCAGGGTCGGCTTCCCTTCGCGCCTGCGACGCAGGAGCCAGTAGGCGAGCGACCCCAGACCCACCGCCCCGACGATCAGCAGCTCGGCGACGGCGTCGCCGCCTTCCTGCCACGCGAGGATGCCGAGGACGATGCCGCCCATGCCGAGGACCGAGAGGATCGACCCGATCGGGTCGACCTCCCTCGACCCTGTGTACGGCACGTCCTTCACGCGCCCGATCTCGAGCAGGACGACGGCGATGATCAGGAGCTCCAACAGGAAGCCGACCCGCCACGAGAGAAACGTCGTGATGAAGCCCCCGAGCAGTGGCCCGATCGCCGCCGCGACGGCTGCCGACGCGCCGACGAGCGCATAGACCCTCTTCTGCACCTCACCCTGGAAGTTGCCGTGGATCAGCGACTGCATCGCGGGCATCAGCAGTGATGCGCCGAGCCCGCCGACCAGCGCCCAGAAGACGACGATCGCGAGAACGCTCTGAGCGAGGGTCATCGCCAGGGCGCCCGCCGCGTACCCGCAGAGACCGATGAGGTAGGCGCGCTTGCGGCCGATCAGGTCTCCGACCTTGCTGCCGATCAGGATGAACGCGGCCGACACCAGCGCTTCGAGCGCGATCGCCGCTTGGATGGTGCTGACGGTGGTGTCAAGGTCGTCGACCACGGCCGAGATCGACACGTTCATCAGCGACGTGTCGAACACGAGCACGAACATCGCCATCGCGAGCAGGATGGCGAGCCGCCGGTCGAAGGTGGTTGCGTCGGTCGCGGTCGCCTCGTCGCTCATCCGGTCCCTCTGCGGGTCGTCACTCCCGACGGTCGTGGCGGCGTTCCTTGCGGCGCCGGTGACGGCGCATCACGCCGAGTCCGAACCACACCAGGGCCCCGAGGAGCGCGGAGGCCAGCGTGAGGAGCCACAGCGGCCACGTGAAGTGCCAGAAGAGGAAGTCGAGCCGGACGCTCTCGGTGTTCTGGAGCATGAAGACGAGCAGCAGCCCGACCCCGACGAGCGAGGCGATCGCTCCGCCGCCGAGCCGGCGCCCCTCCGAATCGGGACCCGTGGGGCTGTTCTGAACCATCGCCGATCTCCCCCCTGGTGTGTGCCTGTGCGCAGATCGCAGTCTCCGGGATCGGGAGATTACCCGGGCAAGACGTTGATCGCCCTCGCGATCACGAGGATGGCGGTGATCAGCGAGATCACCGACTCAGCCATCATCGCCATCTTCGCCCAGGTCCGCACCGGCAACGTGTCGGTCGGGCTGAACGCCGTCGCGTTCGTGAACGATAGGTAGAGGTAGTCGGGGTAGCGGGGCATCCAGCCCTCGGGAGCCAGCTCCGGCATCGCCTCCTCAGGGAAGCCGAAGCTCGGGGGGATGCCGGACCCCGCCGCGCGCTCGGCGGCGCCGCCGCGATCGAGCTCCCAGAACCACAGGCTGAAGACCACCACGTTGGTGACCCACAGGGCTGCCCCGCGACCCAGCAACGCCGTCGCTTCGACACCGGCGTACGCCTCGTCGACGATGTCGAGCATCAGGACCACGAGCCCGCCCAAGGTGCCGATCGTGAGCAGCACGATGAGCGCGAGCGTGGCCCGGCGTGCCGCGCGGGTGCGCCGATCGATGCGCCCGGGGTCGCGCAGGGTCACCGCGAGGAGAGCCACGAACTCCAGCACGGGCAGGACCCACCAGAAGTCGAGCCTGCCGGTCTTCGGCGTGATCACTTGGAGCACGATCGTGACCAGGACCGCGGCGGCCATCGGCCAGCGTCGTTCCGCAACCCGCGTGGTGGCGGGCGCGGTTCCGTTCGTCGTCACGATCCACGCCTCCGCGCCGCGGCGACGCCGCGTGCCGGGGAATCGTCTCACGGGTTGTCCTGTGACTACGCTATGAGCCGTACCCGCAACCACACGCATCGGAGTCCAGCCATGGCCGAGAAGAAGATGAAGCGCAAGGAGTACGAGCGCGAGATGCGGCGCCTGCACGGTGAGCTCGTCGCGATGCAGGAGTGGGTCAAGTCCTCGGGGGCCAAGATCTGCATCGTGTTCGAGGGACGCGACACGGCCGGCAAGGGCGGCACGATCAAGCGCATCACCGAGCGGGTGAGTCCGCGCGTGTTCCACGTGATCGCGCTGTCGGCCCCCACCGAACGCGAGAAGTCGCAGATGTACGTGCAGCGCTACATCCCGCACCTGCCCGCGGCCGGCGAGGTCGTGATCTTCGACCGCAGCTGGTACAACCGCGCCGGCGTCGAGCCGGTGATGGGCTTCTGCACGCCCGAAGAGACCGAGCGCTTCCTCCAGCTGGCGCCCGGCGTCGAGAAGGCGATGGTGGACTCGGGCATCCTGTTGCTGAAGTACTGGCTCGAGGTCGGCCCCGACGAACAGACCCGCCGCCTGGAGAGCCGCATCAACGACCCCCGCAAGGTCTGGAAGCTGTCGGACATGGACCTGAAGTCCTACAGCCGCTGGTACGACTACTCGCGAGCCCGCGATGCGATGTTCGCCGCGACCGACACCGCCTGGGCGCCGTGGCACATCGCGAGCACCGACGACAAGCGGCGGGGCCGGCTCAACATCATCAGCCACCTGCTGAGCCAGATCCCGTACGAGCCGCTCGCCCCCGGAGATGTCGCGCTTCCCGAACGGCAGGACGCCGGTGGCTACGTGGAACCGGACCTGCCGTTGAGGTACATCCCCACGCCGTTCTGAGAGCCGCGCCCTCGCCGGGCGCTACCCGGTCGTCTCGTCGGGAACGGGGATCGCGCCCACCTCGACGGCCCGACTCCTGGACCCACAGCGATCGGGGCCAGCAGGCCCCCATCGGAGTGGGCCGACGGCCCCCGAACGGGTGTCCATCGGGTGAGAGCGTTGAGGTAGCCCCGGGCGGAGGCTGGGTCGGCGGTTCCCGGGGAAGGGAGGCGGGCGCCATGGCGACCAGGACCGGATACGACGGCCAGCGGATCGAGCCTCGCCTGACCAGCGAGCAGATCTGGCACGCGCTGGCCAAGGCATCGTTCGCGGTCGTCGGCTATGTCACGCCGGCGGGGGAGCCCCGATCGAGCGGCGTCGTGTATACGACCGTCGGCCGGAGGATGTACGTGGCGGTCGCACCCGACAGCTGGAAGGCGAAGCACGTCGCGGCCGGCGGTCGGGTCGCGGTGACGGTGCCGGTGCGCCGGGGCGGGATCCTGTCGCTCGTGGCGCCGATCCCGCCAGCAACGATCAGCTTCCACGCGACGGCGGCCGTGCACGCCCCCGGTTCGCCGGAGGTTCGCCCGCTCCTGGAGGAGTTGGGCTCCCTGTTGCCGGCTGAGAGACGGGCCTCCGCCTCGATCATCGAGATCGTGCCCGAGGGCTCGTTCGTGACGTACGGCGTGGGCACCTCGTTGATGAAGATGCGAGACCCGGCCGCCGCTCGGGCACGCGCACCTGTTTCCTGAAGAGGAGGAGGCACCATGATCCCGTCACTCACGAACCCTGCGGGGCCTTCGCGTCCCGGGCTCGGGATCGATGAGCTGGAGCTGAAGGTCAGGGTCGAGGATTTCCTCGCCCGCCATCCGGCCGTCGGTCTGGCGGTGGGCGTGGTCCACGACGGACGCCTCGAGTGCTTCCACGGACACGGGGTCGCAGACATCGCGTCGAACACTCCCATCACCGAGAACACGGTGTTCCGGATCGCCTCCATCACGAAGACGTTCACGGCGATCGCTGTGATGCAGCTATGGGAGCAAGGGCTGATCGACCTCGATACCCCGGCCAACGACTACCTGCGCGCGTACCGGCTGGTCCCGGCGAAGGCCGGCTTCCGGCCCGCGACGGTGCGACATCTGCTGACCCACACGGCCGGCGTCCCCGAGGTGGCGCACCCATTTGGTGCCCTCATGCCGGACTTCGGGGAGAGCGTGAAGGTGGGACAGCCATTGCCGTCGCTCGCCGAGTACTACCGGGGCGGTCTCCGGCTGGTGGCTGAGCCGGGGACCAGGTTCAGGTATGGCAACCACGGGCCTGCGACGCTGGGCCAGATCGTCGAGGACGTGAGCGGGAAGCCCCTCGACCGGTACTTCCGCGAGCACATCTTCGAGCCCCTCGGCATGTCCGACACCGACCTCGTCCGATCCGAGCAGGTCACGTCGCGGCTCGCGACGGGATACACGCTGCGGTCCGGCGGCCCCAAGGCGGTCGCCGAGCGCGAGATGGTGACCGCAGGAGCCGCCTCCATCTACTCCACCCCGAGCGATATGGCTCGATACGTCGCCGCCCTCCTCGGCGGCGGCGCCAACGAGCACGGCTCAGTGCTCGAAGCCGCGACGGTTGCCACCATGTTCGAGCCGCAGTACCAGCCCGACCCGCGGATCCCGGGGATGGGACTGGCGTTCTTCCGGATCGATCTCGGCGGCCACCCTGCGGTCGAGCACCAGGGCACGATGCCTGGCTTCGACTCGCAGATCTTCCTGGCTCCCGACGACGGCGTCGGGGTGATCGCCTTCACGAACGGAGCCAGAGAGGCGTCGATGTGGCTGCCGGCTGAGGTTTCGGGCCTGCTGAGGGACCTGGTGGGCGTCCCTGATGTGGCGATGCGCACCGATCTGCCTCAGCACCCCGAGCTGTGGGGCGACGCCTGCGGTTGGTACTGGCTTCCCGGTCCGCTCACCGATGTGCGCCTGCGATTCATGATCGGCGCCGGGGCGGAGGTCTTCGTCCGGGGCGGTCAGCTCACGCTTCGATTCCTGAGCCCGGTACCCACGTTGTTCAGGGGCTTCCCACTCCACCCCGACGACGAGGAGGACCCGTACGTGTTCCGGATCGACCTTCACGGGTTCGGGATGCGGGTCGTGCTCGGTCAGGACCGTGCGGGGGCGACGACTCGTCTCCACCTCGATGTGATGCCGCTGACGCTCCACAAGCAACCGGCCGCGCTGAACCCGAGGCGGTGGGCGACCGGGGCTCTCGGTGCGCTTGCGGTCGTCACCGCAGCCGGCGTCGTTCGCCGGCGCCGCGTGCACCGTTCGCGACCGTGAGCCTCGAACGTGGGCCCTCCTCGACGGTTCGCTCTCAGTAGGATCCGCGCCCGCGGATGACGACGGGGATCGTTCGGACGAGGATCGACAGGTCGAGCCGGAAGCTCCAATCGGCCACGTACCGACGCTCGAGCTCGACCCGATCGTCGTAGGAGGTGTCGCTCCTCCTGCTCACCGCCCACAGGCCCGTGATCCCGGGGACAGCGAGGAGGATGATCGAGGCGCTGCTCCCGAAGCGCTCGAGCTCTTCTTCGACGACGGGACGGGGTCCGACGAGACTCATCTCGCCGCGAAGGACGTTCACCAGCTGCGGGAGCTCGTCCAAGCTGAACCTCCTGAGCAACCTGCCGACCCTCGTCACCCTCGGGTCGTCGTGCAACTTGAACGAGGCATCCCACGCCGTCTTCTGGTCTGGCCGTCGAGCGAGGTGATCGCGCAGCGACCGATCGGCATCGAGCACCATCGTCCGGAACTTGATCACCCGGAGCGGCTTTCCGTGCCTGCCCACCCGCCGGTGGGCGTAGAGCGCCGGCCCCGGCGAATCGACCTTGATCGCGACCGCGATCGCGAGGAACACGGGGAACGTGCAGACGAGCGCGACGACGGAGACAACGACGTCGACGCATCTCTTCCCCACCCTCGCGACGATGGACCGATAGGGAAGCGAGCCAAGCCGGGTGGTGGCTGCCGATGGATCGGGATGACGGGTCCGAACCACGGGACCGATCGATCGATCGGTCACGGCACCCGCCATGACGCATCCCGTCGGCGTACTGCCTCGCCCTCGCGTGTCGGCCCGGCGCGTCGGCACGTCACGCGGGCTCGAGCCTCGGGGGGGCGCCACCTGCTGCCGGACCGGCTGACGAAAACACGTGCGTCGGTGGGCATCTTCTGACCCTAGGGTCCGTGTCGACGGCAAGTGAATCCCGAGAATCGCGTGTATCTACACCCTAGGAATCGCGGTCATCCGCGTAGGGAGAATCACGTACCCGTCTCGCGGCAGACCCGGCGGCCGTGCCGCGATTCCATGGACGGTCGAGAGAGTGTCGCCGATCGCCCCACCGGCAGGACCCGCTTCCGTGGCTCCGTGTGCCGGGATAGACTCCGATGGGTGTCGATGGCGGCCCCCGTGTCGGATTCGATGTCCCCATCCGTGCACCGGGGGGCTCGGATGTGGCCCTTCCGCACCGACCTGGCGCTCCTCGTGCTCGTGGCGGTCCAGCCACTCGAGCAGGCCCTTCCACCGAACGCCATCAGCCCGACGAAGGTCGCGGGCGCGGTCTGCCTCGTCACGCTGTTCCTGGACCTCCTCGCCACGGGACGAGCGCTCCGGTTCGACGGCGCACACGCGCTCTTGTTCGTCCTCCTGGCGATCGGTTGCGCCTCCACCCTCGTTGCCGGATCACCTTCGGAGGCGTTCGCGACGACGGTGAGGTACGGAGGATTCGTCGCTCTCTTCGTGATCACGACGCAATTCGTCGATGAACCCTCGTTGATACCCAAGCTGCTCTGGGTGTTGAGCGTTTCCGCTGCGGTCGCGGCCTTCCTTGCGATCTCGAACATGTTGGGTGGGCGCTCGCTCCTCGCCGAGCCGACGTACGGGGACTCGAACGATCTCGCGTACCTGCTGGCGACCACGCTGCCCTTGACCGCCTGGCTGATCCAACGCTCGCGCCACTCCAGGGTCCTTGCCGTCGCTTGCTTCCTGACGATGGCGACGGGCCTCGTGTTCACGTTGAGTCGTGGCGCGATCGTCGCGCTCGCTGTGGGTGTCGTGTTCCTGGTGTGGACAGAACCCAGGGCACGGAAGGCGGTCGTCTTCTCGATCGTCGTGGTGGCGGCGGTGGCGGCGGGTCTCGCGACGATGCACCGAACGACGTGGTCGACGGCACTCTTCGCCAAGGACCGCGTCGCCGCGGAGAACGTCCAGGCGCGCGTGGAGCTCTGGCACGCGGCGGCGATCATGGTGGTGGAGCACCCGCTCCTCGGGGTCGGGCCGGGCAACTTCCCGTTGGAGGTTGCGGAGGCCTTGGACCGGCCGACGAGAGCGCCGTCGTTCGTGGCGCACCAGGCATATCTGGAGGTGGCGGCCGAGTTCGGGATCGGTGGTCTCGTCGTCTTCCTCGCGTTCCTGCTGATGCAGTGGAGCAGGCTCGGGCGGGCTGCTTCGCGCCCGGACGTCCGTCCGCTGGCGTCGGCCGTGCGTGTGTCGTTCGTGATCGCAGCGGTAGGGGCCTTGACGTTGTCGGAGCAGTTCTTCGCTCCGATCTGGATCGCAGCCGCGCTGGGGACGGTCCTCGACGTCGCGTCAAGCCGTCAGTCGGGGTCCGGCACGTGAAGGTGACGTACGTCTCGACGCTGGATCAGGGAGGGCCGATCGCACATCTCGAGGGTCTCGTGCCCTTCGTCGTTGCGGCGGGAGCGGACGTGACCGTCGTCGTCGGGACCGAGGCGCTTGCGGCTCGGTTCGAAGTGTTCGGCGCCCGCGTTCGCGTGATCGCCATCGACGACAAGCGCGACCTCGTCGGAGCGGTCCGACTGTGGCCCGAGCTCGGGAACGTCGACGTGGTGCACTCCCAGGACCGCAGAGCGGGGTTGTTCGCGCGCGCGTTGGGAAGGGCTCGCGGTGCGCGGGTCGTGCACACGGTGCACGGCCTGCCCGAGGACATCGCTCCGGGCGTCGGGCAGGGGGACACGAGACGGGATCGACACATCTCCCGTCGACGACGATGGTGGCTCGAGTCCGTCTATCTTCGTGTCGAAGCCGCGCTCGCCATGCTCGGTTTGGTCGTGACGCCATCCCATGCGATGAAGCGGTACCTGGTCGAGCGAGGGATGCAGAGCCGCCGCATCGCGGTGTTGCCGTCGTGCGTCCCGGTCCGTCGACGGGCGCCGCGACCCTTCGGGGCGCCGACGACGATCGGGATAGCGGCCAACCTCGAGTGGTGGAAAGGGGTCGACACGCTGATCCTCGCGCTGGCTCGGGTGGGGCGGCCGGTCCGACTGGAGGTCTTCGGCGAGGGCGCGCAACGACGAGCACTCGAGGAGCTTGCCGCCGCCTGTGGCGTCGACGCGACGTTCCATGGGCATGTCACTGATGCGGTGGACCGCTTCGGCACCCTCGACATGTTCGTCCTGCCGTCGCGTGCGGAGAACTTCCCCATCGCGCTCCTCGAAGCGATGTCCTGGGCGCTCCCGAGCGTCGCGACGAGCGTCGGCGGGATCCCCGAGATGATCGAGCCGGGGGGGAGCGGGCTCCTCGTGCCCCCGAACGACGTCGATGCGCTCGCTGCCGCGCTCGTCGATTTGATCAGCAACCCCGAGTGGGCGTACGAGATGGGCGCGGCGGCCGCGTCGAGCGTCGCCGACCGGTACGACCCGGAGGAGGGTGGCAGGGCGATGGTGGAGGTGTATCGCTGGCTGTGCGCGTCCTCCATGTGATCCAGGGACTCGAACCGGGCGGCGCCGAGCGGATCGTCGTCACGCTCGCGGCCGAAGCCTGCCGAGCCGGGCACGAGGTTGCCGTCGCCTCGCCTCCCGGCTCGCTCCAGGCGGAGTTGGACGGTGTCCGCTTCGAGATGCCGTTCATCCGACGTGACGTTCGCAGGCTGCCCCGGGCGGTTGCAACGCTCGCGTCGATCGTCAGGAGGTGGTCGCCCGACGTCCTGCATTGCCACAACCCGACGATGGGGCTCGTGGCCGCCCTCGCGACGGCCCGCGGCGCCCTGCGTCCGGCGCTCGTCAGCGTGCACGGCGTGCCGGAGGAGGACTATGAGCGGAGTGCCAGGATCCTGAGGCTCACTGGCTTCTTGAGCGTCGCCTGCGGTCCCGGCGTCGAGAGCGCGCTACGTGACCACGGCGTGCGCCGGATCACGACGATCGTGAACGGGGTATCGCCGGCGCCGCCGCCCGCCACGAGACGTGAACTGGCAGACCGCTTCGGTATCCCCGTCGACGTCCCGTTGGTCGTGGCCGTGGGTCGCCTCGCGCCGCAGAAGGATCATGCGACGGCGATCCGCGCCCTCGCCACGCTGCCGTGGGCGTCGTTCATGCTCGTGGGCGACGGCCCCCTACGAGGATCGCTGGATCGACTGATCTCGGACCTCGGAGTCGGCGAGCAGGTCCACCGAGTGGGTGCCCAGCCGGAGGCCAGACGCATCATCGGGGCGGCAGATGCCGTCGTGATCTCGTCGCGGTGGGAAGGCCTCCCGCTCGTCGCGCTCGAGACTCTTGCATCCGGAGTCCCGCTCGTTGCGACCGACGTCAGAGGGAACCGAGAGCTCCTCCGCGATGGTCACGATGCGGTCATGGCTCCCCCCGGCGACCCCACCGCCCTCGCGCGTGCGATCGAGGGCTGCCTCCTCGACGACGACCTCCGCAGCGAACTAGTCTCTGGCGGACTCCGAACCGCCGCCCTCTACACCGAAGAGCGGATGAGCTCGGGGTTCTTCGCCCTGTACCGCAAGCTCGTCGGCGCGCGCGGGCGGCGTCCACCACGGCATCCGGTTGCCGATCGCGACGGGACGCCGAGAGGCGAGGCTCGACGCGACGACCGCCGCCGCCCGCACCCGATCGACGAGGTCCCCGGCTGACGCGACGAGCACGACACCGTCGGCCAGCCCGATGGCTTCGCGACGCCATCGCCCCTCGAGGATGGGCGGGGCGTCGATCAGCACGATGTCGAAACGATCGAGCGCGTTCGACGCGACCTCCCGAAGCGCGCGGGCCGACCCCTCGTGCTCGTCGCCGGGGGACGCCCCGGGCACAGGGACGTCGACGATTGTGGGTGCCCCTTCGAGAGCGTCGGGCACGACATCGGAGGGGAGGCCATGTCGGGATCGGACATCTCGCGTCTCACCGGTCGAGCGAGCATCACCTTCCTCCCGGCCCACGCCACCGCGGACGCGAGGGTCCCCGCAACGGTCGTCGTGCCTGCGCCCCTGCGGGCCGCGGTCACGAGGACGACCCCGCGGCCGGCAGGAAGCCGCGCGAGGAGTTCCGTGACGAGGAGACGGCCGGCCGCCTCCACCATCGCGTCGTCGGGCCCCTCCTCGTGCCCGTGTCGGAGCGATGCGGATCGAGGCACGACACCGAGGACGTCACCACCGGTCGCGAGCTCGATGTCGGCGGCGTCGGTGACATGGGGGCGGCGTCGTTCCAGCATCCACACCAGTGCGAGTCCCGCCGCGATGCCCCCCAGCAGCCCAGCCGCCCGGAGGAGACCGACGGCACCTGCCCGCGGTGCGTCCGGTGGCGTCGCCGGCGCGACCACGACCGCCCTGAGCAACGTGTCGCCATCGCGGAACCGCGTCATCTCGTACGCGATCGAGTTCGCGGCTTGCGCAGCGGCCGCCGGCGAATCGACCCTCGTCGTCACGGTGATCGTGTTGGACGTTCCTTGGAGGTTCGTTTGGAGGGACGAACGGAGGTCCTCCACGTCGACGCCGGTCCGCAGTGCGATGTCCTGGATCTTGGTGGGGCTTGTGGCGAACGCGATGAAGCTCGGCGCCGCCAGGCTCACGTAGTCGGCGCCTGGGAACGTGTTGGCCCGTGCGGGCACGATCGCCGTGACGGCGGTCGCCTCGTACCCCTGGGGCCTCAGGGCTGCGACGAGTGACCCGGCGAGAAGGCCGACGACGGCGGCGCCCAGGAGCACGGGCCATCGCCAACGCAGCGCGCGGCGCAGGTCGATCTGCACGCCTCGATTCATGTCCGGTGTCGTCGTCATCGGTCTCATGTACTCGTCGCCGGGCACGACCCGACTTCCACGTTCGACACGTCCGAACTCTTCTACCTGGCTAGCCCTCTGGGCATCGACGCGGTCCTGGTAGGCTCGGATCACCGAGGGAAGATCAGGCCCCAATGCCTCGTCACTCGCTCAGGATCCCGCTGGTTGCGCTGGTCGCACTGCTGACCGCGATCGTCCCTGGTTCGACCCTGGGTTCGCTCACACCATCGTCGAACGTTGGGCTGCTTGCCATCGGCACGGGCCACGCGGCGGCCATCTCCTCGTCAGGGTACGGGGTCGTGGTCCTGAACCGCTGGGATGAGCGGCTGATCCCGTCGATACGGATCGCCAATCCCGGTGTCCGCATCCTCCTCTACCAGGACATCTCGTCAACCAGGAGTTACGCATGCCGACATGGCGTCGACGACGCTCTGCTGCCCGCCGGCATCGGCTACTGCTGGGCTCGCGCCCATCGCCCTCGATGGTTCCTTCGTGACACCGATGGACGGCGAGTGGAATGGCGAGGATACGAGGGCCACTGGTGGATGGACGTCGGTCTTCGCGGCTACCGGAGTCATTGGGCACGAAACGTGATCGCCTCGCTCTCGCAGGGTGGCTGGGACGGCGTGATGGCCGACAACGCGATGAGCACACCGGTCTACTACCTGCACGACGGACAACAGCTGCGGCGCTACCCGACGCCGGCATCATATGCGCGCGCCACGGAGCGCTTCCTGGCGAGCGTGGGGCCGCGGGTCCAGGCTGCGGGGTTCGAGTTCGTACCGAACATCGGTGGCGCCGACGTAGGCCCCGAGCTGCTCTCGCGATGGCTACCGTTCACCTCCGGCGTTCTGCGCGAGTTCTGGGCTCGGTACGGAACGGGCGACGGCCCTCCGTTCACCGGGTGGGACTGGGCTCGGATGGTGGAACAGATGGACGTTGTGCAGGGTGCCGGGAAGACGTTCCTCGCGGTGACGTACGGCGACCTCTCGAACACGCGTCTGATGAGGTACGCGCAGGCCAGCTTCCTGATCGCGTGGTCGGGCCATGACGGGGCCCTGTTCTACCGACCCGACGGTGCGGTCGATCCGTGGGCATCCGATTGGACGATCTCGATCGGTGACCCCACGGGACCGCGCATCGCCGTCGGGGGCGCGTGGCGTCGGGACTTCACCGGGGGGGTCGCGGTCGTGAATCCCTCGACCGTTCCGCAGGACGTTCCCCTCGAGGGAACCTTCCTCACGCCCGAGGGCACACCCGTCTCGACGATCCATCTCCCCGCCGGGACGGGCGCCGTGCTACGGGCTCGGACTTGATCCCCACCGTCGGAGGCGGTCGCGCAAGGTGTCGACCGGCCGCAGGAAGTCGTAGAGCCCCTCGATCGACATCTCGAGATCGAGCGGGTCCTTCTCGGCGGGTCGGCGGGCAAGCGCCAAGGGGTCGTCACCCGGTCGGTTCGACCCCCGGTCCATCGTGACCGCTGTGGCATAGCCGGCCCGAGCGACGACCGACCTGATCGACTTGTTCCACCCGCCCTGCGGATAGGAGAAGCTCGTGACCGGCTGCCCCAGCTCGTCTTCGAGCTCCTTGCGGGACCCGACCACCTCGTCCCTGACGCGGTCGACGTCGACCGATGGCAGGTACACGTGCGTCCGTGTGTGTGATCCGATCGTGAGACCTTCCGCAGCCAGATCCAGGAGCGTCGAGCGACCGACCAAGGCTGCGTCCTCGGTGGAGGTCAGGGTGTCCCAGGAGAACCGGCCACCATCGCTGAGTGCTCGCGATACCACGTACAGAGTCGCAGGGAGGCCGCGGGCGCGAAGCTCCGGCCACGCCACGTCGGCCACGGATCTGTACCCGTCGTCGAACGTCAACGCGACGCGTGGTCGCGGTCCATCGTCCACCGAGAATGCCTCCAGCGGAACGACCTCGATCCCCTGCTCCTCGAGCCAATCGAGGTGGGCCACGAAGGCACGCGGCGACACCGACATCCCACCCTCGCCCTCGTCGATCCGGTGGTACGCAAGCACGCTGAAGAGGGGGGACGCCCGAAGTCGAGAGAACGGTCGGATCGCTCTCGCGACGGTCCTGGTTCGGCTCTTCATGGCTCTCGCCGCGAACCGTGCGGCCCTCGTCGAAGGGATGTCTTCCCAGCCTATCCGCAGAGTACGCAAATAGGGTATGAATATCTACGAAACCTTGCGTAGGTGGGATGATGTCCGGACACGGGCTGCGCCGAAACGGAAGTGAGAGTGGCGCCCGGATCGTCGTCGTTGCGCCCGAACGGGACAGGCTCTATACGGAAGCTCTCGTGCACATCCTTCCGCCGGCGCTTCCTGAAGTCCTCGATGACGCCCTCACTCTGGCCGGCTTCGAGCGGGCGATCCGCGCATGTGTCCGGGTCCGCCCTTCCGTGGTCGTCGCCATCCTCCACAGAAGCACCTCGAAAGAGGTGATCCGATTCGCTGACGATCTGCGCCGGGCGTGGCCCGAGGCTCGCCTGGTTGTGATCGCCGACGACGACGAGGACATCGTCCGTGGCGTGGAGGCGGGCGCGCTGGCGGTCATCCCCCCGTCAGGAGGTCTGGAGGCCCTCACCGACGCGATACATCTTGCCGCAGACGGCAAGATGCAGCTTGACGCCGAGAAGCTCCAAGGCGCGATGCGCGTAGCAGCGCGCCGCCGGCTCACGCGAGCCGACGTGTCCCAGCGCCTCGAGCGACTGACCGAACGGGAAGGTGACGTACTGCGTCTCGTCGCCGAGGGAGCTCGTAACAAGGACATCGCGTTGGCCTTGCACATCAGCATCCGGACCGTCGACACGCACGTGACGAACGTGCTGAGGAAGCTCGACGTGCACTCGAAGCTCGAGGCCGCCGCGCTTCTGCAGAAGGCGCTGGTAGCGCGCGACGGGCCGGTACGTGATTCAGCGTAGTCAGATACACGCGATCCCCCCGATTCAGCCGTATCTCGCACCTGACCTTAGGGTCGAGAGATGCGATCCATCCGACGTACCGCGAACGCCCAGGTCCGCCGAGATGCGCGGCCCGCCGGTAGCTCGTTCCACGTCCTCCACGTCACTCAGTCAACGAGCGGAGGGGTCGCGGCGTACGTACGAGGGGGCTCGAGGATCAGGTCGCTCGCGGGTGGCGTGTGACCCTCGCATGCCCCAAGGGCCCTTGCAGGAGCTGGCCCTCATGGTGCCGGGGGTCTCCGTGATCGCATGGGAGGCGACGAGGTATCCGGGGCCTTCCGTCGTCCGCGAGATGCGGTCCCTGCGCCTCTTGATGCAAGCGTTACGGCCGGACATGGTCCATCTGCACTCTTCGAAGGCCGGCTTGATCGGGCGACTCGCTGCCGTTGGGGGGCGAGCGCCTGTCTGTTTCAGCCGCATGGATGGTCGTTCGAAGCCGTCACCGGTCCGTTGCGACTGACGTCGGTGTTGTGGGAGCGGCTCGGCGCTCGGAAGTGCGAGCGCATCATCTGCGTCAGCGAAGCCGAACGTGGGAGGGGCCGGCGGGCAGGTGTCAGGGCTCGGATGGAGGTCGTCCTCAGCGGGGTTTCCACGGACGGGCGAGTCGTTTCGGAACGTTCGGCCGCCCGCGCCGAGCTGGGTCTCCCTCCCGGTCCGCTCGTCGTCTGTGTCGGACGCCTGTGCGAGGCGAAGGGGCAAGACCAGTTGCTCGCCGTATGGCCGCGGATCGTCGGGCGCGTCCCGTCCGCGCACCTCGTCCTCGTCGGAGAAGGAACCGTCGACACCCGGCTTCAGGTGGGGGTCGGAACGAGCGTCCTCCTCGCGGGGCTGCAGGACGACGTGCTGCCATGGCTGACCGCGGCTGACGTCGTCGTCGCCCGTCGAGACGGGAGGGCCTCAGTCTCGCCGTGCTCGAGGCGATGGCCGCGGGCCGTGCGGTGGTCGCAACGGACGTCGACGGGATGAGGGAGTCGATCGGAGAGTCGAGCGGCTGCGTCGTCCCCCCCGGAGATCCGGAGGCGCTCGTCGCGCCGATCGTCGCCGACTGACCGATCCCGAGCTGGCGGCCTTCGAAGGGAGCTCGGCGACTCGACGCGCGCGCGAGCTGTTCGACGTCGGAAGGACGCACGACACGATCGCCAGGCTCTACCAAGAGGTATCCCGAGCCGCCGCCGTCGGCGGGGTTCAAGCGTCGCGTCAGGCCGTACGAGCCTGATGGACAGGATGAGGAGGGAGGATGCAGATGGCTCCCCAGGCGTGCTCCGATTGGACGGGCCGGCTTTCGCCGCATCGTTCGAGCGGCGGGAGGCGACGACGTTCCGTCACGAGCTTTCCAGCCATCCCCTGCTGAAGACGAGGCGATCGCCGACCTCGCCGACCGTCTCGCGGCACACTCGGTGGTATGGACGAGGCGGTGAAGCCGCTGCTCGTACCGGGCGGCGGACCCCCTCGCGGAGTCGTGTCGAGACCCGGCGACCTGATCCGTGACGTCGAATCGAGCGGAACATGGATGACCCTCCTCAATGTCGAGCAGGACCACGCGTACCGCGACCTGATGGAGGAGTGTCTGGAGGATCTCGCCCCGTTCGCCCAGCGGTTCGCGGGTGACATCCGGCGTCCCCCGGGCTTCATCTTCGTCTCGTCGCCGAACTCCGTCACGCCGGCTCATTTCGACATCGAGCACAGCATCCCCATGCAGATCCAGGGCGAGAGACGCTGGGCGTCGGCGTGTTCGCGACGCCCGCCGACAAGGAGCGCGAGTCGGGCGCTACTGGTCGGGATCGCACGGCCGCATCGAGGTGATGCCGGCTGAGCGCGCGACGTACGGCACGGAACCTGGGTTCGGCGCGTACATCCCCCCGCTTCAGCCGCATTGGATCAAGAACGGCCCATCGCCGTCGGTATCGATGACGCTGACCTTCATATGCGCGACAACGACGAGGACTCGCTCGTGCGGGCCTTCAACCAACACCTGATCAACAGGGGACGCCGCCCGACCCCACCGGGTCGGTCTCTGATTAAGGATGCCACGAAGGTGGCGGTCATGCAGTTGTCTGCCCTACGCCATCGATTCGGTTCCGGCCCCGACGAGATGGGCGAGGGGTGAATCCGCGCGACAAGGAAGCGCTGCCGATCGATCGAAGATCGGCATGACCGGTCGTCTCCGCATCGCCGGCTGGGACGGCGCGGACTGGGACATCTGGACGACCGCATCGACCGCGGCGATCTCCCGCAGGTGCGCGGATGGTCGAGACCGGCGTTCGGGGCGTCTCTGGAGTCCGCTCCCTGACCATTCGGGGCGGCCTGGCCGACGTTCCGCACCGCTATGGACCCGGGGGCCATGGCGTCTTCGACTTGATGGAGCGCCATCCGACTCATCCGGAAGGAGGGACCCGATCCTCTCCACGCCGATCGGCGTCAGACGTCCTCGAGCCACCGGCCTCCCACGGGCACGAGGTACGTGCGGGCAATATCCCCGTCACCTATCCGCCGTTCCCCGTGAACGGCAGGCTCATCGCAGGCGGCGCGATCCCCCCCGGATCGCCCTTCGTGTATCCCGCGCCGTGGGCAGACACGCTCGAGCGGAAGCCCGTTCCCGATCAACGGGATGGAGTGGACCCGCCACCGGAACGGGCCCGCGCCACTGGTCGAAGAGGCGCGACGGTTCATCGTCGAGCGGACGGAGTCGTTCTCGAAGCTGCTGGAAGGAGCATGGCGCGTGGCTGTCTGTGTCGATGTGGCCACCGACCGGCTCCAGCATCCCTTCGCGGACCGCCTGATCCCGTCTCACCCGGCCTTCGGCGACGATCTCGGATGCGCGCGCCGAGGCACTTCGACGACGCATCGACCGCTGGACACCCACGGGTCGCCTCCGGCAGGAGGCCGGCGACGCCGTCACGGTCCTCGTCTCCGACCCGGCTTCGCGCCGAAGACCCTGGCTGCCGATCTCGACGCGATCCTCGTGGCACAGGGGTCGGCGACGCGCCGATCCTGCCGCCGATCTCGCCCGAGCCCTCCGGCGGTCGCGCCCGATCGATCGCGTCGTGTCGAGCCGCCTGGGCCAGTGGCTGCGTGCAGGGATCAAGACGCCCATGCGGTCGACGTATCGCGTTCGGTTGCGTACTGCTCGGTGACGGGAGGCGGGGTCTCGATCAACCTCAAAGGACGAGAGCCGGAAGGCATCGTGGATCCATCCGCATACGACCGCGCGCGAGAGGAGGTCCGGGACGCACTCCTCGCGTTCGAAGACCCCGAACTGGGGTCGCCGGTCCGGGAGGTGCTGCGATCCGAGGACGTCTTCCGAGGCCGCTTCGCGACAGAGGCGCCTGACCTGATCGCGATCCCGAACGAATTCTGGGTCTTCGATCACACGAGCCGGGCGGCCACGCGACTCGAGTATCCGACCGGTGACCACCGACGGGACGGGGTCATCGCGGCCGCGGGTGACGGGGTCGCCCATGTCGACGTCGGCGTTCGCGATCTCGCAGACATCGCGCCGACGGCGCTGGCGTGGTGCGGCGCTCCGGCGCCCACCGATCTCGATGGCAGTGTGATCGAGCCGCTCCTCGGCGGCCACGCGGCGGTCCCAGGCCCGGCGGCCAACACGCCGTCACGGGTCCTGGTCCGCGACGCGGCGGACGTCGACATCAGCGACGACGAGGCTGAGCTGATCACGCAGCATCTCCGAGATCTCGGCTACGTCGATGACTGATGCAACCTCGGTCGGCACCGGCGCGTCGACGAAGGTCCGTTCGGACCTCGGCCCCTGGGCGGAAGCCTGGAACGAGCTCGCCGCCGCCGCCCCACTGCCGACGCCGTTCTCACGGGCGTGGTGGCTGGAGCACGTCTCTGTGCACCGTCCGCGCTTCGTCCTCGTCGTCGATGGGGGGAGCTCGTCGGGGGACTCGCGCTGGAAGAACGCGCCGTGGCAGGCATCTCGTTCGTCACGATGCTCGGCGCGGGTCCTCTCTGTCCCGATCACCTGGATCTCCTCGCCCGTCCGGGCTACGAGGCCGTCGCGAAGGCCGAGGTTCGACGCTGGCTCTCGCGCGCGGATGCGCGCGTCGCGACGCTCGGCGGGATCGTCGAAGGCGCTCTGGTCCTCGATGCGCTCCCGCACGGCTCGTCTGCTGTCGAGGCGACGGCTCCATGGGTCCGTGTCGCGGAGACGGACGCGTATCTGGCGACCCGGTCGACGAACTTCCGCTCGAACATCCGCAAGGCTGTACGCCGGGCCGACCGTGACGGGGTCCGATATCGATGCCTGGATCCGACCGAGACCCGGTCGGGACTCATCCGTCTGCGGGAGCTCCACGTCGCTCGGTGGGGCCATACCCGGTTCGTCTCCTCGTTCGATCGTTTCGCCTCGGCCGCCATGCAGGGAGCTGAGAGCGGGGAGGTCTCGTTGCACGAGCTTGCCGCAGACGGATCCACGGTCGCATCCGTCGTCTGCTTCGAGCTCGAGGGCCGCATGTCCTTCTATCAATCGGGTCGACGCCCGGAGCCTCGGTGGCGGAGCGCCGGCACGTTGCTTCTCTTCAGGATCATCGAACATGCGACCGAGCGCGGACTCAGCGAGTTCGATCTCCTCCGGGGGGATGAGCAGTACAAGCGATCGTTCGCCGACGCGGAGCGACCGCTGCTCACCGCGCGATCGAACTGGGGGCTGGGGGGGAAGGTAGAGCGACGACCATGGGAGCGGTCCGCCGGGCGCGCTCGCTCGGCGCCAGGACGAAGCGTCAGATGGAGCGGCGGGTCAAGGCGACAGGCCTCGCCGATGAGCGTCCCGCGCGTGAGCGACTCGCGAGCGCAGATCGAAGGCACCTCGGCAGCGTCATCGAACAGGGTCCAGGATCTCGCCACACGAACGGCGCGCGGAGCGCCTTGGGTCGCGGCCAGCGCGTTGGTGAGCCGCGGGCTTCTCGCTGGGGTCGTTCTCGTGCTCGCTGCGGAGCTGTCTCCATACGAGTTCGGCGTGCTGTCCATCGCGCTGTTGCTGTCGACCGTCTTGATCGTGCTGGTCGACGTCGGATTCGCGCAGGCTCTCGTGTTCGAGGAGGAGAAGGTCGAGGAGGCAGCGGCAGGCGCGATGAGCGTGAGCGCCGCCGTCGCCGCACTCGTCGGCATCGGGCTCTTCCTCACCGCTGATGCCCTCAGCGAGATCTTCCGAGTTCCGGATGCGGCACCGCTGATCCGCGCGTACGCCGGGATCATCGTCCTGCACGGCGTTGTGGTGGTTCCCCTGATGCGCCTCAACAGGGAACTCGCGTTCCGCCGCCGCTTCCTCGTTGAGACCCTGCCGCTGATCGTCGGCTCGATCCTGACGATCGTGCTGGCGCTCGAGGGGGTCGGTGTGTGGTCGCTGGTGATCGGAGACGCCACCCGCTGCCTCTTGACGCTGATGCTCGTGGTCAGTGACCGGGAGCTTCGCATCCGACCCCGGTGGCACCCTCGAACGATGGCGCGCCTCTGGCCCTACGCGCGAGGGGCGACGGTCGCTTCGATCCTCGACATCGTGTTGCTCAACGTCGACTACGCACTCGTGGCCCGACTGCTTGGAGCCACCGCGCTCGGCTTCTACTCGTTGGGGTTCAGGATCGCGATCATCCCGTTCTACGTCGTCACCATGGTCGTGATCGGAGCAGGATGGCCGGCCATGACACGCCTACGGGCAGACGACGCCAAACTGACGTCCACGTTCCGGATCAGTGTCCGCGTCGCGTCCACCGGCGTGCTGTTCTTCGCCGGCGTGACGATCGTCGCCGCTCCCTGGCTCGTGCTGCTCTCGCCCGAGTGGGAGTCGGCGGTCACCGTGACGCGCCTGTTGGCGGTGTTCGTCGTCCTTCGTTCGGCTTCCTACCTGCTGCAGGCGTACTTCCAGTCTGTGGGACAAACTGGGATGAACGCGGTCCTCCGTGCGATATGGGTCGTCCTCCTCGTGTGCCTGATGGCGACGATCGGACGCAGGGGTGTCATCGCGGTTGCGGGCATCCAAGTCGTCGTGGCCGCTGTGCTCCTCGTGATGCACGTGATCGTCAGCCGCAGGATCGGCGGTGCCCCCGCCGGGGCCTTCCTGGCAGACGTGTTCCGCCCCGTGTTGGCGAGCGTCGTCGCGGCATCGATGGTCGTGATCCTGCAGGTCGCTCTGCCGGACAGCTGGAGTGCCGCCACGTCGTGGGCTGCCCTCATCGGTGCAGGTGCGGCGTTCGTCGTCTTCTACTGCGCGTCGCTCCGTGTGATCGCCCCAGCGGTGTTCGACGATCTGAGACGCTTCCGCCGTTGGTTCCCATCGCGGAGCCGAGGGGGGATGCGCGAGCCGGCCAACGCGTAGTCGGTCCTGTCAGGCCGAGGCCCAATCGTCGACCACCTCGAACGCCGCCGCGGGTGTCGGCGGGAGGGCCGTAAGCTACGACGGATGTTGGACGCAGCACCGTGAGGGGCGGGCTAACCCGCCGGAAGGGGAGGGTGTGATGAGCGAGAAGGACACGCTGGTGGTCCTCGGAGCGTCGTACGACAGCGTCGCGGAGGCCGAGGCCGACTACGAGGCCGTGAAGGAGATGTACCGCGAGGCCGGTGTCGGGCACGACTTCGACGCCGCGGTGATCGAGCGCGACGCCGACGGCAAGGTCACGGTCGCGAAGAAGCACGAGCAGCCCACGCGCCACGCCGCGTGGACGGGCCTGGCGATCGGAGCGCTGACCGCGATCCTGCCGGGCATCGGCCTGGGCGTGGGAGCCGCCGTCGGCGCCGGCATCGGGGCCGTGGCGGGGCACATGAAGGGCGGCATGAGCGACGACGATCTCAAGCAGCTCGGCGAGGTGCTCGACAAAGGGCAGGCCGGACTGATCGTGCTGTACGCGACGAACATGGCCGACCAGATCGCCGCATCAATCAAGGCCGAGAACCGCTACGTCTCGAAGGAGATCGACGCGAGCGCCGACGAGCTCGCCAAGCAGCTCAAGGCCGCGGAAGGCAACTGAGCCCGCTGCGGGTGTGACCGGGTCGCCGCCGCCTCGTTCACCCGAGCGAGGGTGAGCGCAAAGGCAGGCCCGTCACCCCCACGTCGAGCGCGACGATGCTCCACCCCCCGAGGCTGGAGATCGCAAGGCGATCGAGGTCGGGGCCGATGAACGCGACGTTGGCGGGCTGGTTCAGGGAGACGCCGTCGGGGTCGTCGAGCATGATCTCGGGCCGGCCGTCGGGCGTGACGCGCCAGACGCGGTCGGGCCGGTAGCACCCGACGAACATCGTGCCGTCGGCAGCGAGCGCGATGCCGTCGGGCTGTGAGCCGGCGAGGTCGACGACCGTCTCCGGGTGGCCCGCGGCACCGTCGGCGCCGATCGGAACCCGCACGACCCGCCGCCGGCTCGACTCGACGACGAGGAGCGCATCTCCCTCGGCAGACAGGCAGCACCCGTTCGGGAACCCCGGCACCCGGTCGGTCCAGACGTCGGTCGTGCCGTCGGTGTCGACCCTGAACACCAGCCCGTCGTCGGCGCCCCACGCGCCGGAGTCGGTCACGTAGAGGTCGCCGAACCCGTCGAACGCCGTGAAGTTCGGCACGCGGATCGGGTGGTCGGGCGTTCCGGTCGAGTACGAGGAGATCGTTCCGTCGGCGGTGACGCGGGCGATCTCGGCGCGGCCGAAGTCGCATGCGAAGACGGTGCCGTGACCGTCGAGGGTGATGCCGTACATGAAGCCGCCGGTCGACGCGATCTCGTCGACCGTGCCGTCGGTGCCGATCGCGTAGATCTGGCCGGCTTCCCCGCCCGCGTAGACGCGGCCGTCGGACCCCCAGGCCACGCCCTCCGGGTGGTCGAGGCCGGTCGCGATCGTCTCGAGCCGATCGAGCATGCTCAACCTCCCGGTCTTAGGCCTCCCGGTCGTAGGACGCGATCAGTTCGACGAAGGCTCGCACGTTCGCGCGGCGCCCGCCGGCATGCAGGGAGAGCACCGACTCGCCCCGTTGCCACGCCGCGAGGAAGACCGGCACGTCGTTGTGACAGCAGCCGTCGGGCAGGTGGCGGAAGACGACGACGCCCTCGGGCACCCCGGCCGGGAGATCCGCTCCGACGTGATGATCTCCTCGGGCGCGTGCTCGCCGAACCATCCGACGAAGGCGGCCGCGCCCGCGTCGGCTTCGAACACGAGGCCGCGCGCGACCACCCTGGAGAACGCGCCCCGGCCGCCGCCAAAGGAGCGTTGCGCAGCGTGGACGAACCCGGCGTCGTCCAGGAGCGACCGCAGGTCGTCGGGGTGCGTGACCTCGTTCGCCAGGTGGTCGGTGTCGACGGGCGCCGCGTCGCTCGTCATGTGGGGGAGCGCGGAGGCGGGCAGCACGGGCGGCGAGGCGCCCGAGGCGGGCGGGCCGTCGGTGGTCGGGGCCGAGGCGCACGAAAAGAGCAGGAGCACGGCGGCCGGAAGGATGCGAACGATGCGCGACATCCGTCGTCAGATCCCCCCAAGTGTCGGATGTGCCTTGCCCCGGGCGTCTTCCGCGCGCATGATACGTGCCATCACCGGCGCCCGCGTCAGAGGGGGGAGAGCGGCAGATGGTGCAAAAGCGTTTGACCAGTCCGATCGGCAGGCGTGACTTCCTGCGGTACGCCGGCTTCACCGGCATGACCGTGAGCATGGCGGGGGTGCTCGCGGCCTGTAAGGACGCCGAGACGACCTCGAGCGGAAGCCAGGGGTCGGCCAGGCGTCGATCCCGCCGATCGACCAGGAGCCCGGCGGCCTGCAGGTCTTCGACTGGTCCGGGTACGGCAACGGCGACTACTACCCCAAGGAGGAGAAGAAGTTCCTCTGGGGCCAGTACGCGAAGGCCACCGGCGACACGCCCGAGTTCGCCTTGTTCGAGAACGACGACTCGGCGTACACGAAGGTCGTCGCGGGGGCCCGCTACGACGTGGCGCACCCGTGCGGATACCGTACAAGGACTGGGTCGACCTCGAGGTGCTCCAGCCGTGGGACACCTCGTTGATCCCGAACTTCGCGAGCTGAACCCGAAGCTCATGACGGCCGGGCAGTTCGACGGCAGCAGTACTTCGTGCCGCTCGACTGGGCATTCATCGCCCCCTCGTGAACCTCGACCACGTCGACGGCAGCGACGAGACGTTCAACGTGCTGTTCGACGAGCAGTACAAGGGCAAGATCTCCTGGATCGACACGCTCAACATGATGGTGGTCGCCGCCTACGCGCTCGGCATCGAGAACCCCTGGGACATGACCGACGAGGAGCTCGCCGAGGTGCGCGACTTCCTGGTCTCGAAGAAGGGGCTCGTGCGGTTCTACTGGAACCAGTCCTATGACTTCTGGCCTCGCCTTCAAGAAGGGCGAGGTGTGGGCCGGCTACTCGTGGCCCGACACGGTCGGCTACGCCGACGCGGCGGGCATGAACTACCAGTACATGCAGCCGAAGGAAGGCCGCATCTCGTGGGTCTGCGGGCTCGGCCCTGTTCGCCGACTCCGAGAACTACCGCCACGCCCACGAGTACGTGGACTCGTGGGCCAGCAAGGAGGCGGCGGAGTTCTTGCTCGCGTACTACTACTACGGGCACACGAACACGACGGCGAATCTCGACGTGGTGCCCGAGGGCGTGCGCACGGCGCTCAGCCTCGACGATCCGACCGCGCTCGACGAGCCGAATGCGCACCCCGAGTCCTACATCCCGCGCCGCAGCATCTACCAGCAGTACTGGAGCGAGGTGCAGGCGGCCTGAGCCGGCCACCTGGCCGGGGGTAGCGCATGGCGACGACCCGGGAGGCGACGACCACCAACCGGGCGTGGCGGCGACACGACCGTCGCGGCACGGTGAGGTTGCTCGCCGGGCCGATGCTCTGGCTGTTGCTGTTCTTCGTGATCCCGGTCGCGTTCGTGGCGGCGTACAGCGTCGGGGCCGTCGAAGCTGTTCCCGACCGACACGGGGGTCGTCTCGCTGGCGAGCTGGGAGCGCCTGCTCACCGGCGGGCTCCGTCTACATCGCTCGTTCTGGAAGTCGATCCGCATGTCGCTCACGGTCTCCGCCGTGGTCGTGCTGCTCGCCTACCCGACCGGGTACTTCCGCCCCCTGTGCGTCGGGCCGCCGCAAGTGGGTGCTGCTGCTGCTGATCATCGCCCCGTTCCTTGACCAGCTACCTGCTCCAAGTGCTCGCATGGAAGGTGATCCTCGGTGACGCCGGCGTGATCAACTCGTTCCTCACGACGACCGGGCTCACCGACGCGCCGGTGAAGCTGGCTCCTCTACAGCCGGTTCACCGTGATGCTGGTGCTCGCCGACATCTGGGTGCCGTTCGTCGCGCTGCCGGTGTTCGTGAGCCTCGAGAACCTCGACCGCAGCCTGCTCGAGGCGGCGGCCGACCTCGGGGCGAGCCGGTTCCGCACGTTCGTGCGGGTGACGTTGCCGCTCAGCCTGTCGGCCGTGTTCGCGGCGTTCCTGTTCGTGTTCATCCCGACGATCGGGGAGTTCGTGACGCCGCTGCTCGTGGGCGGCACGAGCGGCTACATGTTCGGCAACTCGATCCAGGACCTGTTCACGCGAGGACTCGATTGGCAGACCGGATCGACGCTGGCGTTCTTCTTGCTCGCGGTCGTCGCGGCGCTGATGGCGGTGTTCGGGCGGTTCCTCAGGATGCGGGCGGTGGTGCAGTGAGCGACATCGCGACCTCGCCGAACACCAGGCGCGGCCTCGCCCTGTTCTTCATCGTGCTGGTGGTGTTCCTGTACGCGCCGATCGTGATCCTCGCGGTGTTCTCGTTCAACGACGGCGACGTGAGCTTCCCGCTCGCGGGGTTCACGCTCGACTGGTACCGGAAGTTCTTCTCGAACCCCAACATCCTCGAGTCGCTGGAGCGCAGCGCGATCGTCGCGGGCATCTCGAGCCTGATCGCGGTCGCGCTCGGCGTCGCGGCGTCGTTCGCGTTGCTGCGGCGTCGGTTCTTCGGCAAGCCGGCCGTCTCCGCCCTCGTGTTCTCGCCGCTCGTCGTGCCGTACGTCGTGTTCGGCATCTCGCTGCTCGTGATCTTCACGGCGCTGGACAAGTTCCTGGTGTCGAGCACCGGCACCTACATCGGGCTCGGGTTGCACACGGTCGTGATCGGCCACGTGGTGATCTCGCTGCCGTACACCGTGCTCACGATCGTGCCGCTGCTCGAGCGGTTGAGCGTCGATCTCGAGGAAGCCGCGAAGGATCTCGGCGCGAGCCCGTGGCAGTCGTTGCGGCGCGTGACGTTGCCGTTGCTGATGCCGGCGCTCGTCTCGGCGTTCATGATCGCGTTCACGCTGTCGTTCGACGAGTACGCGATCGCGTCGTTCCTCGCGGGTGAGACGCCGACGTGGCCCGTCTACCTGTTCGCGCAGCTGCGGGTGCCGAGCCAGTTGCCCCAGTTGCTCGCGGTGTCGTCGGTCGTGCTGGTGGCTTCACTCGGCATCGTGCTCGCGGCCGAGGTCGGCAGGCGGTTGGCGGAACCCGCCACGGCGGTGAGCTCCGCCCGCTTCCTGAGGGCGAGTTTGCGGAGTTTACCCAGAATTCTCGAGACTTGAGAACTTCTGAGAACAACGGTAAGTTCGCGCGTGGATCCAGGGCTGAACCCGTACACGCCCAACGCTGGAGCGAAGCCACCCGCACTCGTGGGTCGCGACGATGAGCTCGACGCTTTCGACGTGCTCCTCGCCCGCCTCCAACGCGGGCGCGCTGAGCGGTCGGTGCTGATCACCGGCCTCCGAGGGGTGGGCAAGACCGTGCTGCTCGGTGCGTTCCGGGAGCGGGCGCTCGAGGCCGCCGGTATCGGTCGAGACCGAGATGACGAGGACGACCAGGTTCGCCGACCGTATGGCGCATCTCACCAAGCGAGCGCTGCTCGAGATCGCCCCGACGCAACGGTGGAAGGAGCGGGCCCGCAGGGCCGGTCGCATCCTCCAGTCCTTCTCGCTCACGATCTCCACCGATGGGTCGGTCACCGGCAGCCTCGACCTCGAGCCTCTCCCCGGTCGAGCCGACAGCGGCGATCTGGGGGAGGACCTGACCGATGTGCTGGTGGCCCTCGGGGAAGCCGCCCAGGAACACGAGCGCGGTGTGGTCTTCCTGATGGACGAGATCCAGTTCCTGGACGACGAGCCGTTCGAAGCCTTGATCGCCGCGATCCACAAGACCGTGCAACGGCAGTTGCCGATCACGCTCGTCGGAGCCGGTCTCCCACAGCTCCCACGCCTCGCCGGGGAGGCGAAGTCGTATGCAGAGCGTCTCTTCCGGTTCCCTCGGTTGGGCCGCTCGATGAACGAGCGGCTGCCGACGCGTTGATCGAGCCCGCGCTCGAGTTCGGTGTCGAGATCGACCCGCGCGCCGTCCGGGCGGTGCTCGAATACACCCAGGGATACCCGTACTTCATCCAGGAATACGGCCGGGTGCTGTGGGATCGCGCGGAGCGATCACCGATCGGTCCGGTCGAAGCGATCGAGGCACAGGCGATCGTCGAGGCCAGGCTGGACGACGACTTCTTCGCCACTCGCCTCGAGCGCGCTACCGATGCCGAGGTGACGTACCTGCGCGCGCTGGCGGAGCTCGGTGGGAACCGCAGCGCACCAGCGCTGTCGCCCGTCAGATGGGCCGAGCGGTCCAACGCGTCGCCGAGACCCGGGCTCGGTTGATCGACAAGGGGTTGCTGTACGCGCCGAAGCGAGGGTTGACATCCTTCACGGTGCCCCAGTTCGATAGGTTCCTGCGTCGAGCGTTCCCTCACGGCTCGTCGTACGTACCGTAGAGGTCGCTCTTGGGGTCGAAGAACCCGCCGGCCGGGCGCGCGTGCGCGTGCCAATGGTCGGGGATGCGCCGGCGCTCGGGGTCGACGTAGTAACCCTCGTCGCCGTAGCGCTGGGCGGCCACCCGCTCCAAGTGGCTGAGCAGGCGCGCCTCGCGTCGGGCTCGGGCAGGCCGTGCGTTCGCCACACGACCATCGGGGTGCGGCAGACGATGCACTCGGCGATCCAGCAATCCTCGTCCTCGTGCAGCCAGTCGGTCATGCGCTCCGCCGTGCAGAGCAGACAGTCATCCGATGAAGGGTCCATCGACCTCCTCGATCCTGTCGCCTGCCTCGACGCCGTGCCGTTCGAACCACCCGGCGTTCGCCTCGATCGCCCAGACGTACGGTTGGCCGGAGGCATACGTCGGACACGGATCGGCGTCGCAGGGCTCCATCTCGAGGATCGTCACGATGCGCTGCCGGTCGTCGACGAACGCGATCGACAGCGGGATGAGCGTGTCCTTCATCCAGAACTCACCGGTCTGCGGTCGATCGCCGAAGTCGAAGGCCATGCCTTCGTCGGCGGGAAGCGACGTGACGCCCATGAGGCCTCGGCGACGCTCGTCTGCGTCGTCGGCGAAGCGGACGTCGAGGGTGGCCCCGCCCTCGAACGTGATCTCACCCATCGCGTCGTCGGGCGTCGGAGGGTCGCTCTGCGTACACGCGACGGGAAGAGGGGCGAGCGTCAGCAGCGCTGCCAGGAGCGTCCTCACCCCGCAATGGTCGCACGGGAGAGCGACCACCGACGGTCGGGCGACCTATCGGGCGGGCACCTCCGCGAGCTCTGCGCGCTCCGCGTCTTCCTTGGTGCGATGCACCGTGCCGTCGGCGTGCTGCGGCGGCGCGTACAGCGAGTAGAGCTTCAACTCGTCGTCGCCGGTGTTGACGATGTCGTGCCAGACGCCGGCCGGCACGATGATCGCCCACCCGTCCTCGACGTCGTAGGTCTCGTCGACGCGGTCCTTCGCGGTACCGAACTCCACGCGACCATGCCCATCCTCGATGCGCAGGAACTGGTCGACGTGCGCGTGCATCTCGCGTCCGATGTCCTCGCCGGGAGCGAGGCGCATCAGGGTGAGCTGCTCGTACTCGCCGGTGAATGCGACGGTCCTGAAGTTCGTGTTCTCCTGCGTCAGGCGCTCGATGTTGCCGACCCAGCCGATCATGGTTCCTCCCCTCGGCACCGTGACGGCGGGCGGAGTGGCCTGTCCATCTCGACGCAACCCGCCATCGTGCCCTCACGACAGCTTCCCCCGTGAGCGGGGTCGTGAGGGTGCTGAATGGCCTTGAGAGAGCGGGCCCGCGACCCCACGACGATGATCGACCTCACTCAGCAGCAGCGAACACTCCTTACGGGATTCGCTCCTTCTCCGGCGCGCTGCCCTTGGTCGGCCGCGAACGACCTTGTCCAGGCGGCGCAAGCGGCGTTTCCGCCACGGGCGGCATCTCGTTCCCGCGGAACGTCAGCTGCGTGTGCAGCACGATGTGTGCGACGACCGGGGCGAGCACGTTGCCCGTCAGAAGGAAGGCCAACGCCTGGAGACCGCAGCCCACCAGCGCACCCCTGAGCATCTTCCTCGCGGCCCTCGTCCGGAACTCCCGGTACCCGAGATGGTGGACCAAGATCACGAACAGTGCTCCGACCACCGCGAGTGCGCCAGAGCCCACCTTCGCCCATGTGGTGTCCGTCCACCCAAGTGCGTCTGTCGCCTGCCAAACAGCGAGGACCGGCAGGGTCGCGAGCAGGACTCCTTCCGCGGACCCGTACACGACTCCCTCCCAGAGGAGCCGTCCAACGAGCTGAGAACCCTCGGGGCGAGGTCGTCCTGCAGGCAAACGACGGACGAGGGGCACAACCACCGCGGCTGCGACCAGCCCTCCGAGGATGCCCCAGACCCACCCCGCCGTGACGAGGTCGGCCACCGACGTACCCGACCAAGCGATGTAGCCAGCCCCAAGGCTGAAGGTCGTCACCGTGAGGATCGCCACGTAGGGAGTCCGCGACACATGACCGAGGTCCGTCACGACCCAAGTCACCAAGAACGCCACGACCGCGATGATGGCGAAGGCAGCGGTGGCGTCCTGCCAACCGAATGAGGGGTCAGGAACAGGCATGGATGTTCATCTCCTCTCCGTTCCTGGTGCCATCGTCCCTCGTGCGGCCGGTCCGAGATGGGCCACGCGACTCCTCGCGATGAGGACCATCAGAATCGAGGCTTGGCGGCCAGCTCCATCATCGTCACGGCGTGGACCTGCTGCGGCATGATGGGTCGGAGATCGGAGGCTCGATGCGCCTGATCCGTCCAGTGGTGCTCGTGATGGTGATCCTCGCGGCCTCGTGCGCCGACGATACTCAGACGAGCGACGGGGGCGCTCAACCGGGCGCGGACGGCGGACTTCAGACGGCAGGGCTGACCGCCTCGTGCGGTGGGGCCCTGTTCGATCGGCTCCCGCCGGACACGTCGGCGTTCGCGCAGTTCACCTCGTTCGACGAGCTCGACCTGTCTCGCGTCGGCGGGGAGGCTCCCTACTTCCGGGAGTTCGTCTCTGGCTATGAGTGGTTCGTGACCCAGGAGGGGGAGGGCTGGCGTCAGCTCTTCGGCCAGCCGTCGAGGTCCGGTGTGGATCCGCCTTACGCCTCGCTGCGGATCGAGATGCGCGACGGTGGGTGGGCTCCCGTCGGCTGGGGTCAGTGCCGGATCGAGCTCGACGCCGAGGCGTGGGGCAACGCACGGTTCGTCGTCGATCCCCGGACGCGACCGGACCCGGAGGCGGACAGGATCTCGGTACTCGCCACGGAGGTCGCGTGCGCCGGGGGCCAGGCACCCGAGGACCGGGAGGTGCGGGCAGTGATTCTCGACGAGGACGAGCACGCGGTCTCGATCGTGATCCTGGTCGAGCCCACGAAGGGCGCGACGACCTGTCAGGGCAACCCCGCCTTCCCGTTCGAGGTCGAGCTCGGCTCTCCGCTCGGCGAGCGCGAGATCCTCGACGCGAGCGTCTACCCGCCGGAGCCGCAGTGGCCGTGACAGATCCGAGCGGACGCGGCTGAGACGACGACTCCGTCGAGGCAGCCGTCGCTCGTGCCGTTCCGTGCCATCACAGTTACGTCACCTGCGAGGGTGACTCCGCAGTCACCATGGTCAGGTTGCGGACTATCAGCTCGTTCAGCACCCCCCGCTGAATGGGTCGGGTCCGAGCCTGATCCATCCCCCATGACCTCGGTCATGGCGCGATTGGGTACGGCATAGCGGAGAGGCGGAGATGGTGCCCACGAGGCACTACCACGTTGATTTCAGCGTGTTAAGCCCGTGGCGAAACCTCTACCGCTACGCGCGTAGGGTCTTGGCGTCCATCGCTGCTCCGGTGGCAGTGGTCACGGGCATGGTCCACAGTGCTAAGACCGTCCACTTGAGTGAACAAGCGATTCAGTCGATAATCACCACATGCGACTACGGGCGGCAGTGCGGCGTCTCGCCGAGAGGCTTCGGGGCCGTGCGCTGACAGACCACGATCGTGATCTCGTGAAGGCCGATCAGCAGCGAAGCATCGGAAAGGCCTGGAAGCACTTCTCGAGCCGCGTCTGAGGGCACAGGTGATCCGCCCGGGTCTCCGCTGACCGCTGCCACGACGGCGTTGACCGTGGCCTCGGTCATGGCGCGACTGGGTACTTCATAGGAACGGAGAGTGGTGCCCGCGAGCACCATCACGGACCCTCTGCGCCACCACAGCCCGGACCGGGCCTAACGCGAGCCGGATCGGCTCCCACGGAAGATTCGCCGATACCAGGGAAGGGTGCCCGCGTGCGCTTCCGCGTCCTCCTTGGCTCGGCGCTGAGCGACCTTCTGGTCCAGATCCATGAAGTCGCTCTCGTTCGGCACGATCTTCGATCCGGGGCGGCCCGGGTAGTCGGCCGGCGTCCTCTCCATTGTCGTCCTCTCTTCTGTCAAGGCTGCGTCCCCTCCAGTATGGGCCGTAGCCGCCATGGGGAGAACCATCGGCCGAGAGGACGGCGCAAGCGAGCACGACGAGTTGACCGTGGCCTCGGTCATGGCGCTACTGGGTACCTTTGTGGTCTGCGGAACGGTGTCCGGGCGGCGTTCCTGGACGGGCTTCCAGTTCGATCGCGGGTCGCTTGTCGCCGGGCCACACCAATGAACGGCTTGGCCGTATCGAGGAGTATCCTTGGACCATGCGCAGGATTCGAGCACTCACCAGGAGGCTGTGGGCGTGGATCGCGCGCGATCCCCATGACGATCCGCCAAGAGTACGACCCCTTCTCCTCTGCGAGGCCGCACGGTGGCGGCTCGGGAGGCGCAGGCGGCTAGGGGCCGGTGATCCTGAAACCGTGACGGCTGGCGTTGTCACTGGCGCGGGTCCATGGCGAGCCAGGTCGATCACCTGACCCCGATCGCGGTGGGCGGCGCGTGTTTCGATGTTGACCATGACCTCGGTCACGACACAACCGGGTACGTCATGTCGTCGGCGGCGAAGGTGCCCGCGAGCACGACGAACGTAGCGAACGCTTCGGCAGGCTCAGGCAGCAATCGGTGGAAGTCGAGTAGCGGTCGCTCACCAGTTCACGAGGTCACGACGACTGTCGAACCTCAGGGGACGGGCTAGCCTCCTCAGACCTGGGGCGAAAACCCTCCTCTATAGAAGTGAAGACGATCACGGTGCCGAAGATGACGACCACGACGCCCACCCACATCACGAAGTAACCGACGGCGACCGGGAACCCGGTCGAGCGTGCAGAAGCACGCCTACCCATGTAATCGACCACGTCGTGGCCGCTCCAACGAGCGTCGGAGCGGCGGAGGCCCGAGCTAGTTCGCCGAGCCGCGATTGCCGCCGTCACGACGAGGACCGCCGTAGCGGCGAACAGCATCAGAATGCCGCCGAGGACCCATTCGGGACCATCAGACAGTCCGCTCAGCATCTGACTAGCGAAGGACAAAGTCTCGTTCGTTGGCTCGATTCGATAGAACGGCAGGAACTAGGCCAATTAGGAACGTGGCGACGCCTGCCAGGATTACCGCCTGACCGTTCCGCGTCCTGCCGCGCTGTTCGCCGTGTGCCTGCATAGGCTCATCCTGGCGTCCTTACCGACGTAAGTCGAACGGATGGCCAACGGGACTGCGGCGTCGGTACTCGCTGTCACGACGACGTTGACAATGGCCTCGGTCATAGCGCAACTGGGTACGTCTAAAGCGAATGACCAGCCGGGACAGACGGAGCTGGAAGGTCGGCCGCACGATGCCATGCTTCCGTGGTGACCGATCGTTCGTTCGAGGATCTTCTATCCCAGTCCGAAGGAGTGCCCCTCCACGGGTGGGACTTCAGCTGGCCGACTGGTCGGGCGACCGAAGATCGGCCCAGCTGGCGCTACACGGCCCTGGTCGCTAATCGTATCCAGTACTCCTCTACTGCGTTGGACGTGCAGACGGGCGGCGGCGAGTGGCTGAGTCGGCTGCCGCGGGTCCCCTCCCTTCATGGCCGCAACCGAAGCATGGCCCCCGAACCTGGTCTCGGCGACCGAACGACTCCGTGGGCGGAATGTGCACCTGGTTGCCGCGCACGACGACCGCCCCGCGCTCCCGTTCGCGACCCGGTCGTTCGACCTCGTCACCAGCCGTCACCCGATCCAGACCTAGTGGGGTGAGGTCGCCCGCGTTCTCCGGCCGGGCGGCACGTTCCTATCGCAGCAGGTTGGCCCCTACACCCTTCGCGAGCTGACTGAGTTCCTCCTGGGACCACAGACGGGCCGTTCGTCGCGGGACCCGGAGCTTGCCCGCGCTGATGCTGAGGCAGTTGGTCTCCAGGTCGTGGACCTGAGATCCGAGCGGCTCCGAGTCGAGTTCATGGATGTCGGGGCGGTCGTGTACTTCCTTCGCCTGGTCGTGTGGATCGTTCCGGGCTTCTCGGTGGCCGAGTACCGCGAGCGACTCGAGAGGCTCCATCAGCAGATCGTCCACGATGGCCCGTTCGTCGCGCACTCGGAGCGCTTCCTCATTGAGGCTACGAAGCGATTGGGATATCTCTCGGCAGCCGTGAATGTCGCCACGACGACCTCGGTGATGGCGCGACTGGGTACTTCATAGGGAACCGAGAGTGGTGCCCGCGAGCACCCTCGCGGACCGCTTACCGGCTAGGTGACCTCTAGCCGCGCTCTGAGGCGCTCACTGAACACGACGTCATAGGGAACAAGCCTCAGTTCCGCTCCCCTGCCCAAGCATCACGGTGACATCCTGCCTGCTTGGCCCCGTCGAAGGATCGCCTGTGCGAGTGTGGGTGAGGGCGGAATGCTTGGAGCGGTTGGCGAGGTCCGCGCAGACCTTCAACTCGACCGACTCGCGAACGAGCGCACGTGCCTTCCTCTTTGTCGAACGAGGGACGTTCGCGTCCGATGCAATCCTAGTCCTCGAGGTGATGACAGGTAACGAACAAGGTGAAGACATCGTAGGAGGCACCGGCCGTGCCCTCCGGCTCCGAGCGTCCCTCGTAGACATCTTCGATCCGGGCCAGTCCGAGTTCGACGCGGGCCCACGGTCGCGCCAAGATCCCATCGCCGGGCCGGGGGCTCGGATGGCCTGACAGCCCTGCTGGCTCGAAAGAGCAATTCCCTGAGCCAGACGCGAGTGTCCGCAGCGACCATCATCGACTCGAAGGATAGGAGGAGGAGCGCGAAGGTCGCGTCTGGTTCGCTCACCGCCCAAGATGCGGAGCGCGGCAGCCGATCGCTTGCCCGTAAGGAATGTCCGGCTCACCGGTCATCCGCGTATTTCAGCGGGGTTTCAACGACGCCTGGCGGCGGCCTCGCGTGGGTACTCAACCACACAGAAGAGTTCCTGGGTGTGTACTCGGGAAAGGATCAACAGGGAAAGCTGGGGCTCGCCGACCATCACTCTCCCCGTGTCGTTTGCAGAGCAAGATATGGGGAAACCTACTATCGCGCAGTCTCATAGCGAAACGATCGAGCGAAGGGAAGACCCCAATCCTACGCAGAGAAGTGGTGCTTGCCGGTGCACCACAGCGCCGGGCAACTAGCCCGAGCCGCCTTGGATGAGGCTATCCCGCCCCCAGCGCTCAACGGGCGATCGGATGATCCCCGGGTCGCCGTCACGCGAACTGGTGACAACGCGGTGCGCCATGCAGGCTTGGTCGCCAACGCGGGGCTCGATCCACCGCCTGATCGAGGCCGATGATGACCACGTCCGCGTCGAGGTGGAGCAACGGACGTCGGCGAGTGACGTAGCACGTGGTCAAACTTTCAGTGTCACACGATGGACGTTTCGGTGGGTTCGGCCTTCGACTGGTGCAGGCGTCGGCAGATGCATTGGGGGTTCGAGCCGGGGCCGCCTGGTCGGGTGTGGTTCGAGTTCAGGGTCTCGATGCAGAAACGCTAGGCGGCTCGGCTCAGGACCAGAGCCGCTTCAAACGAGTCCGCAACCAACCGACGCGCGAGCGGTGGAATCGGCAGCGACGGCCGCATCTTCGAGGACCTCGGCAACCGCCGGATCTTCGTTCATCTCGACAGCCAACTCGACCTTGGCTACGGTCTCTTCGGATGACGTGAGACTAGCCTCCGCGGCCACGTTCATGATGTGCGACTGGTCGGTCATCGCAGGCTCCTCGTCCCTAAGGAACACTCGCCTAGAAGCAAATCGGAATGGCGCATGCTACTTGGCCACGGCCCCCGCGCCAAGACCTTCGTCCCGAAGACGTCCAGTACCACCTTGCCCTCCGAAAGAGGTTAGGCGGCGCGGCTCACGTCTCGACGATCGCGACGCCGCCTGCGGCCGCAGGAAGTAACGGCGGGCGGATACGCATGCGGATGGTGGCCCGTGGGTAGGCTCGTCCGCGATGTCCTTCTGAGCCCGCGCTCACCTGGACGACCCGCATGGCTCTCGCCTTGGCTCCGGCCCCAGTTGCTGGGCATCTCCGCTGCTCCGAGCACGTGCGGGAGGCAGTGCGCGATCGTCTACGGGAGGATCCGTCATTGACGGACCGGTGCGACCCCTGGATGAGATCGAGGCGGGTGGTGAGGAGATGCGGCGAGCCCTGCGCGACTCGCTGGAGGCGACCGCGGGGTCGGCTCACTAAACGCGGCCATCCGTACAGCTCCACGATCCGCTCGTACAGGTCCGAAGTAGCCGCCCGCGACGCGCTCAGGCAGCAGTGGCGCGCCCGTTATCAGTTCTTCCCGTAAAGCACCAGGCCCGACGCCATCCTCGGGTCGGCTCAGGACTGCAGTTTCTGCACTTGGCGATTGATCAATTCTTCTGCGTGCTCCGCATCACTTCGGGCGAGTGGTCTCAATCTGATGGCAGCACCGCTCTTCGGGACGATCATGAGGTCGAACCACACCATCAGGAAGGGCTTCACCGAGATGTAGTCGATGTCAGCAAGGGGAATGGTTGTCGTTCCAGCCTCACTGGTGACCTTGGGACGGACGAGCTCGACGCGGTCGCCGAAGATACGCAGACGTTGGTCGCGTACGGACGACAGTCTCGCCATGCTGATTGCCGTATCTCCAGTATCGGACGTTCGTCACTCATACGACATCACCGCCCCCCGCTCCGGCTCTCGCTGTCGCTCCACAGTGCCATTCTTCGAGTCTAGCCCTTCCCCACGTTCGCTCGAGCGCCCGGTGCTCCCGCAGCGTGAGCCCGAGGTGGCCCGCCATCTGAACCTCTCGCATGCCGAGCGTTTGCGGTCCGCTCCACGACTGAGTCGTCGCTTGACCGAGCTCGAGCGCTGACCTAGCGTCGGCGTTCGAGACCTGACCGGGAGCGGAGCGATGACTGGATTCTTCAAGACAACGGCCCCGTGGGGCGCGACCTTCCTGGGCTTCCTCGTCGGCGCCGCCACCGCTACCAGTGTCGTACCAGTGGTGTTCTACAATGCCTCTCAGGACTTCACGGCTCTCTTGGTCGTGGCCTGCGGCGTCGTTGTCGCACCATTCGCAGGACTCGTGGGCGTGAGCCTCACGAACAAGCTGCCCTGAGTATCGGGCGAACCCTGCGGCGTGCAGGGAGCGGATCGGTATGGGCAAGACCTCTGACCGTAACCCGTCGCGCCGTTACCCAGACGCTCGCGGAAGCGAGGAAACTCGGGCAAGGGAACCCGGACCGTGATCCGATCCCTGGCTACGATCGGACTCTTGCGCCGCTATCCCGCTCCAGGTGACGACGGTCCTTCGACTGTCCGCTAGGTGGGGGCCGGTGGTTGTTGCTCTCGGCGACCCTGCCAACCTGGATGCGGACGGCGACGGTTTGGGGTCGCGAAGAAGCCTAGATGGCCGAGCGAGCTTGTTCTGGGCCCGCCCGTCGACGGCGCAGACTTCCGGCGCGCCTCTGAAGCCGGCCCGCTCGCCTTGCTTCACCCGCCTGTCGAGGGGGACGCCTCCGAGGTGAGGCCATCTGCGAGTCGCAGGTCCCATGTTGAGACCCCCGACCGCCGCAGCTCCGATCGGATCGCGGTTCGACCCAGTCGAGACGCCATCGCCGCGTCGCTGGCCTCGACGGCGACCTCGATGACGATCCCCTTGAGGGTGTCGTCAACGAGCTCGGCGAACACGGCCGCCCCATCGATATCAGGCAAACGTGTCAAGGCGCGCTCGAGAAGCCATTCGATCTCCCTGGTCTCCGTGACCGGTGGGTCGATGAGGTAGGCGCGGCGCACGAGGTATGTCACGGGGGGACGGTATCGGCAGTCGCCGCTGGCGCAATGAGCCGTCCGTCCCTTCATCAGAGGGTCGCACGGCCCAGCGGGGCCACGTGATGAGCGGGCTGACACCAACGCCTCGGGACCTCGGAATGGCACACGTCGACGGGAAACGATCTGCTTGCAGCGCGCTCGGCTCCCATCAGGGCGTCCCTCCAGTGGATCCCGACGTTCACCGGCTGTACGCGACCAGGACACTCGGACGCAGAACCGCCTGCCGTGGCGGCGGCTGCCCTTACCGCGTAGGGACGCGACTTCATCGGTTCCCTGGGCGGGTTCCGCGCGCTCGGATCACGCGCGGGGGAGTATCTGCTACCGCTTCAAGACGGTCCCGCGCGTGGGCTCTAGACTGCGTTGCTGCCGGCGGGAGTTCTCTGCCACGTTTTCCGTCGGCCTCGCCGGAGTAGCTCAGTCGGCAGAGCGCCTCCATGGTAAGGAGGAGGTCAGGGGTTCGATTCCCCTCTCCGGCTCGTCGGGGATCCGCTGGTCACGGCGGGTACCTTCATCCCAGCGGCTCACATCGTGGATCGCCGAGACCGAGCTCCGATCGCGATCGCCACGGCGCGTTGCCACGACGTCGCGACCGGAGCCAGACGCCTCTCGAGGCGCGGTCGTCAGCTCAGCTCGGCGCAGAGGTCGGTGACGATCCCGTTGATGTCCAGGTTGACGATGAGCCCGTCGGCCGTGACGTCAGCCGTGTTGTCGTAGGGGCCGCGGATGTAGAAGAGTCCGGGGCCGTCCTCGTCATCGAGGGTCAGGATCAGGACCTGCCGCCGCGGGAACGACACGTGTGCGGACCCGTCGGCGTTGAACCACGTGAAGATCGGGCCCGACCAGTTGCGAACCTGCGAGTCGCCGGACTCGAGGTTCTTGATCCTCACGGTCAGCAGCCCCCTCACGACCTCCCGCGTCGGATCGCCGTTCGAATCGTAGAAGGTCTTGATGGTGGTTTCGTTCTCCAGCGACCTGATCCGCAGATCGAATCCACACACATCTCCCGCGTCGTACGTGACGTTGAAGTCCGGGAGGTCCTCCACGGTCGGAGGCGGCGCACCCGCCCACGCGACCGAATTATCAGTCGCCCGGCCACTGCAGGTCGAGCGCGTCCAAGAGGTCGAGGTCGCCCGGCGAGTGTCCGCACTCCGTGAGGTAGCGAGCGAGCTCGCTGCGGTGCTGCGTTCCGTGGTTCACGATGTGGGCGATAACCAGCCATGGCGGCCTCGCGAAGTCGGGACCTAGCGCCAACGGCTCGGTCAGCGTCCCATCATCGTGAGACTCCACGTAGCTTCGCAGGCGAGCGTCCTCTTCGAGGCAGAACGCGTGGATGGAAGGAAGGTCGTCGAGCGCGAACCCGTGGTCCCACACGTAGGTATCTCCAACGTCGTTCCCGAGGAGAACCTCTCGCCAGCTCCAGTCGACGTCGACGAGATGCCGCAGCGTCTGGAAGGCGCTGCCGTGGTCGAGAACCGCCGCCCTCCGGAACTCGTCATCCGAAAGGCTGGCCGCTGTCGTCAGAATCCGGTCGTTCGCCCACGCGTGGAACCGGACGAGGGCGAGCAGGGTGTCGGTATCCACCCGCGCATCTTAGGTCCGGCTTCGCCTGGGCGTGCAGGTCAACTCGCGGGCATCGGCATCATTCTCGCTTCGAGAAGAGACGGCATCATGTTGGTCGTCCATGCGACCGAGGGCGCGGCGATCACCGCCAGCAGAACGAGTGCCACGAGTGCCAGAGACCGTCTCATCACGAGACCCCTTCCCGGGGGACACACCGATGCTGCGAAAGACAACCTTACGCCTCCGTGTTCCGACAGCGCAACTCCTGACCGGTCCTTTGCACGCGCAGGTGCGTAACGTCGCTCCACGCAGGGAACACCGAACGCGGACATCGACCGAGGAGGTAGACGTGAGCGACGACTTCGACGTGATCGTGATCGGGGCGGGACCGCCGGGAGAGAACGCCGCCGGGCGATGCGCCGACGCGGGACTCAGCGTGGCGATCGTGGAATCGCGGCTCGTCGGGGGCGAATGCTCGTTCTGGGGATGCATCCCGAGCAAGACCCTGCTGCGGCCGGGCGACGTGGTCGCGGCCGCACGCAGGGTGCCCGGCGCCGCCGAGGCGCTCACGGGCCCGATCGATGCCGCCGCGGCCTTCGCGCAGCGCGACTACATGACCAGCTCGTGGAGCGATCGCACGCAGACGCCCTGGCTCGAGTCGAAGGGCATCGAGCTCGTGAGGGGTCGGGGCCGTCTCGCCGGTGAGCGCGCGGTCGAGGTCGAGACCGACTCGGGTGCCCGCCACCTGACCGCCTCGACGGCCGTCGTGCTGGCCAACGGCACGACACCGGTGATGCCCCCGATCGACGGGCTCGCCGATGTCGGGGCATGGGACAACCGCGACGCGACGTCGACGAGCACGGTGCCGCGCCGCTTCCTCGTGCTCGGCGGGGGACCGATCGGGGTGGAACTCGCCCAGGCCTTCCGTCGGCTCGGGTTCCGACGAGGTCACGGTGGTCGAGGGCGGGCCGCGGCTGCTGGCCCGGGAGGAGCCGTTCGCCGGCGACGAGCTCGCCGCCGCGTTCGAGGCCGAGGGCATCGTGGTGCGGACCGGGGTGAGCGCGACCGCGGCGTCGCGCGACGACCGAGGGGTGCGCCTCACGCTCGGCGACGGCTCGACGGTGGAGGGCGACGAGTTGCTCGTGGCGGTCGGCCGCCGAGCGAACACCCACGACGTCGGGCTCGAGACGGTCGGTCTCGATCCGAACGATCGGCTCCAGGTCGACGAGCGACTGCGGGTGCGAGGGGTGCCGGGGGAGTGGCTCTACGCGGTCGGCGACGTGGCGGGACTCGCCCAGCTCACGCACATGGGCAAGTACCAGGGCCGGCTCGCGGGCGACGTGATCGCCGGCCGCGACGTCGTCGACCGTTCCGACCACGGGGCGGTGCCCCGCGTCACGTTCACCGACCCGCAGGTCGCCGCCGTGGGGCCGACCGAGGCCGAAGCGCGGGAGGCCGGCATCGGCGTGCGGGTCGTGACGACCGGCACGGGCGACGTCGCGGGCGCCTACGTCCGCGGCAACGGCATCTCGGGCACCAGCCAGCTCGTGATCGACGAGGGCCGAGGCGTGATCGTGGGCGCCACCTTCACCGGTCCCGACGTGCAGGAGCTGCTGCATGCGGCGACGATCGCGATCGTCGGCGAGGTGCCGCTCGAGCGCTTGTGGCACGCCGTGCCGGCCTTCCCGACGGTCAGCGAGGTCTGGCTGCGGCTGCTGGAGGCGTACGGCCTGTAGCCTGCACCGGAATGTCCGCCACCCGCATCGCGATCATCATGGCCTTCGTCGCCGGTCTCGCCGGTGCGGTCCAGGCGTCGGTCAGCGGCGCCCTCGGCAAACGGGTCGGCAGCGTGCAGGCCGCGGCGTTCGGGTCGATCGTCGCCGCCGTGCTGCTCGTGGGGCTCGCCGTGGTCTTGGGGCGGGGGTCCGGCATCGCCGACGTGTTCCGCCAGCCGGTGTGGCTGCTGCTCTCCGGCTTCTTCGGCGCCGGCATCGTGCTCACGCTCGCCTACGCGCCACCGCGCATCGGCACGTTCGCCACCGTCTCGCTGATGATCGTCGGAACGCTCATCGCCGGCGCCGCGATCGACGCGTTCGGATGGCTCGGCACGGAACGGATCCCGGTGACGGCCTCACGGGTGATCGGTCTGGTGATGTTGACCGCGGGAGCCGCGCTCATCCTGAGGCGCTGAGGCTCTGCTCGCCGACCGCTCAGGCGCTGAGGTGGGGGCGGGTCGCGAGGTCGATCGTCTCCTGCGAGGGCTCCACCTCGAGTTCCTGCCAGAGCTGACGTGCGAGCACCCGCAGGTGCTGCATCGCCCGCGCGTGGTTGCCCTCGGAGATGTGCGCTCGCATCAGGGCGCGGTGGGCCGACTCTCGGAGCGGCTCGGCTTCGATCGCGAGCAGTCCGCACTCGACCGCCTCAGCGTGATCTCCCCACCCGGCCAACTGGTCGCACAGCCGTTCCAGGGCGTGCAGTCGCAGCTCGTGGAAGCGCTCCCGATCGAAGACCAGCCACTCGTCGTCCCAGTCGGGGAGCACGTCCAGGCTGAGACCGGCGGACGCCGTGCGAGCCTCGTCGCGGGACAGGTCACCACGCAGGGCACGGTGGGCCAGGGTCTCACGCTCGCGCACGTCGACATCCACCGTGGGGGACAGGTGCAGGGCTTGGCCGATCGGTTCCACGATCTGGAACCGCGTGCTCCGCAGTCGCCACAGGGCGGTACGCAGGTTGGCGAGCGCGTGATGCGTATCGACCTCGGGCCACAGGATGCCGGCGGCCCTCGATCGATCCATCGTCTCGCCGCGGATGGCCAGCAGCGTCGCCAGTCTCTGTGCCAGCATCGGCAGCCGAGCGACCGCTTGGCCGTGGGAGAGCTCGAAGCAGCCGAGCAACCGCAGTCGAGCCCCCGGTACCGGGAGCGTCTCGACTTCCGACGGTCTAGCCCGCACAGCGATCACCGTTCCTTCTTCAGGGGGGAAGGCCCTGAAGACGCTGGACCCGAACGAGGTCTCCACCGCCCCGTCCGCAAGCCCGATCGCCTCCGGGTGTTGCTCGGTACCCGTGCGTTCTACCCCGAAGCAACGTGAGGACGCAAGTGGCAATACAACCGTGCCCACGAGGCAACATCGCGAACGTGGCCGACCTCGGCGACGACGAAGCGTTGACGACATGAAGACGCAACGTTGACACCGCAGCCACGCACGAGCCCCACCCTCTCCCCAGGTGGCCCGGGGCGCCGCCCCGCCGACGTCGGCGGAAAGCCCGTTCGAGAGGGGGAACACATGACGAAATCGATGGGGCGGAGACGCCATCGTCGAATCGGAGTTCTGGGCGCGGTAGCCGCGCTCTCGGTCTACCTGGTCGTGGCGGCGGTTCCGGCGAGCGCCGCGGTGACGTGCGGAGTGACCGGCACGACGCCGACCCAGACCCTGACGGTGACGATCTGCCGCCGCCGAGATCGCGACCATCGCGGCGAACGCGACCGCACATCACGGTCACCGGTTGTACTGGCCTGTCCTCAAGGCCGATGTGTCCGCGATCGTCGTGAACGCAGACACACTGGTCGAAGGCCGAGAACCAGACCGTGAACATCGACGGCACGAATGACTTCACGGCCTCTATCACCGTGAATCTCGGAGCCGGAAACGACACGGTCAACGTCATCAATACGACCGGAGCTGATCCGATCACCGTCGATCTCGGAGACGGCGATGACAGCTTCGACGGCACGGGTGGAGACGGCGCGGTCACGGTGAACGGCGGGGCCGGCGACGACATCCTGCTCGGCGGTGGCGGCGACGACACGCTGAACGGTGGTGACGGAGCCGACGAGATCAGCGGCGGCGACGGCGACGACACCATCGACGCGGGTGCCGGCGACGACCTCGTCGGCGAGGCTGCAGTGCCTACTGAGGGAGGCGGTGACGGCGACGACACCATCGGTGGTGGCGCCGGCGACGACGAGCTGAACGGCGACGCCGGTCGTGACCAACTCTCGGGCGGCGCTGACAACGACACCCTCAACGGCGGGGACGGGGCCGACTGGCTCGCCCCGGGCGAAGGTGACGACGATGTCGACGGTGGCTCCCACAAGGACACCGTCTCGTTCGCCGACGCGACCGAAGCGGTTGACGTCGACCTGAGTGACGGCACCGCGTCCACTGGAGCCGACGACGACCTGGTGGCTCTCGTTGAGAACGTGGAGGGCTCCACTTCGCCTGACACGATCCGCGGCACCAACTCGAACAACGATGTCACGGCCGGCAAGGGCGGCGACGCCGTCCGTGGCGCCGGCGGTGACGACAACATCCGCGGCGGGGGCGGCAAGGACAACCTGCGCGGCGGCGAAGGTGACGACGACCTGTTCGGCGAGGGTGGCGCAGACGCCCTGTTCGGCGGCGGCGGCACCGACCTCTGCAAGGGAGGCAAGGGGAAGGACACGACCAAGGGCTGCGAGTAAGCGCTCGCAGACCCCGGGACTTCCCTGGGAGGGTCGGCCGAAGGGCCGGCCCTCCCTTCACGTTCGGGCTGCAGTCGTTCACATGTCGGGATGCACCGGTGTCGCTGGATCGGCTCGGATCCTCCGGTCTGCGCTCCTCTTCTCCCCGAAGCGCCTTTACATCTTCGATCAGCGCGGAGTACGGTCGCCGCCAACCGCGGAAGGGAGGGTCCGTGGGCTCGGGCCCATCGTTCATGCGCTACGCCATCCGACTCGCCGTGCTCGTGACAGCCGTCGCGCTCGTCGCGTGCAGCGGTGGCGAGCCGGCCCCACCGCCGCTCGCGCAGCGATTCGTCACGGCCGCGGATGCTCCCGGAAGCACGATCGACCCCGTCGAGGTGCGGGAGACCGCAGAGGAGATCGACGCGTTCGTCTCGCTCTTCAGCCAACACATGGTCGATGCCGACCGAGACGAGATGACCACGGTCTTCCAAGAGGCGGGCTTCCAGAAGGCGGGGACCGAGGTGCGTTTCATCGGGGAGACGCATTCGCCGGACGAGCCTCACATCTTCAGCTCGTTCTACGAGCTCGGATCTGAAGACGGGGCGACGAGCGCGCTCGACTGGCTCTCGGCGGATTCGAAGAAGCCATGCCCCGAGAGCTGTGCCACGATGGTCAGCGAGTTCGACGTGCCTGGCATCCCGGATGCGAGCAGTGTCCGCCGGCTCACGACGGCCGAGGCCATCGAGGCTGCCGGGACGCCGGACCAGATCCCTCGCGACAGCTACTGGGTGGGGTTCACCGTCGGTTCATCCGTCTACACGATGGATTTCGCGGGACCGCCAGGATCCGTCACCGTGCAGCAAGCTCAAGAGATCGCGAGCGCTTACTACGACCGCCTCACTGCAAGCTAGTCGCGGGGATAGAACTCCTCCGACTGGGTTGCGTCAGACGCCGGAAAGATCGAACCCGGATGGCACCTCCGCAGGTGGGGAGCCGACGACGATCAATCCGACTTCGCACAGGAGTCAGCTTCTCCGTTCCTCAGCCAGACGGGCAAGGTTGGTGAGCTGCTGAGTATCGCCCTTGCGGATCGCCGCTCTGGTGAATGGCCGCAACGGTGCCTTGAGCCAGTACGGGACGTAGTTCATTCGGTGGGTGGTGTCCGTGTAGGTGATGCGTGAACCGGCCCCGTCAGATTCGATGTTGTACCGATGGATGAACTGGACCTCCCACGGCCTTCCTCGCGTGCGTTCGAGGCGCGCCTCCGTCTGGATCACGAACAGGTTCGGCGGGGATGCCTGTGTGACGACGGACCGATCGTGGAACGTGCCGTTGAAGTTCGCCCCGGTCGAGCTGAAGCTGGTACCGACCTGAGCGGTGGGTTCGGGAGCTTCCATGCTCAGCAACTTGAAGCCGTCATCGGCAGCCCGCTCGCCAGACCAGACGAGGTGCGCCCTCAGGTCGGTGACGGTCCCGTAGACCACATCCGGCGGGGCTGCAGAGGAGACCGATACCGAGGTCTGGAACCGAAGGGTCTTCATCCTCGGTCGACCCTACCCCGCTTGCCCAACCGCACAGGTCCACGATCCGCTCGCACCCCGTCAGGAGCGCGCTACACGTTGGTGAAGCGCGCGATCATGAACTGCGGCGTGCCGGAGACGTCGGTGAACTGGCCACCGACCCACACCTGGTCGCCGGTCGAGAAGATCTCCCACGGGCCGTAGAACTTGCCGGAGAACGAGGGCGTCCACCCGTCGATCGGGTTCGAGGTGTTCGGCTCGCGCACACACCCGTTGATGGAGGCCACGGCGAACCGCGTGCGGCCGTCGTTCTCGTTGCCGCTCACCCACGGGCACTTGACGGAGACGTTCGCGAAGTGGCCGCCGAAGTAGATGCGGTTGCCGTCGACCGACAGGTCCACGGTCTGGACGTTCCCGCCCGTCTTCACGTTGAACAGGATGTTGCCGAAGTCGTCGCCGAGATCGAAGCCGTAGAGGGCGTTCGAGCCGCCGTAGCCGACGAACAGGCGATCGCAGCTCGCATCGAGGTCGAACGCGTTGACCCCGTTCGGGATGGCGGCGTTGTCGGGCGACCAGGGGTCGAGCGCGCCGGTCGTCGCGTCGAACATCGCGAGGGTCGCGCGAGCGACCTTCGTGCCCGTCGAGCCCGACGCCGTGCGGAACGCGCCGCCCGCGATGATCGACGAGCCGTCGCAGGTCGAGGTGAGGGTGCGCGCGAGGCCGGCCGTGCGCGGCTTCCACTGCGTGTTCAGCGAGCCGTCGAGGTTGAACGCGGCGAGGTGCTTGCGAGGCGATCCGTCGACGGTCGTGAAGTATCCGGCCACGTAGACTCGGTTGCCGAGCGCGTGGATGCCGCGGATGCGGTCGCTGATGTCGACGCCGATCTGGTGGTTCACGGCTGGGTCGAGCTGGCCGGTGGCGAGGTCGTAAGCGGCGAGGTTCAGCCTCGGCTCCCCCTCGGCCTGGGAGAACTTGCCGGCGACCCAGAGCTTGCCGCCCGCGACGGCGAGGCCGTAGACGACGGCGGCCTCACCCGGAGCGCCCACCTGGGGCTTGAAGGTCTTGATCGCCGTGCCCGTCGTGGCATCGAGGGCACCCAGATTGAGCACGTTCACCACGCTGCCGGCACCGCAGCTCTGCCCCGAGGGACACTCGCGGATCGACTTGAACTTGCCGCCGAGATAGATCGTGTTGCCGGCCTGCGCGATCGCGTAGACCTGTCCGTTCGTCATCCACGTGTCGTCGGGTGTCTCACTGAACGCGGCGTTGGCGGTGGGCGCCACGCCGAGCAGCATCGACGCCGCGAGCGCGAGAGACAGGCCGAGCCGGAGTGTGCGTCGGATCATCGTGGTGTGCTCCTCATGAACGGGGACCAGGCGCGCTCGGGGGACGCGCGACGGGGGACAGCCTAAAGGGCGCGGGGGAGGCGGAGCATCGGCCATCGGGCCACGTTCCTCGTCCGGACGTCGTAACCCCATCTGCACCGGCCCCTTCCGCTCTCTGCGAGATGGGGGACCACAGCCTTCCTGGGCGATCCAGGGTGAACGCCGGGCTTGACGCGCCGTCGATCACGACCTATCTATGGGCGACTAGCCGGTGCCCGCTTGGCGAGGGGAGTTCCCATGCAGCGAAGCGCGTTTCGGTATCGTGCGGCGATCTCGGCGGCGGTCGGGCTGACGCTCCTCGCGACCGGGGTGATCGGTGGCGCGATAGCGACCGCACAGGGTGATATCCACGTCGTGGTGCCGTTCGACTCGGTGACCGAGCGATTCGTCGATCTGGATGATGACGGCCTGCTGGAACTGGGTGATCGGGTCGAAACCCGCGCCAAGATGTTCGACGCTGCCGCCACCGACGAACAGGTGGGCTGGGCCTTCGGGACATGTCTCGTCGAGCGGCGGATCACGCCGGGGGTCTCCGGCCTGTGGCGGTGCACCTATCTGCTGAAGCTCGCGGAAGGCACGATCACGGTGGACGGCCTGGACCCGGCCGGTCCGGGCGTCTACGAACTGGGGGTGACCGGGGGCACGGGCGCCTACAGCGTCGCAAACGGCGAGGCCACGTTCACCGATACCAACACCAGCACCGATATGCAGATCACCTTCGGCCCCTGAGCTACGACGGCCGGGCTTACGCATGCTCGTGGGGAACGGGGGTAGGCTCTTCCAACGCGGTCCCTCAGCCCGTACCCGGGGGCACATGCGAGCCCTTCGGGCCATCGGCACGAGATCCACCTGGACCCAAGGGCGTGGGTTAGTCGAGTTGGAAGTGGGTAGAGAATGCAGGTGTTCTGGGCGTCGATCCCCCCCATGACCACCGCCCTCGCGGTGACCCTGCTCGTCGCAGCCAGCGGGCTCACCGCCTCGGCGATCGTTTGGCTCACGAGAAAGCAGCGGAGCGCCGAGTCGATCGCGTGGGCCGCGGCCTTGGTCGTGGCTGTTGCGGGAGCCTTGCTCATCGGAGCGGTTGCGGCCCTTCCAGAAAGCCGAAAGGGTACGAACGAGGCGGCGGGAGTTGGGCCCGGTGCCAACGGTGGTGTCATCCTCTCCCGAGCGCAGCAGGCACCCCCGCCTGGACCGGATGGTGAGGTTCGCGCAAGGGGCGCCCGAAAGGATTCCGGAGGCCACTCAGGGGATGCCCCGTCGCAACGAGCTGTCGATCCGACTGAAGGAGCGGATCCCGGCTCCGGCGGCACCTCCGGCGGCATGCCTGGGGGGCAACCCCCTGGACCCCACGCAGGGGCCGGACCCCCTCCAGGGGCCGGACCCCCTCCAGGGGCCGGACCCCCTCCAGGGGCCGGACCCCCTCCAGGGGCTGGGCCTCCTCCAGGGGCTGGCCTCCTCCAGGGCTGGACCCCCAAACTGACACTTCCGGACCACGGCGCCTGGTCCGAACGTCTCGGGGTCGGATGTCACGAGACGTCGCCAAGGTCTTGGCTGATGCTGCTTCGTGCCGACCCTCGTTGAGCGTCGGTAGACTGAGAAGTCGCAAGTGCGAGGCGGCGTAGCTCAGAGGTAGAGCAAGCGGCTCATAATCGCTGTGTCGGTGGTTCGAGTCCACCCGCCGCTACCGAGGTCCCCTCCCCTTCCACAGGGGCTTGACGGAAGGGAAGAGCGTCGATGGGCACGAGGAGATCGACCGTGCGGCGCCACTGGTGGCTCGCGCTGGCATCCGGCTTCGCGATGTTCGCGCTCGTCGCCGTGCCGGGTATCGGTGGCGCGGCTGTCGTCACGACCGATGTCTTCACGCCCGTTGCCGACGCTTACGTGATCGCGACGAAGTTGACGACCAACGCCGGTACCTCCACCTCCCTGAAGGCCGACGCGAAGCCCGACACGCGCAGCTACCTACGGTTCCAGGTGAACGTGTCGGCGCCGGTCGTCGACGCGACCCTCCGCGTGTACTCGATGCTGGGTTCCCCCGTCGGGGTCTCGGTGCGCCCGGTCGCCGATGTGACGTGGGGCGAGTCGACGATCAACTATTCGAACGCCCCGGTGTTCGGCGCGTCGATCGCCGCGTCGGGGCCGCTTGCCGCCGGCTGGACCTCCGTCGACGTGAGCTCGCTCGTCACGGGGCCCGGTCCGGTGAGCCTCGCCCTCACGACGACCACGAGGTCCGTGATCGCGATGAGCAGCAGGCAGTCGGGCGCGACGGCGCCCCAGCTCGTGGTGCGCACATCGTCGGGGCAGGACCTCGAACCGCCGACGGTGCCGGGCGATCTGGCCGCGACCGCGACCGGGCCCACGCGCGTGCTGGTGAGCTGGTCGGCATCGACCGACGGGGTGGCCGTGGCCGGCTACGACGTGTTCCGCGATGGCGAGCTCGTCGACAGCGTCGATGCCTCGACCCTCTCCTTCGTCGACGCCGGCCTCGATCCCGAGGGCTCCTACTCGTACGAGGTCGTGGCGTCCGACGCGGCGGGCAACGACTCCGGTCCTGCAGGGCCGGTCTCGGCGACGACGCCTGCCGCATCGTCGGACCCCGTCGTCGTGGCCGTAGGTGATGTCGCGTGCGATCCGGCGTCGACCTGGTTCCAGGGCGGGCTCGGTACCGACACCTACTGCCGCCAGAAGGCCACCTCGGACCTGGCGCTCTCGCTGGAGCCGTCGGCGGTGCTCGCCCTCGGCGACCTGCAGTACGAATGCGGGGGGTACGACGCCTTCCTGCAGTCCTACGATCCGTCGTGGGGTCGGCTGCGGGCGATCACCCGCCCGGTTCCCGGCAATCACGAGTACCTGACCTCCTCCGCGAGCGGCACCGGCTGTGCGGTCGAGGCGACGGCCCCCGGGTACTACTCGTACTTCGGCGCGGCGGCGGGCGACCCCACCAAGGGCTGGTACAGCTTCGACATCGGCGCCTGGCACGTGGTCGCGCTGAACTCGAACTGCAACAGGATCGGCGGCTGCGGCCTCACGTCCCCTCAGGGGCTGTGGCTGAAGGCCGATCTCGCCGCGAACGACGCGGCGTGCACGCTCGCCTTCATGCACTTCCCGCGCTTCAGCTCCGGCACGCACGGCAGCATCACGTCGCAGGGGAACTTCTGGAAGCTCCTGTACGACGACGGGGCCGAGGTGGTGGTGGCGGGCCACGACCACGACTACGAACGGTTCGCCCCGCTCGAATCCGACGCAGCAGCCCGATCCGCTCGGCATGCGATCGTTCGTCGTGGGCACGGGTGGCAAGCTGCTGCGGCCGTTCTCGGCGACGGTGCAGCCCGGCAGCGAGGCGCGGATCGCCGATCGTTACGGGGTGCTGAAGTTGACGTTGCACGACGGCTCGTACGACTGGGAGTTCGTGACGATCGCCGGAGGGCCATCGCCCGACGCCGGCACCGCCACCTGCCACTGACGGCGCGGCGGCTCGGCCTGTTCCGCTAAGCTGGTCGCTTCATACCCATACACGCCAAGGGAACCGAAGAGGACGAGATCATGTCGAAGCAGAAGTTCGAGCGGACCAAGCCCCACGTGAACATCGGCACGATGGGCCACATCGACCACGGCAAGACCACGTTGACCGCGGCGATCACCAAGCGCCAGGCCGAGAAGGGCATGGCGCAGTTCACCCCGTTCGACGAGATCGACAAGGCGCCGGAGGAGCGCGAGCGCGGCATCACGATCGCGATCGCCCACGTGGAGTACGAGACCGAGAACCGTCACTACGCCCACGTCGACATGCCGGGCCACGCCGACTACGTGAAGAACATGATCACCGGCGCCGCCCAGGTCGACGGCGCGATCCTGGTCGTGTCGGCCGCCGACGGCCCGATGCCCCAGACCCGCGAGCACGTGCTGCTGGCCCGCCAGGTGGGCGTGCCCTACATCGTGGTGGCGCTCAACAAGTGCGACATGGTCGACGACCCCGAGCTGCTCGAGCTCGTGGAGCTCGAGGTCCGCGAGCTGCTCAGGGCTACGAGTTCCCCGGCGACGACGTGCCGGTGATCCAGGTCTCCGCCCTGAAGGCGCTCGAAGGCGACGAGGCCTGGCAGGCCAAGATCGACGAGCTGATGGAGGCGGTCGATGCCTACGTCGCCGAGCCCACCCGAGACACCGACAAGCCCTTCCTGATGCCGATCGAGGACGTCTTCTCGATCACCGGCAGAGGCACGGTCGTCACCGGCCGCGTCGAGCAGGGCAAGCTCGCCAAGATGAGCGAGATCGAGATCGTCGGCATCAAGGACACCCGCAAGACCACCGCCACCGACCTGGAGATGTTCCGCAAGCTGCTCGACGAGGTCGTGGCCGGTGACAACGTGGGCATCCTGCTGCGCGGCATCGACAAGGACGAGGTCGAGCGCGGCCAGGTGCTGGCCGCACCGGGCTCGATCACGCCCCACACGAACTTCAAGGGCCAGGTCTACATCCTTACCAAGGACGAGGGCGGGCGCCACACCCCGTTCTTCAACGGCTACCGCCCCCAGTTCTACTTCCGCACGACCGACGTCACCGGCTCGGCGGCCCTGCCCGAGGGTGTCGAGATGGTGATGCCCGGGGACAACGTCGAGATGACGGTCGAGCTGATCGCCCCGATCGCGATGGAAGAGGGCCTGCGCTTCGCGATCCGCGAGGGCGGCCGCACCGTGGGCGCCGGCCGCGTGACCGAGATCATCAAGTAGGCTGCTCGGGCTCGCCCGAGCGCTCGAACCGAACGAAGGAACGACATGGCCAAGGCCGACAACCGCCCGAAGATCACGCTCGCCTGCACCGACTGCAAGCGACGCAACTACCACACGGTCAAGAACAAGGTGAACGACCGCGACCGCATCGAGCTGAAGAAGTACTGCCGCTGGTGCCGCGGGCACACGCTGCACCGCGAGACCCGCTGAGCGGGCGACGTCCGGAGCGGCTCGATCCTCAGTCCTGGTCGGGGAGCTCGACGACGGGTTCGATCTCGTCCTCGGGCGTGACGTCGACCGTTCGCACCTTGCCGTAGCGGATCGCCGCGACGATCGCGTCGAGCTTCGAGTGCACACCCAGCTTCGTGAGCACGTTCTGCGTGTGCGTGCGCAGCGTGTGCTTGCTCATGCCGAGCTCGGTGGCGATCGTCTCGGGCGATTCGCCGTCGGCCATGTGCTGCAGGATCTCGAGCTCCCTCGGGGTCAGGCGCTCGATGCGTTGCGGCGAGGTTGCCGTCCTGGGCACGCCGGCGGCGCAGCCGCCGCAACGACTCCTCGACCTCGGCGCTCGTGTGCAGGGGCTCCCCTCGGTACGCGCGCCGGATCGCGTCGGCGAGCCCGACCACGGCCTCGGTCTTGTTCAGGTAGCCGCGCGCGCCGGCCTGGATCGCCCGGGCGAGCGAGACCTCGTCGGCCTGTCCCGACAGGATGATCACCGCGGTGCCGGCGGTCTCGTCGTGGATGCGACGGGTCGCCTCGATGCCGTCGACGCCCGGCATCTGCAGGTCCATCAGCACGATGTCGGGGTGTTCCTTCGAGGCGGAGTCGATCGCGGACTGACCGTCGGTGACGACCTCGATCACGCGGAGGTCCTGTTCCTTGTCGAGGGCCACCTCGAGCGCTTCGCCGAACGAACGATGATCGTCGGCGATCACGACGGTGATGGGCGCATGGGTCCCGCGGGCAGGCATCGCGGAGCATCGTAGGGCTATCGCCGAAACGTTTCACGCACCTACGTGAAGTTGTCGAGCACGTGGCGGCACGGTTGCCGGGCCCGGATCTCGGGGCTACGGTGCGCGCCGTGAACCCCGAGGCGGAAGGCACGGTCTATCCCGACGTCGAGTTCGTCGTCGACGCCGCCCGGGTGGCCGCATTCCGCGGGGTGTTCGGGCAGTCCGAAGGGGTTCCCCCCACGTTCCTCACGGCGGCGGAGTTCGCGGCGTTCCCGCGGGTGATCGACGACCCGGCGCTGGGGCTCGACTTCACGAGGGTGCTGCACGGCGGCCAGGAGTACGAGCTGGTGCGACCGCTGCGGGAAGGCGAGACGCTCACGGTGCGCCCGCGCATCGACTCGATCAGGGTGCGGGCGGGCACGGGGTTCCTCGTGATCGCGATGGATGTGTTCGACGACGCGGGCGAGCCGGTCGCGCGCACCCGCTCGACGATGATCGAACGGAGCGCCCCGTGACCCGTCTGCTCGATCAGGTGGCGCAGGGCGAGGATCTCCCGGAGCTCCGCCGCGTCGTGACCCGCGACGACGTGAAGGCGTACGCCGATGCCGGGGGAGACCAGAATCCCCTGCACCAGAGCGACGAGTTCGCCCGAAGCGTGGGGTTCGACGGCGTGATCGCGCACGGCATGTTCACGATGGGCCACATGGCCGCCTGCGTGGTCGCGTGGGCCGGCGACGCCGCCGCGGTCTCGGCGATCTCCGCGCAGTTCCGCGCGACCGTCTCGATGGGCCAGGAGATCGTGGCGGGCGGGCGCGTGCGGGCGATCGACCCTGAGGCGCGCACCGCCACGCTCGAGCTGTGGGTGTCGAGCGAGCGCGACGGCGAGACCGAGTGGCCGATCAAGCGGGGCGAGGCGACCGTGCGCCTGGCATGACGCCGAGGAACGACGAGGGCCGGGGCGAACCCCGGCCCTCGCGGGATGCGTCGAGCGCTAGGCGCTGCGGCGCGTGGCCGACATCGCCTGGATCGCGTCGGTCATGCGATCGATCACGACCTGCATGTCGCCGCCGACGCCCTCGTCGACGCGCACGGTGAGCCGGTCGATCTTCTGGCCCAGCACCTCGGCGACCTTCACCATCGACTCGGTCGTCGACTGCGTCTCCTTGTGCAGCTGGTCGCTGATCGAGCGGAGGTTCACGTCGACGCTGTTCTGCACGTCGTCCGGCGAGCCCGGCCTGCAGCTCCTTGATCGCGCGCAACGTCTGGCGCACGAGCTCCGCGTCGAGCGGCTCGCTCGGGGTGATCGCCTGCTGCTCGCGCACCGTCGACGCGAGCGCCTGGTTGTCGGAGCGGATCAGGCGTGCGATCGCGGTCATGCGGTCGTCGATGTGCGCCCGCAGGCGCTCCTCGGCCGCAGCCTGTCCCTCGGCGAGCATCACGTCGATGCCGTCGATCGCGCCCACGCCGGTGTCCGTGCGCTCGGTCATCGTGCCCATGCGTTCGGTGATCGTCGCGGCGATCTCCTCGGCGACCGATCCGAGCTTCTCGTCGATGCGCTCGGCGAAGGCCGCCATGCGCCAGTCGACGGTCTCGCGGACCGTGTCGACCTGCACCTCGGTGCGCTCCTCGATCAAGGCCTGCAGCGCCTCGGAATCGGACCTGATCAGCCTGGCGACGCCCATGATGCGGGCCTCGACGAGCCGCTCGATCGCGGCGCGCACCTGCTCCTGGTCGCGCCCGTGCAGGCCCACCTGCTCGGCGAGCATCTCGAGCTGCTCGGCCACCGGGGCGAGCTCGGTCGCGACGCGGTCGGCCACGGTCTGGCTGATCGTGCCGTCGTGCACGGCGAACGCCTCGGCGTGCTCCTCCACGCGCTGGGAGAGCGTGCCCATCGCCTCGGCGCCGGTCTGCACGTAGGCGTCGATCGCGCCGATGACCTTCGCGGTCTCCTCGGTGAGCAGCCGCCCGTGGGCCTGCACCTGCTGGGTGACGGTCCGCACGATCGAGCGGTCGCGCTCCTGCATCGTGGCGAGCGCGGAGGCGATGTGATGCTCGACCTGCTCGAGCTGCGTGCGCACGCCCTCGACGCCGTGCAGCGTGGGGGAGTCGGCGATCTCGCGGATCGCGAGCAACGACGCCTCGATCGCATCGCGCGAGGTGCGGCCGGACTCGGCCACCTCGTTCATCGAATCCTCGACGCGCGCCGAACGCAGCGCGAGCGCCTGGAACCGCTCGTCGTTCGACCCGATGAGCGTCTTGATCGTCTGGTCGCGCGAGAGCAGCGAGACGATGCGCTCCTGTTCGGGACGCATGTCGCTGCCCGAGGCACGCCAGACCTCCGACGCGATCTCACGCATCAGGTCGGTCGCCTGCTCCTCGAGCGCTCGCAGTCCTTCCTCGAGCTGCCCGTCGATCGACCTGCGCAGCGACGCCGAGATGCGGTGCTCGCTGCTCGTCATGAGCGGTTCGTCTTCATGGTGTTCCAGCCGACGGAACAACGCTCCGCCGGGGGGTGCTGGACTGCTCTTCCATGACGTCTCTCGCGATCTGGGGCCGCTGCGGTGCGTCCGCTGGAGGATATGGCACGACCTGGGCCGATTCACGCACCTGGCGGCGCGAGATTTCAGGGGTTCTCGAGGGTCGAGCAGACGCCCGCGTGGACCTGTGGCATGGTGGGGGGAGCAGCCGAGGCGGTTCTTTGCCGTGGCCTCGGGGCGAACCCTATACTGACCCTTCCGAACGTGCCCCAACCGGGGGTAGCCGAGGGTCTCGGAGGCGCGTAGCTCAACTTGGTAGAGCACCGGTCTCCAAAACCGGGGGTTGGGGGTTCAAGTCCCTCCGCGCCTGCAAGGGGAACACCATGAACCGACAGATGAAGAGGATGCAGGAGCGCGCCGAGCGCCAGCAGAAGCGCGGCGGCGCCGAGCGCTCCACCGCGCCCTCGACCACCGCACGGCGCGCGCAGACCACCGAGAAGCGCAAGCGCACCGGCGTCCGGCAGTTCCTCAAGGAGGTTCGCCTCGAGCTCAAGAAGGTCGATTGGCCGAGCCGCCGCGAGCTCATCTCCTACACCGTCGTGGTGCTCGCCACGCTGATCGTGACCACCCTCTACGTCGCGGGCCTCGACTACGTCTTCTCGAAGGCGATCCTCGACCTGCTCTCCTGACACAGAAAGATCCCATGGAAGACCTCGAAACCACGTCCGACACCCCCATGACCGACGCCCTCGATGCGGCGGCCGAGCTGCACGAGATCGCCGACGAGGCGGCCGCGGAGACGATCGCGGAAGCCGTCGTCGAGGCCGATGCCGTCGAGGCCGTGACCGAGGCAGGTGCCGAGGAGATCCTCAACGAGGGCTTCGACGAGGCAGCCGCTCTGGTCGAGGTCGGAGACCCCGAGGCCGCCGACGCCGTGCTCGAGCGGTCGATCTCCGACGCCGCCGCGGTCGAGACGGCGGGTGAAGAGATCGCCGACGAGCTCCTCGCCGAGGCCGCGATCGAGGCCGTCGTCATGGAAGGGGCCGCCGACGAGGTCGGGCAGGAGCTCGTGCAGGAGGCCGCCGAGGCCGAGGAGGCCGTCGTCGAGGAGGAGTACCTCGCGAAGGCCGCCGAGCAGGGCGACGGCGAGCTCGCGCCGGGCACGATGACCCCCGCCGACGAGACGCCCGAGCCCGAGCCCGAGCCCGAGCCTGAGCCCGAGCCTGCTGCGGAGGCCGATCCGACCCCCGCCCCCGAGCCGGTCGAGGCCGTCGCGGAGCCGGCGTCCGACGATCCGTTCCGTGGCCCGGGCGAGTGGTACGTCGTGCACACCTACGCCGGCTACGAGAACAAGGTGAAGACGAACCTCGAATCGCGCATCCACACGATGCAGATGGAAGGCAAGATCTTCCGCGTCTACATCCCCATGGAAGACGTGATGGAGATCAAGGGCGGCAAGAAGCAGGTCGTGCAGAAGAAGGTCTTCCCCGGCTACCTGCTCGTGAAGATGGACTACGACAACGACTCCTGGTACGTCGTGCGCAACACGCCGGGCGTCACCGGGTTCGTGAGCGCCGGCACGGGCACGAAGCCGACGCCGCTGTCCAAGCGCGAGGTCGAGAAGATCCTCGTCGTGAAGAAGGAAGAGGCCAAGCCCCAGGTGCGGCTCGGCTTCGACGAAGGCGACGTGGTCCGCATCATCTCGGGGCCGTTCGCCGACTTCAACGGCACGATCAGCGAGATCAACGCCGACCAGGCCAAGCTCAAGGTGCTGGTCAACATCTTCGACCGGGAGACCCCGGTCGAGCTGGGCTTCGACCAGGTGTCGAAGGTCTAGGCGGGCTCGAGAAGCGAGCGTCAGCGAGCGTAGCCCGGACGAGACCACCCACAACCGAGGATGCGGGAGGCGCTTCGGCGCCGCTTGGACCGCAGGAGGTGAAGGCACATGGCACCCAAGAAGGTGCTCGCGAACGTCAAGCTGCAGATCCGGGCCGGTCAGGCCACCCCCGCGCCGCCCGTGGGCACAGCCCTGGGACAGCACGGCGTGAACATCATGGAGTTCTGCAAGCAGTACAACGACGCCACCCAGCAGATGAGCGGACAGGTCATCCCCGTCGAGCTCACGATCTACGAGGACCGCTCGTTCTCGTTCGTGACGAAGCAGCCGCCTGCCGCCGAGCTGATCAAGCAGGCCGCGGGGGTCGAGAAGGGCTCCGGCGAGCCGAACCGCGAGAAGGTGGCCCGGCTCAGCCGGGCGCAGGTGCGTGATATCGCCGAGAAGAAGATGGTCGACCTCAACGCCAACGACGTCGAGAACGCGATGCGCATCATCGAGGGCACGGCGCGCAGCATGGGCGTGGAGGTGGACGCATGACGACCACCCACGGCAAGCGCTACCGCAACGGCGTCGCGGCCTACGACCGCGAGCACGAGCACATGCCCGTCGACGCGATCAAGATCCTCAAGGGTCAGCCCGACGCGAAGTTCGACGAGACGGTCGAGCTCGCTTCCGCCTCGGCATCGACACGCGCAAGGCCGACCAGGCGCTTCGCGGCACCGTGTCGCTGCCCAACGGCACCGGCCGCTCGGTTCGGGTCGGCGTGTTCGCGGTCGGCGAGAAGGCGCGCGAGGCCACCGAGGCCGGCGCCGACGTGGTCGGCGGCGAGGAGCTCGTCGAGCAGGTGATGAGCGGCGAGATCGACTTCGACGCCGCGGTCGCGACCCCCGACATGATGGCCGCGGTCGGCAAGGCCGGGCGCGTGCTCGGGCCGCGCGGGCTGATGCCGAACCCCAAGACCGGCACGGTGACCCAGGACATCGCCAAGGCGGTCGCCGACATCAAGGGCGGCAAGGTCGAGTACCGCGCCGACCGCACCTCGAACATCCACATGATCATCGGCAAGAAGTCGTTCGGCGAGCAGCAGCTGCTCGAGAACTACCTGGCCGCGGTCGACGAGATCCTGAAGGCGAAGCCGAGCTCGGCGAAGGGCCGCTACATCAAGTCGCTGACGGTGTCGTCGACGATGGGCCCCGGCGTGCGCATCGACCCGACGAGGCCCGAAGGGCATGGACGCGCCGATCTCGGAGTAGGTGCGCGCCCTCGGGCTGCTAGCGTTGCCGCGGATGCCTTCCCCGTCGGCCATCGCGACGACGAGCCACGACCGGCTCGTCGACCTGCTGCTCTGGGCGCTCACATTCGCCTCGGCGGGCCTCACGTTGTGGCTCTCCCTCGGCCCCGTGCCGCCAGGCGCGAGCGCCTTCCCGGCCGCCGACAAGGTCCTCCACGGCGTGGCCTACTTCCTCACCACCCTGCTGTTCCTTTTCGCCGCGGTGTGGCGTCCCGGCCGTGGCACCGGACCGCTCGCGCGGTTCAGCCCCATCGTGCTGGTCGCAGTGATCGGCGCGGGTCTGCTCGTCGAGTACCTGCAGGGGGCGCTCACGATGCGACGGGGAGCCGAGCTGGGCGACTGGGTCGCCGATATGGCCGGGGTCCTCGGCGCGGCCCTCGTGCACTGGCTCGTTCGCCGGTTCACGAGCGAGTCCGTCGCGCACGCCGAAGAGGTCGACGGCTGACCGGAGATCGGCACGACGTCGACTCAGCGCTCGAGGGCTTCCGGTGAGCCCGGCTGCACCGGGCCGATGCGGTAGGGCCGCATCATCTCGTTGTCCTCGTGCGAGACGATGTGGCAGTGCCAGACGTAGTTGCCCGCCGTCTGGAACTTCAGCCGAACCCTCGTGACCTCGCCCGGGTACGAGATCACCGTGTCCTTGAACCCGGCCTCCCGCGGCTCTCGCGGCCTGGCGGTTCCGACCGTCTCGACGGGCTGCACGACCTCGCCCGCCTCGTCGAGGCGAAGGCGCTGCCGGTTCACGACCTGGAACTGCACCTCGTGGATGTGGATCGGGTGCGCGTCGGCGGTGGCGTTGTACAACTCCCAGACCTCGGTCGAGCCGAGCGCGGGGTTCTCCGTGATCGGGTCGTGCCACATCTTCGGCTTGAGCCGCCCATCGCGCACCACGCCCAACAGCGCCGCCACGGGCGCGTCGTCGAACTCCATCGACATCTCCTCGAGCAGCGACACCTTCCGCCTCGATCCGCCCGTGAGGTTCGTGATCGCGGGCAGCTTCAGGTACTGGGGCGGGGTCGTCGTGTCGGCCGATGTCGCCGCCACGATGTCGAACCGCATGACCTGTCCGG
>CAVSLG010000018.1:0-341587 GCA_963728665.1 uncultured Actinomycetes bacterium | reverse complement strand
CAGCGCACGCCGTTGCGGATGCTGATGTGCAACTCGGTCTGTCGATACTGACTCGGTACTCGTCTGGGTCGCCGTGCGGAGACGCAGCAGGTAGCGTCACCGCCGATCGGTCAGCTGCGCGGCTTCGACCTCGACCCACTCGACCTTGTCGGCCGTGTCGGTGATCTCGAAGACCTTCTGCACGTTCCGCGGCCCTCGGATGAACCGCACCGGGAGGCCATCACTCGCGATGGCGAGAAGGCAGGAAAGACCGCTGCAGTCCATGAAGGACAACCCGCGGAGGTCGATGACGTAGCGATCACACGGCGGCAGATCCTCGAAGGCTGTCGAGACGCGGCTTCTGGACGCCATGTCCAGTTCGCCCGAGAGCGCCAACGTCGCCTCCTCTTGGGTGATGACGAGGCTCAGGGAGAGCGGTACCGGGTTCATGTGGTTCCTCCTCGTGCGGACCTGATCCGCATGTGGCGGTGTCGCCGAGACCGAGGTTGGGAACCGGTAGGCATTCTCGACCGGGATGCCGGTGACCGTCTGCGACGGTTCTTCTTCAGCTTGCGCACGGCTGACCGATCAGCCAACACGGAGACCATGCACCGGCAAGCGGACTCATCCTCTGGTCGCGGCCGGACGGCCGGCGTCCGGTGTCCCTGGGCCGTGCCCGTCGTGGGCACCAGGGCACTAGCGCGGAGGTCGCGTCATCGCCTCGTGAACCCTCACTTCCAACCCGGCACAGATCCCGCTTGCTCGATCCACCCGAGCATCTCCGGTCCCTGCGCCTCCTCCAGGGTCATGACCTTCACGTAGCGGGTTCGTTCGGTGGTTCCGAGCGGCGGCGGAGGATCGAACTCCGCACCGCCGAAGAAGACGACGTTCACGGACACGTCGTAGGCGACCATCTCGATGATCCACCCGAGTTCGGGCAACCCGTAGTAGGCCTTCTTCCACTTGACGGCGTATCGAAGCCCGGGGATCGCATCGCGGATGGAGCCGTCGAGCCGATCGACGATGGGATGCAGGTCCGGCATCACGCGCCGGATCCAATCATCGATGTCGGCGTGGCTATCCGATGGCACAGGCGGCTTTCGGGCCGAATTGGGCTTGCGTGGTTTGTCCATCGCACGTTCTCCGACCTTCAGGCGATTGACCCACAGCGAGTTGAAACGAGCGTCGGATCCGATAGAGAGTTGAACGGTAGCACCTGCCCTCGAGGGGAGGTGCGAGGGCTAGAGTCGCTATCCGGGCTGAGGAGGCCGGCGTCGCCGAAGTGAACCATTTGCGCAGACGCTGTGAGCAAGCTGTGAGCAGACTCCCTCTAACCTGCGACGGGAGTGGCCGGAGCGGGTCAGGAGCCCGGTACGTGAAGCCGGGTGTCAAGGCGCGCGGCATAGGACTACGTGAGGACGCGCTCGATGCCCCGCGGCACCAAGAGTCGCTCCACGGCGTCCGTCGAGCGCCCACGGACAACGGCGGGTGTCCCAGCGCCTGGTGCGGTAGCCGTTGCGATAGGCGCGAGTCGCTCGGAGCTCCGCTCGTAGGGAGCAGCACCGATCTGGGAGGAGACTCCATCACGGCCTGGGCGAGCACCCTCACGCCCTCGCGCAGCAGATCCATCCATCTACGTCACGGGGATTCCCACCCCGGAAGCCCACCTCAAAAGTCCGCCACTTCTCGGGACGCTAACGAGCGACGAGCTAGCCGGGCTTCTCCCACACCGACACGTGCTGACTGCTCTCGCTGGTGAACGGTTCCCGCCGCCAGCCGCCCCAACGCTCGCGCAGCGTCATCCCGGCGAGCTGAGCCATCAGGTCGAGCTCCGAAGGCCACACGTACCGGAAGGGAACCGAGAGGCGCTCGAGTCTGCCGTCGACGATGTCGAGGTGATGCGACGTGAGGCCCTGGGTCGCGACGTCGTATTCGTCGATTCCCCAGGAGTCCTCGCTGCCGTGGAAGACCCGGTGGGTGTCGCCGGGGGGGAGTCGCCGGAGTTCCGGGATCATGACCTCGACGACGAAACACCCACCCGGCTCGAGGTGCGCCGACACGTTTCGGAAGCACGCGACCTGCGCTTCCTGCGTCGTCAGGTTCATGATCGTGTTGAAGACCAGGTACGCGACGGAGAACGATGCGTCGACCGATGTCGTCGCGAAGTCCCCGATCGTCACGTCGATCTCTTCGGCGCCGGGCTTCTCGCGGAGCTTCGCGACCATCGCCTTCGACAGCTCGATGCCGTGCACCGGCACGCCCCGTGCGGCGAGGGGCAGCGCGATCCGGCCCGTTCCGATCCCGAGCTCGAGCGCGCGTCCGCTGCCGGCGAGCTCGGCGAGGAGGCCGACGGCCATGTCGACGACCGCCGCGTCGAACATCTCCGCGGAAAACTCGTCGTACGTCGCGGCGACCCGCTCGTCGAAGTAGCCGTCGTCGCTCATGGCCCGAACCTATCGCTCGCCGGGAGCGCTTCCTCGCTCGAGATCGGGCACCACGAGGACGCGTTGGATCGCCGGCAGCCCGGAGGCTCGCTCGGTCCACGTCGCACCCTGATCGGTCGTGACGAAGAGGCGCCCTGCCGTGCCGAAGGCGGCGAGCGAGCCATCGGGTAGGGCCTCGAGGCAGTAGGTGTCGATGTTGTCGTCGAACAGGTCGGGCAACCCGGACGTGCAACGCTCGAAGGCACCGCCGACGAGGTCACCGCGGTAGACACCTGCGCGGCCACCTCGGGGACCCTTCGAGGCGGAGACCAGGACGACGTCACCGCAGACCGCCACCGCCCGCGAGTACGGCGCCTCGAGCCCATCGGTGCGAACCGTCCACGTGACACCGCGATCACTGGACGAGGCGAGCCCGCCTGCACAGGCTGCGAGCACCATGCCCTCCGCGGTCGTGACGTGGTGGACGTCGGAATCGATGTCGATCGTCGGTGTCCACGTCGCTCCCCCGTCGTCGCTGCGGAGGATCCCGCCGACATGCACGTTGACGTAGGTATCGTCGTCCCAGTTCGCGATCGAGCGGCTGTCGGGCGGCCCGCCCCACGGCGTGTACCAGTCCCCCCGACCTTCGACGTGGTCGAACGCGGCGACCGGCTCGAGCGTCCCGCCCTCGAGTCGGAACAGGCGCGCCTCGGACGAGCCCACGAAGACATCGGCACCGATGCCGGCGACACACGTCGCGGTGAGCCCGACGAGACGGGATACCTGGGATCGGTCCCCGCCAGAGGCGCGCCAGAGCTCGGACCCATCGACGATGGCCCAGAACCCATCGCCCGCACGCCCGAGCGCCGTCACCGACCGACCGGAGTGCTCCGCCGCTCGCGGTTCCCCGCCGTCGTCGAACGTGTGGAGGCCGTTTCGCGTCGCCACGAGGATCGTCGGCATCCCTCGATGCTAGTAGGCCGTCCTATGCTGCGTGGGCTTCACTCGAGCCGGGGATCCGATCGAAAGGGACACGAGAGATGAGGAAGCTGATCGTGAGTACCTTCTTGACCCTCGACGGGGTCATGCAGGCCCCGGGCGGACCTGGAGAGGACGACAGCGGCGGCTTCGCGCACGGTGGCTGGTCTGTGAACTATTGGGACGAGCAGATGGCTCAGGTCATGGACGACGCGGTGAGCACGCGGTTCGACCTCCTTCTCGGACGCACGACCTACGACATCTTCGCCTCATATTGGCCGCACGCCTCAGACGATGACGGCGCCAAGCCGTTCAACGACGCCACCAAGTACGTGGCGTCGAGGAGTCATCCCACGCTGGAGTGGAGCAGGTCGGTCCTGATCGAGGGCGACGCGGCCGAAGGCATCGCGGCGCTCAAGAAGGAAGAGGGGGCAGAGCTGCAGGTGCATGGCAGCGGGAACCTGATCCAGACGCTCTTGCGCAACGACCTCGTCGACGAGTACCGCTTGTGGGTCTTCCCCCTCGTCATCGGGTCGGGCAAACGCCTGTTCTCGGACGGCACCGTCCCCTGCGGGCTGAAGCTCGTCGATAGCAAAGTCTCGACCACCGGCGTCGTGATCGGTACGTACGAACCGGCAGGCGAGATCGCCACAGGATCGTTCGCGCTGGACTGACGGTCACTGCGCGGCCAGGAACGTGTCCGCCCAGCTCACGTGTTCATGCCTCGGGTGCCCGAAAGGGTGTGGGGCGTCGACTCCCCCTTCTCGCGTTCGGCTCGGTCCTCGGGCTCAACCCTCCGCTTCCGGATGACGTACCGGGTGACGAGCACGGCCACGACCGCCGAGATCAGGCCGCCCAGCAGCGCCTCGTCGAACGACAGCCCGTCGATGTTCGGCTGAAGCTCCTCGTCGGTCGCCCAGCCGAACCAGACCTCACTGGTCACCAGGCCGCCGACGAACGACGCGGCCGAGGCGATCAGCCAGAGCCACCGCGTCGTTCGCCCTGCCCGCGATCAGCTGAGCGAGGACGCCGAAGCCGAGTGACATCGCGACGAGCAGCCCCACACCTTGGAGTCCGAGATCCCACTGCATGGGTCTCCACCTCCCTGGATCCTGCAGGCCCCGATCAGCCGACCGGGCGCTTGAGCAGGACCACGGGCCACGCCACCAGATCGCCCTTCTTGAGCGACAGCCCGACGGCCTCCCAGCCCTGGGAGCCGAGTTCATTCAGGCGGTCCGGGGCGAGGTCGGCGTCCTTCTTGAGTCCCCCGGCGTCATCGAGCGGCACGACCAAGTACTCCCACTTCGTAAGCGTCGAGATCATCGTTCACTCCCTCCTTCCATCGTCCACTCGCCATCGTGCCAGCGGTTCGACGGGCCGAGCGGTGACGACCGACCCTGGGAACGCGTGACCCACCGCACCTCCGTGCAGGTCAGTGAACGGCCGCGGTGCGAGGGTGGACCCTGGGTGATGTCTCTACGGCATGGCGCGCCGTCGCGATCAGCCACTTGATGCCGATCAGAGCGGCCAGGGCCATGAGCCACACCTGCGTCCCGACCACCAGTCCGCCGATGACCAAGGCGATCGCTACCGGACCGAGCAGCATGTCCGCAGCCAGGTACGGATCGTGCATCGCCAGCACCGGGTGCTCGAACGCCACGCTGTCCCAGAAGGCATAGCCGCCGATGACGCACATCGGCACGGCCAGCAACAGGAGTGCGACGATCCCAGCCCCGTAGGAACCGAGCAGTGGCCACCCCCAGGCCCCGGTGACCGCCAACACGATCAGTGCGATCAGACCCGCGAAGACAGCGGCGACACCATCTCTCCACGTCAGTCTCATCGTCGTCCCCTCCTCCCTTGGAGCGCCTCCACCTTCATGGTGGCACCGTGCACGGGCGTCAGGAGGGGCCGCCTGGACCTCGATGACCGGACGGACGTCGCCGCACGCTCCCCAACGTGGGTCTGTCCTCGTCGGCACGACGACGCCTGACTCTCCGCCGCTACGGCCAGTGGGTGGCGCCCTCTATCCGGACTCTGTCGGTCTCATGCACTGCTGATGATTCAGCGCCACCCATATCTCGCCCCTGAGTGTGAAGGGAGTCACGACGACGGACCCGTAATGCCACTAGCGGCTCTCCGAGGATCGGGAACTCGACGAGAAGGCCCTCCAAGTGACGGATCAAGAGAGGGAGGAACGACTGATTGAGGTCGAAGCTGAACGCAAGAGCGTGTCGGCGACGTGCCTACGTGATGACGCGGTAGGTGAGATGCGTCACCCCGGTACCCTCGATCACCCGCGTGCACTGCAAGTCGATCGGACCGGCCCCTAGATGGTCGAACAACGAGACGCCGCCCCCGAGCAGGACGGGGACCAGATCCAAGTGTATCTCGTCGAGGAGACCTGCCTTGATGCACTGCTGCACGATGCTCGCAGCACCAACGCCGACGTCTTTGGCGCCTGCGACCGCCTTCGCCTGCTCGACGGCGCTCTCAAGCCCATCCGTCACGAAGGTGAACGGCGATCCTTCGTAGACCCACTCTTCTGGGACCGAGGCACCCACGACGAAGACCGGTACGTCCAAGGGGTGCTTGCCTCCCCATCCATCCGTCAGGTCGAACGTCCTTCGACCGAACACCAATGCCCCTGTCGTCGCGCGCGTCTGGGCGAGGTACTCGGATGTCTGGGCTGAGACCATGAAGACCATGTCGGATCCGGGCAGCCTGTATTCGGTGTCGCCAGCGGCGTACCACGCCAAGAGCCTCTCGCCGCCGACACCCATGGGTGCTTCGGGGCCGTCGTTCGGCCCACTGATGAACCCGTCGAGCGAGACAGAAAGACCTGTGCGAACACTCCCCACGACGATCACCCCCGGACGCATGATTCATGAAATGGTGAGCGGCCACAAACTCGACGTCCTCACCGGCCACGAGTGAGCGGTACATGCATTCGGGAGCCCGTGAACATAGGGACGACGACGTTGACCGTTACCACCCGGTAGTCGTCGAACCGAACCACTGACACGGCATATCGAGCGCGGGTTCCCTGTTGAGGCGAGCAGCGACCTGAGGGAGTCCACGATGTCTGACTGGAACGCCAAGGTGATCGACGAGTTCCGTTCGAACGAGGGCAAGGTCGCCTCGTTCGCGCGCCAACCGCTGCTGCTGCTCACGCATCGAGGAGCGAGGACCGGCAGCGCCCGCACGAATCCGCTCGCGTACTTCCGCGACGGCGAGGACTACGTGGTCGTGGCCTCGAAGGGGGGAGCCCCAACGAACCCGGACTGGTACCACAACCTGCTCGCCCACCCCGACGCGACGATCGAGGTGGGCACCGACGAGCTCGCGGTGACCGCGCGACCGGCAGACGAGCAGGAGCGCGCTCGCCTGTGGGCGATGATCACGTCGGCCAACCCCGCGTTCGCCGAGTACGAAGAGAAGACCGCGAGGACGATCCCCGTGCTCATCCTCACGACCCACCATGAGGCGCCGACCCAGACCATGTGAGGCGTCCTCCTCGGCGCCGACTCGCGTCAGACGGCGTGGAGCTGAGGTTCCGCCACCATGCCGTCGGTCGCCTTGCCGATCGGCGCGACCTCGCCCGGCAGCTCGACAACGAACCGCGCGCCGCCGGTCGCGGCGTCCTCGATCCTGGCGGTTCCACCGTGGAGCTCGGCGAACCGCTGCACCAGCGAGAGGCCGATGCCCATGCCGCGCCCGCTCGACTCCTCGCCTTGGCGGAACGGCTCGAAGAGCACTTCCTTGAGCTCGTCGGGGATGCCGGGGCCGTCGTCCTCCACGACGAGGTCGATGCCGTTGGGCCGAGACGTGATCTGCACCAGCACCGCGGTGCCCGGCGGCGTGTACCGAGCCGCGTTCACGAGCAGGTTCTCGATCACGCGCTCGACCTTGCCCGGGTCGACCTCGACCATCACGGCGTCGGCCCGCACGCGCACGGGGTGGTCGTCGAGCTGTGCCGTGTCGGCCACCACGCGCCGCGCGAGCTCGCCCATGTCGGTCGGACGGCGCTGCGGATGCACCTTCCCGCGGTCGATGCGGTCGAGGTCGAGCAGGTCGTCGATCAGACGGTTCATCTTGCGGCCGCTGTGCTCGATCACCTCGTACAGCGCCTGGCGCTCGTCGGCGGTCAGATGCAGCTCGTCGTCGCGGCGGATCGTCTGCATCGCCCCGAGGATGCCGGCGAGCGGACCCTTGAGATCGTGCGAGACCGCGTGCAGCAACGTGTCCTTCACATCGTTCATCTCGCGCAGGTCGCTCGAACGTCCCGTCTCCTCCTCGACGAGGCCCCACTGCGCGTCGATGATCGACCGCAGGGTGTCGAGCAACATCGCGGCCGCGAGGAAGACCGCGAACCGCACGATGCCGTTCCAGTAGGGCACAGGATCGGTGGTCGTCGTCGACGGCGACGACAGCACGTCGCTCACGAGGGCGGCGACCGTGGAGATGACGACCGCCACCGCTCCCCAGCGGCGGCCCAGGTTCCACGTCACGAGGCCGATCGGCATGAGGTAGAGGAGCGAGAGCGAGAGGTCCGGGCCGGTGAGGTAGTCGAGCACGCTCACGACCGCGATGAAGGCGAGACCCAACACGGCCACGAGCAGCGAGGACTTGCCGTCGAAGAACCCCCTCGTGCTGCGCAGCACGCGACGATCCATCGTCTGCCGAGCGACGGTCTTGTGATCCACGTCTGTAGCCTCGACAGGCGAGGTTGCTACCTTGAGTCGGGTATCGCGTTCCCGCCCTCGGCGACTCAGGCCTCGGCGACCAGCTCCGCGAGGGCGCGGAACGCCCGGCCACGGTGGCTGATGCGGTCCTTCTGTACGTCGGTCAGCTCCGCCATCGTCTCGTCCCAGCCGGCGGGCACGAACACCGGGTCATAGCCGAACCCTCGAACCCCTCGCCGTTTCGAGACCAACCCGCCCTCGCACACGCCTTCGGCGTAGAGGGAGCGTCCGTCGGGCGAGGCGATGGCCGCGACGCATCGGTACCGGGCGGTGCGGCCCCCGGCGGGGACACCCCGCACCGCCCTCAGCAGCGCGTCGAGGTTCTGCTCGTCGGTCGCCTGCTCGCCGGCGTATCGCGCCGAGCGGTGGCCGGGACCGCCGCCGAGGGCGTCGACCTCGATGCCGGAGTCGTCGGCGATCGCGGCGACCCCGAGCGCGGCCGCGACCTCGGTCGCCTTGAGCAGGGCGTTCTCGAGGTAGGTGTCACCGGTCTCCTCGACATCGGGGAACGCCGCCGGGTCGTGGTTCTCGACCGTGACCCACTCGACGGGCCAGTCCTCGCAGATGCGCCCGAGCTCGCGCAGCTTGTGGGCGTTGCGCGACGCGATCGCGAGTCGGTCCGGGAACGCCACGCCGACGCCTCAGCCGGCGAGCGCGCGATGCTGCAGCTCGGTGAGCTGCGTCACACCGGCCGCGGCCAGGTCGAGCATCGCGCCGAGGTCGGCGCGCGAGAACGGCGTGCCCTCGGCGGTGCCCTGCACCTCGACGAAGTCGCCCCCGCCCGTCATCACGACGTTGAAGTCGACCTCGGCGCCGGCGTCCTCGTCGTAGCAGAGGTCGAGACGCGGCTCGCCCTCGACGATGCCCACGCTCACGGCCCCGACGCTGTCGGTGAGCAGATCGTTCGGCACCTTGCCCTCGGCCTCGAGCCCGCGCAGGGCGATCGCGAGGGCGATGTACCCGCCGGTGATCGACGCCGTGCGGGTGCCGGCGTCGGCCTGCAGCACGTCGCAGTCGATCGTGATCGTGCGCTCACCGAGACGCGCGAGGTCGGTGACGCTGCGGAGCGAGCGTCCGATCAGACGTTGGATCTCCTGGGTGCGCCCGCCCGGACGTCCACGGTTCACCTCGCGGCTCGAACGCTCGGAGGTCGACGCAGGCAACATCGAGTACTCACCCGTCACCCACCCGCGCCCGGTGCCCTTCAGCCATCGAGGGGCGTCGTCGGAGACGCTCGCCGCGACCAGCACACGGGTCTTGCCCATGGAGAACAACACCGAGCCCGCCGCCCACTCCTGGAACCCGAGCTCCCAGGTCACGGGGCGCAGCTCGTCGGCCGCTCTGCCGTCGGGGCGCGTCACGGCACGATCTCGGTCGTCGTCATCACGGCGCGATCTCGACCGTCGTGCCGTCCTCGGCGAGATCGATCACGCCGTCGAAGGCCGCGGCAGCCTCGTCGCGCGACACCTCCCGGTCGAGCGTCGGCAGGATGTGCGTGAGCATCAGCCGCTTCGCTGCCGCGGCCTTGGCGTGCTGTGCCGCCTGGGTCGCGCTCATGTGGAAGAACGCCTGGCTCGACGCGTCCTGGTAGGTGGCCTCGGCCACGAACAGGTCGGCGTCGCGCGCCATCTCGATCACCTCGTCGCACGGGCCGGAGTCCCCCGTGTAGGCGAGCACCGCCCCTCCGGCCTCGATGCGATAGCCCACGGCATTCACCCCGATATGGGTCATCTCGAAGGTCGTGAAGCGGATCGGACCGACATCGAAGACGTCGCCGCCGTGCACGGTGCGGAAGTCGTACGCCTCGGCCATCACGTTGCGGCCGTTCTCGCTCGTGAGCACGCTCATGCCCTCGACGAACCCGTCGGGCGAGTAGAAGGGCAGGTTGGGCGCTCCCATGCCCCCGTAGTGCCGCGCGTAGAACGCCGGTATCACGTCGATGAAGTGATCGGTGTGCCCGTGGGTGATCACGATCGCCGCGATGTCGTCGATGCCGATGAACTCCTGCAGACGGGCGAACGTGCCGGTGCCGGCGTCGAGCCAGACGTGGGTGCCTTCGTGGCTCAGCAGGTGGCCGCACGTGGCGCCGCCTGGGCCGGGCCACGTGCCCGCCGAGCCGAGCACGGTCAGTTCCACGTGCCACCTCCGACGGGGACCGCTCGCGCGGCGCCGACCTCGGTGAGCTCCGGCCCGAGGAACACGCCGGCCACCTGCTCGAACGCCTCGGGGTCGCCCGTGGAGAGGAACTCGTGGTCCGCGCGGTCGCGGTCGTCGCGCAGGATGTGCTCGGCAACGAGGGTCGCGTAGACGTCCTTGGCGGTCTCCTCGGCCGAGGACACCAGCGCCACGTCGGGGCCGAGCTCGAGCTGCAGCAACCCCGAGAGCAGCGGGTAGTGGGTGCAGCCCATGATCAGCGTGTCGATGCCGTCGGCCATCAGCGGAGAAAGATACCCTCGCGCGGCCCCTCGCAACTCGTCGCTGGTCGTGTCGCCCCGCTCGACGTGCTCCACGAACACGGGACAGGCCTGCGAACGAAGGCTCGCCTGTGCCCCCGTCGCGGCCACGGCACGGTCGTACGCGCCGCTCGCGACGGTCGCCTCGGTGCCGATCAATCCGATGTGCCCGTTCCGAGTGACGTGCACCGCGGTGCGCGCGCCGGGATCGATCACGCCCACGACCGGGATGCCCGCACGCTCCGCGATGTGGTCGATCGCGCTCACCTCGATCGAGTTGCACGCGACGACGAGCATCTTCACGTCGCGGTGCACGAGGTAGTCGGCGATCTCGAGGGCGTAGCGGCGGATCTCCTCGACCGGCTTCGGCCCGTAGGGGAACCGGGCGGTGTCGCCGACGTAGAGGATCGGCTCGTGCGGCAGCTGGTCCATGATCGCGCGCACGACCGTGAGCCCGCCTACGCCGGAGTCGAAGACCCCGATCGGACGCGGATCGCTCATGCTCATGCGCCCGCGCCCCCAGCGCCGGCCATGCGAGCGCTCACCACCACAGCGACTCCGCGACGCCCTTCTCGGCCGTCGCGAGATCCTCGGCCCAGGCCTCCGTCGACAGGTACTTCCAGCCGCCGTCGGGCAGCAGGCACACGATGTCGCCCGTGTCGATCTCGCTCGCGATGCGCTGGGCCACGTAGACGACGGCGCCGCTCGAGATGCCGGCGAAGATGCCCTCCCTCGACGTGAGCTCGCGGTTCGTGCGCAACGACGCCGACGAGTCGACGAGGAACTTCCGATCGATCTCGCTCGGGTCGAAGATCGGCGGGATGAACCCCGCGTCGAGCGAGCGCAGGCCGTAGACGAGGTCGCCGAGCTCGGGCTCGGCGGCGACGATCTTCACGTCGGGGTTGTGGGCGTGCAGTCCCCGGCCGTTGCCGGTGAGCGTGCCGCCCGTACCCATGCCGCCCACGAAGTGCGTGATCTCGGGCAGGTCGCGGATGATCTCCTGCGCCGTGCCCTCCTGATGGGCGAGCGGGTTCGCCGGGTTCCCGTATTGGAACGGCATGAAGTACTTTTCGTCCGCCGCGAGTGCCCGCGCGACCTCGATCGAGCCGTTCGTGCCCTTGTCGCCGTCGCTGAACACGATCTCGGCGCCGAACAGCCGCAGCAGGCCGATGCGCTCCTCGCTCGCGTTGTCGGGGATCACGACCGTGAGCCGGTAGCCCTTGCGCGCGGCCACCATCGCGAGCGCGATGCCCGTGTTGCCGGACGTCGGCTCCAGGATCGTCTTGTCGGGGGTGAGCTCGCCGCTCGCCTCGGCCACCTCGACCATCTTCAGCGCGATGCGATCCTTCGTGGAACCCGTTGGGTTCGAGCCCTCGAGCTTGGCCCACAGGCGGACGCCGGGCTTCGGCGACATGCGGGGCATGCCGACGAGCGGCGTGTTCCCGATCGCCTGCAGGATGTCGTCGAAACGCACGCCGGGATTATCTCAGCCCTCCCGATCCGTTCGTCGCCACAAGGCCCGGTCACGTGACCGACGTCAATCGCACCGAACCGTCGACGATCAGTCCCATGCCGGCTGCATAGACCTTCTCGTCCTGACCTCCATCAAGCGGATTCTGGTCGAGCAGGGTCGCGGTGTCGTCGAACGTGCCGGCGGGAACCTCCGTGACCTCACCGAGCGCGATGACCTTGGCTTGATCCTCGGCGATGCCCGGTGCGATCTCCTGCTGGAACGCTTGGCCGACGGCGAGGTCGGCGGGCATGAAGATCCCGGGGACGTTGGCGCCGTCGGCCCGCCAGCCGCCGCCGTGTGAGGTGACGTTTCCTTCCGAGTCGTAGATGTCCACTTCCTCCCCGAAGTAGCACACGGTGCCGCCGCTCGTCTGCGCGAAGTAGTTGCGTGAGACTTCGACGACCCGCCCGTCCTCCTCCTCGTACTCCTCGACGACCCGGGTCTCCACACCCGCGACCGTCTCCACCTCGTCAAGCACGGTGATCCGGACCAGCTCGTCCTTGAAGAAGAACGAGCGGCCCTCGAGCACGAGCTGCCGCCCGACCGGCAACGGGAAGAACGGGTTGTCGATCTCGAGCGTGAAACCCGCAGTCTCCGGATCGCACTCCCCGATATCCATCAGGTTCTCGAAGGGCTCGACTCGCGCGCAGGCGGTTATCGAAAGCGCGACGACCGCGAGCACGGGCACGGCGCCCCGACTGCGCGTCTCAACCGACCTCTGCAGGCGTCGTCGTGGCGTACGGAGCGTTCCGTCTGTACGCGCGGCCTTCGAGCGCCAAGACCTCTTCACGGACCTTCTCCATCTGCCGCGCGGTGAGCTGGCGGTAGGCGACCAGCACGAGCACCTCGCGTTCTTCCTCGTTCTTCCCACGCCACCCGACGCGCACGTTGCCGACATCCGGAGCGTAGTACTTGAGTTGGAAGGCGCCCGGGATGCGCCGTTCGAACTCCTCGGTGACGAGCACGTCCTCATAGCAGTCCACCGGGACACACGTCTCGGCCCCGATCTCGAACGTCCTCGCGCGGTCGAGCCAGTTGATGGGCCGAGGGGCGAACCCTTGTGCGTAGCTCGGCTCCCCCAGCTTCGGTTCGGCCTTCATCGCGATGCCGGCTCGGGCGCCCTCCTCGCCCGCGATCCACCCTGGGGATTTCTCGATCTTCCCGTCTGCGTACTCTTCGGGGTACTGCCCGAGGTGCCAGACGTTCCCCGCTCGGTCCTGGGCGAAGAACGCGAGCTCGGCCTCCTCCAGTTCACCGTCCGTGTAGTCGAGTTCCCAGAGCACGCGGACTCGCACACCCGCGACCTCCTTGCTCACGTCGCTCACGGTGGAGACAACCTTGTGTTCGAGCCGCTCCCCGTCCTCGAGGGAAGATCCTCGAAGCACGAGCTGCGTCCCCGGCGTCAGCGGGAACCATCGGTTGTCGATCGGCGTTCCGGGATCGAACGATGCAGGGTCGAAATCGCTCGCCTTCAGCGGGGCGGCCTCGTTCGCTGTTGCCGAGCCTCCCGCCCCAACCGCGGAGGGCGGAGCGGATGGTTCAACGGTCCCTTCGTCCGTACAACCGCCAACCACCGCCACGCAGACGATCGCGACGAGCCCGACGCGGACCCCACGATGTGACCGCGCCGTCACCGTGGCGTCCGTTCGTCGGACATCGTCCCTCGCTATCGCTCCCGTCGGCTCACGCGGGCACGGGTGCCGCCGGGATCGTCACGCCGCCCTCTCCACCCTTCTTGCCGAAGCGCAGATACAGGGACGGCACCACGAACAGGTTCAGCAGCGTCGCCGTGATCAGGCCGCCCAGGATGACCCAGGCCATCGGGTACTCGATCTCCTGGCCGGGGATCTCTCCCGCGATCAGCAGCGGCACCAGCGCCAGGCCCGTCGTCAGCACCGTCATCATGATCGGCACCACCCGCTCACGGGCGCCCTGCAACACGAGCTCCGGGCCGAACGGCACCCCTTCGAAGCGTTCGAGATGTTGGTAGTGGCTGATCAACATGATCCCGTTCCGGGCAACGATCCCCAGTACGGTGAAGAAGCCGACGAGCGAACCGAGCGAGATGACCCCACCGCTCAGGTATGCGGCCAGGACTCCACCGATCAGCGCGATCGGCAGGGTCAGGAACGAGAGCGTCGCGAGACGCCAGCTGCCGAACGAGGCCTGCAGGAGCAGGAGGATGCCGATGGCGGCGGCGATCGCGCCGGCGTTCAGGCGGTTCGCGGCCGCACGTCGTTCCGTGTACTCGCCCAGGAACTCTGCGTGATACTCCTCCGGCCACTCGTAGTCGTCGAGTCGAGACTCCACGTCGGCCACGATGGACCCGAGGTCCCTGGTGCCGTCGATGTTGGCGCCCACGTCGAGGCTCCTGGCCAGCGCATCGTGATAGATGACGTTGGGAACGGGTTCGATCGTCACGTCGGCGACGTCCTTCAGCCGGACGTACTCGCCGCTCGGGGTGTCGAACAGGAGGTTCTCGATGTCGCCGTACGTGTCACGCGTCTCGGGCGAGCTCCACACCTGGACGTCGTACGCCTTGCCGTCCCGGAAGATGTCGCCGACCTCCTCGCCCGCGAGCAACCGGGCGGCGGTCCTGCGGACGTCGCCGGGCTTGAGCCCGTAGCGCTGCGCCGCGGCGAGATCGACGACGACGCTCACTTGCGGGATGTCCTTCAGGGATTCGACGTGGTTCTCGGTCACGCCGGGAACGCTCGCGAGGATCTCGTTGACCTCGTCGGCCGTCTCCTGGAGTTGAGGCAGGTCCTGTCCGTAGATCCGGATCGTGATGGCTTCGCTCGAGCCCGTGAGGACCTCCCTGATCCGCTCCTTCAGATAGGTCAGGACGTCGCGGTTGAGGCCGGGGTAGCCGTCGACCACCTCTTGAACCTTCGCCAGCGTCTCGTCGTAGTCGACCGACGGATCGACGCTGATCCAGTTCTCGCCGAAGTCGATGCCGACGACCTCGTCCATCAGCAGCGCCTGGCCGATGTGCGACCCGGCGTTCCGCACGCCCGGGATCTCCAGGAGCTCATGGTTGGCCCGCGCCGAGATCCTGAACATCTCCGGCTGCCCGGTGCCGGGCACGGTCAGCCAGTGCATCAGGAAGTCACGTTCCTTGAACGAGGGCAGCAGCGACTGGCCGAGGAGCGGCAGCGCCGCGACCCCCATCACCGTCGCGAGGCCGACCGCCACGTACGCGCGACGCGGTCGGTAGACGATCTTCTGCAGGATGAAGTGGTAGCCGCGCTGCAGTGCCGGCACGACCGGGGACTCCTTGTGCCGCAGGGATGAGGGGTTCCGGAAGAAGATCAGGCTCATCGCGGGCGTCACCGTCAGCGCGACGACCATCGAGGCGAGCAGCGCCAGTGCGTACGACGTCGCGAGCGGCCGGAAGAACGACCCCGACAGGCCCTCGAGCATGAAGATCGGCGCCACGGCCACGATCTCGATCAGCGTCGCGTAGACGATCGCGCTCCGGACCTCGAGCGAGGCATCGAGGATGACCCTCGACGTGGAGACACCGCTCCCTTCACTGCGATGTTGTCGCAGCCGTCGCACCACGTTCTCGATGTCGATGATCGCGTCGTCGACGATGTCGCCGAGGGCGATCACCATGCCGGCCAGGATCATCGTGTTGATCGTGGCGCCGCGCCAGTGCAACACGAGACCGGCCGCGACGAGCGACAGCGGGATCGCCACCACGCTGATCACGGCGGTGCGCCAGCTGTAGAGGAACAAGCAGAGCATGAGGATCATCAGGATCGCGCCGAACCAGATGGCCTTGGAGAGGTTGCTGATCGACTCCTCGATGAACGTGGCGGGACGGAAGATCGTCGCGTCGATCTTGATGCCGGTGAGACCCGGCTTGAGCTCCTCGAGCGCGGCCTCCACCCCGCGCGTCACGTCGAGCGTGTTCGCCCACGGCAGCTTCTCGACGATGAGCATCAGCCCCGGGCCGTCGTTGATGACGGCGTCACCGACCAGCGGCCACGTCCCTCGCTCGAGGTCGGCCACATCCTCGACCTCGAAGACCTTCCCGTCCACCGACTCGACCGGCACGTGGCCCAGGTCCTCGGCCTTCACGATGGGCAGGACGTGCCGGACCGGATAGCGGTTCGAGGGCGTGTCGATGAAGCCACCCTTGCCGATGAAGTTGCCATCGGAGTACTGGAGCAACCCCGCCTCCAAGGCGTTGGCGACGGCCTCCGAGACCGCGTCGACCGTGACGTTGTGCTTGCGCAGTCCGCTCCGGATCGATCTCGATCGTGGGCATGTTGATGCGCTCGCCCCAGATCGGAACGTTCGCGACGCCCGGCACGCGCATCAGGCGGGTCCTGATCTTCCAGTACGTGGTCATCGACAGGTCGATCAGGTCGAGCTCGGGATCGGTCGTCGTGAGCCCGATCTTCATGACCCGGCTCGTCGCCGACAGCGGCTGGATCATGAAGGGAGGGCTCGCCCACGTCGGCAGTTGCGGCGAGATCTGTGCGATGCGCTCGGCCACGTGCTGCCGAGCGGTCAACAGATCGGTCCCTGGCTTGAAGATCATCTCGACCGACGACAGCGACTCCACCGACTTCGAGCGGATGTCGTCGAGCCCCGGGACCCCGTTCAGGGTCTGCTCGAGCGGGATCGTGACCAGTTGCTCCACCTGGTTCGCGGACAGACCCAAGGCGGGGGTCTGGACCTCGACCTTCGGGGGCGCGAATTCGGGGAAGACGTCGACCGCCGTGTGACGGAGCTGCTGCACGCCGAAGAACATCAACGCGGCGGCGATCGCGACCACGAGATATCGGAACTTGAGGCTCGACCCTACGACCCAGCGAAGCATCGTGCGTTCCTTCCTTTCGCGATCGCGTTACGAGGCGTCGAACTCGGTCTCTGATCCGTACAGCTCGGGGACGCCGACCGTGACGACCTGCATGCCCGGTGGTGGTCCTTCCGAGAGGAACGCCTCGGTCGACGACTCCCGGACGATGTCGATCGGGGCCCGGACGAACTCGAAGGGCTCGGGGTTCGTGTACACCCAGAAGCCCCCGTGCGCGTCGATGTAGACAGCGTCATAGGGAACGACCAGCCGGGACCCGCTCTTCTCGACCGCGACCGTCTCGATGCCGAGCCGTTCCACGGCGGACTCCTCCATGATGACCCTGAGCACGTCCTCACCCTCGACCGGCTCGAGGGTGTAGGGCTTGTCCTCGATCACGTACTCATCCGAGACCGATCCCCCGCAGGCCGTCATGATCAGCACGGTGACGGGGATCAGGGCGATCTCAACGAGTCTGCGCTTCATCGGATCCTCCTACCCCTTGACCGTGTCGACGTCGGGGACCCTGACGAACAAGTCCTCGGCCGACGTATCGGGCTCGGCGACGAAGCCGAATCGCAGGTAGACCGCCGGGATCACGACGAGGTTCAGCAGTGTCGTCGTGACCAGTCCGCCGAGGATCACGGCCGACATCGGGCCGACGATCTCGAACCCCGTCGATCCTCCGCTCACGACGAACGGGATGAGGACGACGGCCGATGCGAGCGCCGTCGTCAGGATCGGCACGAGCCGTTCGCGCGTTCCTCGGATCACGAGGTCGGCCCCGAACGACTCGCCCTCGCGCTGCAGCTGCTGGTAGTGACGGATGAGGACGACGACGCCGCGCACGGCGAGCCCCAGCACGGCCACGAACCCGGCGACGGAGCCGAGCGTGACATCACCGCCGTCGATCAACACGGCCACCGCGCCGCCGGCGAGCGCCATCGGCAAGGCCAGGAAGGCGAGCAACGCCAAGCGCCAGCTCGCGAACGCGGCCTGCAGCAGCAGGAAGATCCCGATCAGCGCTGCCACGACGATGGCGATCACGCGAGAGCGTGCAGCGGCATCCTCCTCGAAGCCACCAAGCACCTTGGCGTGGTGCTCGAGGGGGAACGTGATCTGGTCGAGGGCAACCTCGACGTCGCCCGCCACGGCGCCGACGTCTCGCCCGGAGACCCCGGCGCCGACGTCGACGTACGATTCGACCGACTCGTGTCGGATCGCCGCCTCGCTCGGCACGATGCGAACGTCGGCGACCTGGCCGAGGGGCACGAGCCCTTCGCCCGGAGTGTCGATCAGCAGGTTCTCGACGTCGGCAAGGTCCTGGCGGATCTCCGGGGCTCCCCACACCGCGACGTCGAACACCTTCTGTTCCTCGAACAGGTTTCCGACCACGAGGCCCGAGAGCAAGGTCGTCGCCGCGCGACGGATGTCTCCCGGAGCGAGGCCGACACTCTCGGCCTCTTCGATGAAGGGCTCCACCTCGATCGTGGGCTCCTGCAGGGGAAGTTCGGCCTCGGCGTTCTCGATCCCGTCGATGCCGGCGATGGCCGCACGGACTTCCTCCGCCTTGGCCGCGAGGACATCCTGGTTCTGGCCGTAGACCCTGACGACGATCTCGTCGTCTTCCCTGCCGAGGACCTCGGTGATCCGCTGCTCCGAGTACGTGAGCACGTCGTTCGTGACGTCGGGCAGACCACCGGCCACGGACTCGATCGCGGTGATCGTGTCGCCGTAGTCGGCCGCACCGTCGATGCTGACCCACACCTCGGCGGAGTTGACGTTCACGATCTGATCCGATTGCACCGCGCGACCGACGTGTGCTCCCACGTCCTCGATGCCGGGCAGCGCCCGAAGCTCCTCGACGGCCTGCGCCGTGATCGCGTCCATGCGTTGGAGCGAGGTGCCGGGTGCAGAAGCCAGCCGCACCACCAGGTCGCGCTCCTGGAGCACCGGGCGCATCGACTGGTCGAGGAACGGCAGCGCCACGAGACCGACCAGGATGAACACGCCGAAGACGGCGAACGCCGGGCCGGCCTTGGGCACGATGCGGGCGGCCGCGCCCTCGTAGCGCTGGCGAAGCCAACGCGCCACGGGAGACTCGCGGCGCTCGCGCGTGGCGCTGCCCAGGAGCATCATCCCGAGAGCCGGCGTGACCGTGATCGCCACCACGATCGACGCGACGATCGCGAGCAGGTACGCGGTGGCGATCGCCGGCAGGAACGCTCCCGCCTCGCCTTCCATGAAGAAGGCCGGCAGCAGCACGGCGGCGACGATCAGCGTCGCGAACAGGATCGCGCTCCGCATCTGGAGCGTCGCCTCGATGATGACCTGCCACGCCGGAGTGCCGTCGCCCTCCGCGCGTTGCTGACGGACACGCTGCGCCACGTTGTCGACGTCGATGACCGCATCGTCGATGAGCGATCACCAACGCCATGACCAAGCCGGCCAGGATCATCGTGTTCACGGTCGTGTCCGTGAAGTACAGGACCAGCCATGCGGCGGCGAGCGACATCGCGATCGCCACCGTGCTGACGAGGGCGCTCCGCCAATCGAAGAAGAGCGCTCCCAGGACGAGGATCAGGAGGATCGCCCCGATCAGCGCCGCGCGCCCGAGGTTGTCGAATGACGTGTCGATGAACTCGGCCGGGCGGTAGATCGAGGTGTCCATCGCGAGGCCGGGAAGACCGGGCGAGAGCTCCTCGAGCGCCCCGTCGACGCCTTCCGCCACCTCCGGCGTGTTGGCGTCGGGGAACTTCTCGATCACGAGCAACAGGCAGTCTCCGTCGGAGCAGAGGGCATCGCCGATCAAGGGCTGGTGATCCACGACGACGTCGGTGACCTCACCCAGCGACACGGTCGAACCACCCGACGTAGCGATCTCGCCCTGCGGATCCTCGACCGGCACCTGCTCCAGCTCATCGGGCGTCGAGATCGCCTGCTCGTGGAAGATGTGGAGTCGTTCGTTCAGGGTGTCGATGAACCCACCGGTGCCGGGCGACGAGGCCTCGAGGAAGGAGAGCGGGGAGACCTCCAGAGCGTTGCCGGCGGTCCTGATGATCTGGTTGAGCGTGACGTCCGCGTCGTCGAGACGCTGCGGGTCGACCAGGACCTGCAGCTGCCGGTCACGGAACCCCCAGGTCGAGACGTTCGCGACCCCTTCGACCCCGAGCAGTCGAGGGGTGATCACCCACTTGGACAGGATGGACATCTCGATCGGCGTGAGCTCGTCCGACGACAGCTTCACCATCGCGACACGGCCCGTCGAGGAGACGGGCTGGATCATCTGCGGAGGCTTCGCAACCTGCGGGAGACCCGCGGCCGCGACGGCCTGGGTCAGACGCTCACCGACGACCTGGCGCGCGTCGAGCACGCTGGTCCCGGGCTCGAAGGTCATGACCACCGACGAGAGCCCGGGCAGCGAGACCGACTCGATCTCCTCGAGGAACGCGATACCCACGAGCAGGTCCTGCTCGAGAGGCACCGTGATCAGCTCCTCGACCTCCTCGGCGGAGAGCCCGAGGGCCTCCGTCTGGACCTCGACGGTGGGTCGCTGGAATTCGGGCAGGATGTCCGTGCGGGCGTTGTCCAGCTGCAGAACGCCGTAGACGAGGAGCCCGACGGAAACCGCGATCACCAGACGACGGAACTTGATGCTCGAACCGACGATCCACCGCATCATGACTGTGCAACCTCCACGAGTCGGTCCAGGGGATCTCCCTGGGCATTGGCGAGATGGGCACCGGCCCGCCGCTGGCAGGTCGGAACGGTCGGCGTTCATCGCTCGGAGTGGATCGGCCGAGATGGGTCCCGAAGAACCTACGGCGAAGCGCGGGCCTCGTCGGTCGTTCGGCCTCCCCGATTCGACGGACGCGCACATGAGCGGACCGTACGCCGAAGTGTGTCGCGAGCGCAACCCATGGGACCTACGCCCTTCGGCCTATTTGCCGGGAACCGGGCGAAGGCCATGCTCCCGCTGACGTCGCGGGCGGGCCGTGAGCCCTCGTGACACGATGCAGCTTGCGACATCCTTGCTGAAGGACAGCTGAAGGCGGACATACTTGCGGTCATGAGACTCCTCGTGGTGGAAGACGAGCCGCGCCTGGCCTCGGGTCTCAAGCGAGGGCTCGAGGCCGAGGGCTTCGCTGCAGACGTCGCACTGAACGGCACCGACGGTCTGTGGATGGCCCGCGAGCATGCCTATGATGCGATCGTGCTGGACATCATGCTCCCCGGCATGAACGGCTTCGAGGTGTGCGCGACCCTGCGGCAGGACGGGAACTGGACCCCGATCCTCATGCTCACCGCGAAAGAAGGAGAGCTGGACCAGGCGGAGGCCCTCGACCTGGGAGCCGACGACTACCTCACGAAGCCGTTCTCGTACGTGGTGCTCATGGCGCATCTGCGGGCGTTGATCCGACGCGGTGCTCCTTCACGGCCCGCGATCTTGCAGGTCGGTGACCTGCAGTTCGATCCGGGATCACGACGAGCGTTCCGCGGCGACATCGAGCTCGAGCTGACGGCCAGGGAAGCCTCGATCCTCGAGTTCCTGATGCGCCACGATGGCAGCGTGATGTCGAAGACCGAGATCCTCTCCCACGTCTGGGACTATGACTTCGAGGGCGACCTCAACATCGTCGAGGTGTACATCGGGCACCTCCGCAACAAGATCGATCGCCCGTTCGGGCGAGAGACCCTGCACACGATCCGCGGGGCGGGGTACCGTCTCGCCGACGGGGACTGATCGGGCCAGCCGATGATGCGAATCCGCCGCGTGACGGCAGGGGTCCGCGCCCGGACGACCGTCGCGGCCGTCCTGGTGGTCGGCGCGGCGCTCATCATCGCGACCGTCGCGATGGAGCTGAAGCTGAGGGACACGCTCACAGCCGGGATCGAAGACGCGGCAACCCTCACGGCCGAGAGCATCGCAGGCGCCATCGAGCACGGCACGATCACGCCGGAGATCGAGACCGGCGACCCAGACGAGGAGTTCGTGCAGGTCGTGGATCCCTCCGGCGTCGTCATCGCGTCGACCGCCAACCTCGGCGGTCGAGACCCCGTCGCCGACCTCGAGGGCGGAGAAACCACCGTGGTCGAGGGCCTGCCCTTCGAGGAGGGCGAGGGCGAGTTCATCGTGGTCGCGCACACCACGGCGACGGACGAGGGCATGCGGACGGTCCTGGTGGGTCGAGCCCTCGAGCCGGTGAGCGAATCCACCGGAGCGGTCGCGGGGTTCGTCGTCGTCGGCATCCCCGTGTTGCTCCTGGTCATCGGGGCGGTGACGTGGTTCGTCGTCGGACGGGCCCTGGCCCCCGTGGAGTCGATCCGCAGCGAGGTGCAGACGATCTCCGGCGATCAGTCTGAGCCGACGGGTTCCGGTGCCGCCGGCAGACGACGAGATCGCACACCTCGCCACGACGATGAACGTGATGCTCGACCGCCTCGAACAGGGACGGGACCGCCAGCGCCGGCTCGTCTCCGACGCCTCCCACGAGCTGCGCTCGCCGATCGCGGCGATCCGTCAGCACGCGGAGGTCGTCATCGCGCACCCCGCTCAGTCGGACGTCGAAGAACTTGCGGAGGTCGTGCTCGCGGAGGACCTTCGACTCCAGCGGATGGTCGAGGACCTGCTGCTGCTGACCCGCATCGACGAGGGCACCTTGGCACTGCGCCGCTCGGAGGTCGACCTCGACGACATCGTGCTCGCAGAAGCCTCGCGACTCCGAGCTTCCGACGTCGATCGCCGGATCGACAGCAGGGGCGTCTCGGCGGGCCGCGTCCGCGGCGACGCCGCGCACCTCGAACGCCTCGTTCGCAACCTCATCGACAACGCGATCCGTCACTCCGACACCACGGTGACCCTGGGGCTGCGAGAGACCGACCACGAGGTCATCCTGACGGTCGACGACGACGGCGCCGGCATCCCCCCGATCGATCGCAAGCGGGTCTTCGAGCGTTTCGAGCGGCTCGAGGAGGCGCGGGACCGCGACTCGGGCGGGACGGGCCTGGGCCTCTCGATCGTCCAGGAGATCGCGCACGCCCACCACGCAGACGTGTCCGTCCTCGACGCGCCCGGCGGGGGCGCCCGGTTCGAGGTGCGCTTCCCTCGAGACGGTCAGGGATAGCGGAGCTGGCGCAGCGCCGTGATGCGACCGTCGGCGACGGTCACCCGGAAGGGATCGTTCATGATGCGCTCGGCGCGTCGAGCGTCGGCTCTGGAGAGCGCGCTGCAGTTCGGCTCGACGCGATCGTGTACGTGCCCGAGCCGCCGGCCCCATCGGAGCACGGTCACCGTGGCGAGGGGGTCGAGCGGCAGCGTGCGCCAGATGTTGTCATCGTTGCGGAAGTACCGCGCGCGGTGTCGCCCGCCGTGATCACGCCGTCGTCGATCGCCGCCTGGGTCGCGGCCGCGCCCGTGAGCCACCGTCCGAGGTCGATCGTGACACGGGCGGGAGACTGATCGGCTCCGACCGCGATCAGCCTGCCGACGTGCGAGCCTGGTCCGACCGGGGGTCCCATGTACGAACGGAAGCGAGCCTGCTCGTCGTCGAGCGCCTGCCGGGCCTGTCGCAGGTTCTCCCTGGCCTCCTGGTTGCTGGCGGAGAGAACCTCCTTGCCCTGGCGGGCGCGCTGCACATTGCCCTCGAGCACGCCGACGCGGACCTCAAGCTCCGCGACGCGTTCGCGGGACGTGGTCGCCGCGTCGATCAGAGCGCGCTGATCCTCGAGGGCAGCCGTGAGTTGCGCGTCGAGATCGTCGGCACGGTTCGCTCTGGTCGATCGCATAGACCGCGAGGGCGATGATGAGGATCAGCGCGAGCGCACCGGCGACGACCGCCGCGATCACACCCCACCGCCGAGGCTCGACGGCCTCGGGGATGACGATCAGATCCTGCTCACGACGCGGCGGCTTCTGGGCGCGAGGAGCCACGGGAACGTGGTCCTGCGGTCCTTTCGTGGGGGTCTGCACGGGGAAGCGCCCTCCCTTCCGCCTCGGACGCTAGACCGGTGTTGACCTGCAGGTCAATAGGCCGATGGCCTCCGCGGGGCGCGCTCACTCGAAGACCCACCAGTACCCGACGGCTCCGTCGTCCCGTTCCCCGCCTGCCCCCTCGTACAGACGCTTGGCGGCCGCGTTTCCGGCGTCGGTGAACAGCCACATCTTGTCGTGCCCCTTGGCGCGGGCGAAGGAAGCGAACGCGGCCAGGAGCTCGCGGCCGAGCCCTTGCTGGCGATAGGGCTCCGCGGCACCCAGGTCGTAGAGCACGATCATCCAGAACCCGTCCGGCCGGAAGAGCTCGTACCCGTAGGCGCACCCCACGACCGTCTCGTCGTCGATCGCGACGAAGGCATGGGCGTGCTCGTCGCGCAGGAACATCTCGGGCGCCGGGGACGAGCGCCCCTTCAGCACCCGGACGCCCGCGTCGAGCAGCTCGACGTCGTCGGGATCGAGCTTGCGGATCTCCACGACGGGAAGCGTAGCCCGAGCGACGACCGCCGCCGTAGAGTGGAGGTAGAGGTGGAGGTGGCTCGGATGCTCGGTCACGCCCCCGCGGGAACGCTGGGAAACGATCGACAGCTGGGGACGCGGGCGCTCCGCTGGTCATGGATCCTGCTCCTCGCATCGTGGCCGTGGCACCTGGTGGGTGGGGCGATCGCGATCGGCATCACGTGGCTCGCGGGCGGCGACTTCACCGACAGCATCGGGGTGCCGCGAGGCGTCTACATCTTCCTCTACGCCTGGATGATGACGCCTCTGGTCGCCTCGTTCGTCGTCGGCATGATCGGCTGGCTCCGTGGACACCGGCCGGCGGCGATCGTGCCCGCGGCGCTCAGCGCGTGCATCGCGGTGGTCGTCACGATCTTCGGCTCCGAGGAATTCTTCGGCTGAGCGTCGCTCGGGATCGCTCAGCCGCCGGCGACGGCGGGGAGGATGCTGACCGTGTCACCGTCTGAGACTTCCGTCTCGAGCGAGCCGAGGTAGCGCACGTCCTCGTCGTTCAGTAGACGTTGATGAAGCGGTGCAGGCCGCCGTCGTCGGAGATCACGTTCTTCGTGATGCCCGGGTAGTGGCCCTCGAGGTCGGTGAGCACGTCGCGCAACGTCGCGCCGTCGGCGCCGACCTTCGCCTCTCCCCCGGCGTGCTTGCGCAGGATCGTCGGAAGCTTCACGGTCACGGCCATCGTCGTTCGGTCTCCTGTCGTGTGGGTCTGAGGTCGTCCTCGATACCAGTGTCTCAGCGGGCGGGAACGCCGCAGAACGCCTCGTAGTCGATCAGCTCGGTGATCGTTGGTTCCTTGCCGCAGACGGGGCAGTCGGCGTCCCAGCGGATCTTCACTTCCTGGAAGTCCATGTGCAGGGCGTCGTAGAGCAGCAGCCGGCCCTCGAGCGTCTGACCCTCGCCCGTGATCAGCTTGATCGCCTCGGTCGCCTGGATCGCGCCGATCACGCCGGGCAGCACGCCGAACACGCCGCCCTCGGCGCAGCTCGGCACCGTGCCCGGCGGCGGCGGCGACGGGAACAGACAGCGGTAGCACGGCGTCTCCTGGCCCGGCATGAACACGGTGGCCTGGCCTTCGAACTGGTAGATCGAGCCGTACACGAGCGGCTTGCCGGTGAACTGGGTCGCGTCGTTCACGAGGTAGCGCACCGGGAAGTTGTCGGTGCCGTCGACGATGATGTCGTAGCCGCTCGAACACGTCGTAGACGTTCGTCGAGAACAGCAGCGTGTCGTGGCCCACGATCTCGATCGTCGGGTTGATCGAGCGCAGGTGCTCGACCGCGCTCTCGACCTTCGGGCGGCCGATGTCGTCGCTCGTATGCAGGATCTGGCGCTGCAGGTTCGAGACGTCGACCGCGTCGAAGTCGACCACGCCGAGCTTGCCGATGCCGGCGGCGGCCAGGTACATCGCGATCGGCGAGCCGAGTCCGCCGGCGCCGATCACGAGCACCGAGCTGTCGAGCAGCTTGCGCTGACCCTTCCCGCCGATGTTGGGCAGGATGATGTGACGCGCGTACCGCTGCACCTGGTCCTCGTTGAACATCGGCTGCTGCGTCACTGGATCGTCAGCTCCTCTTCGGTGACCTCGCCGTCGGTGATGCGGAACGAGCGGATCACGGGTGCCTCGCGGTCTGCGAGCGAGACCAGGATGTAGCGGGCCTCGGGGTAGAACGCGAGCCTGATGTCGGTCTCGCTCGGATAGGCCTCGGAGTGTGTGTGCGAGTGGTAGATCGCCCACAGTTCCCAGCCCTGGTCGTCGATCTCCTCGAAGACACGGAGCTGCTCCTTGCCGTCGAGGCGGTAGGTCACAGGGCTCGCATCGGCGTTCTTCATCGGGAAGACCTTCACGGGCACGCCGTCGGCGGCGGCGATCACGCCGCAGCTCTCGTTCGGGAACTCGCGGAGGCCCTGCTCCACGATCTCCTTGGCGAAGACGCCGTCCAGCTCGGTCAAGTCGGTGCTCCCGGGATGCGACCTGCGCGCGGACGCGTTCGCCCGACGCTGTTGCAGGTGCAAATGCTACCAGTGGGGTCGGTTATTCCGAGGCGAGGTCGTGCGACGATGGTCCGGCCCGGGGGAGAGGTATCGATGTCGTTCGAGGATCTGCTCATCTCACGCAGCGCCGCCGTGTATGCCGACTTCCTGGAGCCGCACATCACGAGCCACGACCTGCTGCTCGACGTGGGATGCGGATCGGGGAGCATCACGATCGGGCTCGCCGCGAAGGTCGCCCGAGTGATCGGGGTCGACGTCGACGATGCGGAGTTCGACGACGCACGGACCCACGCCCGGCGGTCGGGGATCGACAACGTGGAGTTCCGCGAAGGAAGCGTGTATACGTTGGCGTTCCCGGATCGGCAGTTCGACGCGTGCCTCGCGCATTCCATGGTCGAGACGCTCGACCGCCCGGTCGACGCGTTGGCGGAGATCCGTCGCGTGCTGAAGCCCGGCGGTGTCGTGGGCGTCGCCAGCGTCGAGTACGGGGGGTTGATCCTCGGCGGTCCCGACGAGCCGGTCCTCCGTCGCTTCTACGACCTCCGCACCCGTCTGTGGCTGGCCGAAGGGGTCGCGGATCCGTACCGGGGACGGGCGCTCCGTGGCGTGCTGATCGCGGCGGGGTTCCAACGCGTGGAGGCGACGACCACCTCGATCAGCTACGGCACGGAAGCGTCGGTGCGAGCGTTCGGGCGCGATCGAGCGGAGGAGTGTCGCGACGAGTGGTACGCGGACGGGGCCGAGCGGCTCGGGTTGGGAACGGCCGAGGATCTCCGCGACATGGAACGCGCCTGGCTCGGCTGGTCCGAGTCGCCCGAGGCCTATGCCGCGTTCTCGTGGTGCCGCGCGATCGGATTCACACCCGGTCGCTGACGCGTACGCGTCCCGGAGTGCCGACGATCACGGAGCCGATCGTCCGTGCATCGACCCCCCGGGCATCGAGTGCGGCGATGAGTGAGTCGGCTTCCCGGGTCGCGACGAGCAATCCCCCGCTCGTCTGGGCGTCCGCGAGCAGGAGCTGCTCGGGCTCGGTCAGGTCACCCCAGTCGACATGGGGCGCGACGTACGCGTGGTTGCGCTGAGTGCCGCCCGGCACGACGCCGCTGCGCGCGAGGTCGAGCGCGCCGTCGATCAGGGGCACGGCGCTCGCGTCGATCTCGGCTGCGACGCCGCTCGCGAGCAGCATGCGGTGGAGGTGTCCCAGCAGGCCGAACCCGGTGACGTCGGTCGCGGCATCGGCGCCCACCTCGTTCACGGCCTCGCTCGCCGCCCGGTTCGGGGTCGTCATGAGCTCGATGGCGGTCGTGAGCATCTCGTCGGTCGCGACGCCGCGCTTGACCGCCGTGGAGATCATGCCGAGGCCGAGCGGCTTCGTGAGCACCAGCGAGTCGCCTGCCGCCGCGGTCGAGTTCCGAAGCATGCGGCGTGGGTCGACGAAGCCGAGCACGACCATGCCGTACTTCGGCTCGGGGTCGGTGATCGAGTGCCCGCCGAGCACGGGCACGCCGACGGCTCCCGCGGCGTCGACGCCACCCTGGAGCACGCGACCCAGCATCTCGGCCGGAAGGTCGTCGATGGGCCAGTTCACGATGTTCAGCCCGAGGAACGGGGTGCCGCCCATCGCGTAGACGTCGCTCATCGCGTTCGTGGCCGCGATTCGTCCCCAGTCGTAGGGGTCGTCGACGATGGGCGTGAAGTAGTCGAGCGTCGCGACGAGCGCCCGGTCGTCGTCGAGCGCGTACACGGCTGCGTCGTCGCCGGTGTCGGCAGCGACGAGCACTTCGGACGGGACTCCGGGGAGAGAGAGCGAACCGAGTACCGCGCTGAGTTGCTCGGGGCCGAGCTTGCACCCGCACCCCGCGCCGTGGCTGAAGGAGGTCAGCCGTCGTTCCGTCTGCATGCGTTGCAGCTTACGAGGCTGATCGTCGTCGTCAGTCAGCCGCCGGCGCCGGGAACCCTGGCGAAACGGATCGTGTGCTTCGCGACGTCGGCCTCTTCGAGACGGACCCGCACCTTCGCGCCCAGTTCGTGCACGTCCTCGCACGGCCCGATCACGGCCGGATGCCGCAGCGCGACCTCTCCCCTGCCCCGCTTCCACAGGTCGATCACGAGCCCGTCCGATTCCTGCCCGACCAGCGGCGCCAGCACGGCGGCCTCGACCGCATCCACCACCGTTCGCTCGAGCCGGTTGCCGCGCTCTGCACCGAGCGCCATCTCGATCGGCAGGGCGGGGAGCGCGTCGCGCGCCCACACGGGCACGTCGAGCCCGGCGCACAGCGCGAGGCACACCTCGTTCGCGTACCGGTCGCCGAGACGGCGCAACGGCGCCGTGCAGTGTGCGTATCTCGCAGCGAGGGCCGCGTGCATCGGGTCGGGCGGAGGATGCCCGTCGAACGCCACATAGGAGGCCGCTCGGAACAGCACCGCCGCTTCCTGCAGGAACACCGCCTCGGCGTCGGAGCGGGAGGGGTCGACCGTGTGCAGCATCTCCGCGTAGGGAAGGTCGGCCGGCCAGTCGATGCCCAGGCCGACCGCCACGCGCCGCAGCCGGGCCACGTCGTACTCGTCGGCGGGGGGCATCGTCCGTACGATGCCCAGACCGCCCTCGAGCATCATCTCCGCGGCGGCCCGCCCGGTGAGCAGCGAGAGCTGGGCGTTCCAGTCCTCCACTTGCAGCAGCGACCGGAACCGCAACGTATAACCGCCGTCGCTCGAGACCACCTCCTGGGTGGGAACGCCGAGGCTCGCGCCGCCGCGAGCGTGCTCGGCGTCCTGTAGGAGCGCGCCGATCTCCGGCAGGAGCCGGAGCATCTCGTCGGCGCGCCCGTCGTCGAGGGCCGCCTGCACCTCCGCGTAGCCGAGCTTCGACCGGCTCGACACCAGTGCCCGTGCCACGTCGGCGTCGACCGTGGCTCCCGTGTCGTCGACGTCGATACGCCAGACCATCGCGGGGCGCGGGCCCTCGGGCAGCAGCGAAGCGGCGCCCTCCGAGAGCACCGGCGGGTACAGCGGAGCGCGGCCGTCGGGGCTGTAGGCGGTCTCGGCCCGTCGGTGGGCCTCGGCGTCGACCGCGCCGCCCGGAGCGACGAACGCGGCGACGTCGGCGATCGCGTATCGCAGCCGGAACCCGGCGCCGGGAAGACGCTCGAGATGGAACGCTTGGTCGAGATCCCTCGACTCCGGCGGATCGAGGGTGACGAACGGCAGATCGGTCAGGTCGACATCGGGGAGCCGCGGTTGATGAGCCGAGCTCTCGGCATCCGCGAGCACGTCGGGCGGGAACATCTCCGGGATGCCGATGTCCGCACGGATCGCCGCGAAGGTCTCGCGGAGATCGTCGGCAGGAGCACCGAGCCGGATCGATCGTCGAGGCACTCGCCGAGGATACGGATCCGTTCGTGTCAGCTACAGCGGGACGTCGTATTCAGGAGCCAGCCGCCATTCCCGTCGGAGTGGTACGTGAGCACCATCACCGGATCGTCACCGTCGAAGGCCACGAATGAGATCTCCTCGTCGGTGGCGTATCCCGCTTGGACCACCTCGGCACCCTCAGCCTTCTCCCTGGCGTCTGCCTCCGGATCGCTCACACCCTCGGCATCGGGGGCGTGGTCGAGGTTCCCGATCACTCCCCCCTCGGCACAGCCGAGATCGGTCGACACCCATCCGGGAGGCTCCAGCACCTCGAACGATGCCCAGCCGCCCGGATCGCCCGGATCGAGATCGTCGGTCAGCGTCTGACAACGGAACCGAGCGTCGCCGGGAGGGATCGGCACGACCCGCCGCGAATCGCCGGACGGGGCGCCGTCGCCTCCATGTTCCCATTGCATGAGCACCTCGGCATCGCTGACGTTGTGGATCACCGCGTGCACCCCGTCGGGTTGTGCCTGCACGATCGGGGTCATGACCAGCGTCTCGACGCCGTCGCATCGCACTTCGAGTTGGGCGGAGGAGGGTTCGGCAGCCCGATCGTCGGTTCCCGGATCGTCCGCATCGGCACATGCGCCCGGAAGTGACAGAACCAAGACGACGAGGGGGACGAGCGCTCTCATATCGCGATCATGCCCCGGGGTCCAGGCTCTGTGACGCCCCTCACGCGAGCATCGTGGCCATCGTGGCCCACTGCTCGCGGTCGTCGTCGCGGAACGCCTGCGTCTCGGCCATCGTCGTCGGCCCCAGCACCCGGTTCAGGCCGGGGAGCTTCCGGCGGATCTGCTCGAGGTCACGCCTCGAGAACCGGCACGTGTCGGTGTTCGGCTCCACGCCGTACAACTTCGCACCGTTCAGGCCGAGGATCTTCGCCTTGAGCTCCTTCGTGAGCTTCGGGTAGCCGTATCGTTCCTGGAACTCCGGGGAGATCTGGAACGCGCGCATCGCCTGGATCATCGGCTGCGGCGAGCCGTAGAACAGGCAGTCGGTGCCCCACAGCACGTTGTCCTCACCGACGTAGCGCAACAGCTTGCCGAGGAAGTGCGCCGCCTGATCCGGGTAGCGCATCACGAACCACCACGACGTGCCCAACTCGGCGTAGACGTTCTCGTTCGGGCCGATCCCCTCGCGTTCCATCGACCAGATCAGTCGGTTCGTGCCCATGGCCCTCGTGGCCTTCGTGTACGGCACCTCGGGCACGTTCGCCTCGAACCCCGAGTGGTAGGCCACGAAGTTCATGTCGCGATGCCTGCGCGCCGCCGGGCCCACGTCGTCGGGCGAGGCGAACGGCGAGCCGAGCGAGAGCCCTTTGTGGATGCAGATCGTGTCGGTGCCGATCTCCTTGGCCTTGCGGATGAACCGCTCCCCCACCTGCCGCTCGCTCGGATCGCGGTCGTCGAGCCACCATCCGTTGCCGTCGCCCTCGAAGGCGTCGGGGAAGTGCGTGAACGTCTTCCAGGCGGCGACGGGGTAAGCCGCTGCCGTGTGCTCCATCGCGGCGAGCGCGGCGTCGAGCTTCCCCACGTTGGGCAGCGCCTGGCCGTGCAGCAGGATGCGCTCGTCGCGGCAGAGCGAGGCGGCGACCTTGCGCGTCAGGTCCATCACGTCGTGGCCCTGCGGGCTGCCCTCGGGGAAGATCGGCAGCGCCGAGAGCACGAGCATGTTCGTGTCGGAGCGCAGGAACATCAGCTCGAGGAAGTGCTCGATCGAGTAGCAGGCTCGCGGGTCGTCCTCGCCGCAGTCCTGCTGCGGGAACGACGTCCAGAAGTCCTGCCCGTTCAACACCGGGTTCAGGTGGTACTCGAGCAGGTGCCCCTGGATGTCGAAGACGAACTCCTCGCCGCCGAGCGCCTCGAACGCGCTCTCGGGCTCGACCGACGCGCTCGGCGGGATCTCGTACGTGCCACCCGGCGTCGACCCGGTCGCGCTCGGCGACGAGGGGCCTGCCGCGTGCTCCTCGGCGGTGCAGGCGTTCAGCGCGAGGAACGCCGTCGCCGCGCCGCACGCCGAGAGCAGGAACTCTCGACGGGACATACCGAGTCGGTCGGCGTTCGCGATCGACCAGGCGCGGGCTCGAGCGACGGTCTCGCGCAGCACGGGCGGCAGCGACGGTTCCGGGTCGTACTCGCCGTTGGAAGCCGGGCCGAACTCGATCGGCAGACCCGGGTCCTGCTCGTCGCCGTGTGCCACGCCACCCCCCGCTCGGTGCGTGCTGAGTCGACTCTCGCACGCGGCGGGAGGTTCCGCGAGAGACTGACCCGATGCGGGTCGCGGTCGTCGGGCACACCGAATGGGTCTGGTTCGGCGCGGTCGATCGCATCCCCGCCCCCGGCGACATCGCGCACTCGACCGACGACTGGGAGGAGCCGGGCGGCGGGGGTGCGGTCGCCGCGGTGCAGCTCGCCAGACTGGCCGGCGCGTGCGACTTCTTCACCGCGCTCGGCGAGGACGAGCTCGGCGGGCGGTCGACGAAGGAGCTCACCGAGCTCGGCGTCGACGTCCGCGCCGCGATCCGCGGCGATCGCACCCGGCGGGCGCTCACGCTCGTCGACCCGGCGGGCGAGCGAACGATCACGACGTTGGGGCGACGCCTCTCGCCGCGCGGCGACGACCCCCTGCCGTGGGACCGCCTCGATGGAGCCGATGCCGTGTACATGACGGCGGGTGACGCCGAGGCCTTCCGGCGGGCGCGCAGGGCCCGCGTGATGGTCGTGACCACGCGCGTGCTCGACGAGCTGCTCCGGGCCGACGTCGTTCCCGACGCGCTCGTGGGGAGCGACCGCGACCCGTCGGAGCACGTCGAGATCGAGGTGCTGCCGTGGCGGCCGCCGCTGCTCGTTCGGACGGAGGGAGCGTCGGGCGGCCGATACGAGACCTCGAGCGGCGGAACCGGTCGCTACGAGGCAGCCGAGGTGTCACGGGGGCTCGCGGGCGACGCGTACGGCGCGGGTGATTCGTTCGCCGCCGGCCTCACGTACGCCCTGGGGATGTCGTGGGAGGTCGAGCGCGCGCTCGCGTTCGCCGCGCGCTGCGGGGCGGCGTGCGCATCGGGCCGCGGACCCTACGCCGGCCAGTGGGACGGCGCCTGACGTAGGCCGAAGCGGCTCGGCGGGAGCCGCGCGATCTCGCCGCGCCTCCACGGTTCGGGCCGTTTCCGGGCATATCCTCAACGGACCTTCCGCCGGACGAGCCGTCTGAGCTCGTCCCGTCCCCAACGACCGAGGACCCACGATGCGAGCCAAGCATCGACGTCGCCGGCCACCCCCGGGGCCCCTCACCCGCTCGACCGTCATGGTCGGTGTCCTCGCGCTGAGCCTGGCGGTCCCTCACCCGGCAGGAGGACCGAGCCGCGAGGGACACCGGCGCTCCCGACTCGCGGCGCCGCCCGCCACCGCATCCGCCCCCACGACGTCGTCGGCGACCGCCCAGCCGTCGCCGAGCGTCGAGGCGCTCCCGCGACGCTTCACGATCGCCGCCACGGGCGACCTCCTGATCCACGAGTCGCTATGGGAACGTGCGGCCGTGCTCGGCGCCGCGAGCGGTGAGGCGTTCGACTTCCGGCCCATGTTCCGGCGCGTGCAGGACACGCTCGCCGGCGCCGATCTCGCCCTCTGCCACCTGGAAACGCCGGTGACGGCGGATGGCGACCTCTCGAGCTACCCGGTGTTCGCCGCGCCGGTCGAGATCACCGACGCGATCGCGTTCGCCGGCTACGACTCGTGCTCCACCGCCTCGAACCACTCACTCGACGGGGGCACCCCCGGCATCGAGGCCACGCTGGGCGCGCTCGACCGCAATGGCCTCGCCCACGCCGGCACGGCACGAACCCGAGCGGAATCCCGCCGCATCACGATGCTCGACGTCGGCGGGGCGACGGTGGCTCAGCTGTCCTATTCGTTCGGGTTCAACGGCTTCACGCCCGAACACGGCTGGCAAGCCAACGTGATCGAGGTCGAGCGCATCCTCGACGACGCCCGTCGCGCCCACCAACGCGGCTCGGACTTCACGGTGGTCAGCCTGCACTGGGGCGTGGAGCCGCTCACGACGCCGACGGCGTTCCAGACACAGGTGGCCGAGCGCCTCACGAGGTCGCCGTTCGTCGACGCGATCGTCGGCCATCACGCGCACGTCGTGCAACCGATCGAGCGGGTCCACGGGAAGGTCGTGGCCTACGGCATGGGGAATCTCCTGTCGGGCATGCGGCCCAGCTCGCTCTGGCCCGACGGGGTCGAGGACGGCGTGATCGTGCTGCTCCGGGTGGAGCTGCGGGGCGAGGCCTACCGCGTCACGAGGGTCCGAGCCGTGCCGACCACGGTCGAGTACGGCACATGGCGCATCCTTCCGTCACCCTGACCCGACGCCCTGACGCTTCCACGTCGTCGACGGCCATCGGCGATACTCCGGCCGTGGACATCGCGGGGTTCCTGCGTCGGTACCCGCCGTTCGATGCGCTGAGCGCCGAGCGGCTCGCCGAGGTCGCGCGCTCGGTCGAGATCGAGCACTTCCCGGGAGGGGCCGTGATCCTGCAGCAGGGCGGGGAACCCGCGACCGCGCTCTACGTGGTGCGCAAGGGCGCCGTGGAGTTGCTCGACGACGGCCAGGTGCTCGACCTGTTGCTCGAGGGTGAGGTCTTCGGACAGTTCTCGCTGCTGGCCCACGAGGTGCCCTCGCTCACGGTTCGCGCGCAGGAGGACACCCTCTGCTACCTGTCCCCGAGCCGACCGCCGACCCGGTGCTCGAGACGCACGCGGGGCTCTCGTTCGTGATCGGCAGCATGCGCCGGCGCATCGCCTCGGCGACCGATGCGGCCGCCGACGTGCCCGACGCCCGGCTGCGACCGGTGGGTCGACCTGGTGCGTCGGGTGCCGGTGACGGCCGAGCCGCAGACCGCGGTGGCCGAGGCCGCCTCCCTGATGGCCGCCGAACGCGTCTCCTCCCTGCTCGTCCCGATGCGCGACGGCTGGGGCATCGTCACCGACCGCGACCTGCGGGCGAAGGTCGTCGCCACGAAGGCGGACCCCGACACGCCCGCTCGAGACGTTCGCGACCTTCCCGGTGCGCACGATCGGCCATGACACGCTCGCCGGCGACGCCCTGCTCGCGATGTTCGCCCAGGGCGTGCACCACTTCCCGGTGACGGGACCCGGCGGCGAGTTGCTCGGGGTCGTGACCGACACCGACCTGATGGGGCTCGGGCGGCACACGCCGTTCGCGATGAAGAGCGCGATCGAGCGGGCCGCGACGGTCGACGACGTCGCCGCGGCCGGCCGCGACCTGCCTCAACTCGTCGTGACGATGGTGCGACGCCCGCGCCGACCCGATCGACGTCGGCCGCGTCACCGCGCTCGTGGTCGACGCGATGACCGAGCGGCTGCTCGCGCTCGGCGATCGACGAGCTCGGCGATCCCCCGTGCTGCGTGGGCCTGGCTCGCGCTCGGCAGCGCCGCGCGACACGAGCAGGCGCTGCGCACCGACCAGGATCACGCCCTCGTCTACGACCCGGTCTCGGACGAGCCCGACCCCGACCCGTGGTTCGCCGACCTCGCCGAGCGGGTGACCGGCGGGCTCGAAGCCGCCGGTATCCCCCGCTGCGAGGGCGACGCGATGGCGGTGCATCCGACGCTTCGACGTCCGCTCGGCGAGTTCGTCGAGCGCGTTCGTCGTGTGGATGGACAGCGCCGACCCGCACGCGGTCGTGCTCTCGTCGATCGGCTACGACTTCCGCCAGGTGGCCGGCCCGCTCGGCGCCGAACCCGCGCTCGACGAAGCGATGCGCCGGGCCCGAGCCCGGCCGGCGTTCGTGCGGCAGATGGCCCGACGGGCGCTGGACCTGAAACCACCGACCGGGTTCCTGCGGGATCTCGTGGTCCAGGCCAAGGGCGAGCACGCGGGCCGGCTCGACATCAAGCACGGCGGCATCACGATCGTGAACAACCTCGCGCGCGTGTGGGCGGTTCGCGCCGGCGTGACCTCGAAGGACACGATCGGACGCCTGCACGGCGCCGCGGCCGCGGGCCTGATCGAGCATGCGATCGCGACCGAGCTCGTGGAGGCGTTCCACTTCCTCTGGGACGTGCGCCTGCATCACCAGGCAGGCCAGGTCTCGGCGGGCGAGCCACCCGACGACTTCGTCGACCCGGCGACGCTCGGCTCGTTCTCACGCAGCGGTCTGAAGGAGGCGTTCCGGGTGATCACCCGGGCGCAGCGGCTGCTCGGCACCGAAGAGGGCGTGCACCCCGCGCTGCGCTGACAGCCCTCAGTCGAGTGAGAGGTCTGTGCCCATCGCGTGGAAACCGCCGTCGACATGGATCATCTCGCCGGTGATGCCCTTCGAAAGGTCCGAGAGCAGGAACGCGACCGTGTTGCCGACGGGCGTCGGGTCGGTGACATCCCAGCCGAGCGGCGCGCGCCGCCCCCACGAGTCGGTGATCGCTTCGAACCCCGGGATGCCCTTGCCGGCCATCGTGCGCAGCGGACCGGCGCTCACGGTGTTCACCCGCACCCCCTTGGGTCCGAGGTCGCGGGCGAGATAGCGCGTGACCGACTCGAGGCCGGCCTTCGCCACGCCCATCCAGTCGTAGATCGGCCAGGCGACCGTCGCGTCGAAGTCGAGCGAGACGATCGAGCCGCCGGCCCCCTCCATCAGCGGGAGCATGCCGACCCCGAGCTCCTTCAGCGAGAACGCGCTCGTGCGCACCGCCGTCGCGACGCTCTCCCACCCGGTGTTGAGGAAGTTCCCGCCGAGCGCGTCCTGGGGCGCGAACGCGATCGCGTGCAGGAAACCGTCGATCGACCCCCAGCGACCGGCGAGCTCGTCGCGAACCGCCACGATGTGATCGGGTTCGTTCACGTCGAGCTCCAGCACGTCGGGCGGGTCGGGCAGCCGCTTCGCCACCTTCTCGGTGAGGCTCACCCCGCGGCCGAAGTTCGTGAGCACGATCTCGCCGCCCTGCTCCTGCACCGATCGTGCGGCCGCGAACGCGATCGACTGCGGCGTGAGCACGCCCGTGATCAGGAAGCGCTTCCCCTCGAGCAACACGCGGTCCCCCCTCAGGCGCAGGCGCTCACGCGCTCGCGTCGGTGACTTCCCAGTCCACGTTGCCCTGATCGTCGCGCTGCGTGACGGTGAGCGTGAACGAGGTGCCCGACTCCTCCTCCGTGGCGGTGCACGTGAACGTGCCCCCCGTCTCCACCTCGACGTCGGCAGGGCAGTCGACCGAGGCAAGCGCGGTGCCGGTCTGCTCCTCGAACTGGCTCTTCAGCTCCCCCTCGAGACCGTCGGTGTCGAGGGTCTTCGTGCAGGCTGCGGCCGCGATCGCGAGCACCGCGACGGCGGCGAATCGGACGGAACGCGAGCGCATCGGCATGAGCCAGGAGCCTCCTACGTCATCGGACGAGACGTCCGAGCCTATCGATGCCGGCCCCGTCGGACAACGCGCTCGTCAGATGCGCCCCAGGATCGCCCACTGCTCGTCGGTCACGAACGGCAGCGTGTAGTAGCTGGCCCCGATCGCACCGGAGTCGCGCACCCCCCTGGTGAACGCTCTCGTCTCGGGATCCGTGGCGTCGCGGGCGAGCCCGCCGATCACGTGGATCGGCACGTCGTCGGACCCGACCCCCGCCCGGATCTCCTCGATCGCCCGGCCCACGTACTCGATCGTGTCGCGCGGACCGTGCACGCGGAACGTGTAGTACGTCATCGGCAGCACGGCGTCGTAGGTGCGCGCCAGCTCCCCCCACGGGAACCCGGGCCAGTAGGCCTCGTCGTCGGCCAGGCGCACCGGCGACGGCACGATCGCACCGAGCGGATAGCGGTCGCCGGCGACAGAGCGGAGCCGCTCGGAGAGCTGGACCAGCCGCTCGCTCCGGCGCACCGGGTCGCGCACGGCCGCGGACTCGATGTCGAGCGCGAACCCGTCGAAGCGGTCGCCGCGCGGTGTCGCGAACGCGATCGCGGCCCGTGTGCGAGCCCGGTCGACCGTGAGGTCGCTGAGGTGCGGCAGGTACCACGCGACCACCTCCAGACCGCGGTCGTGCGCGGCCTCGAGGAAGGCCGCCGTCTCCTGCGGGTACACGAAGGGCCCCATGCGATCGGCGTTCGAGCTCTGCAGGTACAGGGTGCGCGCACCGTTCGCCACCATCGTGTCGACCGCGCCGAGAGGGTCGCTCCACGCCTCGTGGTCGTAGATGTCGACCCACACGCCGAGGCCCTCGAAGGGGCCGGTCACAGGGTTCGGTCGTACCAGCGGTTCAGCAGCGTCGGAGTCTTCCTCACGACCGGCGAGGAACGCGATCGTCGCCACGAGACCGAGCACGGTGACGACCGCGACCGCGATCGCCCGGGGGGAAAGCCGAGGGGTCATCCGCCGAGGGTAACGCGCGGCCCGTACGATGCTCGCCATGGATCCGGGGCTGGACGATCGGGGTGCGATCGTGGGACCGCTGTGAGCGACGCTCCCGTGCACGACGACGCCGAGCGCGTTCGTACGCTCGCGGACCGCTACTGGCACGACCTGATCGAGATCGATCCGCTGCTCGGCACCGAGGCCGGTGACGAGCGATTCGACGACCGGCTGGGCGACCCGAGCGAGGCGGGACGAGCCTTCGCGGCCCAGGCCCACCGCCGAGCGCTTCACGGAGCCGCGGCGATCGACCTCGCGACGCTGTCACCATCAGACCGCGGCACGGTGGACATGCTCGAAGCCATCGCCCGCCGGGGCCTCGACGAGGTCGAGCTCCGGCTCGACCGCCTGCACGCCGCCAGCCACCTCTCCGGGCCGGTCGGCATGCTCGGCGCCGTCGCATCCCTGCAGCGCACCGACACCACCGACCGCCTCGACCGATACGAGGCGCGGATGCGGGCGTTCCCGGCTTTCCTCGACGCCTGGGCCGAGATCGCGCGGGACGGCGTCGGACGCCGGCATCACGTCGCCGGGCATCGTGGTCGACCGGTCGATCGACCAGATCGAGCGCGTGCTGGCGCTCGGTGTCGACGAGAGCCCCGCCCTCCTGCCGATGGCCGACGACGACTCGGCGGGTCGCGAGCGCATCGCCGGCGTCGTGCGCGACGTCGTGAACCCTGCGCTGCAGGGCTACGAGCGGGTCTTGCGCGACGTGCGCGCGCACGCGACCGAGAGCGTAGGGCTGGGCGCGCTCTCCGGTGGCGACGAGCTGTACGCGTCGCAGATCATGGCGTGGACGACGCTTCCCCTCGATCCCCGCGAGGTGCACGAGCTCGGCGTGCGAGCGGTTCGACGCGATCCAGCGGGAACGTCGCGAGCTCGCGAGCGGGCTCGGTTTCCCCGACGCCAACGCGGCGATCGCGGCCCACGCCGCCTCGGGCGAGAACGTGGCCGAGTCGCCGCAGACCCTGGTCGATCTCGCGACACGCGCAGATCGAGCGCGGCATGCAGGCCGCTCCCGCGTTCTTCGGACGCCTGCCCGTGTCGGCCTGCGAGGTACGTCTCGTCGAGCCGTTCCATGAGGCCGACATGGCGTTCGCCTACTACTGGGCGCCCTCGGGCGACGGCGAACGCCCCGGCATCTACTACGTGAACGGCTACGACCTGCCGAACCGCGCCGCTGCACATCGTCGCGAGCGTGACGTTCCACGAGGCCGTGCCCGGCCACCACTTCCAGCTCGCGATCGAGCAGGAGATGCCCGATCGTCCCGCCCTGCGACGGTTCGGCGGCATCCGGGCGGGCAGCGCGTTCACCGAGGGCTGGGGCCTGTACGCGGAACGCCTGGCCGATGAGATGGGCCTGTACGTCGACGACTGGGAACGCCTCGGCATGCTCGACGCGCAGATCCACCGGGCAGCCCGGCTCGTGACCGACACAGGCCTGCACGCGCTCGGTTGGACCCGCGAGCGAGCGATCGCCACGCTCGAGGAAGGCGGCGTTCCCCATACCGACGCCGTGATCGAGATCGACCGCTACATCGCGGAGCCCGCGCAGGCCCTCGCGTACATGATCGGCATGCTCGAGATCGAGCGCGCCCGGGAAGTCGCGCTCTCGCAACCGGGCGCGGAGCTGCGCGACTTCCACGACCGCGTGCTGGGGCTCGGTCAGCTTCCCCTGCCGGCGTTCCGGCGAGAGATGGGCCTCGACGGCGCCACTTCCTGAGGCGCGGGTAGGCTGCGGGAGAACGGTCCCCATCGACACGAGGAGGTCCCGCCATGCAGGTCGACATCAGGTTCAGCCCGGCGTTCGCGATGGGCGTGATCGCGATACCGGCCGGCGGCGAGGTCAAGGCCGAGGCCGGGGCGATGACGAGCATGTCGGGCGGCGTCGAGATCGAGACGAAGGCGACCGGCGGCGTGATGGCCGGCCTGAAACGCTCGGTGCTCGGCGGCGAGAGCTTCTTCATCAACACGTTCCGCGCGCCGCAGGGCGGCGAGCTCACCGTTGCCCCCACCCTGCCGGGCGACATCGTGCACCTGCCCGTCGACGCCTCGACCCCGATGATGGTGCAGTCGGGCTCGTGGCTCGCCTCGGAGACCGGCGTCGACGTCGACACGAAGTGGGGCGGCGCGAAGACGTTCTTCTCGGGCGAGGGGCTCTTCCTGCTTCGCTGCACCGGCGCCGGCGACATGCTCGTATCGAGCTACGGCGCGATCGAGCAGCGTCAGCTCGGCGCCAGGCGAGGTCCTCAAGATCGACACCGGCCACATCGTCGCGTTCACCGAGGGCATCGGATACGAGGTCAACAAGGTCGGCGGCTGGAAGTCGACCCTGCTCTCGGGCGAGGGACTCGTGGCCACGTTCACCGGCCCCGGCATCCTGTGGATCCAGACGCGGAGCCCCGCCGACTTCATCGGCTGGTTGATCCCGCAGATCCCCTCGAAGAGCAACTAGTCCATGGAGGACGACTCGCGGGGCTTGACCCCGTGCAGCAGCAGGTAGTCGAGCACGCCTCGTTCCCACAGCAGGTCGACCTGGCGCAGCATGAGGCGCACGGCGAACCCGTAGCTCGTCGAGATCTCACCGTCGGCGCGGTCGAGCCGGTCGCGCACGAAGCGCAGGGCAGGACCGATCACGCGCTCCCCCACCGACTCGGCTCGCACGTCGATGAACCCGGCGTCGAAGGCGAGGCCCACGATCTCGTCGGCCGTGGCCGCCGCGTGCATGCCGAGGCCCCAGGCGCGGAGCTGCGTCCATGCCGCGATCGCCTCGCCCGGTGTGCGCGGCAGCCGGGCCGTCGGGATGTCCGACATCGTGAGCACGCCGCCGGGTCGCAGCACGCGGAAGGCCTCGGCGAAGAACAGCGCGCGCGACGGGAAATGGAACGCCGCCTCGACGCTGATCACGCCGTCGAACGAGCCGCTTCGCAGTGGCAATCGCGTGGCGTCGGCGTTCAGGCCCTGCGCTCCGGCCTCGGCCAGGCGGGGCTTCCCTGCGATCAGCTGCGACAGTGTGATGTTGACCGCCGTCAACGAGCGCGTCCGAGCGACGTCGGCGATCAACGGGTCCTGCTCCGCAAGGCCGTTGCCGACGTCGAGCACGTCTCCGTCGGTCGGCAGCTCGGCAGCGATCGTCCGCACGAGCCGTCGCACGGCCACAGGAGCCTCCTCGGGGTCGCTGCCGTCGCCCTCCCACAGTCCGAGGTTCAGCCACCCCGGGGCGAGCGCCACGACGAAGTCGGCGCCGATGCTGTCGTAGACGGTCGCGGCGGGGTTCCGCCCGTGGCGGAGCACCGACAGGGCGTGCCGCACGTTCTCGCGCGTCCAACCGGTGCTCGCCACGGGCTCAGCCCTGGCCGTTCGTCGTCGGGGCCGATCGCCACGCATCGCGGAGCTTCACACGACTCCCGGTCTTCAGCACGGCGCCGGCATACAGGCGGGCCGACAGCGGGACGAACAGGGCCGTGCCGGCCACGAGCAGCGAGACCGAGAGGGCGATCTGCTGGGCGGTCGCCGATCCCAGGGCGATGCGGACGGGCATCGCGAGCGCGGAGGAGAACGGCAGCACCGACGCCACGACCGACAAGGGCGAGTCGGGGCTCTCGAGCGCACCGATCGAGATGAAGAACGAGATGAAGATGATCAGGTTGATCGGCACCATCGCGTTCTGCAGCTCCTCCATGCGCGAGACGAGTGAGCCGGAGACCGCGAACAGACCCGCGTAGAACGCGAAGCCCATCACGAACCAGGCGAGCACGATCAACGCGATGGCGATCGCCGTGCCCGGGATCTCGAGCGCCCCGGTGACGACCGAGAGCCCGATCGCGTATGCGGCGATGAACGCGAGCTGCACGATGCCCAGCAGGCCGATGCCGGCGATCTTGCCGCCGAGCAGCTGTCGCGGACGGATCGCCGAGAGCAGGATCTCGACCACCCGTGACGCCTTCTCCTCGATCACACCGGTCGCGACCCACACCCCGTACCCGAAGAGCTGGCCGTACGCGAGCAGCACGGCGATGAAGGCGATGCCGGCGTTCTTCTCGCGATCGGGATCCTCCGGTTCGAGCGTCCGCACCTCGATCGTGGGTAGGTTCAGCACCGCATCGATCTCGCCGGCGCTCGCGCCCCCTGCCTCGAGCGCCGCCGCGATCCTCGTCCGCACCAGGGCGCTCTGCACGAGCTGCGTCAGCGTGGCCGGGACGGCGTCGTCCCCCACCAGGCCGCCGTCGGTCAGCACCGCATCGAGCCGCCCGCTGCTGACCGCGGCTTCGGCCTCCTCGACGTCGTCCCAGAACCCGACCCGAAGCTCCACGCCCTCTCGTTCCGCGACGTCGTCGAGCTCGGCCGCGGTCAGCTCGATCGCGGCCGCGTCGGACCCGGTGATGCCGAGGTCGAAGGAGGGGGTGACCTCGTCGCCGAACGCCCGCAGCAGGATGAACACCGTCAGCACCGCGAGCGTGATGCCGGTCGAGATGAAGAAGCCCTTGTCGCGCAGCCGCACACGGAAGTCCCGCATCGCCACCAGACGCCAGGCGCCTCGGTCGGTCGGCCTCGGATCCATCGCGCGGCGGTCGTTCACGCGCTCACCACCTCACGGAACAGCTCGGCGAGCGTAGGATGCACCGGCCCGAACCGCACGACGTCTCCAGACGCCCTCGCGAGGTCGAGCACGCGTTGCTCGTCGACGTCGTCGGCCAGCTCGAGCACGACGCCGTCGCTCCTCACCTCGAGCAGTCCGACGCCGGGGGTCGACCCGTACCACTCATCTGATCGGCCGCGAACCTGCACGAGGAAGAGCCGCCGCTCGCGGCGAGCCCGCAGCTCGCCGATCGTGCCCTCGGCGACGATACGTCCGCGGTCGATCAGCACGACCGAGTCGCAGAGCCGTTCCACGAGCTCGAGCTGGTGGCTCGAGAACACCACGGGCACGCCGTGGTTCGCGGCTTGACGACGCAACACACCCGAGAGCACGTCGACCCCGACCGGGTCGAGCCCGGAGAACGGTTCGTCGAGCACGAGCAGGTCGGGCTCGTGCACGAGCGCCGAGGCCAACTGCACGCGCTGCTGGTTGCCGAGCGACAGCGCCTCGACACGATCCTTCGCGCGGTCGGCCACCCCGAGCACCTCGATCGTCTCCTCGGCCCGCCGCCGCGCGTCGGCCTTGCCGACCCCGTGCAGCCTCGCCAGATACACGAGCTGGTCGAGGACCCTCATCTTCGGATACAGACCACGTTCCTCGGGCATGTAGCCGAAGTGGCGCCGCACCCGTGCGTCGACCGGCTCGCCTCGCCAGCGCACCGCACCGGCGTCGGGCGTGAGCACGCCGAGCGCGATGCGCATCGCGGTGGTCTTGCCGGCCCCGTTCGGTCCGACGAACCCCACGATGCGCCCCTCGGGCACGGTGAAGGAGACGTCGTCGAGCGCCACGAGGTCGCCGAACGTGCGGCGCAGACCGGTCAGCTCGAGCATGCGGACATCATCGGCACGGGCACGCGCGTCAGCTTAGGCATGCGGGGAGGTGAACGCCGGATGCGATGGGTCAGCCGGGCGCAGCCACGTCGACGATGTGCCCGATCCAGTCCGCGTGGCCGAGCGTGTCGAGCAGGGCCGTCGCGAAGTCGGCCCGGGCGATCGATCCGCCGGGTGCTCGGGCGTCCACGGCCGTGGCGTAGGTCCCCGAGGGATCCGCGCGGGAGAGCATCGGGGCCGAGACAACGGTCCAATCCAGATCGCTCGCGCGGACCGTCGCCAGCGCGTCGCGGTGCTCCTGGGAGACGGCCGCGTACGGCCCCTCGAGGGCGTCATCGTCGAGAACGCGGGAGTTGGCCGAGATCACGAGCCGGTGCACGTCGGCCTGGCGCATCGCGCGGACGAGGCTCCCGATCGCCTCGGAGTACACGGATCCCGGGTCGGGACCCTTCGGGCCCATCGCGGAGATCACGGCGTGGACGTCCCGCAGCGCCGAGGCCACGGCAACCTCGTTGCGCGCGTCGCCGGTGAGCACGCGCTCGACCGGGCCGAGCGAGCCTTCGGCGGGAGCGGAACGGACGAACGCGGTCACGGAGTGACCGCGTTCGAGCGCCTGTGCCACGAGGGGGCGACCGGTCCGGCCGGCCGCCCCGAACACCGCGAGGTTCACGCGGCGGACACTACCGCTTCCCCACCGCGCAACGCCACCGCGAGCACCTGGTCGATGCTCTCCGCGACGTGGAACGTCATCTGCTCACGCACCGGCTCGGGCACGTCGTCGAGGTCGCCCTCGTTCCGCATCGGCAGGATCACCTCGGTCAACCCGGCCCGGTGGGCCGCCAGCACCTTCTGCTTCAACCCGCCGATCGGGAGCACGCGGCCCTGCAGCGTGACCTCGCCGGTCATGCCCACCTCGGCGCGCACCGGGGTGTCGGTGAGCAAGGAGACGAGCGCGGTCGTCATCGTGACACCGGCGCTCGGACCGTCCTTGGGCACGGCGCCCGCGGGCACGTGCACGTGGAACCGCCCACGGAGGCGGTCCGGCTCGATGCCGAGGCCCTCCGCGTGCGACCGCACGTAGCTGAGCGCGATCTGGGCGGACTCCTTCATCACGTCGCCGAGCTGGCCCGTCAATGTCAGGCCGTCCGGCGCATCGCCACCCACTTCGCGGGATGCCTCGATGAACAGCACGTCGCCGCCGACGCCGGTGACCGCGAGGCCCGTCGCGACGCCCGGCACCGCCGTGCGCTCGGCCGCCTCGAAGAAGAACTTCTGGCGACCCAGGTACTCGCGCACGTCACCGGCGCCGATCGTCACCGGTGGCTGAACCTCGCTCGCCGCGACCTTCGTCGCGACCTTGCGGAGCGCCTTCCCCAGCTCGCGCTCGAGGTTGCGCACGCCGGCTTCCCGCGTGTAGTCGCCCACGATCGTGCGCAACGCGTCGTCGGTGAACGAGACCTCGTCCTCGCGCAGCCCGTTGCGCTCGCGCTGGCGCGCAACCAGGTGGTGCTTCGCGATCGCGACCTTCTCGTCCTCGGTGTAGCCGTCGATGCGGATCACTTCCATGCGGTCGAAGAGCGGGCCGGGGATCGTCTCGGCGACGTTCGCCGTGGTGATGAACAGCACCTCCGACAGGTCCAGGTCGACGTCGAGGTAGTGATCGCGGAACGTGTGGTTCTGCGCCGGATCGAGCACCTCGAGCAACGCGCTCGAAGGATCGCCGCGCCAGTCGGCGCCGACCTTGTCGATCTCGTCGAGCATCATCACGGGGTTCTTCGAGCCGGCGTCCTTCAGGGCGCGCACGATGCGGCCGGGCAGCGCGCCGACGTAGGTGCGCCGGTGCCCGCGGATCTCGGCCTCGTCGTGGATGCCGCCGAGCGAGACGCGGACGAACTTCCGCCCGAGTGCGCGCGCGACCGACTCTCCGAGGGAGGTCTTCCCCACGCCAGGAGGACCCACCAGCGTGAGGATCGCGCCCGAGCCGCGCCCGGTCGCCTCGCCGAGCCCTCGCTCGGCGCGGAGCTTGCGCACGGCCAGGTACTCGAGGATGCGGTCCTTCACGTCCTCGAGCCCCTCGTGGTCGGCGTCGAGCACCGCGCGGGCTTCGGCGATCTCGAGGTTGTCGTCGGTGCGCACGCTCCACGGCACGTCGATCAGCCAATCGAGGTAGGTGCGGATCCAGCCGTACTCGGGCGACTGCTCGCTCGTGCGCTCGAGGCGCCCGAGCTCCTTCTCGGCCTGGGCGAGCACGTCGTCGGGCATGCCCGCCTCGGCGATCTTCGCGCGGTAGCCCTCGACGACGTCTTCCTCGCCGTCCTCGCCGAGCTCCTTGCGGATCGCGCTCATCTGCTCGCGCAGCAGGAACTCGCGCTGGCGCTTCTCCATGCCTTCGCTCACGTCGGTGCGGATCTTGTCCTTCAGCTCGATCTCGGCGAGCGTGTCCTTGGCCCACGCGGTGACGAGCTCCAGCCGCGCCTCGACGTCGACGGTCTCGAGCACCTCGACCTTGCGCTCGAAGCTGAGGTCGGGCGAGTACCCGCTCGTGTCGGCGATCTGGCCCGGGTCGTCGATGCCGCGCAGGAACTCCGCCACCTGCGGCACGCCGCGCGCCTCGACGATGTTCTCGATCACGGCCCGGTATTCACGGGCGAGCTCACGGGAGCGAGGGGTGGGCTCGGCTTCCTCGGCGGGGTCGGCCTGCACCCACACTGCCTCACCGGTGCCGGCCACGCCGACCCCGACCACGGCGCGCGCGAGCCCGCGGATCACGAGCGCCTCGACGCCGCCCCGCGTCTGACCAAGCTCCTCGATCTTCGCGACCGTGCCCACGCGGGCATAGCGACCATCGACCTTGGGCACGAGCAGCAGCATCGCGTCATCGGTGCTCGCCGCGGCCTCCGCGGCGGCGTGCGCCTCGTCGGTCTCGAGCGTGAGCGTGACGACCATGCCGGGCAGCACGACCCCGGTGGTCAAGGGAAGGAGCGGAAGGACCTGTTGGTCGATCTCTGGCTGGTCGATCTCTGGCTGGTCGATATCGGGGGTCTCGATCTCGGGCATCTCGTTCTCCGTCGTTCGCGAAGGGAGCGGCCGGAGCCGCCTTGCAGGTGCAAGAACGGCCCGCACCCCCGAAGCTATTCCCGAGATGTAATCAGCATTACCCCCTGGATCAGTCCCCGGCCACGACCGGCAGTCCCGCTGCCCGCCACGCGGTCATGCCGCCGACGACCGTGAGCGCATCGCGCCCGTGAGCCACCAGCAGGCTCGCCGCGACCGACGACCGGAAGCCGCTCCCGCAGATCACCGCCACCGGGCGGTCGCCCGTCGCCTCGTCGAGGCGCGCCGGGAGCTCGCCGGCGGTGAGGAACGTCGCCTCGGGGGCGTGGCCCTCTTTCCACTCCCCCGGTTGACGTACGTCGAGCAGCTCGACCTCGTTCCGTTCGGCGCGGTCGTGTGCCTCGCGCACCCCGAGCTGCCCCAGCGTCGCGATCGGCTGCCCTGAGGTCCGCCACTCAGCCATGCCGCCGCCGAGCCATCCGACCGGCGGGGCGTATCCGGTGCGCAGGAGCTGCCAGGTCGCCTCCCACAGGTCGTCGGCCCGGTCGAGCACGAGCACTACGTCGGCGCCCTCGGGAACGACGGTGCCCGCCCACGTCGAGAACGACGTGCCGAGCCCGACGTTCAAGGCGCCGGGCACATGCCCTCCTGCGAACGACTCCGGCTGACGCGCGTCGAGCACGACGGCACCCCCCGCCTGCAGCTTGGCGACCTGCTCGACATCGAGCGCGGGTGGCTCGGCGAGCGTGCCGATCAGCGCCGGACCGGCCATGTTCTGGCCGCGCATGCGCTTCCAGTACGGAGGCACCGCCGGCAGGTCCTGCAGGTCCATGCACTCGCCCACGAAGATGTCCTCGCTCGTCAGCCGCAGCAGCATCGGGTTCGTGCGGCGCTCGTAGCCGATCGTGGTCGACAGCCGCGCGCCGATGTTGCCGCCGCAGAGCGACCCGGCCACGTGCGTCGGGAACACCTCGACGTGGTCGGGCAGCTCGAGGATCTTCGTCTGCAGCATCTCGCACATCGCCGCGGCGCTCTCGCGCGTCTGCGCCGCTCCGCCCAGCAGGTCGGGCCTGGCCACGTCGCCGACCAGCAGCGCGCCGCCCGAAAGCAGCAGCGCCGGGTCCTCGCCGACCGCGCGGTCGTGCACGAGCAGGCTCACGTGCTCGGGGGTGTGACCGGGCGTGTGGAGCACCTCGAACCCCACGTCGCCCATCTCCACGATCTCGCCGTCACGCACCGCGCGATGGGCGTACCCGTACTCGCCGAGGACCGACCCCAGCACCGTGATCCCCGGGGCGCGCGCGACGACCTCGGAGATGCCCGACAGGTAGTCGTTGTGCCCGTGGGTGTCGATCGCGTACGCGATACGGAAGCCGCGCGCCCGCGCAGCCTCGAAGTAGTCGCGCACGTCGCGTTGCGGGTCGAGCACGAGGGCATCCCCGGTCGACTCGTCGCCGACGAGATACGACGCGTGGCCGAGGCTCTCGAGGTGGAATTGCTTCAGGAACATCAGGCGACCCTTCCCGGACGGCCGGTCTCGGTCGCGATCGGCAGCCCGTGGCGCTCCCACGCGACCATACCCCCGGAGACGTTCACCACGTCGAGGCCGTGCTTGCGCAGGAACCTGGTCGCCGCCGCGCTGCGGTTGCCGCTGCGGCAGATCACGGCCACGGGTCGGCTCGGGTCGATCTCGCCGAGCCTCGCCGGGAGGCTCGCGAGCGGCAGATGCGAGGCTCCCGCGATGTGTCCTTCCTGCCACTCGTAGTGGTCGCGCACGTCGAGCAGGGTCATCGCATCGGCCTGCTCGTGCGCGACCGTCGGGTCGATCTCGTGTCGTCCGAACATCGTGTCATCCCTTCCTCTTCGTTCCGTTCCTCAGACCGTCGCCACGTCGACGAGGGTCACCACGCCGATCACCATCACGAACACCGCGAACGCGCGCCCGAGCGTGCCGGAGCTCAGCCGCGAGGCGACGCACTGCCCGCCGATCGCACCCAGCACGCCGCCGGCCGCGAAGGCCAGCGCCACCGGCAGGTCGATCGAGCCCAGGCCGAGATGGGCCACCAGGCCGGCGAACGCGTTCACCGCGATCACCACGAGCGAGGTCCCGATCGCCACGGGGGTCGGCAGGTCGAGCACCAGCGCCATGACGGGCACGGCCAGGAATCCACCACCCACGCCGAAGAGCCCGGTCAGCACGCCGAGCCCGAACCCCGCCGCGAGCACCTTCGGGATGCGATCGGCCGTCACCCGGTCGCGGACGGCATCCGCGGCGGCAGCCGACACCTCGGGTTCCGGCCGGCCCGCCCGTCGCCACATGCCGATCGAGGCCACGACCATCACGACGGCGAACCCTCCGAGCACGAGCGCTTCGTCGAGGCGATGGTTCACCCACGCGCCCGCGAACGAACCGACGATGCCCGCCGACGCGAAGACGGCGGCCGTACGGAACCACACGGTGCCGGCGCGCACGTGGGCGGCCGCTGCGCTCGCCGCGGTGAGCCCCACGACCAGCAGCGACGTGGGGATCGCCTGGCGCACGGGCACGCCCAGGCCGTACACGAGCGCTGGCACCGCCAGGATCGACCCCCCGCCGCCGAGCGCCCCCAGCGCACCGCCGATCGCGAGGCCGAACAGCGCGGCCAAGGCCAGGTCGTCCATCGGGACTCAGGCCAGCTGCAGGAACAACCGCTGCAGCTCCTCGGGGTCGTACCCCTCGGCCGCGGCGGCCTCCTCGTCGCGAAGGCACGCCGTGAGGTTCGCCACGAGGTACCGCGCCCCGGCGCGCTCGAGGGCGCGGGTCGCGGCGGCGAACTGTCTCACCACGTCGCGGCAGTCACGGCCGTCCTCGATCATCGTCGCCAGGCCGTCGACCTGTCCCTGCACGCGGTGCAGGCGGTTCACGACCTCGCGAAGCTCGGCGGCGTCCACATTCATCGTCGGCTCCTCCTCAGGGGCTCACGGTCGCTCAACCATATACCCCGGGGGGTATATTCCCGACGCGGCATCGACGCTCACCTGCGCCCGTGGTGGCGGGGTTACCCTCACGCCACCGCGCGCTGTCTGCCGATGAGTTCCCGGGTCGACGTGCGTCCTACGTGGTGAGGACCACGAGGAGGATCGATGTGCGACGACACGGCCAGGCGAGCGGCAACACAGGGCAGGAAACCGCAAACGATCGACGCAACCCGCCCCTCCCTTTTCGCTCAGCATCGGTAGGGTTGTTGGCTATGTCCTCTCCCATCATCAGGACCGAGCAGCTCGTCAAGCACTTCGGTGAGGTCGAGGCGCTCAAGGGCGTCGACCTCGAGGTGCAGAAGGGCAACGTGCTCGGCATGCTCGGTCCCAACGGGGCCGGGAAGACGACCGCGGTGCGCATCCTCACGACCCTGCTCGCCCCCACGAGCGGCCGTGCCGAGGTCGACGGGCTCGACGTGGTACGCGACGCCGAGGAGCTTCGGTTCCGCATCGGCCTCGCGGGGCAGAGCGCGGCGGTCGACGAGAACCTCACCGGGCTCGAGAACCTCGAGCTGGTGGGTCGGCTCTACCACCTGCCCAAGGCCGAGGCGCGACGACGGGCCGGCGAGGTGCTCGAGCGCTTCGGCCTGACCGATGCGGCCGATCGGCCGTCGAAGACCTACTCCGGCGGCATGCGGCGCCGCCTCGACCTGGCGGCGAGCCTCGTGGGGCGGCCCGAGATCCTCTTCCTCGACGAGCCCACGACCGGGCTCGACCCTCGCAGCCGCATCGACGTGTGGGACTTCGTGCGTGAGCTGCAAGCCGAGGGCACCACCCTGCTGCTCACGACGCAGTACCTCGAGGAAGCCGACAAGCTCGCAGACCGCATCGCGGTGATCGACCTCGGCACGGTGATCGCCGAGGGCACGAGCGATGAGCTGAAGGATCGCATCGGCGGCGAGGTGCTCGAGCTCCACGTCGAGGACCGAGCCAACCTCGCTCGCGTCGCCCAGACGCTGACCGGTGTCGGTGCCGGACCGCCATCCGTCGATGACGACGCCGGACTCGTGCGCATCCCGGTAGGAAACGACGGCTTCGACGCGCTCCGCGACAGCGTGCTTCGGCTCGACGAGAACAAGATCTGGGTCGCCGACATCGCACTGCACCGGCCGACGCTCGACGACGTGTTCCTGTCCCTCACGGGCCGGATGGCGGAGGACGGCGCCGAGCCCGACGGCAAGCCGGCAGGTCGTGGTCGAGGCAAGGGCCGCCGAGGCACGGAGGAGAAGGCATGAGCGCGATCGTGCAGACACCGATCGACCGACGGGCACCGTCGAGCATCGGCGGGCGCATCGCCCTCGCGTTCACCGACGGATTGTTGGTGGCGAGGCGGAACCTGGTCACGCTGACCCGCGTCCCCACCGTCTTCATCTTCGAGCTGGTGCAGCCGATCATGTTCGTGCTGCTGTTCCGTTACATCTACGCAGATCAGTTCGCCACCTTGCCGCCGGGCTTCGAGTACGTGCAGTTCCTGATGCCGGGCATCTTCGTGCAGAACGCGATCTTCGGCGCCACCACCACCGCGGTCGGTCTAGCCGAGGACCTCAAGACCGGCATCATCGATCGGTTCCGGTCGCTCCCGATGGCTCGGTCGGCCGTGCTGGCCGGGCGCACGACGTCCGACCTCCTGAAGAACCTGCTGCTGGTCGTGCTGGTGATCGGCATCGGCTACCTGGTCGGCTTCCGTTTCGAGAACGGACCGGTGCAGGCGCTCGGCGTCGTGGTGCTGGTACTCGCGGTCGGGTTCACGTTCTCGTGGATCTTCGCGTGTATCGGATTAGCCCTGAAGAAGGTCGAGGCCGTGCAGGCCGCATCGTTCACGGTGATCTTCCCGATCGTGTTCGTGAGCGCCGCATTCGTCCCGGTGGTCGGCATGGCGAGCTGGCTGCAACCGATCGCCCGGCACAACCCGGTCACGGTCTGGTGCAACCTCGCCCGCTATCTCTCGAACGGCGACATCGGCATCATCGACATCGACACCGGTCTTCCGGTCGACACGTTCGAGGCGCTGCTGGTGAAGTCGGCGCTGTGGATCGTCGCGCTCCTCGTGATCTTCGTGCCGCTCGCGATCCGCCTGTACCGCAGGCTGGACTGAGAAGGCCGTCCGCCCGGAACACCTCGGCCACCCGACGCGTTCGAGAATGACGAGCCCTCGAGAGGGAGTGCCCGTGGGTCTGTTCGGTTTCGCAGGTGATGACGCGCGCGAGAAGGTCGTCGTGCTGCTCACGATGTGCTTCGCGCTCGCCATGGTGATGATCGACAACACCGTGGTGAACGTCGCGCTGCCGACGCTCAACCAGGAGCTCGGTGCGAGCATCAGCGACCTTCAGTGGATCGTCGACGGCTACGTGCTGGCGTTCGCTTCGCTGCTCTTGACCGGCGGCATCCTCGGCGACCGGTACGGGCGCAAGCGCGTGTTCCTGCTCGGGCTCGCGATCTTCACCCTGTCGTCGCTCGCATGTGGGCTCGCCTCGACGAGCATGCAGCTCATCGGCGCGCGCGCCGTGCAGGGTGTGGGTGCCGCGTTGCTGATGCCCGGCACGCTCTCGATCCTCACGGTGACCTTCCCTCCCGAGGAACGAGCGAAAGCCATCGGGCTGTGGGCGGGCGTCTCGGGGTTGGCCCTCGCGCTCGGCCCGACCCTCGGCGGCTACATGGTCGAGCACCTCGGCTGGGAATCGGTGTTCTTCCTGAACGTGCCGATCGGCATCGTGGCCTACGCCGTGGCGATGCGCACCGTGCGAGAGTCGCGGTCCGACGAGGCGCGCAGCCTCGACCTCGTGGGGCTCGCGATCGGCACCGGGGCGCTGTTCGCGCTCACCTACTCCCTGATCGAAGCGAACCAGCGCGGATGGGGCGACCCGCTGATCATCGCCGGGCTCGTGATCGGCGCGCTGCTCGGGGTCGCGTTCCTCGTGTGGGAGGGCCGCAACCCCCACGCGATGATGCCGCTCTCCTACTTCCGCATCCCGGCGTTCACGGCAGGCAACATCGTGGCGTTCTCGGTCTCGCTCGGCATGTTCGCCACCTTCTTCTTCCTGAGCCTGTTCATGCAGAACCCCTTCCTGCGCGGCTACACCGCGTTCGAGACGGGCCTGCGGTTCCTGCCGATGACGTTGATGATCGTCGTGACCGCACCAAACGCGGGCCGCTACGCGTCGAAACACGGCTCGAGGGCGCCCATGACGTACGGACTGATCCTGGCCGGCGGCGGCCTGTTGGCGCTCTCGCGCCTCACGCCCGACACGCCGTACTGGGTCATTGGCGTGCTGTTCGCGATCATGGGCCACGGCATGGGCTCGACGATGGCGCCCATGACGGCCGCGGTGATGAACGCCGTCGGTCCCCAGCGGGCCGGGCTCGGCTCCGCGACGACGAACACGAGCCGTGAGGTCGGGGGCGTCTTCGGCATCGCACTGCTCGGCACGATCCTGTTCACGCGGCTGGAAGCCGTTCTGGCGCCGAGCATCGCCGGGCTCGGGCTCTCGCCGGCGCAGCAGGATGCGATCACCGCAGCGGCCGGCCATGGGCAACTCGACGTCGGTGCCCTGGGTCTCAGCCCCGAACAGGCCGCCGCGGTCGGGCGGGCGTTCGGAGAGGCCTTCTTGAGCGGGTTCCGTCTGGCGCTGGTGGTGGCGGGCCTCGCGCTGCTCGCGGCGGCGCTCGTCGCGAACCGGTTCATCCCCGGACGCGACGCCGTGTTCGTGCGGGCACCCGGTGAGGCGCCGATCGCCGTCGAGGCCTGAGCGCACACGTCGCGAGCGCATCTCGTCTCGGTCTGACAGCATCCCGCCATGGAGCTGGCGCTGCGCATCGTCTCGGTCGCCATCGGGGTGGCCCTGGTGGTGGCGGCGGTGACGTCGGCGGTCAAGACCGTCGTGATCCCACGGCATGCCTCGTCCACGATCACGCGCTCGGTCTTCACCGTGCTCAGACGCGCCTACGACCTGGTGACCCCGGCCTCGATGTCGTTCGAGCGCCGCGACCGCGTGCTCGCGACGTACGCCCCGCTCGGCATGCTGGGCCTGCTGGTGGCATGGATCAGCCTGACGTTCCTCGGCTACGCCGCGATCTTCTGGGGTCTCGACGGCGGCACGAGCGTGACCGTGGCGATCGAGCTCTCCGGCTCGTCGCTCTTCACGCTCGGCTTCCTGCGGCCCACCACGTTCTGGCTGATGATGGTCTCGTTCACCGAGGCGGCGATCGGCTTGTTCCTGCTCGCCCTGCTGATCACGTACCTGCCGAGCATCAACTCCGCGTTCTCGCGCCGCGAGCAGGGGGTGACGTCGCTCGCGGTGCGCGCCGGCGAGCCGCCATCGGGCACGGAGATGGTGCTGAGGTTCTGGCGACTGGAACGCATGACGGAGCTGCACGAGGCCTGGGTCGAGTGGGAACGATGGTTCGTCGACGTCGAGGAGACGCACACGTCCTTCTCCGCGCTCGCGTTCTTCCGCTCCCCGCAGACCGACCACTCGTGGGTGACGGCGGCCGGCGCGGTGCTCGACGCGGCGGCGCTGACGACGTCGACCATCGACGTGCCGCACGATGTGCAAGCCGACATCTGCATCCGAGCGGGGTACCTGTCGCTTCGGCGAATCGCCGAGGGGTTCGGTATCGAGTTCGAACGCGAGCCCGCACCCGGCGATGCGATCTCGATCACGCGACAGGAGTGGGAGGACGCGATCGACGACCTGGCCGCGGAGGGGGTGCCGGTGAAGCTCGACCGCGACCAGGCGTGGCGCGACTTCGCCGGTTGGCGCGTCAACTACGACACGGTGCTGCTCGAGCTCGCCGACCTCACCGACGCGCCGTACGCGATGTGGTCATCGGACCGAGGCGTGCTGCACCCGGCTACGCGCCGGGCTTGAACACCATGTCGAGCACGACCAGCACGAGCACGGCGTAGTCCACGCGCGAGACCGTGACCAGGCGATCGCGCATCGCGGTCACGCCTGGGTCGTCGAGGGCCCTTCTCCTCGGCGAGCCTCGCGAGCGTGCCGCCGGTCGGGCCGAGGTAGAGCGTTCCCGTGAGGGCGGTCGCGACGATGCCGACGAGCGCGAGCGTGATCCAGAGCTCGAAGGCGTAGGGCCCGTACCAGACCAACGCGATACCGGCGAGCAGCACGACGATCGACGCCGGCATGAACAGCCGCTGCCCGATGTGCTCGGCGTCCTTGCCGAGTTGCAGGAACCCGGCGTTGTCGTTCGCCCGCTTGAACTGGGCGATCTTCACCTGGAAGAAGAACGCGCCTCCCACCCAGACGATCGCCGCGAAGACATGCACGAAGACGATCGCCTCGTACAGGGTCGTGTTGAACGCGAGCAGCTCCATCGCCGAGCACCCCTCTCGTATCGAACCGGCGGCGGGACGATACCGCCGGGGCGGCATCGAGAGAAGCAGCGTCAGGGGGTCGGATCGCGCGCGTCGTATCGCCAGAAACCGGGCGCGAACAACCGCAGCACGCCGACGCCGACGATCGTGAGCAGCCCGCCGGAGACGATCGAGAACGGCACGCTCGTGAGGGAGGCAACCGCGCCCGATTCCACGTTGCCGAGAGAGGGCCCGGTCGCCCACACGGCCATGCCGATGCCGTCGAGACGGCCGCGGAGGCGATCCTCGACCGCCGTCTGCAGGATCGTCGAGCGGTAGATGCCGCTCACCATGTCGCCGGCGCCCGCCACGGCGAGCATCGCGAGCGAGAGCCAGAGCACGTCGGAGAGCCCGAAGACGACGATCGCCACGCCCCACACCGCGACCGCGATCAGGATCGCCCGCCCCTGGCGGCGCACGTGCTTGGCGCGTCCGGAGAACACCGTCGCCAGGAACGAGCCCACGGCCGGCGCGGCGTAGAGCAGGCCGAGCACGAACGGCCCCTCGCCCAGCCGGTCCGCGACCGCCGGGAACAGCGCGATCGGGAACCCGAAGACCATCGCGTTCAGGTCCACGAGGAACACGGTCTGCAGCGTGCGCTTGCCCTTCAGGAACCGGAAGCCGTCCTTGATCGCCTCCCAGCTCACCTCGTTCTCCTCATCGCTGGGGGGCGACGGGCGCATGCGCGCGATCTGCACGATCACGATCAGGAACGTGAACGCATCGAACACGAACGCCCCGCCGGGCGAGATCGTGGCGAGCAACACGCCCGCCACGACGGGACCGATCATCGAGCCGAACGTGCCGAATCCCGCCTCGAGCGCCTTCACCGACGGCAGCAGGTCGGCCTGGACGAGTCGCGCCGGCCACGTGTCGAGCGCCGGCCGGTTGAACGTGTAGAGCCCGGCCGAGACGAACGCGAATACGTACAACGGCCACAGCAGCGGTTCGTCGAGGAACGCGTTCACCGCCATGAACGCCGACATCACGACCAGGATGAGGTGGGTGACGATCGTGAGCCGCCGGCGCTCGAGGGCATCGGCGAAGGCCCCACCGACGATCGGGAACACGAAGACCGGGATCAGCTCCACGAGCCCGATCAGCCCCACGGCGAGCGTCGACCCGGTGATCTCGTAGATCTGGAACGGCACGACCACCGCCACGATCTCGTCGCCGAAGTCCGAGATCGACCGGCCGATGAAGAGCTTCCGGAAGTCCCGCGAGACCTTGAGCGGCGTGATGTCGACCAGGTGCCCACGGGCGCGCGCGAGGAAGCCCTTGGGCTGCGGGTCGTGCGGCGGCGATCCGAGGTGGTCGGCCATGACGGCCGACCACGCTACCGGCTCGGGCCGAGGTCAGTGGCCGCGCGCGTACCGGACGAGCTCGCGGAACCGTTCGCGGTTGAGTCGTCGCGACTGCCCGCACGCGCCGTCGAACTTCAGCGAGCCGTCGTCGAGCCGACGGGCGATCACGACGTAGCGCCCGTGGGGACCGAACTCGAAGTTGGGCCAGGTACCCATGCCGGGAGGGTCGCGCCAGAAGCGAACGCGCGCAACCGGCGAAGCGAAACCCACCGGATGGTCCACCACCCTCAAACGAGCGATCGACCGACCCCCCGGCCCCCCGGCGCGATCAACGATCGCATCACCGACGCCAAGGACCATGATCGGGAATCGGTCCTTGCCGGTCCTGTCCTGGTCGATCATCTCGTGAAACGTCAGGGCGTCGGTATCCTGGGCGCACTCGGCTTGGGCAGCCGGCGCCATGAGCATCGCGGCCAGCACTGCTACTGCGAGTGCGGTGCCGATCGAGCGCCGTGACATCGCGCGACCGTACCTCATCTGAGCAGGCGGCTCATGCGACGGTCGGCGAGCACCTTCCCGCCGGTCTGGCACTCGGGGCAGTACGTGACCTCATGGGACTCGTAGCTCACGCGGCGCAAGTCGGCCCCGCACACGGGACACGGCTCCCCCGAGCGGTTGTGCACGGTGAAGTGCTCGCCGATCTTCGTCGGCAGCCCGCCCTGGCGCTTCCGCTCCACCTCGAGCGCCTCGGCCAGGATCGCGTGCGTGGCTTCGATCAGCCGTTCCCGCTCCTCAACGGTGAGCTTGGCGAGCGAGGCGTACGGGGAGAGCTTCGCCCGATGCAGGATGTCGTCGCTGTACCCGCGACCGACGCCGGTCACCGTGCGTTGGTCGCGCAGGATCGTGTGCACGCGTCGCGAGTCGTCACTGGTTCGGAACAGCTCGTCGGCCTCGGGGCCGGCTGCCTCCGGGCCGAGCTTCTCGAGCGGCCCGTCGTCGCCGGGCGCGAGCACCCACCAGCCGGCCTTGCGCTCCTTCCCGAACTCCTTCACGAGCACGCTGGGCCGGTCGTGCGCCCGGATCCGCAGCACCGCGCCGCGCGGCTTCGTCGACTTCGGCGGCGCCTCGACGTCGACCCGCCCGCCCTGCGAGAGGTGGAACAGCACCCGGAGATCCCCGTCGAGCTCGATCGCGAGGTACTTGCCTCGGCGCGTGACGCGTTCGATCGAGCGGCCCAACGCCTCCGCCGGCCTCGGCGCGAACGTCTTCAGCGAGCTGAACTGCAACATGTCGAGGGCGTCGAGCGTCGCGCCGGCGAGCACCTCGTCGAGACGCTCGGCGAGCGCCTGCACCTCCGGCATCTCGGGCATCGCTCGCCCTACGCAGCGAGCTCCGCGGCAGCCTTCGCCACGATCTCGATGCACTCGTCGATGCGGTCACGGTGCGTGCGGTGCGACACGATGCAGATGCGCAGCACGTAGCGGCCGTGGATACGGGTCGACGACAGGAACACGCGCTTCGACGCGTTGATGCGCCGCAGGAACTCCGCCTGCCGGTCGTCGTCGGCATCGCCCGCCAACCGGAACGCCACCGTGCTCAGCTGCGGCCGCCAACACACCTCGATGTTCGGATCCGCCTCGAGCGCCTCGACGACGACCTGCGCCAGATCGAGCTTCTCGTCGAGCGCCTCGCGGAACGCCGCCACCCCGTGCAGCCGCAGCGGGAACCACACCCGCAGCCCGCGCCAGTCGCGGGAGAGCTCGGCGGAGTACTCGCTGTAGTTCGGCAGCTCGCCGGTGGGCGGCAGGTCCTGCAGATATGCGGCGCCCTCGTAGTGGGCATCACGCAAGGCCTGTCCGTCGCGCACGACCAGCCCGCCCGTGCCGTAGGGCAGGAACATGCCCTTGTGCGGATCGAGGGTCACCGAGTCGCTGCGCTCGATGCCGTGGAACGCGGCACGCCCACGATCGGTCAGCTGGAAGAACCCCCCGTAGGCGCCGTCGACGTGCATCCACAATCCTTCGTCGGCGGCGATGTCGGCGATCGCGTCGAGCGGATCGATCGCGCCCGTGTTCGTCGTGCCGGCGCTGGGGGCCACGAGGAACGGCCGAAGGCCGGCTGCCCCGTCCTCACGCACGAGCGCCCGCAGCGCCTCGGGATCCATGCGCAGCTCGGCGTCGGTCGGCACGATGCGCAGGTTCCGCTTCGAGAAGCCGGCGATCGTCGCGGCCTTCGTGACGCTCGCATGCGCCTGCTCGCTCACGTAGTACGTGCCATCGAGGAAGTCCTCCCCGAGCTTCGCGTGGCGAGCGGTCACCATCGCCGAGAGGTTCGCCATCGAACCGCCCGAGAGCAGTAGCCCCTGCGAACCGGACGGGTAGTCGAAGACGTCGCAGAGCCAGCGGGTGACGTTCTCCTCGATCTGCACGACCGCCGGGCTCGGCTGCCACAGGCCGACGTAGCGGTTCACGCCCTGGGCGAGGAAGTCGGCGAGCGCCGCCGTGTAGAGACCGCCCCCGGGGATGTACGCGAGGTAGCCGGGGCCGGCGTACTCGAACGTGTGCGCGATCGCTCGCTGCGCCTCGTCGAACACAGAGGCGAAGTCGCCGCCGCGCTCAGGCGGCGCGGCTCGCAGCTCACGCGCGAGCTCGATCGCCCCCTCGGTCGCCTCGGCGGGCGCGTCGTCGAGGCCTTCGATGAACCCGATCAGGTACTCGAGCGCGGTCTCCCCCATGGCGCGCATGTCCTCGGGAGCAGGGTCGAGCGGCAGCATGGCGACCATCGTAGTGGCGAGGCGCGAGACAGGAGGAGTCGCCTCAGCGCGTGGTCCCAGCAGGGCTCACGTCGTCGAGCAGCACCTTCGACGCTTCGGCGACCGCCTCGACCGCGCGCTCGAACGCTTCCTCGTTCTTGCGCGAGGGCTGGCGGTAGCCGCTCACCTTCCGCACGTACTGCAGGGCGGCGGCCTTGATGTCCTCGTCGGTCGCGGGGTCGTCGGCGCTTCGCAGGGTCTTGATGCTTCGGCACATGCGTCGAAGCCTACCGACCGAGGACCCATATGGGCTACTCGGTGCTCGCCCGCCTCTTCGCGAGTGCGCTGATCGCCTCCATCACCGTGCGATGGGCCAGGATCGCGGTGACCTCGGCGTGATCGTAAGGCGGCGAGACCTCGACCACGTCCATGCCGACCAGGTCGACCTGACCGACGACCTGCCGCACCGCGCGCAGCAGCTCGCGGGCGAGCATGCCGCCGGACTCGGGCGTGCCGGTGGCGGGCGCCATGCCCGGGTCGACCACATCGATGTCGACGCTCAGGTAGATGCAGTCCGGTCCCTCGAGGGCCTCGGCGATCGCGTCTGCGACGACGGCCTCACTGCCCCGTTCCTCGATCTCGGCCATCGTGTGCCAGCGCAGGCCCTGTTCGCGCATCCAGGCCCAGGTGTCCTGCTCCGGCCAGTAGCCGCGCAGGCCCACCTGCACGAAGTTGGGACCGGCGACCCAGCCCTCCTCGATCAGGCGGCGCATCGGCTCGCCGTGGCCGTAGAGGTTGCCCCACTGGTCGGCCCCGGTATCGGCGTGCGCGTCGAAGTGCACGACGCCGACCTTGCGCGGCCACACGGCGCGCGCGACGGCCGCCGCGCTCGGATAGGTGATCGAGTGATCCCCACCGAGCACGATCGGCACCGGACCGGCGCGCGCGACGCGGAAGACCTTCTCGTGGATCACCCGCAGGGCGCGTTCGAACCGGGTGGGCACGATCGGGGCGTCGCCCGCGTCGACCACCGTGAGGTGCTCGTACGGCTCGACGTCGAGCTGGATCGACCAGGCGTAGTCACTGCTCCAAGCCGTCGGCGCCATGCGGATCGCGCGCGGTCCGAACCGGGCGCCGGGACGCGACGACGTGCCCTCGTCGAGCGGCGCGCCCACGATCGCGACGTCGGCGTTCGCCGAGCGCAGGGAGTCGTCGTCGGTGGCCCACGGCAACTTCTCGAACGAGCCCCGCCAATCCGAGTAGTACGGCAGGTCGGTGCTCGTGAACTCAGTGAACTCGTCGTCGCCGCGAAGCTCGCTGTGCTCCAGCCGGAAGTCGGGTGGCTCGCTCATGCCGCGAAGCTTCCCACACACGATTCGGCACGGACCGCCATCGACTCGTCACACCCACGGGAACCTCCGACGGCTAGGCTCCGCGCTGTGGAATCCGCCTCCCGCGGCACCCGCGCACGCCGCCTGCTGTCCCTCGCGCTCGCCGTCGCGGTGCCCTGGACGTGGTTCGTCGTGCGCGACATCGGGGGTCCGCTCGACGTCGTCGCCGTCGGGCTCCCACTGATCGGGATCTCCGCGCTCGTGTCGACCACGGTCGTCTCGGTGATCGTCGGTCGCGCTTGGCCGCTGATCGCCGGCACCTCGATCTTCGTGGTCTGTGCGGTCGCGGTGGTGGTGCCGCGCCTGCCGTTGACGGTGGCAGCGCCCGAGCCCTCCGTCCGCGTGATCATGGCGAACGTGTGGGACGCGAACCCGACCCCCGGCGAAGTCCCCGCATCGCTGCTCTCACGCGACCCCGACGTGATGGTCGCGGTCGAGATGCCCGACGAAGGGTTCTACTGGTCGATGACCACGAGCGCCGCCTCGGCGGGCCTCGTCTCCACCGTCGTCGATCGCGAGCTCGGCGCGTGGTCGCGCTTCCCCTTGCGCAAGCTCGACGACCTCGGCTTGCCGCCGGCCCGCGTGATGCGCGTCGGGGTCGATGCCCCCGGCACGCCGTTCGTGCTCTACGTGGTCCACTCCCTGAACCCGCTCCGCGACACGAGCTTCGCCGACCAACGTCGGTTCACCGACGAGCTGATCGGAGCGATCGACGGCGAGCACCGCCCCGTGGTCGTGGCCGGCGACTTCAATATGAGCGATCGCGTCGTGAGCTATCGGACGATGGACGACGCGCTGACCGACGCGATGCGGGCCGGCTCGGCAGGAAGGACGACCTACGTCGGCGGGTGGTGGGCGACGGTGCTGTTGCGCATCGATCACGTCTTCATCTCCCCGGGGTGGTGCGCCGCCGATCCGGGCACGTTCGCGCCGGCCGGCTCCGATCACCGCGGGTTGCAGGTCGAGGTCGGCCCCTGCGCCTGAACCTCCGCACCGTTCGCCATCGCTGGTCGTTCGGTGCCGCCCGGCCGCATGCTCGAGTCATGCTCCCGATCCCCGTCGAGCCGGCCAGCGGTGAGGAGTCCGTGTGGGACTACCCGAGACCGCCTGCCATCGAGCCCGACGAGCGCAGGGTCGTCGTGGAGTTCTGCAGCGTGGCGATCGCCGACACGACGCGGGCGCTCCGCATCCTCGAGACCAGCCATCCTCCCTCGTTCTACCTCCCGCTCGATGATGTCCGGCGCGAGCTGCTCAGGCCGGCCCGGGGCGGATCGTTCTGCGAATGGAAGGGCGCGGCCGCCTACGTCGACGTGGTGGTGGGTGAGCGGGTGGCGCGGGCAGCGGGCTGGTATTACCCGCAGCCGAGCCCTCGCTACTCCGCGCTGCGCGACCACGTGGCGTTCTATGCCGGACGGGTCGACCGCTGTACGGTCGACCGCGTCGTCGTGACGCCGCAGCCTGGCGGGTTCTACGGCGGATGGATCACACCCGATGTGATCGGTCCGTTCAAGGGGGAACCGGGCACACAGGACTGGTGACGCGGAAGGGACGGGACCCTTCCGTCTCGGCCCTCCGTGCCCGATCCCAGCGGCTAGAGGATGCCCGCGTTGGTCAGGTACTCCGACGCGACGTCGGATACGTCGCGCTTGTCGTTCTGGATCTGCCCCACCATCTCGCGCATGTTCTCGTCGGTCAGCGACGTCGTAACGCTGTCGAGGAGCCCCCCGAGCTCGTCACTCGCGATCTCCTCGCGCACGACCGGGATGAAGTTCCCGTTGGCCTGAAGGTTCTCGTTGTCGGTGAGGACCACGTACCCCTTGTCCTGGATCGTGGGGTCGAGCGAGAACAGCACGCCCACGTCGACCGCGCCGCTGTCGATCGCCGCGACCGTCTTCGGTCCGCCGAAGTCCAGTGGCTTGAACTCGGCGAACGTCACCCCGTACGTCTCCTCGAGCCCTGGCACGCAGAACGCGGCCTTCGGGCAGTCCGCGGGACCACCGAGGGTGAGATCACCGGCAACCGATGCGAGGCTGCTCATGTCGGTCAGCGAGTTGGCCTCGGCGGTCTCGGGCGTCACCACGAACACGTTCGTGCTGTTGGCCGGCGAGATCGCGTACGTCACGAGCCCCTCGGGCTCCAGCGCTGCGGTGAGCGCGTCGGCGACAGCCTGCGGTTCCCCGTTCGTGGCGGCCTTCTCGTCGTACAGCGGCAGGTCGAACCCCGTGTACTCGGGCTTCAGGTCGATCTCGCCCGCGGCGAGCGCCTCGTTACCCACCGCCCTGTCGGCGATGTCGAGCTCTCGCGTCACGGTGTAGCCGTCGGCTTCCAGCACCTGTGCGTACATCTCGGCGACGACCTGGTTCTCGGCGAACGCGCCGGACACCCCGACGACGATCTCGCCCTTGGGCTCGGCGCTCGCCGTGTCGGTGGCGCCGCCGCCCGTGTCGTCCCCACCCGAGTCCCCGCACGCGGCCGCGAACAACGACAACGCGAGGAGGCCCGCCCCGAGGACGAACATGCGGTGCTTCCGCATGGGTTACCCCTCCATCCGGTCATGGGGTGTCCATCTCCCCGACGGTGGACATCGAGCACCGTATCAACGGCGCGTTCGTTCTTGTCAAACGATGCGGTGCGGTCACGGCAAGGAACCGAACGTTACGCGGGAACCTTCCCTGGTTCGGAGCTGAGCTTCGGCGAGGTGGCCTTGGCCAGCAGCGAGAACCCGAGATCGGTGAGCAACGAGAGCACCGCCACGAGGATCGCGCCCGCCACGATCCTGTCGTTCTCACGCAACGCGAACCCGTCGACGATGTACCGGCCGAGCCCTCCGCCGGCGATCAGGGCGGCGAGGCCGGCGGTGGCGACGATCTGCACGGCGGCGAGCCTCAGGCCGGTCATGATCAACGGCATCGCCATCGGCACCTCGAGCTTCCAGAGCACCTGCCGGCCGTTCATGCCCATGCCACGCGCCGCCTCGACGGTGTCGGGGTCCACCTGCTGGATGCCCACATACGTGTTGATCAGGATCACCGGGATGCCCAACAGGGTGAGCGCCACGATCGTCGGCAGGAACCCGAACGCGAGCTCCTGATGGTCCTTGGGCGCGAGCTTCAGCACGAGCAGGAACGCGATCGACAGTACCGCGAGCGAAGGCACCGACCGTCCGAGGTTCGCGAGCTGCACGGTCCAGAACTGACCCCGACGCGTGTGACCGATCCATAGGCCGATGGGCACCGCGATCAGCGTTGCGATCACGAGGGAGATCAGCGAGAGTTGCACGTGTTCCCAGACCCGAGCCGGGATGCCGTCCACCCCCGACCAGTTCGCGGCATCCACGAGCCACAACAGCCCCTCGAACAGGCCGTTCACGTGGCGACCGCCCTGACGCCCGAGGTCCTCGCCCAGGGTGTCGCGAGGCGCTGCAGACCGAGCAGCAGCAGATCGGCGGCGAACGCCAGTGCGACCGACAACACGACGCCGACGATCAACGGGGTCCAGAAGAACGTGTTGAGGCCGTCGAGGATGAACTGGCCGAACCCGCCCCTGCCGATCAGCGCCGCGATCGTGATCAGTGCGATCGAGCTCACCGTCGCGATGCGCAGGCCCGCGATGATCACCGGCATCGCGAGCGGCACCTCCACGCGCCACAGCAGTTGCCGGCGTGACAGCCCCATGCCGACGGCGGCTTCTTTCACCTCGGGCTCCACCGAGTCGAGACCCGCGAGCGTGTTGCGGAACAGGATCAGCAGGCTGTACGCGATCAGCGGGATCACCACGGTCGTGAGCGACAGGCCGGTGATCGGCAGCAGCAGGAAGATGAACGCGAACGCCGGGATCGTGTACAGCACCCCGGAGATCGACGTGATCGGCGAGACCGCCCACCGGTGTCTCGAGGCGTAGACGGCCGCCGGGAACGCGATCAGGAACCCGATCACCACGGTCACGATCGTCAGGTAGACGTGCTGCAGCCCCCGGCTCGCGATCTCGTCGACGTGGTCGGAGATCCAGATCCAGCGGATCAGCGGCTCGGTGTCCTGCTGGGCGAGGAACGTCGTGGCGCCGACGACGAGGTCGCTCACGCGAGGATCTCCTTCGAGATGCGCTCCAGCGTCAAGAGGCCCCGGTAGTGCTGGCCTTCGGTCACCACGACGGCGACCGCCGTCCGCGACGTGACGATCGAATCGAGGGCCTGGCGCAGGGAGTCGCGTCCGGTCACGTACGCGCTGAACCTTCTCGGAATGGCCTCGCCCGCCGTGGCACACCCTTCCAGCGCCTGGTGGTCGACCCACCCGAGCAACTCCCCGTCGTCGACCACGCTGACCCACCCGAAGCCGGCGGCATCGATCGCGCGCCGGGCCTCGTCGGCGCCGGCGCTCGGAGCCACCACGGGGCCGGGCTCCACCTCGATGTCGTCGACCTTGATCAGGGCGAGCCGCTTCAGGCCACGCTCAGCCCCGACGAACTCGCGCACGAAGTCGTTCGCGGGCTCACGCAGCACGGTCTCGGGCGGGTCGAACTGCTCGAGGACCGCGCCGATGTTCAGGATCGCCATCCGGTCGCTGAGCTTGATCGCCTCGTCGACGTCGTGGGTCACGAACACGATCGTCTTGCGGAGCCGCTCCTGGATCTCGAGGAACTGATCCTGCAGCCGTCCCCGCACGATCGGATCGACCGCCGCGAACGGTTCGTCCATCAGCATCACCGGCGGGTCGGCGGCGAGCGCTCTGGCGACGCCGACCCGCTGGCGCTGGCCGCCGGAGAGCTCCCCCGGGTATCGGTCGAGGAGCTCCCGGTCGAGGTCGAAGATCTCGAGCAGCTCGTCGACGCGGCCGGCGATTCGACCGTCGTCCCAGCCGACGAGGTGCGGCACCGTCGTGATGTTCTGGCGGATGGTGCGGTGTGGTAACAGACCGGTGTGCTGGATCACGTAGCCGATGCCCCGGCGCAGCTGCACCGGGTCCTGGTCGAGCACGTTCGTGCCGTCGAGCACGATGCGTCCGCCCGTCGGCTCGATCAGCCGGTTGATCATCTTGAGCGTCGTGGTCTTGCCGCAGCCCGACGGCCCGACGAGCGCGACGGTCTCGCCCTCGTCGATCTCAAGCGTAAGGTCGCCGACGGCCGGGGAGGACGTTCCGGGGTAACGCTTCTCGACGTGCTCGAGCGAGATCATCGTTCGCTCGACCCTAGTGGCGACATCCGCTACCGTCCATCGACCGGCCGACGAGGCTCTCGCGCGCCCCGGCGGCGGCGTCCCGTCCCGTCGACCTTTCGATCTTCCTGACCGTGAGACTCAGGGCGCGTCGAGTGACTCGAACGATGACACCACGACGTCGACCGCGGGCATGAACAGCGCGGCATCCCACTCCCGTGGCACTGAGACCGAGATCGCGTGGTTGCGCGCGCCCGAGTCGACCACTATCGAGAGGAACCTGATCGGGACGCCGGTCTCGTCGATCGCGGTGCCGCCCACCGACAGGCCGGGCAGATCACCCACCATTCGAGGCTGTGGTGCTTCGGGCTGCGCACCGGTCCATGCAGCGGTCAGGTCCCTGACGAACGCCTCCGAGGCGGCCCCGACGGCTCCATCAGGCGCGACCTGGATCGAGATCGTGACCGTGCCACCTGGACTCGTCACCCGGGCGGTCGACGACGCACTCACCACGCCCCAATCCGAAGGCGCGTTGAACCCGTACCCGCCCCCGGCGTTGACGTAGCGCCCGACCTCGTGACCCAGGGCCGGTTCGGCGTGCGAGATGCTGGACGACGATCCATCCTTCGCCTTCAGGGCGATCGCGGCGGCCACCAGAACGATGACGATGAGCCCGACCGCGATGAACAGCCGTCGCCACCGGCGGCGCCAACGGTGTGCAGCCTCCTGCTCCAGCCACTGGAACTCCCGCCGTGCGTTGGCCTCCCAGGGATGCCCGAGCGCATCACTGGGGTGTCTCCTGTCCCAGATGTAGAACGTGTCGCCTCGCCGACCCCAGGAGTATCGGCGACCCCTCTCGAAGACGACGGCGCCATTCCCACGCGCGAAGAACCGACGACGTCTGGAGGGCGCGCGATGGCGGGGTGATACCGACCGATCCAGCGTCCGAGACACGCCTTGCCCTCCCAAACGAGGTCTGTGGGGGGGGTCACGCTAGTCGAACGATGCAGTTCAGCGAAAGCGCCAAAATCCGTAGGTGAAAGGACGGTCGGTCGCACGCACCACCCGGATCACGTAGCCACGGCCCATGGGAGTGGCGCGGATCCCTGACGGTTCCTCGGCGTGTGGTGATCCGGTGGATCGAGGCAGCTGCCTGGGCTGCTACTGCTTCGTCTCAACGAGGATCTGTCGTGCCGCGTTCGCGCCTGGACCGCCCGTGATGCCGCCGCCGGGATGCGCGCCCGAGCCGGCCAGGTAGAGACCATCGATCTGGAGTCGGTAGCGAGCTTCGCCGTTCATGGGGCGCCACGCGAAGAACTGATCGAGGCCGGGCTCTGCGTGGTACACGTGGCCACCGGTGAGGCCGTAGTCGGTCTCCATGTCCTCGGGCGTGATCACCTCGCGTGCCTCGACGAGCTCACCCAGGCCCGGCGCGAACCGTTCCATCGACTTCACGGCGATGTCGGCGACCCGGTCGCGCTCACCCGCCCAGTCACCGTCGCGCAATCTGCGAGGCGCAGCCTGGAACAGGATCGACATCACGTGCTTGCCCTCAGGAGCCAGCGACGGATCGACGAGCGTGGGGATCGTGGCCTCGAGCATCGGGTCCTCTGCGACGTGCCCGTACTTGTTCGCGTCCATCGCCTGCTCGACGTGATCGATCGACGTTCCGACGACGATGCGACCCTTCAGCCGTTCGACGTCGTCGGCACCGTTGAAGGCCGGCAGGCCCGAGAGCACGAGGTTGACCTTGGCGGTCGTGCCCGGCTGGCGGATGTTCTCGGCCCGCCAGACCTCGTACGGGTTCAGCTCCACTGGGTCGCAGAGACGAAGGGTGCGCTTCGGGTCGGCGGCCGACACGACCAACGTGGCGTCGAGTTCGGTGCCATCGGCGAGGGTGACGCCGCGCACCTTCCCGTCGGTCGATCGGATCGCGACGACCTCGGCGCCGGTGCGCACGTCGACCCCTCGGGCCTTGGCGGCGCCCTCGAGCGCCTCCGCGAGCGCTCCCGTGCCGCCGCGCGCGAACACCGTGGTGCCCGCCGCGCCGCCGTCGGTTCCGGCCGAGTCGTTCAGGAACACCGCCGCGGTACCCGTCGCCCAGGGACCCATCGATGTGAAGAGCACGCCACGGGTGGTCAACGGCCCTCGCACCGCCTCGTCGTCGAAGACCTCCTGCACGAGGTCGGCGACCGCCATCGGCAGCGCGCGGATCGCCTCGCGCCCGGCCTTGCCTCCCAAGTCACGGAAGGCCTTCCCGAGCTTCAGGCCCATCATCGCGTCGGCGATCGAGGGCGACCTCGCATCGGGCGGGGTCGCGACGTTGATGTAGGCGAGGAAGCTCGCGATCGAGCGCATCTTGGCGTCGAAGCCGCCGAACGCGTCGGCGTCGTGGGCGTTGCGATCACGCAACTCGTTCGCGGTGCGAGCGGGATCGCCCCAGAACGTGACGGCCGAGCCGTCGGGCTGCGGGGCGAACATGCGCACGGCGGGCGCGATCGCCTCGAAGCCGAACGACGACAGCTGCAGGTCCTTCACGACCGAGGCGCGCAGGCGTCCCACGGTGTGAGCGATGCCGGGGGCGGTGACACCCTCGGCGGGAGAGGTGGTCCGCAGGATGCCACCGACCTCGGGCGCCCCCTCGAGCAGCGTGACCTTGCGGCCCGCCTTCGCGAGGTACGCGGCAGCGACGAGGCCGTTGTGGCCTCCGCCGATCACGACGACGTCGGTGGGGGAAGCCATCTACGCCGCCCTCCTTCCCCGCTTGCGCTGCTTCAGGTACTCGCGCGCCGCGATCATGCCGGGCGCACCCATGATGCCGCCGCCCGGGTGCGTCGCAGACCCACACATCCACAGGTCCTTCACGGGCGTCTCGTAGCGCGCCCAGCCTGGCACCGGGCGGTTGAAGAACAGCTGCTCGAGCGAGAGCTCGCCCGCGAAGATGTTGCCTTCGCTGAGACCCGTGATGTCCTCGATGTCCTTCGGCGTCACGAACTGTGAGCCCTCGATCAGCGACCGGATGTTCGGGAAGCGCTCCTCGAGCGTGTCGATCACGTTCTGGCCGAACGCCTCGCGCTTCTCGTCGTCCCACTGTTCGCCATTCTCGAGATGGTAGGGCGCGTACTGCACGAAGCAGCTCATCACGTGCTTGCCCGGAGGCGCCATCGTCGGGTCGACGAGCGTGGGCATGATGCAATCGATGTATGGGCGCTCCGACGGCCGCCCGTACTTCGCGTCGTCGTAGGCGCGCTCCATGTAGTCGAGCGACGGCGAGAACGAGATCGCGCCGCGCAGCCACGGACCGACGCCCGGCTTGCATGCGAGCTCGGGCAGCCCGCTGAGCGCGAGGTTCACCTTCCCGCTCGAGCCGCGGTACTTGTAGCGCATCACCTCGTCGCGGAACGACGGCTCGAGGTCGTGCTCGTCGAGCAGGTTGATGAACGTCTGGCGGGAGTCGAGCGAGCTCATCACGACGTCGGCCTCGATCTCCTCGCCCGACCCGAGCACGACCCCGGTGGTGCGCCCGTTCGCGGTCTTGATGTGCGAGACGCCCGCCTCGGTGCGGATCTCGACGCCGAGCGAGAGCGCGCTGTTCGCGATCGCGTATGCCACCGAACCGGTGCCGCCCCTCGGCACGCCCCACGCACGGAACGCGCCGTCGATCTCGCCCATGTAATGGTGCAGCAGCACATAGGCCGTGCCGGGCGACCGCGGCCCCTGGAACGTGCCGATGATGCCCGAGGCGCTCATCGTGGCTTTCAGCGGCTCGGTCTCGAACCACTGGTCGAGGAAGTCGGCGGCGCTCATCGTCATCAGCTGGATGAACGTGGACTGCATCTTCTTCGGAAGGTCCTTGAACGCCTTCGCGAGGGGGCCGAGCGGCAGCCAGTGGCCCGGCGTGATCTTCCCCGTGTCGGGCGGCGCGATCGACAGGATCGGCTTGATGAACCGGCCCATCTCGGCCATCAGCTGGCCGTACTCCTCGTAGACCTCGGCGTCGTTCAGGCTCCAGCGACGCAGCTCACGCACGTTCTTGCCGTGGTCGTTCACGCGCCAGAGGTAGTCGTCCTCGAGGGGGGTGATCGTGCCGTCGAGCGGCAGGATCTCGAGCCCGTGCTTCGGAAGCTGCAGGTCGCGGATGATCTCGGGCCGCAGCAGCGACACGACGTAGCTGAAGACCGAGAACTTGAACCCGGGCACGATCTCCTCGGTGAGGGTCGCCCCGCCCAGGATGTGCCGACGCTCGAGCACGAGCACCTTCAGCCCCGCCTTGGCGAGGTACGCAGCGTTCACGAGACCGTTGTGCCCGCCTCCGATCACGACCGCGTCGTACCGCTTCGCCATGGGGTGCCTCCTGGGTGACTCGAGGTCAACAGGGCGTCCCGGAACACGGCCTGGGTCGCCGGTCGCCCATGCTAGCCGGGGGTCACAACGCCCACCAACGGCCACCTGACCTCAGGTCAGTCCGGTCCGTGCCGCGGCCCGGCGGCGGTCGGATACCCTACGCGCTGTCGGGCGTCCCTCGCGCGCCCCACGACCGACCGAGGAGGTCCACCCGTGAGCGTGCCCACCGCGTTCTTCCCGCGCCAGGAAGCGCTGAACTCGAAGATGGCCTGGGGCGAGTGGTCCGGGTACTTCTCGGTGCCCGTGTACGCCGACTTCCACGACATCGAGTACAGCGCGATCCGCGAGGCCGCCGCGGTCATCGACATCAGCCCCCTCTACAAGTACGAGGTCAAGGGCCCCGACGCCCAGCGACTGCTCGACCGGGTGATGACCCGCGACATGACGAAGCTGCGGGTCGACCGCGTCTTCTACTCGCCCTGGTGCGACGAGGAGGGCAAGGTCCTCGACGACGGCACGATCGCCCGCCTCGACGACACCACCTACCGCATCACGGCCGCCGACCCCAGTTACCGCTGGTTCGTGCTGAACGCCACCGGGCTCGATGTCGACGTCGACGACATCAGCGACCGCACGGCCGCGCTCGCCCTGCAGGGCCGCCTCAGCCGCGAGGTGCTACAGGACGCCACCGGCGCCGACTGGACCGATCTGAAGTACTTCGGACGCCGGATGACCGAGATCGCCGGCGTCGCCGTCGACGTCACCCGCACCGGCTACACCGGCGACCAGGGCTACGAGCTCTGGATGGCCGCCGACCAGGCGCTGCCCGTCTGGGACCGCATCTTCGAGGCCGGAGAGCGTTACGGCATCTTCCCCGTGGGCATCAACGCGATGGACGTCGCCCGGGTGGAAGCCGGCCTGATCCTGATCGAGGCCGAGTACACGAGCGCCCGTCACGCGATCGCGCCCGAACAGCAGTACTCGCCCTACGAGCTCGGCTTCGAGCCCCTCGTCGACCTCGGCAAGGCGACGGACTTCACAGGGCGCCGGGCGCTGCGCGCCGAACACGCGGCCGGTGGTCCCGTTCGTCGGCTCGTCGGCGTCGAGCTCGACTGGCTCGGCATCGAGGCGATGTACGCCAAGCACGGCCTCGCCCCCGCGATCAGCCCCTTCGTGCACCGCGACCCGGTGCCCGTCTACAAGGAAGGGAAGCAGGTCGGCCGCGCCACCTCGGTCACGTGGGGCACGACGATCAAGAAGATGGTCGGCTTCGGCTCGGTCGACAGGGGACACGCGAAGCCCGGCACCCGCCTGAGCGTCGAATGGAGCGTCGAGGGCGAGCGCGGCAAGGTCGCCGCGACCGTCGTGCCGCTGCCCTTCCTCGACCTGGACCGCAAGCGCAGCTAGCGCGCGTTCCGTCGCAACGGGAACGCCACACGCACCTCCATCTGCAGCGAGGGCGCCTCTGGGAACATGGAGGTGTCCATGGAACGACGCCCTGACATCCGTGCCCTGACCGTGTTCGCGGTCCTCGCCGGGCTCCTCGGACTCGTCGTGGGCATCGCCGGATCGTGGGTGCTCGGTGTCTCGATCGGCCTCATCACGCTGGCGCTGGGGCTCGCGATCAGCGTCTGGGGCCCCGGTCGTGCGACACACACGGAAGCGGACCCGGGGCGCCGCAACCTGCTTGTAGCCGCCGGCCTCGGCGGGCTCGTGTGGGCGGTCGCCGGGCCGTCGATCGGGTGGGCCGCTCGCAAGCTCGGCCGCCCCGATCCGCGCCCGATCCAGGAGGAGATGGCCACCGACCTCGGCTCGGAGTACATGGAGCTCGTGCGGCGCACGTTCGTCCCGCGGCGCTCGGGCGACCTTCAGCTGCTGCTCGCCCCGTACAACAGCTCGAACTATCCTCAGGAATCGCTCTCGCTCGTGCCGCAGGATCCGCGGACGAGCCACGCCAGCGTCTGGATGTACCTCGAGCGCATCCCGCTCCTCGTACACGCACCCGGACACGTGGCACCCAGCGACTCCGAGCAACGCGTCACCCTTGCGGACCTCGCGCCGACGACCGCGCAACTGATCGGCTTCGACGGCTGGCCCGGCGACCGCGACGGCACGCAGCTGCCCCTGTCGACCACGAGCACGACGCCCCCTCGCGTCGTCGTGACGTTCGTGATCGACGGCGGCGGCTGGAACGTGCTCGACGCCTTCCCCGACGACTGGCCGAACCTCCGGGCACTCATGGGCGAGAGCGCGAACTTCCGCAACGCGATCGTCGGGTCGTTCCCGGCCGTGACGGCGTGCGCGCATGCGACGATCGGCACGGGCTCCTTCCCGAACGCCCACGGCATCACCGGACACAACCTGCGGGACGCGGAGGGCGTCGTGCGCAAGGCGTACCGCGAACCCGGCGCCGCCGACCCGAGCGACATCTACATCCCCACGCTCGCCGACCTGTGGCACGAGGAGAGGGATGCCTGGGTCGGCCAGATCGGGTACCAGGTGTGGCATCTCGGCATGCTGGGCTACGGCGGCCGCGGCCGCCCGCCGGGCGACCTCCCCGTCGGCGTGTACTGGGACGAGGATGGCTCCCAGCGCTGGGAGCCGCACAACCCCGAGCTCTACCGCCTGCCCTCGCAGATGCCGGATCCGGACAACTACGAGCGATACCTGGCGGAGTTCGTCGATCCGGGTTGGGACGCCGAGTTCGCGCCCGTCGGTCGTCAGTCGCCGTGCTGCCGGCCGCCGATCGTGCGCTACCAGGACGATGTGCTCGCGACCTGCATGATCTGTGAGGGCGTCGGGATGCATGAGGCGACCGATCTCCTCTACACGACCTACAAGTCACCGGACTACACCGGCCACGTGTACGGCATGGGGTCGCGATGGACGGGACTGCAGCTCCGGGCCGTCGACCAGCAGATCGGGCGCATGAAGGAACGTCTCGACAACGCCTTCCCGGGCGAATACGCGCTGATCATCACCGCAGACCACGGGCAGTGCCCGCTGCCCGACTCGGTGGGCGGCGTGCGGCTCGACCCGATCCAGCTCGAGCGGTACGTCGAGTCCCGGTTCTCCGGGGTGACGGGCATCGTCGAGAGCGTCGTGCCCTCGGAGGTCTTCCTGAACGTCGATCGGCTGCGCGACAACGGCGGGGCGACGATCGAAGACGTGGCCGCGTCGCTCGCCGCCTACCGTTACCGGCAGAACATCGGCGCCTACGTGCCGCGCAGCGCCGTCGAGCAGGACCTGCTCGACCAGAAGGAGTTCGCGGCGGTCTTCGGCACGACGTTCCTGGAGTCACTCGCCGATCGCGACCTCGCCGACTACGGCGCCACGGCCTATGCCGACGGCGACCCCGACGGGATGCCCGGCCCCCTGATCTAGTCCACGCCGGACTACCAGCCGCGCTCGATCCACTCATGCAGGTGCTGGGCTTCCGCGCCCACCGTGGTCGAGTCGCCGTGCCCCGGGTACACGGCGGTCTCGGGCGGCATGATGAGGATGCGCTCGCGGATCGTCGCGATGATGACCTCGAAGTCACCGAGCTCGTCCCCCGTCGATCCCGGACCGCCAGGGAAGAGCGTGTCGCCGTCGAACAGATCGTGCCCCGCCGTGTGGTGGAAGCTGACGCTCCCCGGCGTGTGACCGGGGGTGTGCAGCACCCGCAGCTCGACGCCGTCGGCCACCAGCAGGTCACCCTCCGCGAGGTCGCGGTCCGGCGCCCGATCAGGGTGGGTGCGCCGCCAGACGGGCGCATCGGCGGGGTGCAGCAGGATCGGGGCGTCGACGGCATCCCTCAGGTCGAAGGCGGCGTCGATATGGTCCCAGTGTCCGTGCGTGCAGGCGATCGAGATGACGCGCCGGTCGGCGACCGCTTCGACGATCGGGCCGGCGTCGTGCGAGGCGTCGATCACCACGACCTCGCTGTCGCCCCCCACGACCCAGACGTTGTTCTGCACCTCGGTCGGCCCTTCCCCCGGGTAGTCGTGGGTGGCGACGATGCTGACGACGTCGATGCGGAGCGGCACGATGCCATCGTACCCGCGCGGCTCCGCTACCCGTTGTGCATCGGGCCGTGGTCGGTCTCCTCGTCGAACGTGTTGCCCTCGGCGGGGATCGGCGTGGCCCTCAGGATGCGTGCGAGGTGCACGGTGTTGTGTGCCATCCACCGCGTCGTTCGCTGCGTGTACGCGTGATGCTCGCCGCCGGCCTCGATGTAGCTCGGGCCCGGGCCAGCGTCACCGACCCAGTAGGTGTCGGCGTTCGGCGGGATCGCGCACCCGAGGTGCGACAGGTTGAACAGCGTCGTCTCGGCCGCGGCGTGAGCGCCGTCCTCGTTGCCGGTCACGACGACGCACCCCACCTTGTTGTAGAGCGGGTACTGGCCGGCGGCGTTCCGCTCGTTGTAGGTGCCGTCGAGCCGCTCGATCACCAGCTGGGCGACCGAGCCGCGAACGCCGAACCAGATCGGCGTGCCGATGCAGATGATGTCGGCCGCCTTCACCTTCTCGAGGATCCGCGGCCACTCGTCGCCGTGACCCTCGTCGGAGCTCACCCCGAAGCGCACGTTGAAGTCGGTGACGCGGACGATCTCGGTCTCGACGTCCATCGTGTCCCACCACTCCTTCACCTTCAGCATCAGCGCCTCGGTGTTGGAGACCTCGGGGGCGTACTTCAGCGTGCAGTTCAGCATCACGGCCTTGAGGCTCGTCATCGCATCTCCCCTCCGCTCGTTCCCGTCACGGTGCCGTCGTCGCGGGCGAACCTCACCGTTACACACCCGCGGCGAGCCGTGACAGGATGCGGCCGTGCCCGGCTCCCTCTCCCTCTCCCTCTCCGGCGACGACCGTGCGGCGCTCGACGGCGACCGCGGCGCGGCCGTGCAGCTCGCGATGCGCATCCTCACGCGCACCGCCGAGGCGATGGACGCCGTCGAGCTCATCGACGTGACCTCCGCGCACATCGACGGCTGCCTGTACCACGGCCGGGCGGGCCTGGACTTCGCGAGGCGCCTCGCCGACGGCGGCGCCCGGGTCGCGATCCCGACGACGCTCAACGTCTCCTCGCTCGACCTGCTGCACCCCGAGCTCGTGCACCTCGACCCCGAGCACGGCGGCCGACGCCCGAGCGCTGATGGACGCGTACGTGGCGATGGGCTGTCGCCCCACCTGGACCTGCGCGCCGTACCAGCTGCCGGTGCGCCCCGGCCTCGGGCGAACACGTCGCCTGGGCGGAGTCGAACGCGATCGTGTTCGCGAACTCGGTGCTCGGGGCCCGCACGGGTCGCTACGGCGACTTCATCGACATCTGCTGCGCGATCACCGGGCCGCGCTCCGGCGGCCGGCCTGCACCTCGACGGGGAACGGCTCGCGAGGACCGTGTTCCGGGTCGGCGCGCTCCCCGGGCTGCTCCTCGAGGACGAGGCGGCGTACGCCGCGATCGGGCACCTGGTCGGTCGCCGAACGGGCAACGCCGTGCCGGCGATCGTCGGGCTTGCCGCCGACGACCACCGAGGACCACCTGAAGGCCCTCGGCGCGGCGGCGGCGTCCTCGGGCGCCGTCGCGATGTTCCACGCGGTCGGCGTGACCCCCGAGGCGCCGACGCTCGAGGCGGCGACCGGCGGGGCGGAGCCCGCGCTCGACGTCGAGCGTTGGGCTCGCGGACCTGCGGGCGGCGCGCGACGAGCTGTCGACCGTGGAGGTCGGCGCCGCCGTCGGGAGCGTGAGCCTGGGCACGCCCCACTGCTCGGCGGCCGAGCTTCGGCGCCTCGCCGAGCTCGTCGAGGGACGACGGCTCGCGGTGCCCGTGCTACGTGAACACCGGGCGCGACGTGCTCGCACGACGCGTCGCACGTCGCCGACGCGCTGCGGGCGGCGGGCGTGACGATCGTGACCGACACCTGCACCTACATCACGCCGATCATCGAGCGCGCCGCCACCCCGGTCGTCACGAACTCCGGCAAGTGGGCCTGGTACGCGCCCGGCAACCTGGGCTTCGACGTCGCGTTCGCCACGCTCGAGGAGTGCGTCGACTCCGCCGAGGCGGGCCGCCTCGTGCGCGACCGGACGGTCGTGGGGCGATGCCTGAGCCTGCCCCGGATCCGCATCGCGGGTCCTCGTGCCCGGCGTGGCCACGGGCGAGGTGCTCGTGCTCGACGAGCCGCTCAGCTTCTGGGGCGGGCTCGACCCCGAGACCGGCAGCTGATCGACACCCATCATCCGCAGGTCGGGCGCGATCGCTCGCCGGGCGGGTGCTCGTGATGCCGTCGGGCCGAGGGTCGAGCTCGAGCTCGTACGTGTTCGCCGAGGCGATCCGCGCCGGCACCGCGCCCGTCGCGGTGGTGCTCGGCGAGGCCGACGCGATCGTCGCCCTCGGCGTCGATCGTGGCCGGCGAGCTCTACGGCATCGAGGTGCCGTCGTGGTCTCGGCCGGACCCGGGCCTCGTCGACCGGCTCGTCGGTCACGGTGCGCGCGACCGCCGGCGGGTACGTCGACATCTCGCCGGCCTGAGTCCCGGCGGTCGAGGAGCTCGCCGCTAGACTCGCCGCGTGGCGATCCCCTGTCCGAACTGCCGGGCGTCGAACGACGACGACGCTCGCTTCTGCGCCTCGCTGCGGCACCCCGCTCGGCCTGCGATGCCCGTCGTGCGGAGCCGAGGTGCCGCCGCAGGCTCGCTTCTGCCCGTCGTGCGGCTCGCCGCTCGGCGCCGCCGCACCCGGCCGGCCCTCCCCTCGAGGAGCGGCGGCTCGTGACGATCGTCTTCGCCGACCTCGCCGGATTCACCGAGCACAGCGACCAGGCCGACCCCGAGGACGTGCGCCGCATCCTGGTGCCGTTCCATGCGGTCGCGAAGGAGGAGATCGAGCGGTTCGGCGGCACGCTCGACAAGTTCATCGGCGACGCCGCGATGGGCGTCTTCGGCGCCCCGATGGCCCACGAGGACGACCCCGAGCGGGCGGTGCGAGCCGCCCTCGCGATCCGTGAACGCGTGACGCGAGGGCAACCTGCCGGTGCGCATCGCGGTGCACACGGGCGAGGCGCTGGTCACGTTCGGGGAGGGTCCAACGGTCGGGGAACGGGTCGCCGGCGACGTCGTCAACACCGCCTCGCGGCTGCAGTCGTTCGCACCCGAGGGCTCGGTGATCGTCGGGGAGCCCACCGAGCGCGCCACCCGCCACGTCGTGGAGTACGAGCCGCTGCCCGCGACGCGGGTGAAGGGCAAGGCCGAGCCGCTCGTGGCGTTCGTGGCGACGACCGTGCGCGCCGACACCCCCGAGCGGGAGGAGGACGACCCGCCGCCGTTCGTCGGTCGCGATCCGCGAGCGGGAGCTGCTGCACGACCTGCTCGAGCGCACGATCGGCGACCGCACCCCGCGCCTGGTCACGGTCGTGGGCGAGCCCGGCATCGGCAAGACGCGGCTCGTGCTCGACCTGCACGATCATCTGCGGGCCACCCACGACGGCGTCGGCTGGCATCGCGGACGGTGCCGTCCCTTCGGTGAGTCGATCACCTACGCGGCCCTCGACGAGGTCGTGCGATCGATCGCCGGCATCATGCCGAACGCGGCCGGCGACGAGCTGCGGAGCCGCCTCGACGCCGACCTCGGCCGAGCTCGACCTGAACGCCGAGGACCGGGACTGGCTGGCCACCCGGCTGCGTCCGCTCGTCGGGCTGCCGGTCGACGACGACACGCCCGGCCGACGTCGACGAGACGTTCACGGCGTGGGCGCGCTACCTCGAGTCGGCGGCGGAGCGCCGACCGCTCACGATCGTCGTCGAGGACCTGCACTGGGCCGACGACGCCCTGCTCGAGTTCCTCGAACGGCTCATGGAACGCGCGCCCGACGTTCCGCTGTTCCTGCTGTGCACGGCCCGGCCGGAGCTGTTCGCCCGTCGCCCGGGGTGGGCCGCGGGCGTCGCGAACGCGACGACGATCTCGCTCTCGCCGCTCACCGACCCGGAGATGTCCGAGCTGCTCGGCTCGCTGCTGCTGCGATCGGTGATGTCGACCGGCGAGAGCGACGCGCTCCTGCGCCGCGCCGGCGGGAACCCGCTCTACGCCCGGGAGTTCGTGCTCATGCTGCAGGACCGAGGGCGAGCACGGTCGTACGATCGGGTCCGACCTCGGCGGGCCGGCGCGGCGTCGGGGTGCCCGACACGGTGCAGGCGCTGATCGCGGCGCGCCTCGATGCGCTCGAGGCCCCCGAGCGTGTGCTGCTGCAGGCCGCCTCGGTGATCGGCGACCGGTTCTGGCGAGGCGCCCTCGTCGCGCTCGAGCCCGACCCCCCCGACCTCGACGCATCGGTGCACACCCTGCAGCGCCGCGGACTGATCAGGCGCTCCTCGACGAGCGCGATCGAGGGAGAGGCCGAGTTCTCGTTCGCGCATGCGTTGATCCGCGACGTGGCGTACGGCCGCCTGCCGAGGGCGGCACGGTCGCGGCTGCATCGGCGACGTGACGACGTGGCTCGACACCGTCGCACGACGCCGGCCTGGCGGCGAAGTCCGACCTGCTCGCGTCGCACGCCACGCGCGCCCTCGACCTGGCTCGGGCCGCCGGCCTCGAAGACGACGTCCCCGAGCTCGAGGCCACCGCCCTGCGCTACCTCGTCGCTCGCCGGCGATCGGCAGCAGTCGCTCGACGCCGCCCGAGCCGCCGGGTACTACCGGCAGGCGCTCGCGCTGGCGCCTCCCGGGCACCGAGCGCGCCGAGATCCGTCGCACCGCCACGAGCCTCGGCTGGCGTTCCGGCGGCATGACGAGCGATGCCGCGCTCGAGGAGTACCGGACCGCCGAGCGGGAGGCGATGGAGGCGGGCGATCGACGTCTCGCCGCTCGCGTGCTGCGGCGGATCTACTTCCAGCTCGGCCTGCGCGGCGAGACCGGCGGCGGCGCACGCAGGCCCTCGAGCAGGCCATCGCGCTCGTCGAGGACGACCCCGACGGCCAGGGAGGTCCTGTCCGAGCTCTACGCCTGCCGGTCCGAGGCCGAGATGTTCGCCGGGTCGATCCGACGAGTCGCTGCGGTGGGCCGAGCGCGCCCTCGAGCTGCCGCGCACCGAGACGGTGACCCTGATGGCGCTGCACCTGCGTGGGAACGCGCGGTGCGAGACCGGCGACCTCGGGGGGGTCGACGACCTGCGGAAGGCGCTCGAGTCGCCGAGGCGTCGGGCGTGGCGATCGACATCGTCACCTCGTACTCCTACCTGCTCGAGTGGGTCGGCCTCGAGGACGGGCCCGCGACCGGCCTGCCGATGAACCGCGCCACGGTCGACCTCTGCCGGCGCCGAGGCATCGAGGGTCAGGGCATGTGGACGCGCGCCGAGGGGCTCTGGCTGCGGTTCGACGCGGGGCTCTGGGACGAGCTGCTCGATGAGACGAGCGACCTCGCGGAGTGGGCGCGCCGCGCACGGCGACACGCAGATCGCCACCGTGGCCGACCTCTACCGAGCGCGGGTGCTGGCCCACCGCGGCGACGTGCGGCGGCGGCGGTCGAGCTCGCCGAGAGCCTTCGTGCCGGTCGCCCGCCAGATCGAGGATCTGCAGGTGCTGGCGCCCGCGCTCGTCGTCGCGGTCGTCGGCGCACGCCGCGGCGGGTGACCCGGCAGCGGTCGATCGCCCTCGCCGAGGAGTTCGATGCCGCGACCGGCGCCGGGCCGACGGAGTACCGCGAGCTCTACCTGCCTGAGGTCGTGCGCGCGCTGTTGACGGCGGGCAGATCCGACCTGGCGGCGACGCATCGTGGGCGACCGGCCCGTGCACGTGCGACGCACGCGCCTCGCCGTGGCGTCCTCGCACGCACTGCTCGCCGAGGCGCGGGGAGAGCGCCGAGTCGGCCGCCGCGAGCTTCCGTGAGCTCGCCTCGGGCTGGGAAGCGTGGGGTGGCCGTTTCGAGCAGGCGCACGCCCTTGCGGGGTTGGCCCGATCGCTCGGGACGACGGGCGAGACCGAGGAAGCGACCACGGCCGCGACGAAGGCCGAAGGCATCTTCGACCACCTCGGGGTCGCCCGTCGCGGATGAGGCGGTCCGCGCCAAGGCGCGGACCGACTCGATGGGATGGTGGAGGTGAGGGGATTCGAACCCCTGTCTCTCGGCGACCACTCGGGTCTTCTCCGGGCGCAGCCAGGCGGTGAGATCTCGCCTCAGGGCTCCCACCGGCAGAGTTCCCTTCGGCCAGCCTCGGTGCGATGTCCCCCGCCGGCCCCGAGGCCGAACCGGCGGAGTGAGTCTGCTCACGACGCCCTTCCCCCGGTCGCAGACGTCCCGGGGGGGACGGCTACCGCTTAGGCAGCGAGCGCGTACTCTTCGTTGGCGCTTGTGTGTTGTCCGGCGTTTAACGTGACATCCGGGATCACGGCCCGCTTCCCCCGAGCGATGAACGCCCAGATCGAAGCCAGTACACCCCCATATGCAGTTGTCACCCCGAGTATACGGCCCGCCTGCGACCGACCTGAAGCCCCCGGACCCGAGGGCCGTCAGACGCCGTCCGCGAGCACCCGGGCGCCCAGCTCCCGAGTGACGTCGACGGCGAGATCGACGTCCTGCTCGCGGATGCGCCAGTTCGTGATCGCCGGGCGCAGCGCCACGACCCCGCCGTAGGTGGTCGTGCCGAACGCCACGCGGCCGTCCTCGACCACCGCCGCGCCGAGGCGCCGGTTCAGGTCGTCGAGACGATCCTCGGACACGCCCTCGGGCCGGTAGCGGAAGCACACGATGTTCAACGGCACGTCGGCGAGCCGCTCGAGGTCGGGTGCGGCGTCGACGCGGGCCGCCATGCGCTGGGCGAGGTCGAGGTGGCGCTCCACGATCGCGCGGTACCCCTCGCGACCGTACGCGCGCAGCGTCGCCCACACGGGGAAGGCTCGTGCCCGGCGCGACATCTCCGGGCCCAGGTACCCCCAGTTCGGACGCGGGTCGTCGAGGCCGGGGAGGTACGCGGCGCCGCTGCCGAAGATCGCGGGCAGGAGCGACGGATCCCGGACGAACGCGAACCCGGACTCGTAGGGCACGTTCAGCCACTTGTGGCCGTCGGCGATCGCCGAGTCGGCCCGCTCCACGCCCTGCCACCAGGTGCCGGGTGCGCTCGGAGACGGCGGCGAACAGTCCGAACGCGCCGTCGACGTGCAGCCACGCGCCGTGGCGCTCGGCGAGATCGGCCATCGCGTCGATCGGGTCGAAGTCGCCCGCGTTCACCTCTCCGGCGCTGGCGATCACCACGGCGGGAGCGCCTCCGAGCGCCGCGAGCTCCCGATCGAGGGCGTCGAGGTCGAGCCGCCCGACCGGATCGCGCGCGAGCTTGCGGACGCTCGACCGGCCGAGCCCCAGCATCGCGAGCGCCTTCACGTCGCTCGCATGCACGTACCCGGAGCCGAACACCGGCATCGGTGGCAGACCCGCGGCGCCGTGCTCGTCGATGTCGACGCCGTGCTCGAGCGCCCACCAGCGCCGCGCACAGGCGAGCGCGGTGAAGTTCGCCATCGTGGCTCCGGTCGTGAGCACGCCTCCCCATGTCTGCGGCAGGCCGAAGAGGGATCGCAGCCATCGCAACACGACGAGCTCGATCTGACCACCGAGCGGCGAGGCGACCCACGCGCCCGGGTTCTGGTCGAGCACGGTCGTGAGCCAGTCGGCGCCGAGCGCGGCCGGCGTCGTGCCCCCCGTGATGAAGTGGAACCAGCGCGGCCCCGACGTGTGCACCGCCCCGTCGAGACCCGCCGAGGAGCTCGCGGAGTGCCTGCTCGGCGCCCTCGCCTCGTTCGGGCAACGGCGCGTCGAACGAGGCGGCGACCGACTCCACTGCGGCGTCGCGCACCCGCAGCTCGTCGAGGGCCCCGAGGTAGGTCGCGGCTTCCTTCGCCAGCAGGGCGATCACGGGGTCGATCTCGTCGGTGCGGGGCGCGGTGGGCTCGGTCATCGTCCGATGGTAGCCGCACGCGAGTCGCGCGCAGCTGCGACGCTCAGCGGCGGCGGCCGAGCTCCTGAGCGATCTCGCGCTCCTGCTCCCGCTTCGCGATCGACTGGCGCTTCTCGTGCTCCCGCTTGCCTCGCGCGACCCCGATCTCGACCTTCGCCATGCCGTGGGTGAAGTAGACGCGCAGCGGCACGAGCGCGAGGCGCTGCTCCTGCTGCTCGGCGCCGAGCTTCTCGATCTCGCGGCGATGCAGCAGCAGCTTGCGGGGGCGGGTCGGCAGGTGCCGCCGCTTGTCGCCCTGCTCGTACGGCGGCACGTGCATGCCCTCGAGCCAGACCTCACCGTCGCGCACCCGCGCGTACGCCTCGGTGAGCGATGCGCGCCCTCCGCGAAGCGACTTCACCTCGTCGCCGGTCAGCACGATGCCGCACTCCAGCGTCTCGAGGATCTGGTAGTCGTGGCGAGCCTTGCGGTTCGAGGCGACGACCTTCTCGTCCGGGTCGCCGTGCTTCTGAGGGGTCACGGCTCGCTCGCCTCAGACGTCGAGGAACCGGCGCATGCCGATCGTGCCCGCGATCACGGCCACCGCCACCGCCGCGATCAGGATCCAGGGCGCGACCGCCAGCACGTCGGCGTTGCGGATCAGCGGGAAGAACTGCAGCTGGCCTCGGAGCTGGTCGATGAAGAACACCTTGATCACGAACAGAGCGGCGAGCGCCGCGATCGCGCCGATCAGCGCCTCGACGAGCCCCTCGATCAGGAACGGCACGCGGATGCGCCAGTTCGTGGCGCCGACGAGCCGCATGATGCCGATCTCCTTGCGGCGCGCGAACATGCCCATGCGCAGCGTGTTCGCGACGAGCGCGATCGCCGACGCGAGCATGATCACGGCGATCGAGAGCACCCCGATCGAGAGCACCCTCGTGATCGCGGTCAGTCGGTCGAGCAGGTCGCGGTAGTCCGAGACGTCGCGCACCCCCGGTTCCGTGCACTGGATCTCCTGGGTGGTGCCGTCGGCCTCGCAGCCGAGCGCCGCGGTGATCTGATCGAACTGCGAGGGGTCGGCGAGGTTGATGCGCAGCGACGTCGGGATCGCCTTCTCGCAATCGACGCCCTCCTGGAAGACCTCCTGGTTCTCGAACAGCCGATCGAACGCAGCGCAGGTCTCTTCCTTGTCCCAGTACTCGATCGACCCGACCGCCGGGAGCTCCTGCAGGGTCGTCTGGATGCGCGTGACCGTGTCGTCGCGCACTGGGTCGGTGAGGTACACCGCGACCTGCACGTTGCCGGTCCACGCCTCGATCACGAGGTTGAACTGACGGGCGATCAGCAGCGCGAGCCCGAACAGGAACAGCGCGATGAACGCCGTCGACATCGCCGCGAACGCGACGATGCCGTTGCGCCGCAGCCCGGCGGCCGTCTCGCGGAAGTAGTACTCGAGCCGCATCAGCTGTAGACGCCCCGCGACTGGTCGCGCACCACGTGGCCTTTGTCGAGCTCGATCACGCGCTTGCGCATCGCGTCGACGATCGCCTGGTCGTGGGTGGCCATGACCACCGTGGTGCCGATGCGGTTCACCTTGTCGAGCAGGCGCATGATGTCGACGCTCGTGGCGGGGTCGAGGTTCCCGGTGGGCTCGTCGGCGAGCAGCACCAGCGGACGGTTCACGCAGGCGCGCGCGATCGACACCCGTTGCTGCTCTCCACCCGACAGCTCATCGGGGTAGTTGTTGAGCTTGTCCCCCAGGCCCACGTACTCGAAGATCTCGGGCACGCGTTGGTCGATCACGTGCTTCTGCTTGCCGATCACCTCGAGGCCGAACGCGACGTTGTCGAAGACCGTCTTGTCGGTGAGCAGCTTGTAGTCCTGGAAGACGGTTCCGACGTTGCGGCGGAGCTTCGGCACGTCCCACGACGACATCTTGCCGAGGTTCTTGCCGCCGACGTAGATGTCGCCCTTGGTCGCCTCTTCCTCCTTGAGGAGCAGCCGGATCATCGTGGACTTACCCGATCCGGACTGCCCGACGATGAAGACGAACTCGCCCTTCTCGACCTCGACGGTGACGTCGGTGAGGGCGGTGACGCCGTTCTTGTAGGTCTTCGTGACACGCTGAAGACTGATCATCTGGACCTCAGGAGAGTGGGGAAGGGCGAACCCGGTCACCCTACCAGACGTCCTCGGCGCGGCCGGGAGCGGACTCCGTAAGCTTGGGCGCCATGGGCGCGACCACGGTGGCAGCACCTGCGAGGACGGCCGATCATCGGCTGAGCGCCCACGAGCGGGGCCGCCGGATCGCCCTGGCGGTCGTCGGTCCGGCGGTCATCGTCGCCGGAGTGCTGTTCGCCTTGCGGGGCTTCGTGTTCGCCGATCGGCTGAGCGATGCGCACCCCGACATCCTCACGTTCTGGCTCCCGCGGTTCTCGTTCCTCGGTCGATCGATCGCGGCCGGGCACGTGCCGCTGTGGAACCCGTTCGAGATGGCGGGCTACCGCTACGCCGCGGACCCCCAGGGGGGGTGGCTCTACCTGCTGCCGATGGGGTTGTTCTCCTGGCTCTCCCCCGCCGTGGCGATGCGCGCCTTCATCGTCGCCAATCCGCTGATCGCCGGGCTCGGCCTCTTCGCGTTCCTGCGGATCGAACGCTGCTCTCGTCTCGCGGCGACAGCCGGAGGGCTCTCACTCGCGATGCTGATGTCCAGCTCGGAGATCGCGATCTCGATGCCGTTCGCGGGTGCGATGGCGTGGTCCAGCGTGGCGTTGGTCGGTGCCGCCGGCTATCGGCGCAGCCGACGATGGTCGGCGAGGGTCGCGTGGATCGCCCTGGGGGCCTTGGGTTGGTCCCAGGTCGCCACCGCCCACCTGAGCCATGGCCTCGTGGTGTGCACGGCGCTGCTCACCGCCTACCTGGTCGCCGGCGCCGTGTTCGACGTCATCGGATCGCGCGTGCCGGAGGGAGACGCACACGAGCACCCCTCGAGCCCCCCTCGGCTCGCGCTCGCGAGCGGTGGCCGAGCAGCGCTCTTCCTCGCCGCGATGCCCCTCCTCTCGCTGGCGATCCTGCTCCCCCGCATGGATGCCCTCGAGGCGTCGAGCCTGGCGACGGGCTACGACCGGCTCGGGGACGCGATCGGCACGCTCGGTGGGAGCGACACCGGCTCGATCCAGGCCAACGGGGTCTGGGCCGCGTGGCCGCTCGCCTTCGGTGCCACGCCCGGCGCCTACGCCGGAGCGACGATCCTGCTCGGCGTCCCGCTTGCCCTGCGTGCGCGCCGGCGCCGCGCCGTGGTGTGGGCGTTCGGTGGGGCGCTCGTGATCACCTGGATCCTGATGCTCGACGCGGTCGTCACCACGGCCTTCATCCGCGATGTCTTCCTCCGCATCCCGTTCGGCGACGTCTACCTGCACAACCCCGGGCGCATGCGCTACCTCGCCGTGATCGCCGTGCCGGTGCTCGGAGCGGTCGGCATCCAGGGCCTGCGCGACGAGCCGCTCACACCACGCCACGCGATCCGCTGGCTCGCGGCGGGGGCATTCCTCTGGCTCGGGGTGCCGTTGCTCGCGTTCGCGAACCCACTGCGGTTCATCGTGCTCGCGCTCGGGCTGACGGCCGGAGCGTGGGCGCTGTTCCAGCTCGCGACGAGGCGCCGCCCGTGGGCATTCGTCGCGGTGGGCTCGATCCTGGCCCTCGAGCTCGTCATGAGCGCGGTCTTCTCCCAGCTCACGCCCCCCGGCGACACGATCCTGTTGAACCTGGAGGCCGGGGCGCACCCGAACCTGATCCCCCAGCCGCTCCCCCTGCCGAGTGTCGACGCCTCCGCCTTCGTCGCGCCGACCGCGTTCGTGCCCCTCCTGGCGGCGACCCACGACCGCTACCTCACGTGGGCGCCGCCGGCCTCGTCGTTCGAGAAGGGCTACCTGTTCATGCAGCTCGAGCCCGACTGGCCGGCCCTCGCGATGGAGCGCGGCACGCTGTTCGGCCTCCACGACACCCTCGGGTACAACCCGGTGCAGCTGCGCCGCTACTGGGACTACATCCGGGTGCGCTCCCCCTGCCCGTCTTCTACAACGCGTCGGTGATCGACGTCCCGATGCTCCGCGACGTGCGGCTGCTCGGGGTCCGCTACCTCGTGGTGCCGACCGGCGTCGGATCGCCTCTCGAGGGAGACGTCGTCGACCGGGCCCAGGGGTACGACCTCGTCGAGGTCCAGGGGTGGCAGCCGAGGGTCTCGGTCGTGCCCAACTTCCGCACGGTCCCCACGGTGACCGGCACCCTGCGCACGATCCTCCCCCCGACCTTCGATCCAGCCCGGCTCGCCGTCGTGGAGTCCTACCCCGGCATCGAACCCACTCCCGACGCCGGACCCGGCGAGGCCACGTACCGTGAGGACGCCCCCGAAGACGTGCGGATCGACGTTCGGGCGACCGCTCCCTCGATCGTCGTCGTGCGCACGACGTTCGACGACGGCTGGGAGGCGACGGTCGACGGCGAGCCGGCAGACGTCGTCCCCGTCGACGGCTTCCTCCAGGGGGTCGCGGTGTCCGCCGGTGAGCACGACGTGCGGCTCACCTACCGTGATGCGGCCGTATCGGCCGGCGTCAGAGCGGGACTCGCGGCGTGGACCGCGCTCGCGCTCAGCGCGCTCATCGCGTTCTTCGTGGAACGCCTGCGCGCCCGTCGCGTCACTCCGACGACGACGCTCGGTGACGCAGCTCGGCCTCGATGAACCGGTCGATGTCGCCGTCGAGCACCCGCTGTGGATCCCCGATCTCCTCGTCGGTGCGGTGGTCCTTGACCATCTGATACGGCGCGAGCACGTACGAACGGATCTGCGACCCGAAGTCGACGGCCTTGCGCTCACCTCTGATCGAGTCCATCTCCTGCTCTCGCTTCTGTCGCTCCTGCTCGGCGAGCCGGGCCTTCAGGATGCGCATCGCCACGGCCTTGTTCTGCAGCTGCGATCGCTCGTTCTGGCACGCGGCCACGAGGCCGGTCGGGATATGGGTGATGCGCACCGCCGAGTCGGTCGTGTTGACGGACTGACCGCCGGGCCCGCTCGAGCGATACACGTCGATGCGCAGCTCGTCCGGCGGGATCTCGATCTCCTCCTCGTCGGCTGCCTCGAGCATCGGGATCACGTCGAGCGAGGCGAACGACGTGTGGCGCCGCTTCTGCGCGTCGAACGGGCTGATGCGCACGAGGCGATGCACCCCGCGCTCGGCCGATAACAGGCCGTACACGTTCGTGCCGCGCACGGTGAACGTCGCGGACTTGATGCCCGCCTCGTCGCCGTGCTGGATGTCGTCGACCTCGGCGTCGAACCCCTCCCGCTCGGCCCAGCGCGTGTACATGCGCAGCAGCATCTCCGCCCAGTCCTGGCTCTCGGTGCCTCCGGCGCCCGCGTTGATCGTGGCGATCGCGTCGGAGGCGTCGTAGGGCCCGGAGAGCAGGGCGGCGAGCTCGAGCTTGTCGACGTCGGCCTCGAGCCCGGCGACCGAGGAGACCAGCTCACGGGCGAGATCGCGATCGGCTTCGTCGGCCAGGAGCTCGTCGATCGCCACGGCGTCGTCGACGCGGGCGATCAGCCCGTCGTAGCGGGCGACGTCGTCGTTCAGGCGGGAGAGCTTCGACGTGATCTGCTGGGCACGCTGCTGGTCGTCCCAGAGCGCGGGATCGCTCGCCTGACGTTCGAGCTCCTCGAGTTGGGCACGCTTGCCGTCGACGTCAAAGGAACTCCTTGGCGGCCAGGACCCGCTCCCGGAGCTTCTGCAGGCGCTCGGTGTGCTCGCTCATCGCGCCGCGCATCGTAGCAGCGGTCCTGCGCTACGGTGGCCGCCGATGATCCGACCTCTCGACCCGGTCCGTGACGCCGATGCCTGCGATGCGATCGTGCGCGGGTTGCCCGACTGGTTCGGCGTTGCCGAGGGCATCGAGGAGTGCGCGGCCGCCGTCCGCAGCCATGACGGCCTGGTCGCGAGCGACGAGATCGGTGTGAGCGGCTTCCTCACGTATGAGCGTCGCGCGAGCACCTGGTGGGAGATCACGTGGATCGCCACCCGCGCCGACCGTCGTGGAACCGGCGTCGGCACGCGTCTCATCGACGAGCTGATCGGCGGGTTGCCCGACGACGCTCAGGCCCTGCTGGTCAAGACCCTCTCGGATCGAGACGGCGACCCAGGCCCCGAGTACACCGCGACCCGAGCCTTCTACCTCGCGCGGGGGTTCGTCCCGGTCGCCGAGCTGGACATCTGGGGGCCGGAGAACCCATGCCAGGTGCTGGCTCGCCGGGTGGCGCGCCCGGCGGGATGAGCACGACGCCGAACCTGCGGCTCCGGTCCGACCAGGGCCGCCGCACGCTGGCCGCGACGATCGTGGGCTCCGGCATGGTGTTCCTGGACAGCACCGTGGTCAACGTCGCGATGCCGGCGATCCGTCGTGACCTCGATACCGACCTCGCCGGGCTGCAGTGGGTGGTCACCGGGTACCTGCTGACGCTCGGAGCGCTGCTGTTGATCGGCGGCGCGCTCGGCGACCTCCGTGGCCGCCGGAAGGTGTTCCTCGCAGGGCTGCTGCTCTTCACGCTCGCCTCGGCGCTGTGCGCCGCCGCACCGACGCTCGAGGTCTTGATCCTCGCCCGGGTCCTGCAGGGGGTCGGCGGCGCGATGCTCGTGCCCCAGAGCCTGGCGATCGTCACCGCAGCCTTCTGCGACGAGGACCGCGGCGCAGCGATCGGGGCCTGGTCGGGACTCTCGGGGCTCTCGACGGCGATCGGACCGTTCATCGGGGGCTACCTGGTCGACGCCTGGTCGTGGCGGTGGGCGTTCCTGCTCAACGTGCCCCTGGCCGCTGTGACGTGGTGGCTCGCGCGAGCGATCCCCGAGACCCGGGACACCGATGCCAACCCCCGGCTCGACGTGCCGGGGGCGATCACGGTCACCCTCGGCCTCGCCGGCGTGGTCTACGCGCTGATCGAGGGTCCGGTCCGTGGCTTCGGGACACCGGCGATCGTGTTCGCGGGCGTCGCGGGAGCGGCGCTGCTCGTGGCGTTCGTCGCGATCGAACGGCGGAGTTCGTCGCCGATGGTGCCGCTGAGACTCTTCCGGTCCCGGAGGTTCACCGGCGCCAACCTCACGACGTTCACGGTGTACGCGGCGCTCGGGGCCGGGTTCTTCTTCGTCTCGCTGCAGCTACAGACCGTGCTCGGGTACTCGGCCCTGGAAGCAGGCGCCGCGAGCCTGCCGATCACCGTGCTGCTCGCAGTCCTCTCGACGCGGAGCGGACGGCTGGCCCAGCGCATCGGGCCGCGCCCACAGATGACGGTCGGCCCCCTCGTGGCGGCGGTCGGTTACCTGCTGCTGTCGCGGGTGGACGTCGGCACGACGTACTGGACCGGCGTCTTCCCCGGCATGGTCGTCTTCGGCCTCGGGCTCGCGATCACCGTGGCCCCATTGGTCGGCGCCGTGCTGATGTCGGTCGAGGACCGCTACACGGGCACGGCATCGGGCATCAACAACGCCGTGTCACGCGTGGCACAGCTGCTCGCGATCGCCCTGTTGCCGTTCGCGGCCGGGCTCGCCGGCGTGGAGGTGGGCACCGAGGCGTTCGCCGACGGTTACGCCCGCGCGACGCTGATGACGTCGGGACTGCTCGCGATCGGCGGCGTGACGGCGTGGCTCACCGTCGGTGAGTGAGGACGTCGGTCACACCGTGGCGCCGTGGCACTTCTTGTACTTCTTGCCGCTGCCGCACGGACACGGGGCGTTCCTCGGCACCTTGTCGCTCACGGCCTGATTCGCGTTGGCGGTTCCCGGGCCCCCGCCGCCGGCGGCCCGCTGCCCGCCCGCCTCCTCGACCTCCGCCCGGTTGTCCTGCACCCGCGTCGGCTGGGGCGCCTGCTGCCGGGCCTGCTCCTCACCCTGCTTCACGAACTCGACCCGGTAGATGTAGCGGACGAAGTCGGCCTGGATCGACGCCGTCAGGGCCTGGAACATGTCGTAGGCCTCGCGACGGTATGCGGTGATCGGATCCTGCTGGGCCAGCGCACGCAGGTGGATGCCTTCCTGCAGGTAGTCCATCTCGTAGAGGTGCTCGCGCCATTTCGTATCGGTGATGTTGAGCAGCACGACCCGCTCGAGCTCACGCATCACCTCGGGGGTGACGGCGCGCTCCTTGTCCTCGTACCGGCCGAGGGCGTCTTCGACGAAGAGATCGACGAGCTCCTCGGTGCTCGCGGCTTCCTGCGCCTGCTCGCGAGCGACCTGCACCGGGTAGACCTCGAGCAGGGCGGTGAACAGCCCGTCGAGGTCCCACTCCTCCGGGAACACGTCGGGCGGGCACTGCGCCTCGACCACGTCGGCGACGAGGTCCTCGACGAACCCCACCGATTCCTCGCGCAGGTCCTGGCCTTCGAGGATCTTGCGACGCTCGCCGTAGATCGCCTCGCGCTGGCCGTTCATCACCTCGTCGTACTTCAGGACGTTCTTACGGCGCTCGTAGTTGAGCTCCTCGATCTGCTTCTGCGCGTTCTCGACGGCCTTCGACACCATCTTGGCCTCGATCGGCTCGTCGTCGGGCCATTTCAGGCGCTGCATGATCGAGGCGACCCGGTCGCTCGCGAACATGCGCATCAGGTCGTCGCCGAGCGAGAGGTAGAACCGGGACTCGCCGGGGTCGCCTTGGCGACCCGACCGGCCGCGGAGCTGGTTGTCGATGCGTCGTGACTCGTGCCGCTCGGTGCCGAGCACGAACAGTCCGCCCAGCTCGACCACCTCGTCGTGCTCGGCGTCGGTCTGGGCCTTGAACTTCGCGAAGACCGGCTCGTACTCCGCCTCGTACGCCTCCCGCTCTTCCTCGTCCATCTCGAAGAGCAGGTACCGGTCGTTGTCCCAGTCGCGGGCCGCCATCTCCTGTCGCGCGAGGTACTCGGGGTTGCCGCCGAGCAAGATGTCGACGCCGCGGCCGGCCATGTTGGTCGCGACCGTCACCGCACCCTTGCGGCCCGCCTGAGCGACGATCAGGGCTTCCTTCTCGTGGTTCTTGGCGTTCAACACGTTGTGCGGGATGCCGCGGCGGTTCATGAGGCCCGAGAGAAGCTCGGACTTCTCGATCGACACGGTGCCGACGAGGATCGGCTGGCCGGCCTCGTGACACTCCTTCAGGTCCTCGACGACCGCATCCCACTTCGCCTCTTCGCCCTTGTAGATCAGGTCCTGCTCGTCGCGGCGGACGTTCGGCCGGTTCGTCGGGATCTCGACGACCGAGATCTTGTAGGTCTCCTCGAACTCGGTGAGCTGCGTCTTCGCCGTGCCCGTCATGCCGGCGAGCTTGTCGTACATCTTGAAGTAGTTCTGGATCGTGACCGTGGCGAGCGTCTGGTTCTCCTCCTTGATCTTCACGCCTTCCTTGGCCTCGATCGCCTGGTGCAGGCCTTCGGAGTAGCGCCGCCCCTCGAGCACGCGGCCCGTGAACTCATCGACGATCTTGACCTCGCCGCTCTGCACGACATAGGCGACGTCGCGCTTGTACAACTCCTTGGCACGGAGCGAGTTCTGGAGGTGGTGCACGAGCGTGGTGTTCGAGTGGTCGTAGAGGTTCTCGACCCCCAGGATCTCCTCGACCTTCGCCACTCCCTGCTCGGTGATCGCGATCTGGTACTTGGCCTCCTCGACCTCGTAGTCCTCGTCGCGCTTGAGCCGCGGTGCCACGCGGGCGAACGTCACGTACCACTTCGCGGAGTCGCGCACCATGCCGCTGATGATCAACGGCGTCCGCGCCTCGTCGATCAGGATCGAGTCGACCTCGTCGACGATCGCGTAGTTGTAGCCGCGCTGCACGCAGTCGTCGAAGCGCATCGCCATGTTGTCGCGCAGGTAGTCGAAACCGAACTCGTTGTTCGTGCCGTAGGTGATGTCCGCCCCGTAGGCGGGCCGGCGCTGCGCCGGCGACATCGTGGCCTGGATCAAGCCGACGTCGAGCCCGAGGAAACGGTAGATGCCCCCCATCCACTCCGAGTCGCGCTTGGCCAGGTAGTCGTTGATCGTGACGATGTGCACGCCCTTGCCGGCGAGCGCGTTCAGGTAGCCGGGAAGGGTCGAGACGAGGGTCTTGCCTTCACCGGTCTTCATCTCGGCGATGTTGCCCTGGTGCAGGGCGCCTCCGCCCATCAGCTGCACGTCGAAGTGGCGCTGGCCGATCGTGCGACGAGCCGACTCTCGCACCGAGGCGAACGCCTCGGGGAGCAGGTCGTCGAGCGATTCCCCGTTGCCCGCCCGCTGCTTCAGCTCGGCGGTCTTGGCCCGCAGCTCCTCGTCGGAGAGGTCCTCGACCTCGGGCTCGAACGTGTTCACGAGCTGCGCGATCGACTCGAGGTTCTTGAGCTTGCGGCCTTCGCCGATGTTGCCGAGCTTGTCGAGTACCGGCACGTGGGTCCCTTCGGCGCCGTGGGGGTCGGACGGTCAGGGTTCGATTCTATCGGCCCCGGGGTTCTCGCTCCCGCTGGGGGTGCTCAGATCGGGTCGGTCAGCGCGCCGAGTCGCTCGATCAACCGCCCGTTCTCGGCGTAGTCGACCGGGCAGGCCACGATCGAGACGGCGTCGTCGTCGAACGCCTTGCGCAGCGTCGGCGCCAACTCGTCCGCCGAGCCGATCTCGTAGCCCATGGCTCCGAAGCTCTCCGCGAGCTTCACGAAGTCGGGATTCGTGAACGAGACGGCCGCCCGCCGTCCGAAGTGGATGTCCTGCTTCCAGCCGATGAGGCCGTACCCGCCGTCGACCCACACGAGCACGACGATGTGCACGCCCTCGCGCACCGCGGTCTCGATCTCGGCCATGCTCATCGCGAAGGCCCCGTCCCCCATCGCCGCCAGCACCTTCCGGTCGGGATGCACGAGCTTCGCGGCGATCGCACCGGGCAGGGAGAACGCCATCGTCGCGAGGCCGTTCGAGACCAGGCAGGTGCCCGGTCGGTGCGTCGGGTACAGGCGCGCCATCCACATCTTCACCGCGCCCGTGTCGCACAGCACGATGTCGTCGTCCTCGAGCACCGATCTGATGTCGGAGACCACGCGGGCGGGAGCCATCGGGAACGTGTCGTCGGCCGCGCCTCGCTCGAGCTCTTCCCGCACGAGATCGCGCACCGGGAAGATCTCTCCTCGGAGCTGTTGCACGATGCTGGACTCGCCGATCGCGTCGAGCGTCTCGCCGATGCTGCCTTGCAACCCGACGGCGAGCGTGTAGTGAGCATCGACCTCGGCCACCGTGCGATGCACGTGCACGATCTGCTTGTCGGCCATCGGGTTCCATCGCACGGGTGAGTACTCGACGAGGTCGTAGCCGACGGCCACCACCACGTCGGCTCGGTCGAACCCGAAGTTCGCGTAGTCCTTCACCATGAATCCGATCGTGCCGAGCGCGTTCGGGTGGCTATCGGGGAACACCCCCTTGCCGAGGAAGGTCGTCGCAACGGGAAGGTTGAGACGTTCGCTGAAGCGGATCAACGCCTCGGCCGCGCCGTCGCGCGCCACCCCCGGGCCTGCGAGCACGACCGGGTGCTTCGCGCTCGCGAGCACCTGAGCCGCCCGCCGGACCTGGTTCTCGTCGGGCGAGGGATCGACCGGCGTGTTCACGGGGAGCACCCGGGCATCGGTCGCCCGTTCGGCGACGTCCTCGGGAAGCACGATGAACGTTGCGCCGGGCGGCTCGGTCGTGGCCTGCTTGAAGGCCTTGCGCACCATCTCCGGCGCGGCGACGCGCACCGTGACCATGTCGCCCCACTTCGTGATCGGGCGGAAGAGCGAGACGAGGTCGACGAACTGGTGCGACTCCTTGTAGATCCGATCGAGGCTCGCCTGCGCGACGAGCGCGACCAGCGGATGCGAGTCGAGCTGGGCGTTCGCGACCCCGAGCATCAGGTTGATCGCGCCGGGACCGAGGGTCGCCAGGCAGACGCCGGGCCTGCCGGTGAGCGCGCCGTACGTGTCGGCCATGAACGCGGCGCCGCGCTCATCCCGGGTGGTGACGAAGCGGATCGAGCTGTCGGCGAGCGCGTCGATCGTGTGCAGGTTCTCCTCGCCGGGGAGCCCGAAGACGATCTCGACGCCCTCGTTCTCGAGGCATTCGACGATCGCGCGAGCCACGGTGCGAGCCGATGCCGCTCATGTCGCCAGCGTATCGGAGCGCTCGGCTACGAGGAAGCTGACGGGTGAGCTGGGCATGGCCCACGTGCTCGCGCAGATGCTCCAGCGCGTGCAGCAGCGCCCAGGCCGCGGTCACGGGCTCGTCGGAGCCGTACGGTGCGCCACGGCGCCGTGCCGGTCGCGCCCGGGTCGAAGGCGACGTCACCCTCGAGCAGCGCCCGGCACTCCGCGGCGCATCGCGTCGAACCACCCGATGAACGCTTCCGGGTCGTCGACCACGACCAGGAACTCGGCCGGCCGGTCGCGCTCGGGCAGCGGTGCGCCCGTCGCGAGGCTCAGCCACGACCGGGTGCTGTGCATCGCGTGGGTCACGAGCACGGCGAGCGGGTTCGTGTCGTCGTCGGCGGGCCGGCGGTTCAGCTCCTCGGCCGAGCAGCCCTCGACGGCCTTCCGCAGCTCGGCGAGCGAGTCGCCCAGGATGTCCGCGGGCGGCCTCGATCGTCGGGTCGGCCACGCTCAGCTGATCTCGATCATCTTCTCGCGCACGGCGTAGACGACCGCCTCCATGCGCGAGTGCAGATGCAGCTTCTCGAGGATGTTGCGGATGTGGTTCTTCACCGTGTTCTCGCTGATGAAGAGCTGCTTGGCGATGTCGCGGTTGTTCAGACCCTGCGCGACGAGCCGCAGCACCTCCATCTCGCGATCGGTGAGCTTCGGCGCCGGCATGCGCGGCTGCTCCTCGGCCGACTTCGACATCGCGGCGAACTCCGTCAGCAGCTTCGACGCCATCGACGGCGAGATGCGTGACTGGCCCGCCCACACGCTGCGGATCGCGTCGGCGACCTCCTCGATCGGGATCTCCTTCAGCAGGTACCCGCTCGCGCCCGCCTTGATCGCGTCGTAGAGGTCGCCCTCCTCGTCGCTGATCGTGAGCATCAGGATCTTGCAGTGCGGCAGCAGGTCCTTGATCTGCCCCGCTGCCTCGATGCCCGAGCGCTTGGGCATGCGCACGTCCATCAGCACGACGTCGGGCATCGTCTCCTGGGCACGCTCGACCGCCTCGGCGCCATCGGACGCCTCGCCCACCAGCTCGATGTCGGGCTCCTGCTGAAGGACCATCTCGAGCCCGCGACGGAACAACGCGTGGTCGTCGACCACCATCACCCGCAGTCGCTCGGGCGCCTCGCTCGCATCCTTCGTCACCGTTCCCCCTCGGTCTCGCCCTCTGCTTCGGTATCGGCAGCCGGGGCGTTCAGGTGAGCGGATTCTAGTGCGCTCTTGTGCAGCCAGGCGCGGCGCTTCCCATGATGGTCGCGGAGCTGTCGCTCGAGCTTGTCGGCCACCCGATCGATCGCCGTCGGCACGTCATCGGCCTCGGCGTGCGCTCGGAACGTCTTGCGCGGGATGTGCAGCGCCGCCTCGACCCGCTTGACGCCATCGGGGCTGGGATAGTGCTCGCCGATGAACTCGAGGTCGATGCGCGTGGCACGGGGTTCCATGCGCTCCAGGTAGGCGAGCTTGTGACCGGCGGTCTCCCGCACCTCGTCGGTGACCGGGAGCCCTCGGCCCGTGAACGTCAGATCCATACGCCTCCGTCGTCTCTTGTTCGGTCGGATGGGCCCTCCACCGGCTGACCTGGTCTTTTCCCCCACACCCGCCTGCAGGGGCGCTCGCCGCCCGGTCGCGAAGACCGGTGACTCCCGCCCTCTCTCGCCCGAAGGCGAGGCAGGGCTTACATCTAAGCCGCGCCATGCTCAGCGACCAAGGGTCGCCTTACGTGGGTCGTTTCGCCCGCGGCTGGCGTCGACTACCGGGGATGGTCCCCGGGCAACCACAGACCCGGACGAGGGCCCGGTCGAGTATAGGCAGGTCGTCCTGTACGCAGGAGCGCCCGGGCAGCCACGAGCAGCGACACGCGCGACGCACCGTGTGCGAGCAGCACCTCCGCGCACGCGGCCGCGGTCGCCCCGGTGGTGAGCACGTCGTCGACCAGGAGCACGTGACCAGACACGGCCACACGGTCTCGGACAGCGAACGACCCGCGCATCGCCGCCCGGCGCGCGTCGGCATCTCGCTTGGCCTGGGGCCCGGTCGAGACGACGCGGCGCAGCAATCGTCGGACCGGGAGCCCGGTCTCCCTGCCGACCGCGACCGCCAGCACTCGCGCCTGATCGAATCCCCGCTCGGCCTTCCGCCGCCGCGTCAGCGGCACCCACGTCACGACGTCGGCCCCCGGTGGAACGCACGTCGCCATCGCTGCGCCGAGCGATCGGCCGACGCCGCGCACCCCTCGGTACTTCAGGTGATGCACCGAGGCGCGGGCAGGACCCTCGAACGCGAACGGTGCCCGGGACTGCGCGATCTGCTCGGGCGGGCACTCGTCGCATCTCGACACCTCGCCGGCCGACGACGGAGCGCCGCAACGCTCGCACCACGGAGGCACCAGCACACGGAGCCCACGCCGGCACCGTTCGCAGAACGGCCATGCCGGCGCACCGCAGCCCGCACAGCGCGGCGGGAAGACGACGTCGAGCGCTCGAGCCAGCACGGACCCACGATATGGCCCGGGTGCGACACGAGGGGCCTCAGGGCAGGTCGATCTCGATCGGTCGTTCGGCGCCGCGAGCGGTGATCGCGAGTCGTGATTGGCTCTTCGCGGCAGGGTAGGTCATCACCGTTCCTCGCCCGGACCCATCGTCGAACTCCTCGTCGATCTGGGGCAGCACCACGTCGTCGGCCGCCACCGAGAACCCGATGCGAGCACGCGCCTCGTAGGTCACGCGCACGCCATCGGGAGCGCATTCCACCTGCTGGATCGTCACGGTCGTCGCGCCGGCCTCGAGCGACCGACCGACCGATGCTGATCCCCGTCGCATGGAGCCGCGGGGCCACGCCACGACGAACCGATCGCCCGGATGCACCACTCCTGCGTCGCCATCGACCGTCACGTCGAGCTCAAGGCGGAACCACCCGGGGCCGAGATCGAGCAGCGGCACCTCGAAGGGCACGAACAGATCGAGGTGCGGCGCGACGTCGAGGGTCACAGGCTCGACGCCCATCGGTTGGCCCTCCCGCCCGGCAAGCTCAGCGACCCGGGCCGCCTCGATGCGCACCTGGTGAGGGTCCGCATCTTCCCCGCGCAGGACGAAGGCGCCCTTGAGGGTCGCGGGGAACCGCTCGTAGTGCGCGCGGATCGAGACCCGGCCGTCCACGAGCTAAGTGCCCTGTTCCCAGCTGTGCAGGTAGTGCTCCTGCTCCGCCGTGAGCTCATCGATCTCCACGCCCATCGCCCGGAGCTTCAGCCGCGCCACGTCCTTGTCGATCTCGACCGGCACCGGATAGACACGAGGCTCGAGCTCGTCGCGCTTCTCGACCACCCACTCGGCCGCCAGCGCCTGGTTCGCGAACGACATGTCCATCACCGCGGCGGGATGCCCCTCGGCGGCCGAGAGGTTCACGAGGCGTCCCTCCCCGAGCAGGTACACGCGCCGGCCGTCGGCGAACGTGTACTCGTCGACGAACTCCCGGATCCGCCGGACTCCGCCCGTGCCGAGCGAGGCGAGCGCCTGCTTGTCGATCTCCACGTCGAAATGCCCGGAGTTCGCGAGCATCGCGCCGTCCTTCATGAGCTCCATGTGTTCGCGGCCGATCACGGTCGTGTCGCCCGTGACGGTGATGAAGATGTCACCGACGCGCGCCGCATCGCGGAGCGGCATCACCCTGTACCCCTCCATCACCGCCTCGATCGCCGCCGTCGGGTCGACCTCGGTGACGATGACGTGCGCGCCCATGCCGCGAGCCCGCGAGGCGACCCCGCGCCCGCACATGCCGTAGCCGCAGACGACGATCGCGCGACCGGCCAGCAACCTGTTCGTCGCGCGCATGATCGCGTCGATCGTCGACTGCCCGGTGCCGAAGCGGTTGTCGAACAGATGCTTCGTGTCGGCGTCGTTCACGCTCACGATCGGATACTTCAGAGCACCGTCGGTGGCCATCGCCCGCAGGCGGATCACGCCGGTGGTCGTCTCCTCGGTGCCGCCGATGATCTCGGCGATCTGGTCGGCGCGGTCCTTGTGCAGCACGCTCACCATGTCGGCCCCGTCGTCCATCGTGATGTTGGGCCTGATGTCGAGCACCGCGTTGATGTGCTTGAAGAAGGTGTCGGTGTCCTCTCCCTTGATCGCGAAGGTGTCGATGCCGGCGTCCACGAGTGCCGCTGCCACGTCGTCTTGCGTCGAGAGGGGGTTCGAGGCGCACAGAGCAACCTCAGCGCCGCCGGCCTGCAGGGTGAGCATCAGGTTCGCTGTCTCGGTGGTCACGTGCAGGCACGCCCCGATGCGGATGCCGTCGAGCGGTTTCTCCTTCTCGAAGCGCTCCTTGATCGAAGCGAGCACCGGCATCTCGGCCCCGCCCACTCGATCCGCTCGCGGCCACGGGCCGCAAGGGTCATGTCACGCACATCGTTCGTCATCTGGTCTCTCCTCTCACATGCGCGGGAACAGGTCCACGAGCAACCTGCCCACCGCCACCGCGGTCTCGTTCGACACGCGGACGACCTCATCGTGCTCGACGTGCTCACCGAACGCGTTCGTGAGCGAACAGATGCCCAGCACGCGCATCTCGAGCGCGGTCGCGGGCAGGGCCTCGGGCACCATCGACATGCCGACGACCGTCGCTCCCGCGCCCTGCAGCATCTTCACCTCGGTCGGGGTCTCGTAGGCCGGTCCGCTCATCGCGGCGTAGACGCCGATCGACGACGTGATGCCGAGCGCCTGTGCGCGTTCGAAGGCGAGGTCGCGCAGGGCTTCGTCGTAGACCCCCGTGGTGCTGATGAACGTGGGCATGCCGTCGGGATAGCGCCACCCTCGGAGCGGCGCCGCGCCCATCATGTTCAGATGGTCGCGCAGGATCACGACGGTGCCCGCGGCTTCCCCGGGCACGAGTCCTCCAACGGCCGCCGTCAACACCATCGTCCCGGCCCCCAGTTCCTTCGACAGGCGCGGCAGCAACGCCGGCACGTCCATGCCGTGGCCCTCGTAGAAGTGGACCCTGCCGAAGAACGCAGCGACCGGGACCCCTGCGAGACGCCCCAGCACGAGCCTGCCGGCGTGACCGGGCACCCCCGAAGGCGGGAAGCCGGGCAGATCGGTGAACGAGAAGCTCGCCGCCTCCTCGAGCGCCTCGCCGAGCGCCGGCCCGAGCCCCGAGCCCAGGACCAGGCCGATGCGCGGCACGAGGTCGGTCTCGACCCTCACCACCGCCGCCGCTTGCGCGGCCAGGGCGTCGCCGGGGCCCGGTGTCCCGAGCTCACTCATCGCGTCCCGCCTCATCGAGGAACGCTTTGAGGCGGTCGATCGACACGATCGGCGACGGGTCGATGCCCTGTCGGAGGCCCACGTAGCAGCTCACGTAGTCCCCCATGACCACGAGCGAAAGGAATCGCGCGAGCGCCGAGCGCCCGGTCGCCCACACCTCTTCGGTGACCACGCCGGCGTCGCGGGCGATCTCCAGGGAGATCGGGAAGCGCAGCGCCACGTCGGGGTGCTCTCCTTCGTCGCGGAGCGCCACGACGAACGACGGGATGCCCCGGTCCGCGTACCACCCGACGACCTCGTTGTGGTCGAGCTCGGGCAGTGCGGCAGACCAGGCGGGCACCTTCCCGTTCTCGTTCAGTCTGAGTCTTCCACCGCGCGGCGGCGACCGAGCCGAGGCCGTCGGCGCCCCACACGACCGGCTGACGTTGCCCGATGCGTTCCGCGAGCGCCTTCGCCTCGTTCCGGTCCGTCGGCAGGTCGGGCCCGAGCGCCTCGACGAGCCTGTCGAGCTCGCCGGTCGCCTCGTCGACGTCGTCGGCGAGCCGGGGCAACACCCCGACGGCCTCGATCGCGCCGAGCAGCGACAGCGCCAGGTAGCCGAGCGCCGCCCGAGGCAGGTAGCCACCCGGGATGCGTACGACGCCGAGCCCGAGCTCGTCGGCCCGGGCCGCCAGCGTTCCCCCCGATGTGATCGGCAGCACGCGACATCCACGTGCCACCGCTTCCTCGAAACACGCGAGCGTCTCCGCCGTCTTGCCTGAGTACGACGAGATGACGACCATCGTGTGCGGTCCCGCGTACGCGGGGAGCGCGGGGCTCCGGTTCACGTCGACGGGCATGAAGAGCCGGTCGCGATAGAGCGATCGCAGCACATCGCCGGCGACGGCCGAGCCCCCCATGCCGCAGAACGTGATGGCCGTCACACCGTCGGCCGAGGCCAGCCCCTCGGTCGTCATGCCGGCGGCGTAGCCCTCACGCGCATGTCGCGGCATCGAGGCGACCGCACCGAGCATGTCGCCCACGTCGAGCGCCCGGAGCGCCTCGACGTCGTTCAGGTCCGTCACTCGGCCGCCCGGCTTCTGGCCCGGCTTCTGGTCCGGCTTCTGGCCCGGCTTCTCGGCCTCGTCGATCAGCATCACCGGGATGTCGTCGCGGATCGGGTACCGGTATCCGCACGTGGTGCAGACGAGCACCTGATCGGTCTCTCGGTAGTCGAGGTCGCCCCGGTCGTTGGGGCACACGAGGATCTCCAGCAGCTGAGGATCGAGGGTCACGGGGCCTCCTTCTCGTTCGGGGCAGGTCTCACGCGTCGCCGTCGCCCCGGATCAGCGCGAGCACCTCGGCCGTCTTCTCGGCCAGCAGCTCGGGGGTGCGCGCTTCGGCGTTCAGCCTGAGCAGCGGCTCGGTGTTCGAGGGGCGCACGTTGCACCACCAGTCGTCGAACTCTACCGTCAGGCCGTCGAGCCGGTCCTGCCGGCCATCGGCGTAGTGGGAGGCGATCGCCTCGATGCGACCCTGCTGATCGTCGACGACCGAGTTGATCTCGCCCGAGGCGGCGTAGCGACGCAGCGGCGCCAAGCAGCTCCGACAGCGGACGACCGGCCTTGGAGAGCTCCCCCAGCGCGGCCACAGCGGCGATCAGCCCCGAGTCGGCACGGTAGTTCTCTCGGAAGTAGTAGTGCCCGGAATGCTCGCCGCCGAAGATCGCCCCGGTCTCGGCCATCACTTGCTTGATGAACGAATGACCGACCCGGGTGCGCACCGGCTCGCCGCCGTGCTCACGGATCACCTCGGGCACGGTCCACGAGCAGATCAGGTTGTGCACGATCTTGGCGCCCGGCTCCCGCTCGAGCATCGCGATCGCGACGAGGGCCGTGAGCAAGGAACCGCTCACGTCCTGGGCCTGCTCGTCGATCAGGAACACGCGGTCGGCGTCGCCGTCGAACGCGAGCCCGATGTCGGCGCCGTGCTCGAGCACGGCGGCCTTCAGGTCCTTCTGGTTCTCGGGGTCGATCGGGTCGGCCGGGTGGTTCGGGAACGTGCCGTCGAGCTCGGGATACAGGTGGTGGAGGGTGACGGGCAGTCTCGACATCACGGCGGGCACCACCAGGCCCCCCATGCCGTTCGCCGTGTCGGCGACGATCGTCAACGGCCGCATCGCTCCGACGTCGACGAACGTCAGAACGTGCTCTACGTAGTCCTCGAGCAGGTCGCGATGCTGCACCGAGCCACGGGCACCCACCGGCGGCTGCGACCCCTGCTCGACGATCGATCGGATCTCTCGGAGGCCCGTGTCCTCACCGACGGGCTTCGCGCCCGCCAGGCAGAACTTCATGCCGTTGTACTGCTTCGGGTTGTGGCTCGCCGTGAGCATGATGCCGGGCATGTCGAGCGAGCCGGACGCGAAGTACAGCAGATCGGTCGAGGCGAGCCCGAGGTCGACCACATCGACTCCGCGAGCGGTGGCGCCCGTCGGCGATCGCCGCCGCGAGCTCGGGCGAGCTCAGCCGGCAGTCGCGGCCGACGACGATGCTCGGCGCCCCGCTCCATCCGGCGAACGCCGCCCCGATCCCGCGGACGAGGTCGGCATCGAGGTCGTCGGGTACGACCCCTCGGACGTCGTACGCCTTGAAGATGCGGTCCAGGTCGCTCGGCACGCCCGCATGTTACGGGCGCACAGGCAGGGCGTCAGGCTGAGGCGTCGAGGGTGGACGGGGACGATGCCCCCGGGCATCACTTCTCGACGACGAGCCCGATCACTGAGGCCAGCGGCACCTCGTCGCCGTCGCGGTACCACCACTTCGCCTCGCAGTGGTGGCAGGTGCTGAACGACAGGTCTCGGCCGCCGACCGTCATCGAGATGGCGATGAGGTCGCCGGTGCGGCATTGGGGGCAGGTTCCGGTTTCCATACCCGTAGGTTCGGCTCTAGGGAGGGCTCGGGACCATAGCACCCTGCGGTCATTTCCCTGGGCACACTGGGCGGCGGCTCCCGTGGCCCGGGCCGCAGGCACACGCACCCCATCGGGGGGACAGCCGCCTGGTAGCGACCGACGGACGCGACAACCTCCGGGTGAGGTCAGACGGCCAGGGCAGCCGGTGCCGTCTCCGGGATCGTCACGACGCGTGCGTCGCTCACCGTCCAGCCGACCGGCGGCGTCAGGCGCTCCACATGCTCGCGGCACAGGTCGAGCAGGTTCCGGTCGCGCTCCGCGATGAGGTCACCGATCGCGACCTCGCGTTCGGCATAGCGGAGGGAGACGGTTGCCACGGGCTCGGCATCACATCGCATCTTCGCGCACGTTCGCATCGCGCCGAAGCCTAAATGACATGCGTGTGATCTCCAAGCATCTTCGGGGGATCGATGTATCGGGGGCCTGGAAGAGACCGCACACAGATGTACCCCGCAGTGGCGCTCCGGTTTCCCATCGCGTCGCTACGGGGTACGTGAGAAACCCTACGCCACTCCGGCTTGTGACGGCAACGGAAGCGGGGCAAGAAGTGTGACAAGAACGGGCGCCGTTGGATCAGACGTTGACCGACGCTGGTGTGTCGCCCTCGACCGCGTCGCCCGGGCGCGCGCCGACGATGATCACGCGCGTGCCGACGTCGACCATCGGGTAGAGCTCCTCGATCTCCCAGTTGTGCATCCGGATGCATCCGTGCGACGCGTAGGTGCCGATCGAGCTGTCGGCGGGGGTGCCGTGGATGCGGATCAGGCCCGGCGCCGTGATGTAGAGCGCGCGCGTGCCCATGGGTGCGGTCGGCCCGCCCGGCACGATCGCAGGGAGGTCGGCGCCCCAGCTGTCGAGTGCGGGGTTGTACCACGTCGGATTCACGGCCTTGCGATAGAGGTTCCAGTCTCCCTGGGGAGTGGTCCATCCCGGCATCGCGGTCGCGACCGACCACGTGCGGACGACCTCGAAGCCGTCGTAGAGATACAGCTTGTTCTCGTCGACCCGGACGACGATCGTGCGAGGCATGTGCTTCTCGGTGACCTTGGGGCTCACCTTCAACACGGGCAGCGAGATGTCGGAGGCGCCGCCTTCCTTGAGCGCTGAGCGCACCGATGCACGCGCCTCGACGAAGTCGAGCGCACGGCCCGGCTTCGGCTTCACGAAGCGCAGCCGTCCGTCGTCGTAGGTGATGTCGGCGTTCACGGGCTTCACGGTCACGTCGCGGGCGATCCGCCCGAGCACGGCGTCGACCCGCCCGTCGCCCGAGAACGTCAGCTCGACCTCCTGACCCACCGGGTCGTCGTTGAACCGGTGCCAGAAGCGGGAGAACGTACCCATCGACTCGCTCAGCCCGAGCGCCCTGTTCACCGCGCCGACGGCGTTGGAACGCTGACCGAGCTCCTCGAGGGTGACCTTCCAGGTCCGCCCACGCGCCTGGAGTTCGATCGGGCGTTGCAGCGCCGTGACGGCGGCCACGCGCACCGCAACGACGGCCTCGGCCTTGGTCATGCCGCCGACGTCGACACCACCGACCGTGACGCCCGGCAGGATGCGGTCGGCACGTGACTGCTCGTAGCGGTAGGCCGAGTACGCGGCACCCCCGGCAGCGAGCACGAGCACTCCCGCGACGATCGCCACGATGGCGATCGCGCGATGCTTCCGCGCGGGTGCGTGGGTTCCCTTGGCCATGGGCAATGTCCGTGTGTCGACGGACCGGCACATGATACGCGAAGGCGCATCACGCTCCAGTCGACCTCTCAGGTGGTTCCGGGCTCCGGTATCGGCAGGCCTGCCGCCAGACCGTAGACGGAGAGTCCCTCGTTGCCGAGCGACGTGGACGCGCCGAGCGCCACGATCGGCACGTCGTCGCTGGTGACGAGCAACGAGGAGATGCCGACGCCGTCGAGGAACTCGCGCGGCACCCACGCGACCGAACCCGGGAGGACCGAGATCGTCGTGGTCTCGGGCGATCCTTCTCCATCGCCCGGGAGGCTCGTGATCGAGACCGACGCCTGAGACTGCCCGGGGTTCAGCACGAGCAAGCCCGGTCTCGCGGGCTCGCCCGCCACCGTCGGTGTGACGACCCACGATGTGGCGGGGGCGGATGACCCGGCGGTCGCACCCCCATCGTTGCCCACCCCGATGGTGCGCAACGCCGCCACGACCGGTGCACCCTCACGGATGGAGAGATCGACCGCCGACGGACCGGTGGTCGTGAGGGGATAGGCCGCCGCCGACTCAGGGTCCTGCGCTTGCTCGGTGAGTCCACCCGCGGGCTGAGGGGGTGCCTCCGAGCGGAGGGTCGCAGCGAACACCGAGCCGAGTGGCCCGGATGGCACCGGTGTCGCATCGTCGGGGTCGGTCGCCACGGTGGGCACCGCCACGCTGAGCACCGACCGCCCGGCACCGGTCGATGTGAGCAGGAACTGCCGCTCCCCCGCTGCCCCGGAGGCGATCACGCTACCGATGCCGCGGTCCTCGGAGACCACGAGCGACGACGCGGCGAGCCTGCCCGAGGAGACCTCGATCGACACGCCGAGCCCCTCCTCGCCCTGAGCGAAGTCGTTCAGCCGGACCGCCATGCTCCGCCGGGGACGCAGCGTGACGTCGGTGAGCTTGGAGTCCCGCACCGGCGCCCGGTCGGCACCGAACAGGGCGACGTCGAAGACCGCATCGGCGTCGAACGGGTTCATCACGACGAGGAAAGCATCGTCTCCCTCGCCCGTCGCGGCGGCTGCCGAGACCCAGCCGCGCCTCGCCTCGGGGGCGCACGGCTCGGCGCCGATGCCCACTTCGCCTTCCGCCCCCTGCACCAGCCACCCCGCCGCCAGCCAGCCGCCGAAGGTCTCCACGAACGTCGACGAGGATCGATCGGAGGCGTCCACCCTGACCTCGACCTGCGAACCCGGCGGTACGACGACCTGGGCCGACCGCGAGGCGCCGTCGGCGGAGAGCTGAGTCACCCGGGCCGAGACCTCGCCGTCACCGGGATTCGCCAGGTACACCGCGCCCTCGTACGCCTTCCCGCCCCCGTGCGGGCAGAGCCAGGTCGCCGACGTCGCGGTGCCGGACGACGGCCCCGAAGGCTCGCGCGTGCCCAGTCGCTCGAACGAGACGGCGCCGAGCGCCACGATGCCGACCACCGCCAGGGTCAACACCCCCTGTCCGCGAGCCCTCATCGGGCAACCGGCTTCCTGGTGATCCACAGCGCGGCGGCCCAGACGACCGCGAGCAGCCACGCCTGTATCGTGGCGGGCATCTGGGCCCCGTACCGCACGGCGACGGGCGCCTGCTGGACGTCGAACCCGGTCGCCCAACCGAAGGCAGTGAACGCGGTGTCTCCGGATCCCTCCAACTGCCATGCGCCCTGGAACTCGGTCGAGACGAGAACCGGGCCCGAGCCTTCGCCCCCTTCCCAGCCACCTTGCACCTGGACGAGGGAAGATCCTCGGCGCAGGGGCGTGCGCACGATGTCCGATGGCTCGGACGAACGCATCGCCTCGATCGAGAGAGGGTCGTCCTCGAGCACCGCCGCCGGCGGCATCGCTCGCGCATTGCGGTAGACGACGAGACCTGCGGCCGGCACGAGGTCGAGGTCGACCTGCGCGTCGAGCAGCGCCTGCGCTCGTGGAGGCACGTCGTCATCGGCTGCGATCACGAAGCGCACGCCGAAGGGTGCGAGCAACGCTCCTCCGTGGCGGGTCGCGCCCGAGAGGATCTCGTCGAGCGCCTCATCGAGGTGATCGGGACCCGACCCCACCGCGGGGCGCCCGATGTCGATCGCGACGGTGCCGTCGCGTCCCGTGAGCCCGTAGCGCAGGGTGGCGTCGCCGGCTTCGGCCACGCCCTGCGGGTCGCCACCGGGCGCGGGGAACGGGTCGTTCGTGTGCGAGCCGACCCACAACACCCGGAAGTCCCCTTTCGCGGTGCTCGCAAGCACGGACCACGCCGCCGGCACCTGCTCGGGCCCGCCGACCGCCCACCCGCCCACGAGCACCGCGAGGGACTGGAGCACGAGGCCCCCGCCGATCACGATCGTGAGCATCGCCGTCAGGATCTGCCGCATCCCGAACGCCTCGCGACCGAGGCCCGTGACCGCAGACGAGACGCCGTAGGCCACCAGCATCACCTCGGCGACCGCGGCGACAGCGAGGTAGGCGAGCGGGTTCGACAGCGGCACCGGGATCCACCAGGCCGCCGAGAGCCACGACAACGCCAGGCCGATCAGGGCCACCAGCATCGCTCGGATCGCGCGTCCGCGGAGCTCGGCGCCCACCAGGGCGAACGACACGAGGGCGGCCACCGGCAGGAAGAGCGCCACCACCCAGGTTCCGGGCCCTCCACCCGGCGCGAGTCGCGCGAGCTGAGGCAGGTCGGACGTGCCCACCTGCGAGACGAGCGCTGCTCCGCCTCCTGCTACGAGCGTCGGCACGAACGGGAAGAGCAACACCGCGGCGATCGCGCACGCGAGCGCCATCGAGCTGAGACCACGGGCCCGCGCCGAGCCCGCCACGATCTGGACCGCGACGAGCACGCCCACCGCGAGCAGCGCACCGGGCAGGAACGCGATCAGCACGGCCAGGGTGACCCCCACGCCCGCGACGAACCGCCATCGTCCGTCTGGCGGCGCCTCGGGCCCGAACGCGGTCTCGACCCGTTCGAAGACGGCCGGCAGGATCGCGAGCGCGACGAGGAGGTCCAAACGGCCCTCCGAGAAGGACCACACGGTGAGACCGCAGAGCACGTACACGCCGGACGCCAGCACCGACGGACCGGGTCGCCCGGTCAGCCGCATCGCCGCCCGATAGGTCAGGATCGCCGCCAGCACCGGGGCGCCGGCGAGCACCACCTTCTGTGCGAGACCGGTGCTGCCGAGCGTCAGCCACGACAGGCCGCCGAGGGCGCCGAGGGCTGGGCTGGCGGCGAGCGTGCCGCCGAGCTGCGTCGTTCGATAGGCGGAGATCAGCTCTGCCCAGAACCCGTCCGGGGCCACCGGGAAGGACGGCAGGACCCCGCCCGCGAGGACCTCAGCTCCGAAGAGCCCACGGATCGTGACGGCGCCGATGACCGTCGCGACGAACGAGCCCACGATCACGGGATGCGATCCGACGAGCGACGCGGTGCGGTCGCGGAGCCGACGCGTGGTGGTCTCCTCCTCGTCGCGCTCGTCGATCTCTCGCTGCTCCTCGAGGATGCGCTCTGCCGTCTGGAACCATCTGGGCAGCCGGACCCCCGCGGTCTCCATGAAGCGCCTGATCTGCCGATCCTTCACCCGGCGCTCGCGCTGGATGCGACGGCGCCTCGTGAGGGTTCCCCCGAGATGGGCGACGTTCCACCCCCATGCGGAGAGCAGGTCGTAGACCTCCTCGAACCGTCGGGCCAACGCCAGGAACAGCAGACGGACCAGCCCGAGCAGCAACGCCAACGGCGTGACCCAGAGCAACGAGAGCAGCCCGTAGTTCTTGCCCATCGTGGCGATCGCAGCGCGGTCCTCCTCGTACCTCACGCTGTGCCGTCCCGAGCGCGGTGCGTGCTCACGGGAGCGCATGACGTCGCGGTGGCGGACGCGGGCGAGCGGCATCATCACCACCCGGAACCCCGCGAGCCGCACCCGCCAGCAGAGATCGAGACTCTGGTGGTCGGCGTCGAGTCGTTCGTCCAGCAGTCCGGCCCGCTTCCACGCCGGTCGCGAGATGAGCATCGATGCCGACGACACGCACAGCACCTCGAGGACACGGTCGAACTGCCCCTGGTCGATCTCGTCCGACTGCAGCGGTGTGTACGCGTGGCCGAAGATGTCCGCCGAGCGGCCGACGTCGAGCAGGCGGCGAGGCTCGTCCCAGTCGACGACCTTGCACCCGACGATGCCGACCTCGTCGAGGCCGCGGATGCCGACCGCGGCCTCGACGAGACGCTGCACCGCGTCGGGGTCGAGCGCGGCGTCGTCGTGGAGCAGGAGGACGAGATCGGCCTCGGAGGCGGCGGGCTGCTCCATCGCCTCCCGGAACGCACCCGCGAGGCCGCGCGGGCGAGGCAGCGAGATCACCCGGCGCTCGCCCAGGGCCTGCTCCAAGATCTGCTCTGAGTCGTCGTCGGAACCGTCGTCGACCCCGAGCACGGCCATGCGCGGGTACGACTGAGCGGCGAGCGCCGCGACGGTCTCGCGGAGCCATGCGGCTGCGTCACGGGCCACCAGGACGACGAGGACGGTGGGCGTGCGCTCGGGCGTGGCGGCTGGGGACTGGGTCATGCGAGGGCTCTTCCGAGCGGCGGCGAGCCTAGCACGACGCTACTCGGAGAACGCGGAAGGGGGGCAGGAAGCCCCCCTTCGAGATCACGGACAGCCGCGATCAGCGCTTGCGTGCGGCTGGCTTGCGAGCCGCGGTCTTCTTGCGAGCCGTCGTCTTCTTGCGTGCGGCTGGCTTACGCGCCGCGGTCTTCTTGCGAGCGGCGGTCTTCTTGCGAGCCGTCGTCTTCTTGCGTGCGGCTGGCTTGCGCGCCGCGGTCTTCTTGCGAGCGGCGGTCTTCTTGCGAGTCGCCGGCTTGCGCGCGGCGGTCTTCTTGCGAGCCGTCGTCTTCTTGCGTGCGGCTGGCTTGCGAGCCGCGGTCTTCTTGCGAGCGGCGGTCTTCTTGCGGGCCGCCGGCTTGCGCGCCGCGGTCTTCTTCCTCGCGGTCGTCTTCTTGGCTGCTGCCATGCCCCCTCCCCTTTCCCTGCGTCGTCTCGTCGAGCCGGTTCGTCGAACCGTGGTGGCCGTTCTCAGGACGCCATGCGCTTCAGGCGTCGGCGTTCCCGTTCGCTCATGCCTCCCCACACGCCGTAACGCTCGTCACGACGGAGGGCGTAGTTCAGGCATTCGATGCGCACGGGACACTCGCTGCAGATTCGCTTGGCCTCCCTCGATGAGCCTCCCTTCTCGGGGAAGAAGATCTCCGGGTCGTATTCGCGACACCGCGCTCGTTCTTGCCAAGGGATGTAATGATGCACTCTCGTTCTCCCCCCGAAATCACATCCATGTGATTCTGAGGGAAGAACCGCCCCGGTGACAAGTCCTGCATCGAGGAAGTTCCCTGCCTCAATCCCTCGTCTGTCGACCCCATCGTGTCGAACCTGGGGCCAAGTCGCAAGTCGATCTGACGGTCGACACCATCGTCAGGCGCACTGACGACCGCTGGTCAGGATGCCTGACGTTCCTTCCGCTCGACCTCGTCGTACGTGGTCGAGCGGACCGCCGGCGTGCGCCCGATCGCTCGGATCGCGTCGTCGAACTGGTCGGGGGTCATCTCGATTCCCCACTCTGCGCCCGCCATGCGGCTGATCGTCTCTTCCATCAGCGTGCCACCGAAGTCGTTGGCGCCCGATCGCAGGATCGCCTGGCACGCCTCGACGCCGAGCTTGACCCACGAGACCTGGATGTTCGGGATCAGGCCGTCGAGAAGGATGCGGGCGATCGCATGCATCCTGAGGTTCTCCTCGAACGTCGCGCCGGGGCGCGCCTTGCCGGACAGGTAGATCGGCGCATGCTGGTGCACGAACGGAAGCGGGACGAACTCAGTGAACCCTCCGGTGTCGGCTTGGATGCGGCCGATGCGACGGATGTGCGCGACCCAGTGCGGGGGCGCATCGACGTGTCCGAACATGATCGTGCTCGAGCTGCGGATGCCGAGACCGTGTGCGGTGCGGACGATCTGCTCCCAGGCTTCTGCGGGGAGCTTGCCCTTCGTGAGCACCCATCGCACGTCGTCGTCGAGGATCTCGGCCGCCGTGCCCGGGATCGTGCCGAGCCCGTGTCCCTTCGCCTCGGCGAGGAACTCCTCGAACGACACACCGAGCTTCGTCGCCCCGTTGAGGATCTCCATCGGGCTGAACGCGTGCACGTGCATCGCCGGGGTGCGGCGCTTCACGGCATCGACGACGTCGAAGTAGAAGGAGCCGGGGAGGTCCGGATGGATGCCCCCCTGCATGCAGACCTCCGTCGCGCCTCGGCCCCACGCTTCCTCGGCCCGATCGGCGACCTCCGCCAGCGTGAGCGTGTACGACTCCTCGTCGACCTCGCGCTGGGCGAACGCGCAGAACCGGCACCCCACGTAGCAGACGTTCGTGAAGTTGATGTTCCGGTTGATCACGTACGTGACGGTGTCACCGACGGCATCGGCGCGAAGGTCGTCGGCGACGCGGCACAACGCGTCGAGCGCAGCGCCGTCGGCGCGGAACAATGCCAGCGCCTCCTCGTCGGAGATCGCTCGATGGGCCGACGCCTTCGTCAGAGCCGACCGGATCTCGCTCTCGAGTCGTTCGGGCGCGACGCTGCTGCGGGCCCACTCGGACGTCACGGCCGGGAGGTCGGCCTCGCCGTACACGGCGTCGGCGTCCTCGCGCAGGCCGGCACCGCCCTCTTTCGCGAACGTGAGGGCGATCGTGCGCGGCTTCCAGCGCACGTCGGGGTCCTGCCACGGGATCGGGGCCGGCCGCCGCCCTTCGACCGCCCGTCCGTCGTCGCCGAGCAAGGCAGCGACAGGTGAGCGCATCTTTCCTGCCAGGAACGGGTCGGGCTTGGCCGCGAACTCCGGGTACACGGTGAGGCGCTCGCGGAGCGTCTTGCCACGCGCGGCCGTGGTCTCGCGCAGGGCATCGATCGGGGGCCAAGGCTTCTCGGGGTTCACGTGGTCGGGGGTGACCGGCGAGACGCCGCCCCAATCGTCGATGCCCGCGTCGAGCAGCCGCAGGCGCTGCGCCGGATCGGAGAGGTTCGGCGGGGCCTGCACGTGCATGCGTGGCCCGAGCACGACGCGGGCGGTCGCGACGGCCGCGAGGAACTCCTCGTCACCCGGCTCGGGTGCCGAGCGCATCGCGGTGCCCGGCTTCGCACGGAAGTTCTGAACGATCACCTCCTGCACGTGGCGATAGCGCCGGTGCAGGTCGCGGATCTCGAACAACGCCTCGGCGCGCTCGCGCGCCGTCTCCCCGATGCCTACGAGGATGCCGGTGGTGAACGGCACCGCCAGCCGCCCGGCGTCCTCGATCGTGCGCAGGCGCACTGCCGGCACCTTGTCGGGCGAGCCGTGATGCGGGCCACCCCTGGCCGAGAGACGATCGCTCGATGTCTCGAGCATGAGGCCCATCGAGGCGCCGACGTGCTTCAGCCGGGCGATCTCCTCGTAGCTCATGATGCCCGGATTGAGGTGGGGCAGCAGGCCCGTTTCCTCGATCACGCGGATCGCCATGGCCCGCACGTAGTCGAGCGTGGATTCAAAGCCGCGCTCGTCGAGCCACTCCCGGGCGACGTCGTAGCGTTCTTCGGGGCGGTCGCCGAGCGTGAAGAGCGCCTCCTTGCAGCCCGTCTCGGCGCCAGCGCGTGCGATCGAGAGGACCTCGTCCGGCGTGAGGAACGGCGCGTCGAGCTTGCCCGGTGGCTTCGCGAACACGCAGTAGTGGCAGTGGTCACGGCACAGCATCGTGAGCGGCACGAACACCTTGCGGGAGTACGTGACGATCTCGCCGTGGCCGAGGTCGCGCAGCTGAGCGGCGATCGCGAGGAGCCGATCCAGCTCCTCGCCCCCGGCGCCGAGCAAGGCGGTGGTCTCGTCGAGGCTGAGCGCCACCCCTCGCTCCGCTCGCACGAGGGCCCGGCGCAGCTCGGGGCCGCTCGGCCGGGCGGGAGCCTGGGGCATGTCGGCGAGCCTACTACGCTGTCCGGCGATGAAGGTCGTGGCGCTCGCCGGCGGCATCGGCGCGGGGAAGTTCTTGCGCGGCATGGCACGTATCGTGCCCGGCGGCGACCTCACCGTGATCCTAAACGTGGCAGACGACATCGTCGTGCACGGACTGCACGTGAGCCCCGACCCCGACTCCGTCACGTACTGGCTCGGCGACGCTTTCGACCGCGAGCGAGGCTGGGGTCGCCGCGATGAGTCGTTCCGGGCGGCCGGGGAGCTGCGAGCGTTCGGCGCCCCCGATGCATGGTTCAACCTCGGGGACCTGGACCTCGCGACCCACGTGCTGCGGACCTCGATGCTGCGCGAGGGAGCCACGATGTCGGAGGTCGTCACGCGAGTGGCGGGGCGTTTCGGCGTCGGTGCCCGGCTGCTGCCCGTCACCGACGATCGGGTCGAGACCCGCATCGATGCCGTCGACGCCCGAACCGGCGAACGACTCGACCTGCACTTCCAGGAGTACTGGGTACAGCGGCGAGCGGCGGACCCGGTCAAGGCCGTGCGGTTCGAGGGGGTCGAGACCTCGCGACCGGCACCGGGAGTGCTCTCATCGATCGAGTCGGCCGACGTGGTGGTGCTGCCGCCCTCGAACCCCGTCGTCTCGCTCGGGCCGATCCTGGCCGTGCCCGGGGTGCGCGAGGCGGTCGAGGCGCGCCGCGCAGCCGTCGTGGGTGTGAGCGGCATCGTCGGCGGCGCGCCGCTGGCCGGCATGGCCGACAAGCTGATGCCGGCCCTGGGCCTGGAGGTGACCGCCGCCGGCGCCGCGGCCGCCTACGACGGGTTGCTGGGCGCTTGGGTGATCGACGAGCGTGATCGCGCGCTGATCGCTCGTATCGAGTCTTCCGGGGTGCGGGTCGCCGTCACCGACACCGTGATGGTCGACGACGACGCGGCTGAGCGCCTGGCGTCGGTGGTGCTGGACGCCGCGTCGTGACATCGCCGTCACGGTCGCCGGTGCAGGTGCTTCCCGTCGAAGGCGTGCCCGAGGTGCGACCGGGCGACGACGTCGCGGCGATGTTGGAACCCTCCCTCAGAGCCGCCGGGGCACGAGACGGCGACGTCGTCGTCGTCACCTCGAAGATCGTCTCGAAGGCCGAGGGTCGCATCGTGCTCGGTGCGGATCGCGCCGACGCGGTGGCCGCCGAGACGATGCGCGTCGTGGCGCGCCGCGGCGACCTCGTGATCGCCGAGACCGCCCACGGCTTCGTCTGCGCGAACGCGGGCGTCGACGCGTCGAACGTGGACGCCGGTTGGCTCGCCCTGCTGCCGGAGGACCCCGACGCCAGCGCGAGGCGGCTGCGTGCCCACCTATCTGCCCGGCTCGACCTGCGCGACCTGGGGGTCGTCGTCACCGACACCTTCGGCCGAGCGTGGCGCGCCGGCGTGGTGAACGTGGCGATCGGATGCGACGGATTGCCGGCGATCGTGGACCTGCGCGGGCGCGCGGACGACCGAGGCCGCGAGCTCGAGGCCACCGAGGTCGCGCTCGCCGACGAGGTGGCCGCGGCGAGCGGGCTCGTCATCGCGAAGGATTCCCGTATCCCCGTCGCGATCGTGCGAGGCATCGACCGACTCGGCGGAGCCGACGGGGCGGCCCTCGACATCGTGCGTCCGCCCGGGGAGGACCTGTTCCGTGCGTCGCCGCTGCAGGCCCTCCACGACCGCCGCACGATCCGCTCGTTCGGTCCCGGAGACGTACCCAGGACCGCGCTGGAGGAGGCGGTCGCCGCCGCGTGCACCGCCCCGGCGCCTCACCACACCAGACCGTGGCGGTTCAGCGTGCTGACCTCCGACGCCGCTCGACGCGGCTACCTCGCCGCGATGGCCGCGGCGTGGCGTGGCGATCTCCGTGCAGACGGCACGGACGAGGCGGTGATCGAGCGGCGCGTCACGCGAAGTGACGATGTCCTCGGATCGGCGCCGGTGCTGATCGTGCCGTGGCTCTCGCTCAGCGATGCTCACGCGTACCCCGACACCGAGCGGGCACAAGCCGAGCGGGAGATGTTCCTGCTCTCGGGAGGCGCCGCGATCCAGAACCTGCTGCTCGCGCTCTCGGCCCAAGGCCTGGCGGGCAGCTGGATCAGCTCATCGATCTTCTGTCGCGAGGAAGCCCGCCATGTCCTCGGTGTCGGTAACCAGTGGCTGTCCCTCGGCACCGTCGCGTGCGGCCCCATGCCCACCACCCGCCCGATCACCCGTCCCCGGCCACCGCTCGACCTCGGCGGCATCACCGACTGGCGCTGAGGTCGTCGAACCACCCGCTCAGGACGACGGTCGTTGGGTACCCTCTAGCCTCGCGAGGCACACCCCAGGAGCCTCGAAGGGAGACCCACCGGACGTGTCGAACCAACCGAACGACGCCCGCAGGCCGACGAAGGCCGAGCGGAAGGAGCAGGCCCGTCTCGAGCGCGAGGCGATCCAGCGGCAGATGGCCGCGAGGAAGCGCAACCGGACGATCGGAGTCTCGCTGGTGGCCCTCGCGGCGGTGGCCGCCATCGTGGCGATCGTCGTGCTGCAACCCACCGGAGGCTCCGACTCGGCGCTGCCGGCGGCCGCAGACCTGCTCGGGCAGGCCGGGGGCGAGGTCCAAGCGGCGGGGTGCGACGAGGTCGCGACGACCGGCTTCTATGACGGGTTCGACCAGTCCTCTCCCGACTACGCCGACCAGGCTCACATCGAGGGTGACGAGCGGTTCCCCGAGATGCCGCCGCTCGACACCTACCCGAGCACGCCGCCGGCCTCCGGGCCGCACGTTGGCGCCTCGACGCTTCCGGCCGGCGTGTACGCATCGCCACCCGACCTGGGGCCGCTGCTTCACTCCCTCGAGCACGGGGGCAGCGTCGTCTGGTACGACCCCGACGCGCCGGCCGACGCGTTGCAGCCGATCCTCGACTTCTACGATCAGAGCGACCCGGTCGGCCAGGACCGCGTGATCGTGGCGCCGTACGACTACGAGGGGACCGGCGGCCAGCTTCCCGAGGGCGTGCAGATGGCGCTCGTGGGGTGGCGACGGCTGCGCTCATGCGCCACGCCGAGCCTGGCGGTGGCGTTCGACTTCACGAGTCAATACTCCTACCCGACCACCCAGGATCGGGAGTACGCCGGCGAGGCGCCCGAGCGCGGGGCGGCGATGTAGATGACGAACAAGAACAAGAAGCGACGCTCGCCGCAGACGACGACGAAGCCCGTGCCCGCAGCCGGCAGCAACGACGCTCGGCGCGAGCGGAAGGAACAGGCCCGGCAGGCTCGCGCCGCGCAACGGAAGCGAGCGGAGCGCAGCGCCTTCGTCCGCCGAGCCGCCGTGTTCGGCGTGGCAGGGGTCGTCGGCATCGGAGCGTTCTACTGGCTGTCACGGGTGGCGGGCCCACGCGACATCCCCGCGGCCGCGGTCGCCGCGGCCGAGGCGGCCGGCTGCACCGACGTGCAGCAGCCCGTGGGCGATGCGCAGGCCGGTCAACACGTCGACGAGGGAACGCCGATCACGTACGCTCAGAAGCCCGCGACGTCGGGTGAGCACTACGGCGGACAGGTGCTCCCGTCATCACCGGAGGCCTACGACCAGCCGATCGGCAGCGAGCCGGCGGCGGTGCACTTCCTCGAGCACGCCGGCGTGATGCTGTACTACCGCGCCGACGGTGACGGAGCTGTCTCGCCCGACGTCGTCGAGGCCCTGAAGGGCGTCGCGGCCGACGGCGACATGACCGTGGCCGCTCCCTTCGACGGCCTTCCCGAAGGAGCCTCGATCGCCTTGGCCGCGTGGGATCAGCTGCAGACATGTCCGGGCGCCATCACGGCCGATCAGGCGGAAACGGTCGCCGACGGGTTCGTCGAGGCGTTCGCCTGCACGTCGAACGCTCCCGAGGCCAACGCCGCCGACGACTGCCCCTGACCGAGCGGGTCGCGATCAGGCGAGACGGCAGGCCTGTCCGGCGGGACAGACGATCGTGCCGTGCTCGAAATCGGCGAGCGACCCGCCGCTGCCGTCACGCCGTACGCGGCTCGTAGGGAAGCCGAGCGGACCCTCGGTCCCGTTGCGATCGAGGTACTCCTTCAACACACGGCCCCACACCGCATGTGCCCCGGTCCCCTGCTTGGCGAGGATACGACCGCCCTCGAACACGACGCGGGACCCAGCCCCGACGCCGACGACCTGGCCCGTCGGCATGCCGAGGCGGCCCTTCGGTCCCTTGATCGCCTTGTACTCGCGGTAGATCGCACCCCGGAGCCAGACCGTGACCTCGCTCCCGTTGCGGAAGATCGCGCCACTCTCGAACCGCTGGCGCGAGCCGCCCTCGACGCTCTCGATCCGGGAGGTCGGCAATCCCGGGCGGCACATCAGCGCGTCGTAGCGATCGCGGATCGGCCCGGTGACGTTCTTGTCCTTGTTGATCCAGATGCGCCCGTCCCATGCGCCGATCGCCCACCGCAGCTCCGAGCCGGTGATCGATGCGGACCCGCTCGAGCCTCGGACCGTCGCCGTGATGATGCGGCCGCCTTCGCCCCGGCGAACGCGCGGGAATCCGCGGACCGTGCCGATCGAACCGGTGTACGGGGCGAGCCGGTCGGTGAGCTCGCCGGCGGGGTATGACTTCTGCCAGTCGAGCCACGGATTCGCCGCGATGTCCTCGCCAGGGTCGCACTCGGCCTTGAGGTAGGGAACCGCGTAGGCGTCGTTGCCGCCGTGCCAGACATCCTCCACGGCGTCGGAATGCCCACCGTCCGACGCGGCGTAGAAGGCTTGGATCACGGTCCCGTTGTGCGTGACGACCTGCCCACGGGTGTCGTTCACGGCTGCGACCCATCGGTTGCCGTCGGTGCCGTGCTCCTTGTTGTCGCCGATGTAGACCTGGTCGTTCGTGCCGTCGGTGATGTCGCAGTTGCATTGCGCGTTGGGGGCCGAACGCTTCACCTTCGACGTCGCGAACGTTCGGCCGGCGACGGCCTGCGCACGCAGGGCTGCGGCCGGCCACGAGCTCGGCATCTCACCGAGGCCGTAGAGGTACTGCTCGAGCTCGATCGGAAGCACCAGACGCTGATTCCACGAGCCGCCTCGCCGGTACAGCTCGAACTCCAGGTGACCGCGGTTGTACGAGGCTCCTGCCTCGGGCACCGAGGCCTTGGCCCCGCCCGCGTAGGTCGCGATCAGGTCGAAGGACTCCCCTCCCCAGGTCCGGCCGCCGACGAGCTTCCCGTCGTGGTTGCGGACGGCGAAGCCGCTCGCCTTCGCCCGCACGGTCCAGGTTCGCCCCGACGGGATGCGCCCGACCTTGCGGGCGCCCTTGCTGCCGACCCAGAGCTTCACCGGTCCACCCCTGGCGGCGACGCGGATCGACGTGTCGTCCCATGTGAGGCCGACCCGGATCGCGCGAACCGGATCGGCGAGCCTGCCGACACGCGAGCCTCGGTAGAAGTGCTTCAGGATGCGCTTGTGCGACCAGCCCATCTGGGCGAGCCCGTTGGCTCCCCACTGGGACATGCCGATGCCGTGCCCGAACCCGGATCCGAAGAAGCGGAACCCGTCGCTCCCCGCGATGCCGGGGCTCGGGGGCGCAGGCGAGCCGGAGAAGGGATCGTCGGTCGCGCCCGGGACGGTCGTGCCTTCGCCCGCCGCGAGCGCAGGCGCCGCACCCGCGAACAGCAGGATCGCGGTGAGCGCGAGCATCAGCACGCGCGCGGATCGGGTCGACCCCCCGGTCGCTCTCACATGGCCTGCATCGGCGCGGCCGACCACGCGGTTGACAAGGACAGGGCGGCGCGCGATCACGATGTCGCTGCCTCCGCACCCGAGGGCACCTTCGCATCGACGAGGTGCGTACCGGCGGGTACGGAGCTGCCCTCACCTAAGACGCTCGACGCGACGGTCGCGCCCTCACCGATCGTCGCGTTGGCGGCCAGCACGGACCCGGTCACGCGGGCACCGGCGCCGATCCGAGCACCCTCGTGCAGCACGGAGTCGTCGACCTGCGCGTCGGCGCCGATCGTCGCGCCCGGCCCCACGGCCACCCAGCGTCCGAGGTGCGCCCGCAGGTCGACGGTGGCGCCCTCGGCGACCCATGGCGCCGGATAGATCACGTCGTGCACCTTGCCCTCGAACATGTCGAAGTGGGCCTGCAGGTACTTCTCGGGGGTGCCGAGATCGAGCCAGTACGCGTCGGCCACGAATCCGTAGACGGGGTGGCGGGCCTCGATCACCGCCGGGAAGACGTCACGCTCGATCGAGACCGTCTCGCCGGGCGTCCAGTCGCGAAGCACCGCCGGGTCGAGGAGGTACGTGCCGGCGTTCACGTCGCCGGGGATCGGATCATCGGGCTTCTCGCGGAACTCCAGCACCTTGCCCTCGTCGTCGGTCGCCACCAGGCCGAAGGCGCGGGCATCGTCGACGTGGTGAAGGGCGATCGTCACCGCAGCGCCGTTCGCCTCATGGAACGCCTTCATGGCCGTCAGGTCGAGGTCGGTGAGGATGTCGCCGTTCAGGGCGAAGAACCGTTCGTCGCCGACGGCCTCGAGCGCGTTCACGATCGCGCCGCCCGTGCCGAGTGCATGCGTCTCGGTGATCCACGTGATCCGCGGGTCGCCGTGACGCGCCTCGATGAACGGATGGAACACCTCCTCGAGGTAGGGCGACGACAGCACCACTTCGTGCACGCCGTGACGCGCCAGGTGGTCGAGCACGTGGTCGAGCGAGCGCCGGTCCATCAACGGCAGCAGGGGCTTCGGCACGGTCTCGGTGAGCGGTCGCATCCGCGTGCCCTCTCCCCCGACCAGGACGACGGCCTTCATCGTGACGTGATCCTCCCTCGTTGCGCCTCGAGCTCGGCGCGCAGCCGCAGGACCGCCCACGCCGCCGGCAGGGTCGCGCGCCGCCACCCGGCGGCGCGGTGCTTGCGGTAGTAACGGTAGATGCTGTCGGAGTGCATGCGAAGCATCTCGCGGCTGGAACCCCTCGAGACACCGATCTCGTGCACGATCTCGACCTCCGGCGTATAGAGCACGGACCATCCCGCGTCGCGCAGACGCGTGGCGATGTCCAGCTCCTCGCCGAAGAGCGGGAACCCTTCGTCGAACGTGCCTACCTCGGTGAAGGCGGCGCGAGGGATCAGCATGCAGCAGCCGCTCACCCAGTCGACCTCGCGCTCGCTCGTACGATCCCATCCCTCCAGGTGGTAGCGCCGGGTGAACGGGTTACCGGACCGCACCGAGCCGAGGAACGCGTGGCCGACGGCGTCGACCACGCTCGGGAACGGACGTCCGCTCTCGTAGACGGTGCCGTCGGAGTTGCGCACGAGCGGGCCGACGATGCCGGCACGCGGGTGCGCCCGGGCGACCCGCACGTAGTCAGCGAGCGTGCCCTTCCACCACTCGACGTCGGGGTTCAGCACCAGCACGTACGGCGCCGAGGTCGCCGCGATGCCCTGGTTCCACGCGGGCGAGAGGTAGAGGTTCGAAGGGTTCGCGATCAGCCGCGCCCACGGGTGGGCGGCGATCGCCTCGGTGTGCGAGCCGTCGAGCGAGGCGTTGTCGATCACGAGCACGTCGAGCGCGATGTCGCCGCGGTGACGCTCGAGCGACGCCAGGCAGCGCTCGAGGTACGCGCCGGCGTTGAAGTTCACGATCACGACCGCGAGCTCGGCGGCGTCGGGGGCGACGGTGACCGTCACTGGTGCGGGGTCTGCGCCACGAGCACGATGCCGAGCATGATGAAGAAGACCCCCGCCCACCGCAGCGGCGGGATCTGCTCGTGCAGCACGAACCGGTCGGCCAATAGGATCAGAGCATAGGTCAGCGACGCGAACGGATACGCGAACGAGAGCGACGCCCGGGAGAGCACCGCGAGCCAGACGAATGCCGAGAGCCCGAACAACAGCAGCCCGCCCCAGACGGCCCAGGTCGTCGCGACGTCTTTCAACGAGTGCGCGTTCAGCTGCAGCTCACCCGTGTTCGCGACGACCTGGTTCATGCCGTGCTTCAGGGTGAGCTGAGCGACGGCCGCGAGGACCACCGACAGCAGGATCAAGCCGATCAACATCGTGCGGTCCTTCCTTCTCGCAGGGTGGCCTGCGGTGCGTTCGGCGAGGTGCGCATCGTGCGCCTCGGGGTCGGTGACGGGGGGGTTCGGGTTCACAGGTCCTCCACCGTAGCTGCGGGTTCGACCTCCAGGCGCTTGGGCACTTGGACGTCGTCGGGCACCTGCAGCAGGTACCGCTGCGTCTGGATGTGGTACGGACTGCCCTCCAGCGACTCGAGGCCGATCGTGACGAAGTACTTGCCGCCAACCCACTCGGCCGGCGGCACCCGGAAGATCACCCGCTTCTTGCCGTCGATCGGCCCGAGCTCGATGCCCATCGCGCTCGTGTGCCCATGAACGACCGGGTGGTTCGTGGCGACCGACACGATCTCGAACCCGACGTCGAGGTCCGCCACGGGGGTGTGTGCCTGCACGTCGACCGTGATCGCGAGCTCGGCTCCGGGCCACACCGTCCCGTTGCCGTCGCCGCCGGAGTCGAAGCTCACGGCCACGACCTCGACCTCGCGGCTTCCCTCTTCGGGCACGAAGTCGGGGTCGCGGCTCAGCAGGCGATGGCGCAACTCACGCACGACGTCGGCCGGCTCGCCGTCCATGTGCACCAACCCGTGGTCGAGCATGACCGCCCGGTCGCAGACGTCGACGACCGTGTCGAGCGCGTGGGTGACGAGCACGATCGTGCGGCCCTCGCGTTGGAACTCACGCACGCGATCGACGCACCGCTGCTGGAACGCCTCGTCACCGACCGCCAGCACCTCGTCGATCAGCAGGATCTCCGGGTCGACGTGCACGGCCACCGCGAACCCCAGCCGCACGAGCATTCCCGAGGAGTAGAACTTCACCTGGTTGTCCATGAAGTCCTCGAGCTCGGCGAACGCGACGATGTCGTCGTAGACCCCCTCGGTCTCACGGCGCGTGAGGCCCAGGAACGACGCGTTCAGGTACACGTTCTCGCGCCCCGTGAGCTCGGGGTGGAACCCGGCGCCGAGCTCCAACAGCGCCGCCATGCGCCCGCGGGAGCGGATCGTGCCCTCGCTCGGCCGAAGGATGCCGGCGATGCACTTCAGGAGCGTGGTCTTGCCCGAGCCGTTGTGCCCGATCAGGCCGATCGACGAGCCTTCCTCGATCGAGAAGGAGACGTCGCGCAACGCCCAGAAGTCCTCGGCCCTCGAGCGCGTGACGAGGAGTCGTTGCTTCACGCTGCTCGGCCGCTCCCGGTAGAGGCGGAACCGCTTCGAGACGCCTTCGACCTCGATCGCCGTGGTCACAGTTCCTCCGCGAAGTCGCCGGAACGCCGGAAGAAGGTCCGCCACGCCAGCAGCAGGAACAGGGTCGCGGCGGCGAGCACGATCGCGAGCAGGCCGACCTGCCATGCGACGGTGACGTCGGGCAGCACTTGCATGCCGCCCTGCTCCGGTTCGCCGTAGAGGGCCCGCTGGAACCCGAGCACGATCGGCGTGAGCGGGTTCGCGAGGTAGAGGCCCCACAGGCTCACGCCGGCCACCTGGCGGCCGGCGACGGCCTCCTGCACCAACGCGGCCTGATAGACGATCGGCGTCATCCAGAACCAGACCAACAGGCCGAGGTTCAACAGGTGCCCCACGTCGCGGTAACGCACGTTCAGCGCGGCGGTCCACAGCGTGATCGCGGTCGTGAAGATCATCAGGGTGAGGAACGCGAGCGGGTAGAGCACGATCGCCTCGGGGCCGATGCCGTGGCCGCTCACGACGACGAACAGCAGGAACACCGCGCTCTGCAGCACGAAGTCGAAGAGGGCGACGCCGACCGAGGCGAGCGGCAGGATCTCGCGCGGGAACGCGACCTTCTTCACCAGGTTCGCGTTGTCGATCACCGCGCTCGACCCCGTCAGCAGCGACGCCGAGAACAGGTTCCATGCGAGCAGGCCCGAGAGCAGGAACACGGGGAAGTCGGGGACCCGGTTCGCGAGCACGACCGCGACGAAGGAGAAGACCGCGAGGAACACGATCGGGTTCAAGACCGACCAGATGGCACCAAGGAACGACGCCGTGTACTTGACCTTCAGCTCCTTGCGCACGAGGTTCGCGAGGATCTCGCGGTAGCCCCAGAGCTCGCGCAGGCGCGGCAGGAGGCGGAGGCGCGGTGCCTCGGAGGTGCGCTCGGTGACGGTCGTCGTGGCGATGGCTGCGTGCTCCAGTCGAGGTGGGATCGCGGGCGAACCCGCAGGTCAGCGCGGCGATGAGTCTAGCAACGGGGGGTGCCCGGGCCGCGGCTCGGGGCTATGGCGATCGTTCGACGTTCCGACGCGCCGTGGCGACCTCGGGGCCGGGCTCGAAGCTCCGGAGCGCCCGTGCGTACTCCATGCCGTAGCCCTCGGCCACCATCTCCTCGGTGATACCCGCATCGATGAGCGACTTGCCCCAGATCGCCATGGCCTTCCTCGCGGGGTCGCGCACGAGCGCGAGCGTCTCGACGATCGCGCGTTCGTAGCCCCGAGCGGTGGCTTCGGTCGCGTGGAGCTGCTCCATATGCGTGGAGGCTGCGGCGCCGACACGCTCGCGCAGGGCGTCGTCGTCGCGCAGGCGTGTCAGCACCCGGGCGAGCTCGGAGGGGTCGGTCGGACCCGGCGCGACCCTCAACACGACATCGTCAGGCACGTCGAGGTAGGTGCCGGTGGCGCTCACGACCGCGGGCTTGCCTGCCTGCATCGCCCTGCTCAGCGAACCGCTCACCTCCCCGCGATGCGGGAACCGCAGGTCGACGACCGCGTCGGCCGCCGCGAGCCAGGCCAGGAAGTCGGCGTCGGCGACGTCAGGGTGCACGCTCGTACGCTCGCCGGCGCGCGCTCCCACGATGACGGGCTCGATGTCGTAGCCCTCGATGCGCCGGCCCACGATCGCGACGTGCGCGCCGGCACCCAGGCCCGCCGCGGCCTGCGCCACGGCGTCGAGCCGCTTCGCCTCGTTCATGTCGCCGGGCGCCACGACGAGGAACGCCGGATCGCCGACGCTCGCACGCAACTCGCGGGCTCTGGCGGCGGCCTTCACGAACGCATCCGGTGCCTCGATCACGGGGTGGGGCACGACGAATACAGGCGTGCGGCACCCGAAGCCTTCGAGGTAGCGGCGGCCGAAGTCGGAGTGCACGATCACGCCCCGGGCCCGACGCACGACGTGTGCACACCACGGCTCGCGCAGCGGATCGTTGCGCAGCACGTCGGGGTCGGTGAGCTCCTGTCGCAGGCGCGCCGCCTCCCGCGCCGCCATGAACCCGAGGGGGTCGCCGGCCGCCTTCAGGCCTCGCACGAAGTCGTCGAGCGCCAGGTCGTGCAGCACGACGAGCGCCCTCGTGAGGTAGGAGGCGCGGTAGATCTCCAGATGGAACTCCACGTTGTTGCCGAGCTGGAACACGCCGAGGTGATACCCGGGGAAGCGGCCGGCATCCTGCGTATCCACCGGCCAGGCGGTGTCCATGCGCACGCGATCGGTGAACCCGATGCGGTCGAGGCCGTCGAGCACGGCCCGGTCGTATGTGGCGATGCCGGTCGGTGCAGGAGGCATCGGCCCCGCGAAGATCACGTCGCCCTGGGAACCCGGCCCGCGCCCGTGCTGTACTTCGACTGGCGACGGGGTGCGCCGCAGGCGCCGAGCGACCGTGCGTGCGCTCGGCATCAGTCGAGCAGGCGGGCAACGATATCGGGCCAGCGCGACACCTCGGCACGCACCAGCTCGTGACCCGCGGCGCCCATGCGCTCGGCCCCAGCGCGGTCGTTCCAGAGGCTGTCGAAGGCCTCGGCGATCGCCTCGGGCTCGGGGGGTCGGACGAGCCCGGTCTCGCCGTCGCGCACGAACTCGAGGGGGCCGCCGCTGTCGGTGAGCGTGACCACCGGACGCGAGGCGGCGAACCCTTCGATCGTGACGTAGCCGTAGTCCTCGTCGAACGGCCCGAAGTAGACGCCGAGTGCCTCTCGGTAGAGCTGCAACAGACGCTCGTCGCTCACGCCGATCTCGAACGCGACCCGATTCCCGACGCCCAGGCGCTCCACCTGCTCGCGGAGCTGCGGCTCGTCGGGGCCGCGGCCGACCAGCACGAGTCGCACATCGGTCGAGACGTGCTTCATCGCGTCGATCGCCAGCGACTGACGCTTCAAGCTCTCCATGCGGCTGGGGAACACCAGGTGATCGCCGAGCGGCCCGCGCTGCGTGTCGAGCAGTTCCTCGGCTAGGTGGCTCGGATGGTAGAGCGGCTCCGCAGGGATGCGGAGCGAGTTCCAGAGGCGATCGCGCACGTTCTTCGCGTTCGTGAACACGCGCTTGGCCTCGCCCAGGGCTATGCGGTCTGCCTCCCAGACCATGTCGCGCACCTTCGCACCGTCGTCCTGCCGCTTCAGATCGGCGTAGTCGGGGTGGTCCCACAGCTCGTATGCCGTTCGGTGCTGATGGATCAGCCACACGATCTTGCGCTCGTGTTGTGCGAGGTAGGCCGGGAACTTCAGCCCGATGACCGCGTCGACCTTCAGACCGTTCGATTCGGTGATGTCGAAGCTGCGCCATACCGCCATCTGATGGGCAAGCTGGCTCGGCGGATACCACTTCCCTGCGATCTGCACGAGGTCGGCCTCGTGGCCGGCGTCGCGCAAGGCGCGTACGAGCGCCTCCGTATGCGTCTCGGCGCCGCCGCGCACGAACGCCGTTTGGGGGTGCAGGACGGCGACCCTCACTCCCCGGTGTCCCCTCGCTCGGCCTTGAGCCGATCGACCTCGGCCTCGAGCACCATGACCTTCTCGGCGAGGCTGGTCGTGAGCTCGGCGTGATCGGCGAGCAGCCGGTCGTATCGCCAGGTGGCCGGGCGCATCACGCGCCAGAGCCGCCGCTTGAGCTGTCGGCGCCACTTCGACGGGGACGCGAGGTTTCCCTCCCCCATCGGGATCACGACGCTCTCGTCGGTGCGCATCTGTGCCGCGAAGTCGTGCAGGCGGTCGCGGATCTCGGACGTGTCCATGCGTCCGCGGGCCGCCGTCTCGCGCGCCCAATACATCTCACGCGTCAGGTCGCGGTAGGCCTCGCTCTCACCCCGATCGGAGGGCGAGGACGCGTCGGCGTCGGTGTCCGGCGTCATCGGCGCCGAGCGTAGCATCCGGCCGGTGCCTGATCGTGTGTCCCGCCTCGCTGCCGTTTGCTCCTACGGGAGGAAGAGCACGTCGGTGAACGCGTCGTCGCCGTCGTGGCGATCGATCACCGCCTCCAGGGTCGCGGCGAGTGACCGGGTCGCGGCCCGTGTCTCTGCCCGCAGGTCCACCGCGATCGAGTAGTGACGCTCGACGATGCTCACGAACCGGTCCAGCCCGTCGACCTGTCGGAGTTGTGAGGGCCAGAACTCCGTGACGAGTGGCACCCGATCGCCGAGGAGGCGGCTGGCTCCCGCCAACACGTGCCCCTCCAGACCCTGCACGTCGATCCACATGAGTCCGACCCGATGCGGATCGAACAGCCCCTGCTCCGCCAGCGCATCGACCGTGGTGACCGGAACCTCCAGTTCGTGATCGGATCGACCGTGATCGGTCGAGCGGCCCTGCACCGCCAGCTGGTGATCGCCGAAGTTGCTCACCGAGAGCAGGAGGGGCGCCGTTCCGGGACGGTCGGACACGGCCATCGGGACGATCGTCACCTCCTGGGTGAGGCTGTTCAACGCGAGCGTGAGCTCGAGCATCTCCAGGTTCGCGGGGGCGGGCTCGACGGCGACGCCCCCGTCGGCGCCGAACAGACGGATCAAGGGCACGATCGAAGTGCCGATGTTGGCGCCGATATCGAGCACGATGCTGCCTTCGAGCGCCCGCGAGATCGGAACGTTCCTCGAAGCTGCGATCACGTCGATCGCTCGTCGCATGATGGGAAGGTCGTACGCGCCGTGTACGAACGTGTGGCGGCCGATCTCCCTGTCGTCGGTGCGCACCGCGAACCGCATTCCGTCGGTCCCGTCGACGACGACGACGGAGGCGAACCCGCGCAGGAGCTCGAAGAGAGGGCGACGCAGCCCAGGACGATCCTCATCACGTAACGAACCCTCGAGCGCTTCGAGCGTCGCCGCAGGATCGTGCTGACGCTGGCCGAATCGAACGTCGACCCGGCGTTGCCATCGGCGCCAGAGTGGCAGCACGGCCGCCGAGGCGAGGACCGCGACCGCGGCGACCATCAGACCCCCCTCGGCATCGGTCAGCTCTTGGGTGATCACGGCGACCCCGGCGACCACCACCACCCCTGACGATCCGAGTGCGACCGTCCAGATCCGATAGTCGCCGATGTAGCCGACGAGCCGATATATGCCGAACGCATGCTGCCGGATCACCGAGATCGTCACCCCCAGCGCGATCGCCCCACCCGACACGGAGACACCGACGAACGCCGGCGCCGGGGCGTCGGTCACCAACGAGGCACCGAGCCCCGCCGCGAGGATCGCGAGCGCCGCCGGCAACATCACGGCGATCGGGAGGAGCTCCTCCCTGTCCGATCCCGAGACGCGTGCCAGTCGCCGCCGCACCTCGAGCAGGACGAGGACCTCGGCGCCGACCGAGATCACGACGCCGATGGCGAGGACCTGCAGGCCTTCGCCGACGGCGGTACCCGAGGCGGTCGGCGACCACGGCCGGCTGGCCGACGCGGCTCCCGCGATCGACACCGCGGATCCCAGCCCGAGCGAGAGCCCTGCTCCGATCGCTCGACGCCCCGCCACTCCTCGCTCCCGGAGCCCGTGCAGGCTCCCGGCCGGGAACACCAGCGCCGCCCACTGCAGGGCGGCCATCCACAGGGCCGATCCCATCACGGGGACGCCCTCGAGGTCTGGATCGATGACCGCTGCCGCGAGGCCTGCGAGAAGGGCGATGGAACCCCCCGTCATCGCCCACCCGACGCCGTTGCCGGTCTTCGCCGCGATCACGGCGCCGGTCGAGAGTGCGATCGCAGCGGCGGCGATCCCGATCCACATGGCCGCGCTCTCGGGCAGGGTCTGATCCGTGTCACCGGCGCGCACGACCCAGCTCACGGCGACGCCACCACCCACGAGCCACCAGATGCCGGCCGCCCAGGCCCTCCACCACGGGATGGGAGGGCCCTCGGCCTCGGACGCCATGGCACCTGGGCTCAGCCCGACGCCCCGGACTGCCCGGGGGCGATCCTCACTCACGGGGCGGAGGGTAGCACCGGCCTTCCGTGCGACTCGCTACCAGACGTCGCCCGGGCGCCGATCGCAGCTGATCGGCCCGTCGAGGTCAAGCTTCGGCGTGGCGGGGGTGCGGCGCACCATCACGAGACCGTCATCCTCAGGGGTGCCGATCGTGCCGCGCTCGGTACGCATGGCGGTCGGACCTCGCCAGATCTCCCAGCCGAGACGCTCGTAGAAGATCGTCAACCCGGTGTCGAGCGCGCCGAGCTCGTAGCGCTCGTCGAGGCATGCTGCGACCGCCTCCACCGGTTGCGCTCAACCAGTCGGTGTCGGAGAATCCCTCGTCCTTGCCGGCCCAGGCAGCGTCGGACATCGCGCGAAGCTCGTCCTCGAGCGGCCCGAGGTCGGAGGTTCGGCGAAGATGGATCCTGCGATCTGCCATCGATCGCCCGCCCCCGACGCGTCAGTCAACACCCGGCGACGCCGCGAGGAAATCCTTGAGGCCCTCCTCGAGCGAAGGCATCGGATCCACGGCCAGATGCGCGGTGTAGACGCTCGTGAGGGCGGAGTTGACGGGACGAGGCGCCGGAAGCCGCAGGTCGGCCGCCCGTTGAGGCTCGACCGCGCCTGCCCAGCCGGCGAGCTCCTGCACCCGCGTGAGCACCTCGAACCAGGAGGCAGGCTGCGGACCTCCGAGGTGATAGAGACCGTATCGCCCGGTGAGCACCAGCGGCAGGATGCGTTCGGCGAGGTGTCCCACGAACGTCGGCGACCCCCGCCGGTCCGCGAGACCGCCGACCGTCTCACCCGTGGCGAGCAGGCGAACGGTGCGGCTCAGGTAGTCGTTCCCTCCGCCGTACACGTGGCCGACCCGCACCACGAACGAATCGGGAGCGATCTCCCGCACGAACCGTTCCCCTGCGAGCTTCGCCCGCCCGTAGACCGACAGCGGCGCCGGTTCGTCGGTCTCGTCGTAAGGGGCGCCCTTCTCGCCGTCGAAGACGTAGTCGGTCGACACGTGCAGCAACACGGCGCCGCTCGCGCGCGCCGCGAGCGCGAGGTGCTGCGGCCCGAGCGCGTTGTCGCGGAACGCTCGAGCCTGGTCGGTCTCGTTCTGGTCGACCCGGGTGAACGCCGCGAAGTTCAAGATCGCGTCGGCCCGCAGCGGCTCGACGATCTGACGCACGGCGTCGTGGTCACCCACGTCGAGGTTGTGACGGTCGAAGGCGTGCACATCGTGGTGCGCGGGCACGAGTGTGAGGAAGGCTCGCCCCAGGTCCCCGCCGGCGCCGGTGACCACGAGCCTCATGCTCGATCACCCGCGTTCCGAGGGGCCGTCACGACAGGCACCGCGTGCGCCGCATCGAGCCCGTCGAGATGCTCCCGGTACCAGGCCACCGTGTGCGCAAGCGCCTCGTCGAACCCCCACTCGGGACGCCAGCCCAACGCGACGAGGCGATCCGAGCGCACCCCATACCGGAAATCGTGCCCGGGGCGATCCGCGACGAACTCGATCAGGTCGTCGGGCACGTCGGCCAGCGTGCAGATGCGACGGGCGAGCTCGATGTTCGCCAGCTCATGCCCCTCGCCGACGTTGTAGACGGTGCCCGGTCGCCCATGGTCCAGCGCAGTCAGCGCTCCCCGCACCCAGTCGCCCACGTAGAGGAACTCGCGGCGTTGCTCCCCCTTGCCGTAGACGGGCACCGGCACCCCGCGGAGCGCGTTGACAGCGAACGTCGGCACCACGCGTTCGATCTGTCGTGGGCCGAATGCGTTCGTGCCTCGCACCACCACCACCGGGAGGTCGTACGTCGTCACGTATGCAGCGCAGAGCATGTCGGCGGCCGCCTTGCTGACCGCGTACGGGCTGCGCGGACGCAAGGGGGCGTCCTCGTCGAACAGCCCGCCCGCCGGGTCGCCTGGCCCGTAGACCTCGTCGGTGGAGACCATCAGCATGCGCGTGCTGTGGCGTCGGACCGCCTCGAGCACCGTCTCGGTGCCGAGCACGTTCGTGGTGAGGAACGCCGCAGGCTCGTCGAAGCTGCGGTCGACGTGCGTCTCGGCGGCCGCGTGCACGACCGCGTCCGCCTCGCCGACGAGGCGGTCGACGAGCCCCGGATCGCACACGTCGCCGCGCACGAAGCCCATGCGCTGGTCGAGGTCATGGTGCTCGATGTTGGCGAGGCTGCCACCGGCCGAGAGGCGGTCGAGCACGGTGACGCGATCGTCGCGATGGAGCAGCGCATCGACGAGATGCGAACCGATGAATCCGGCGCCGCCGGTGACGAGCACGTGAGCTTCGGCCATGCCACGCTCCTCGGAGGACCCGGTCGAGGGGACGCGCCGAGTCTACCCGTGCGCGACCTCGTGGGCGGCGTGGAGCGCCTCGACGGTGCAGCGAGCCGTCGCTTCCCACGTGAATCGGGACGCCCGGGTCAACCCGGCGGCCGAGAGCATCGCCCGAAGGTCCGGGTCGTCGAAGAGCTGGGTGATACCTGCGGCGATCGCCTGGTCGTCGCGGGGGTCTACGGCCACCGCGGCGTCGCCGGTCACCTCCGGCAGCGACGACACGTCGGACGTGAGCACGGGCAGCCCGACGGCGAACCCTTCCAGCACCGGGAAGCCGAACCCCTCGTACAGCGACGGGTAGGCGAGCATCGTCGCACCGCTCATGAGCGCAACCTTCTCGCGATCGCTCACGTAGCCGGTACGAACGATGCGAGCGCGTGCGCTACTCGGCAGCTGCGCGATCGCGCCATCGAGCCGGTCGGCCGCCTTCGGATCCCACCGAACGGAGCCACCGGCGATCACGAGCCGCGTCCCGGGCTCCGTGGTCGCGAACGCTCGTACGAGCGCGTCGAGGTTCTTCCGGGGCTCGATGCCGCCCACGAACAGCGCGTACGGCTGGTCGATGCCGTACTTGCGCCGCACCGCGTCGACGGCTTCCGGTGGCGCCGGCGCGAACGCTGCCATGTCGACGCCGAGCGGCGTCACGTGCACGCGTGCCTCGTCGATGCGGTGGGCGTCGAGCAGATCGCGTTTCGTGGAGTGCGACGGCACGAGCACGCCCGCGGCGCGACGCAGCCACGCGTCGAACCGGCGCCGCCATCGATCGTCCATGTGAGGGGCGGTGTCGGGCAGTCGCTCGTACGCGAGGTCGTGCACCACCATCACGACCCCGGGGCTCTTCGTGGCCGGTGGCAGGAAGTTCGTCGCGAGCAGCACGTCGAAGCCCCCCGACCACTCGATGCGTGGCACGCCCAGACGCGTCGACATCGGACCGAAGATGCGCGCGGGGAACCGCGACGCCTTCTCGGTGAGGTTCGGTGCCTGGACCCCCGAGAAGAACGCCCGAGGGCGGAGCAGACCCTTGGCGTGCAGGTACCACGCGACGTAGTCGCTGGTGGGGTCGGCGTGCGGCAGGTGACGGATCACCTGCTGCGTGTACTGGCCCACGCCCGTGCGGCGTGGGTCGAGCGCCGGCCGGGCGTCGATCACCGCTCGCATGAACCCCGAACCCTACCCCTTCGGTAGGGGCGGCCGCTCGGCTCCCCCTCGCTGCTCGGGTCCCCTCATCCGACGGTGCGGGCGCGTGTGCCGCGGCCGCCCAGCCACCCTGCGAGGGCAGAAGCGGTCCAGACGAACACGAGCCCGGCGACGAGCGGGATCACCATGCCCGGGTCTTTGCCGCGCTCGGAGAGCTCGCCGGCGAGTCGCGCCACTACCCACCCCCAGAACCACAGGCCGAGCGCCCCGACGACGATGGCCCCGTACGCGGTCGCACGACCTGGCGCCCGCGCCCCCGCCACGGCCGACTCATCGAGCGAGCGGAACCCCAACACGATGGCCGCTGGTGAGCTGCACCCCATGACGAACGGGCCGACGCTGGCGAGCACGAACGCCGAGACGGCCTTGCGGCGCCCGGGCACGACGCTGAAGAGCTGCTCCATGCGAGTGATGCTAGGCGCGTGCACCAGCCGCGGGAACCACCGAACGGCCTAGACGGAGGGACCTCAGTCGACCTCGATACGGCTCTGGTCCCCCACGATCAGGCGGTGGGCGCCGCTCCCGCCGGAATGGCGCACTTCGACGCGGCGGCCGAGGATCGACCCACTGAGCCCGTGCACGTCGGCGATCGCGCACTCCTCCATCACGATCGAGTCGGCCACCTCGCTGGCCACGATGCGGCAACCGGGGCCGATCGAGACGTCGGGACCGAGGATGGAACGCTCGATCACCGAGCCCTCACCGATCACGAGCGGGCCGCGCAGCACGCTGCCCGTCACCGTGGCTCCGGTTCGCACGACGACCGGACCGTCGACCGTCGTGGCGCCATCGAGCTCGCCGTCGATCGAGGGCTCGATCGAAGCCAGCATCATGCGGTTGGCCTCGAGCAGGTCCTCGGGGCGCCCGGTGTCCTTCCAGTAGCCGCTCACCATCTCGGCGCGCACCTCACGACCCTCGTCCAGCAGCCACTGGATCGCCTCGGTGATCTCGTACTCGCCGCGCCCCGAGGGCTCCAGCGTGTGACACGCGTCGAGGATCGAGCGGCGGAACAGGTAGACGCCCACGAGTGCCAGATCGCTCAGGGGTTCGGTCGGCTTCTCGACGAGCCGAACGACCTGGTCGCCTTCGAGCACTGCCACGCCGAAGTGCTCGGGCTCCGGCACCTTCGCGAGCAAGATGTGGGCCTCGGCGTCGCTTCCCTCGAACTCCTCGACGAATCGCGCCACGCCGCCCAGCAGCACGTTGTCGCCGAGGTAGAGCAGGAACGGCTCGTCGCCCAGGAACCCCTCGGCGGTCATCACGGCGTGCGCGATGCCGAGCGGCGCCTTCTGCGGGATGAAGGTCACGTCGATGCCCCATCGGGAGCCGTCACCCACCGCTGCGCGAACCTCGTCACCGGTCGCGCCGGTCACGACGCCGACCTCCGTGATGCCGGCCTCGGCGATCGCCTCGAGCGCCTGGAACAGGATCGGGGTACCTGCGACCGGGATCAACTGCTTGGCGTTCGTGGACGTGATCGGACGCAGTCGTGAGCCCTCGCCCCCCGAGAGCACGAGCGCGCGCATCAGACCTCGGGCGAAGGACACTCGGGCGGGGCGTCGCCATCGCCGCCGACGGGCGCCGGCTGATACGTCGCGTCGACGAAGACGACCACGTCGTCGGGCAGACCCTTGACCTGCTTCAGCTCGAGCGTCGGGAAGTACTTCTGCACGACCTGTGCCTCGGCGTCGGCGTCGGGCGCGTATGCGATCACGGTTCCCGCCACGTTCTTCGGGTAGGCGGTGTCCGTGGTCGTTCCCGGCGAGATGTCGAACCCCGCCTGCGAGAGCACCTCCTGCACCTCGGCGGCCCTGCCTCCCGACGAGTGGTCGACCACGAGGACGGGCACGTTGGCCTCCGACGGCGGCGTGTAGACCAGATCGCGGCCCACCTCGCCGAGGGGCTTGCCGTCGCGGATCGCGGCGAATATGCGCTCCGCCGACTCGTCCATGCGCAGGATGCCGAGGTTCGCCGGGTCGGGGAAGGAAGGCACGGTGCGGAACTCGGCCGTGCCCGTCGAGATGCCTTCGAGCTGCCCGACCAGGAACGCGAGGTCTGCGAGCTTCAGATCCTCGTCGCGACGAAGGTTCTGCATGATCGGCTTGATCATGACCGGGAGCTGGGCGAGCTGCTCGGGTTCGAGCAGTCGGTTGATGACGGCGCGAAGGAACTGCTGCTGGCGGGCGATCCGGTAGAAGTCGGGTGCGGCAGCGTCGCATCGCAGGTGCCGCGTCCGCACGTAGGCGAGGGCCTGGTCGCCGGGCAACGTCTGGCATCCCGGCTCGACGTCGAGTGCCGTGAGCTCGTCGACGATCCGGCCATCGGGTGTATTCACGTTCTCCGAGGGGATGCACATCTGCACCCCGCCGAGCGTATCGATGACTCCCTGGAATCCGGCGAGATCGACGTAGAGGACGTGGTTGATCTTCAGCCCGGTGAGCTTGTGCACCGTGGCCGCTACGAGGGCGGGGCCGCCGCCGTCGACACCTCCCTCGAACGAGGCATTGATCTTGTCCTCCCCATGGCCCGGGATCTGCACGAACAAGTCCCGCGGGAACGACAAGATGATCGCCTTCTCGAGCGCTGGGTCGGTGTGCACCAGCATGATCGTGTCGGCCCGGTTCTCGCCCCCGATCTGCTGGTCGGTGCCGAACTGCTCTCGCTCCTCTGCGCTCAAGCCCGTACGGGAGTCGCTGCCCAGCAACAGGTAGTTGCAGACGTCGTCGACGCACGGTCCCGTGGGGCGCTCCTCCCCCTCGCCATCGGAGTCAAAGTCGTCGAGGATGATCGTGGCGCCCTCGTCGCCGGCCTGTTTGTAGGCGACGAATCCGTAAGCGCTGCCGACGCCGATCAGCAGGGAGAGCGTCGCCGTGATCGCGACGGCGACGCGGGCGACGCGGCCGTGACCGTGTGTGGGGGGGTCGCCAGAGGGCACCTCGGACATGTCGCCAAGCGTACCCGTGCGATCGGAGGACCTCCCCCTCCGCCCGCGTGATGATCGTGTGGCGGAACCGTGGCGGCGCAGGCGCTCACGCGTTGCCGGGGCCGCCCCGTCCCGTGCCCTGCGGCGCGAGCTTCCCGGATGGGATAATCCCGCCACCGACAGGAGGCCACATGGACGACGCGGTGACGGTGATGCTCGTTGGGCTCGAGACGGCGATGGCCGACGAGTTCGCCGACGACGAGCGGTTCGACGTGCGTGCTGCCGACAGCGTCGACCAGATCGAGACAGGCGAGCGGATCGACGCGGTGGTCGTCGCGATGAACGGCAAGGGACCGCTGGAGCTCCTCGGTTCCCTGCGAGGCAAGGCACCCGAGGCCGCGATCGTGGTGATCACCGAGGCCGGGCGTGAGGCCGACGGCGCCGTGGCGATGCACGCCGGCGCTGAGGACCACCTCGTCGTCGGCTCGATCCCCCACGGACTGCTCCCGCGTGCCGTGCAGTACGCGGTGTCGATCCGACGGCTGCGGCGCGAGCTCGCGACCACCGACGAGGCGACGGGACTGCCGAACCTGCGTGGCTTCGTGCCGATCGCCGAGCACCATCTGCGGATGGCCGACCGGAGCCAGATCCCCGTGGTCTTCCTGTTCGTGCGGCTCGAGGGTGAGACCAGCGATGACGACGCTCGCGAGGCGGCCGAGGTGCTGCTCGAGGCCGTGCGTGACGCTGACTTGCCTGCCCGCATCACCGCCGACACGTTCGCCCTGTTGCTCACCGGCGAGGCGGCCGGCGCCGAGACCCTCGTTCTCTCCCGACTGGTCGAGGCGATCGCTCTGCACAACGCCAAACAGGATCCTCCCCGGCCACTCTCGCTCTCGGTCGGCAGCGCCCTCTACGAACCGGCGACGCCGAACACGCTGTCCGAGATCCTCGAGACTGCGGGGCGCAGGATGCACCATCACTCGGAGGGCTGATCCATCCGCTCCCCCTCGAGCTGCGAATACCCGGCGGAACGAGCCCGCTCCGAGGAAGGTGCCGTTGTCGCAGGGGTCGCTGATGCTGGAACGGGGTGCGCCGATGGGCATGGTTGACCTGTCCGAGGCGCGGGACCGCGACCTCATCGCTCGCCTGCGTCGCGGCGACGAGGACGCGTTTCGTGGGTTGTTCCATCGGTACGCGCCCACGGCCAAGGCGCTCGCGCAGCGGGTCGTTCGGCAATCGCATCTGGCGGAGGAGATCGTGCAGGAAGCGTTCATGGCGGTCTGGAGGGATCCAGGCGCCTACGACGGCGAGCGCGGTTCGGTGAAGAGCTGGCTCATGGGCATGGTGCATCACCGTGCGGTCGATCTCGTTCGCCGAGAGGAGGCGCACCGTCGGCGCGCCGAGGCGGCGATCCCACAGGCGGTCGAGGAGCAGGCCGACCACGCCGAGGGGGTCGTACAGCAGCTCGGCCTGCCCGAAGAGCGTCGCATCGTGCGCGCCGCCCTCGCCGACCTGCCCGCCGAACAACGGGAGGTCCTCGAGATGATGTACTTCGACGGGCTGTCCCAATCGCAGATCGCGGGGAAGACCGGCATCCCCCTCGGCACGGTGAAGTCCCGGACGTTGCTCGGCATGCGCCGCATGCGAGGCGCGCTGGCGGAGGTCGAACGATGACCCGAGACCACGCCCAGATCGAGGAGCTGATGGCGGTCGAGGCCCTCGGCGGGCTCGATGGCGACGACCGAGCCTTGCTGGAGCGCGAGCGGAAGGGACATGGAGCCGATTGCCAGGAGTGCGCTGCCCTCGAAGCAGGATTCGCCGAGACAGCTGGGCGACTGGCATTCGCCCTCGACGCCGAATCGGTCGATGACGCCGTGATGCATCGCATCCTGTCCGCGCCCCGCGGATCTGCGAGCGAGGCGGTCGTCGAGATCCCCGACATGCCGCGCGACGACCTGTCGGAACGTCGCGCTCGTCGTCCGCGTGCCTGGCGGACGTTGGTCGCTGCAGCGGCCCTGGTGGCGATCGTGGTCGTGGCGTTCGCGACGCTCAGGCCATCGACGACCGGTGTGCAGGCATCGTCCTCACAGCGCCTCGTCGCCTTCACCGGCGAGACGGAGGGCACCCTCGCGATGGCCTTCACGCCCGGAGAACCCGGTGCCGTGTTCTGGGGAAGCGGGCTTCCCGACCCCGGATCGGACAAGGTGTACGAGATCTGGATGATCGAGGGCGACCGGGCCGTGTCGGGAGGATGCGTCTCACCGACCGACGGCGTGGTCGCGGTGCAGGTCGAAGCGAGCATCGGCACCACCGACACGATGGCCGTGACGACCGAGCCGTCGGACTGCCCCGCGGCGCCCACGTCCGAGCCGATCCTGCTGGCCGATCTGACTACGGTGGTCTGACACCGCCGACCGAAGGCTTCCCCCTTCAGGGGGATGCGGCGCTCCGTGGGCTTACCCGAACCTTAACCATGGCTTGCCCGGTGCCTAGAGGGCGCCTCCCTAGCGTGAAGGTCGACGGGAACGGCCCGTCGAGACCCTGAAGAGGAGGTCCCCATGAGGAAACGCATCGTCTGGCTGATCTCGGCGTCGGTCGCAACCACCCTGGCCGTTGCGACGACCGCAGTGGCCATCGGCTCCACTGGATCGAACGACCCCACGGGGTCAACCTCGCCGATGGTCGCCACGGCAACGGAGAGCCCGAGCGACGACGCGACCCCGAGCCAGGCGCCCGGAAACGACCACGGCGACGACGACTCGACGGCTCGCGACAACGATCCGAACGAGGACGACTCCGGCGCCGACGGACCCGACGAGACCGCAGACGACAACCTCGGCTCCGGTGACGAGGACGAGAAAGCCGGCGACGACGATGCCGGTGAGGACGTGAGCGACGCCGGTGATGACGACAGCGACGAGACGGAGGACGACTCCGGCTCCGGCGTCGACGGCGGATCGGATGACTCCGGCAACGACGACGACTCGAGTGAGCATCCCGGCAACGACACGTCCGACGACGCGTCGGCGAACAGCCGCTGAGCAGCGACGACAAGGAGAGATGCGAGATGAACAAGCGTTCCGCACTGTTGGTGTCCGCTGGATTGGTGCTCACCCTGATCGTCGGTGGGCTGGCCGTGGCCACGGGGCTGACGGGCCCCACGGTCAGCAACGCCGTGCCGAGGGCCGATCGGCGCTCCTCACCTGAGCCGATCGTCCGCACCGTTCGCCGCACCGTGACGGTGCACAAGAAAGGCGACGCCAAGCCAGGCGAGGTCGTTCAGATCGCAGCTCCGGCCGCGACGCCAGCGACATCGAGCGTCTCGAGCGACTCAACGGTCGGCGACGACGCCTACGAGCACGAGGGCGACGAGCAGGATGAGCACGAGGACATCGAGCACGCGGAGGACCACGAGGACGAGGGCAACGATGACTGACGCACCTCGTCGAAAGGCTCGGTGGAGCCGCCATCGCCTTCGCGCCCTCGCCTGGACGACCGGACTTGCGACCTTCCTCGCCGGCGTCGGCGCCCTGGGTGCCTCCCCGATGCCTGAGCAAGCACAGCCGCCGAGGGACCGATGGGTCCCTCGGCAGCGGGTGATCGTGCGCCGGGTCACTCGGCGGGTCGTCGTGGTGGAGCCCGCCGCCACCGCACCCATCACGTACGTGCAGGCCCCGTCGGTGAGCAGCTCGTCGAGCTCGTCAGGCGGCGCGCCGGTCCCCGCACCTCCGCCTTCCACCGGAGGATCGTGATGGACAGCGAGCGCACCGACCGACTCGACGTTCCGGCTATGGGCACCACGCTCAGCGTCTACGGGCCGGCCGACGCATTCGCCGCAGGGGCCGCCGTCGTGGTCGAGACCTTCCGTGTGGAGGAGCAGCGGTTCAGCCGGTTCCGCCCCGACAGCGAGTTGTCGAATGTGAACGCTCGCGCCGGCCGTTGGGTGACGCTGTCCTCGGGATTCGAGGAGCTGCTGCGGTTCTCCCTGGAACAGGCGGCAGCCACCGACGGAGCGTTCGACCCTACGGTGCTCAGGGCCGTCGAGGCCGCCGGGTACGACCGTGACTTCGACGAGGTGATCCGCTCGGCGAGAGGCGTGCTGCGCTCGCCGGTCCCGTGCGGTCGGTGGACCGAGATCGAGACGCGCGAGCGATCGGTGCGGTTGCCTGCCGGCGTGGGGCTCGACCTCGGCGGCGTCGCCAAAGGGCGGACCGTCGACCTCGCCGTGCAGCGGGCGCTGGCGGTCGGCATGTCGTGGGTGCTCGTCTCGGCGGGCGGTGACCTGCGCGTGGGCGGGCACGCCCCCCACCTCGCGATCGATATCGAGGACCCGCAGGTTCCCGCAGGCGTCGTCATGACCTTGCGGATCGACCGAGGTGCCATCGCCACGTCGAGCACGGCGAAGCGCGCCTGGGGTCCCGGCATGCACCATGTGATCGATCCACGCACCGGAGCCCCCGCGATCACCGATGCGGTCCAGGTCACGACATGGGCCGACACCTGTGCCGAGGCCGAGATCGCGGCCACGACCGCGCTGCTCCGAGGCACGAGGGCCGTGGCCGACGCACCCAGCGTGATCGTCGGCGACGACGGGACCGTGTTCCACTCCGTGACGCCGGATCGAACCCACGACCCTCGGGACGAGGAGGAGGCAGCGTGAACACGTGGATCCTGCTGCGCGCCGCCGGCATCGGCAGCTACTTGATGCTCTTCCTCTCGATCGCGTGGGGGCTGGTGGCGACGACGTCGTTGGTCACGAAGCGCATCTCGAAGCCGTCGGCGAACCTCTTCCATGCGTTCGCTGCCACGACGGGACTCGCGCTGCTCGGGGTGCACCTCGGACTCCTGCTCATCGACGAGTTCATGCCATTCTCGTTCGCAGACCTCACCGTGCCGATGGCGTCGGAATATCGACCGATCGCGATCACGGCCGGCGTCGTGGCGATGTACGCGGTCGTAGTGATCATGGTGTCGTCGTGGCTGCGCAAGCCGCTCGGCACGGCGTGGTGGCGACGCTTGCACCTCCTCGCGGTGCCGGCCTTCGCCCTCGCTCTCGCACACGGCGTCTTCGCGGGCACCGATACCGAACGACCCTGGATGTTCGCGATCTACGCCGTGACGGGACTACTCGTGGTGTTCCTGACCCTCGTGAGGGCCTTCACCTACGGCTACCGACCTCCGCGTCCCGCACCCCCGGTCAGAACCCGACCCACGGAACCGGTGAGACCGGCGTGATCGTGTCGTCGAGCTCCCAGGTGAGGCGTTCGTCGAGACCCACCACCCCGGGAACGGCACGGACTGCGCCCCAGATCGCCGGCACGAGCGACCGGCGTTCGATCCGGCCTTCGAGGTGCACGACACCGTCCTCGACGAGCGTGAGCACCTGATCGGCAGCGATCGCGAGGTCTTCCGAGAGCACCCGGGAGACCTCGGCCTTGATGTCGTCGTCATCGCGCAGGAACTCCGCGAGCAGGTCCATGCGCGAGACGATGCCGACGATCCTTCCTTCGAGATCGATCACCGGCAGCCGCTTCACGGCGCGCTCATGCATCAGGCGGGCGGCGTCGGCGACCGGCGCCTGGGGGCCGATCGTCACCGGTGGCGCCGTCATCAGATCGCGGGCCACGAACGCCTCGGCCTTCTTCCGCTCGTCGCGGCGGGTGTGGCCCTCGAAGAAGTGCGGCTCGAGCACGGAGGGATCCTCACGCAGGATCAGGTCGGCCTCGGACACCAAGCCCACGATCAGGCCGTCAGGGTCGGTCACCGGCAAGGCGCTCACGCGGTACTCGCGCATCGCGCGAACCACCTGCTTGAACGGAGCTGAGCCCGGCACCACCACGACGGTCCGGGTCATCACATCGGCCACGGTGCGTGTCATCGTCCACACCTCCTCGCGGGGTGCGGGCCGCTCGGCCCTCGAGCCCCACGGTCACCGTAGGGCCGGCGCTCGGGCCCGACCCGGGTCCGGTGCCCCCCAACGAGCGGGACGGAACGACCCCGTTGCTAGTCTCGGGAGGTGACCGATCGCGAGACGGCCCCGCAACCGGCGGCTCCCGACGCCGAGGTGCGCATGCGCATGCTGATCGAGGCCGGGCTGACGCTCTCGTCCGAGCTCGACCTCGAGACCGTTCTCGAGCGGATCGTCGAGCTCGCCGTCGCGATCACAGGGGCTCGGTACGGGGCCCTGGGCGTGCTCGGGGAGGACACGCCGCGGATCGAGCGGTTCATCACGCAAGGCGTGACCGACGAACAACGCGCGGCGATCGGCAACCCACCCGTCGGACACGGCATCCTCGGGCTCCTGATCCGTGAACGCCGGCCGATGCGCATCCCCGAGATCGGGGCCGATACGAGATCGGCCGGGTTCCCACCGAACCATCCGCCGATGCACTCGTTCCTCGGGGCGCCTGTGAAGGCCCTCGGACAGGTCTTCGGGAACATCTACCTCACCGAGAAGCAGGGCGCGTCCGAGTTCACGGACGACGACGAGGCGGCGCTCGTCGTGCTCGCCACGCAGGCGGGCGTGGCCATCGAGAACGCGCGACTGTACGAGGAGTCGCGACGTGCCCAGGAGGAACTCGCCAGGCTGGAACTGCTCGAAGAGAGGGAACGGATCGCGAAAGAGCTGCACGACGGTGTGATCCAGGCCTTGTTCGCGGTCGGCATGGGCCTGCAGGGCACCGCCGCGATGGCCAACGACCCCGAGATCGGTCGGCGCATCGAGAACGCGACCGAGGAGGTCGATCGGGCGATCCGCGACCTGCGCAACTACATCTTCGGACTCCGCCCCGGCATCCTCGCCGACCGGCAGCTCGATCAGGCGTTGCGGCAGCTGGCGCTCGAGTTCCAGGAACGCACCGACGTGCTCACTGTCATCGACGTCGACGAAGGCGTCGCCGCCGAGCTGGCGAGCCGCGCCGCCGACGTGGTGCAGCTCGTTCGCGAGGGCCTGTCGAACGTGGGCCGGCATGCCCAGGCCACGTCGTGCCGCATCAGCCTCAGGCGTTCCAACGGCGGGGCCGAGCTCGAGATCGATGACGACGGCCTCGGCTTCGACCCGTCGGCACCGTCGTCGGGCATGGGCATGCGCAACCTTCGCGAGCGTGTGACCTCGCTCGGCGGCGAGCTCACGATCCTCAGCCTCGCGGGCGAGGGCACCACGATCAGGGCAGTGCTCCCCTTCTAGCACCACCTGCACGAGGACCGGGGCTCGAGCCCCGGTCCTCGTGCGGCCAGTCCGATCGTGAGGGCGTTCACTGAACGACGAGCGCGGTCACCATCCCGAACATGCCGCCGGGTCCCTCGGCGTGCGGAAGGATGTGGCAGTGGAAGGCCCATGCCCCCGGGTAGTCGGCCTTGACCATGATGTCGAACCTCGACCCGGGCGCGATCACGAGCGTGTCCGCCAGGTACCGGTTCTGCTTGGCCAACGGGTAGCCGTCTTCCCCAACGACCAAGAAGTGGAAGCCGTGCAGGTGCATCGGGTGCAGCAGGGCGCCGTCGTTCGCGAGGTGGATCAGCACCCAGTCACCCTTGTCGGCCACGATCGGCTGGGTGGCCGGGAACGATTTCCCGTTCAGGTTGTACCCGAGCGTGCCGTCACCGACGAACATCGTGTACTCGACGGCCGGGTCGGCACCGTAGACGGGGGCCCAGTTCGCGTTCTTTGGCTCCACTATCAGCGAGCCGTACAGTCCCTTGTCGACCTGCTCCGCCGAGTTGAAGTGCGAATGGTAAACGTACATGCCGGGCGGGTCCTTGATCGTGAACTCGTAGGTCCAGTACTCGCCGGGCATGATCGGCGGCTGGGTCACGTAGGGCACGCCGTCTTCGCTGTTCGGCACCGTCAGGCCGTGGAAGTGCAGCACGAACGGCTCGGTCATCTGGTTCTGCACGACGAACCGCACGCGATCGCCCTCGTTCACCCTGAGCTCGGGACCGGGCACCTGTCCGTTGAACGCCATCGCGTCGACGAACTCGCCCTTGGCGATCTCCCACTGGATCTCCTCGACCGTGAAGTTGTAGACCTTCACGTCGCCGTCCATCTCGGGCTCCATCGGCTGGTTGCCGTAGGAGTCGGTCTCCTTGCCGGCCAGGAAATCCTGCACGCCCTGCTCGTGGCCCGCGGCCATCTCCTCGGCGGTCATGCTGGCGTGCGAGGTTGCGGTGGCGCTGCCGACGTCGCCACCCGCCGCCGTCGTCCCGTCGGTGCCGCCATCGGTCGCCGTCAGGGAGCCCACCATGCCGAGCTGGTCGTGGCCGGGCACGGTGCACAACGTGTCGTAGGTGCCGGCCTCCAGGGCGGGCACTTCGAGCGTGGTCGAGCCGTCGACGTCGATGCTCGGCGTCTCGATCGTCTCGCCGCCGACGACGACACCGAACGTGTGCGGTGACTGACCGTGGTTCATCACGTTGAACGTGAGGTCGCTGCCCGCGGGCACCTCGATGCTGGCCGGTTCGATCGCGAAGTCAGACAGCATCACGTCGACCGTGACGGGACCGGCCGCGGCCTCGCCGTCACCGGCGGCCGGGGCCTGCTCACCGTCGCCGCTGCAAGCGACGGCGACGAGCGTGAGCGCCGTGACCAGCGTCAACGCTCCCATGCGGAACCTTCGCATCATCGATCTCCTTCCGAGACGTGCGTTCGTGCATACATGAGGGAGGAGTCTGCGGGCACCGTCGGATGGGCTTGGGTGCCATGAGACCCGCCCTGCCCGGGACCTGTGTCCCTGCGTGCGAGGCCGCGATGCCGCGACACTTGGTCCCGTGTTCGCTCGCTATTTCGTGGAACTCCCGATGGACCCCGAACGGGTCGAGGAAGCGCTGTTGCGCGATCCGCACTCGTGGCTGCCCGGGCTGGCCGGAGAGGCGAACTTCCACGGCGACGCGCTGCTCGCCGAGGTCGGGTTCGGTGACGACGTGCGCGTCGCACGCCGCGTGGCGATCGAGTTCGACGAGCCGGTCAGGATGCCCAGCAAGACCGTCGTGCCGATCCGGTGGTCGGCGGTCGGGGCGAGCGGCCTGTTCCCGGCGCTCGACGCCGACCTCGAGATCGCGCCCCTCGGCCCGCACCGCTCGCAGCTGGCGATGAGCGCCCGGTACGTGCCCCCCTTGGGGGCCGTCGGCCGCGCGATCGATCGCGCGGTCCTGTTCCGAGTGGCCGAGGCGACCCTCAAGGACTTCCTCGACAGGGTCAAGGACTCGCTGCTCGCCGAGCCGGAGGACGTCCACCGCCCGGTCTGACCCGCCGCTAGGATGGGCGCCATGACGAAGAAGGCGCCCCTTCGAGTGATGCTCGTCGACGACCATGAGATCGTGCGCGACGGCATCAAGGCGATGCTCGACGCCGAGGACGACGTGGTCGTCACGGCGCAGGCGGGCACCGTGCGCGAGGCGATCGACGAGGCACACAGGACCCGGCCCGACGTCGTCGTGATGGACGTGCGCCTGGCCGACGGCAGCGGCATCGAGGCGACCCGGGAGATCCGCGCGGACCATCCAGACACCCGGGTGCTGATGCTCACCTCGTTCGCCGACGACGAGGCGCTCTTCGCCTCGATCATGGCGGGCGCCTCGGGCTACGTGCTCAAGCAGGTGAGGTCGGGCGATCTGCTCCGCGCGATCCGCGCCGTGGGCGCCGGCGACTCCCTGCTCGACCCGAGCGTCACGAACGCCGTGCTCGACCGTCTGCGCAAGGGCAAGCACCTGATGAAGGACGAGAAGCTCGCGCGACTCTCGCCCCAGGAGGAGCGCATCCTCACCCTCGTGGCCGACGGACGCACGAACCGGGAGATCGGCGACGAGCTGAACCTCGCCGAGAAGACCGTCAAGAACTACGTCTCGTCGATCCTGTCCAAGCTCGAGGTCGCCCGGCGAGCCGAGGCGGCCGCATACCTCGCCCGCCACACCACCACGCCCGGCTCCGTCGAGGAGTAGAGCAGGGCCGAAGGTCCCGACCGACCGACCCCACCCGGCCCGGGGTCCAAGGTCCCGGTCCGATGGGGCCACGAGCCTGGTTCTCGCCACCTCCTGCGGGGGGAACATCTCCCCAGGAACGAAGGAGGTGGGGTACATGGACACGCAGGTTCGCAAGACCGTCGAGCCGGTCACGATCCCCGAGGCGACGCCGGAGACCCGCAGGGGCCTGGGCGTGGTGATGGGGCTGCTCCGGCTGGCGCTGGGCTGGACCTTCCTGTGGGCCTTCTTGGACAAGATGTTCGCCCTCGGCTTCTCGACTGGGCGGGTCGTCGATGAGGCCACGGGCGCCAGCTCGATCGACTTCGTCGGTGACGCCGCCTGGATCAACGGCGGATCGCCGACGGCCGGGGTGCTGGGCTTCGCGATGAAGGGTCCGTTCACGGATTTCTACCAGACGATCACCGGATACCAGATGACCGATGTCGGACCGACCTCGGCGGCCTGGGTCGACTGGATCTACATGGCCTCGATGCTGTTGATCGGGCTCGCGCTGATCCTCGGGATCGGCGTCAAGCTGGCCAGCATCGGCGGCATCATCTGGATGGCGATCTTCTACACGGCCACCGCGATCTGGCCCGAGCACAACCCGTTCGTCGACGACCACGTCGTCGAGGCGCTGGTGCTGGGAGCCCTGTTCTTCGCGAACGCGGGCATCTACCTCGGGCTCGGGAAGGTGTGGCAGCAGACGGAGCTGGTGAAGAAGCACCCGATCCTCGCCTGAGCACGACGAGGAACGGCGAACGGAAGGCGGGGCCCCGCGCCCCGCCTTCCTCCATGTTCGGGCTCAGCCGGCGAGCGAGCCCGCGAAGATCTGCCAGGCGAGCGCCGACTTCGCTCCCAGACTGAGCACGAGGTAGGCCTTCTCGCCGAACGCGTAGTCGGTCCAGCGACCGACTCCCCGGTACTGGAGCCACTGGTTCAGCCCGAAGCTGAAGAAGAAGACGAACTGCGCGATGACGATGCCGTAGACGAACCCCGGCACGGTCGCCGAGCCGATGATGTTCACTGCGACGACGGCCCACGGCGCGAGACCGGCGATGGTGCCGAACCAGAACGGGAGCATCGTCGTCGACGAGCGGCCCGGAGGATTCATCGCCTCCTCGATCCAGCCGAACAGGATCATCGCCACGTTCGCTCCGGCGATCGCGATGACGGCGTTGATCGAGGTGGTCCCCGAGTAGAAGTTGATGAGCACGATCATCAGCGTCGCGCTGAACGCGTACTCCACCCAGCGGAACCGGTTGATGCCGCGGCGCAAGTCGCGTTCGTACGTGCCTCTCCCGACCGTCGCGGTGAGCAGATGGTCGAGCGCCGCGAGACCGAGGAACAAGGCGACGGCCCAGCCGATCTTCACCTCGAACAGCGTCTCGGGAGCTGGGATCGGCGCACCCGGCGGTCCGTCGGGGAAGGACGACGTCACCGCGATCGCGAAGTCGTCTGCGAGCAGCAGCACCGCCACCGCCTGGGCGATGTGGAGCACCGTGAGTCCGATGTTCCACCGGCGCAGGTTCTGCAGGCGTGCGTCGGTGACACCGGTGGCGACCACGTTGGCGTCGGCGGGCATGGCTCGATGCTAGGTGAGCGGTCTCCTCAGCGTCGCGGCGAGGAGCGCATGCATAGGTTCGTCACCCTTCGAGCATCTGGGCGAGCACCAGCCGCAGGATGCCGCCGGCCCTGAAGTATTCGAGTTCGGCCTCGGCGTCGATGCGGACCGTGACGTCGAACGTCGTGGATGCGCCGCCGTCGGCTACCGCCTCGACGGTCGCCGTCTGGCCGGGCGTGATGCCGTCGGCCAGCCCGCGGACCGAGAGAACCCCGCGCCCCGTGAGCCCCAGCGAGGCGGCGCTCTCGCCGGCCGCGTACTGCAGCGGCAGCACGCCCATGCCCACCAAGTTCGACCGGTGGATGCGCTCGTAGCTCTCGGCGATCACGAACCGCACGCCGAGCAGGTTCGGCCCCTTGGCCGCCCAGTCGCGGCTCGAGCCGCTGCCGTACTCCTTGCCGGCGAGCACCGCGAGCGGCGTGCCCTCGGTCCGGTAGCGCTCGGCGGCCTCGTAGACGCTCGTCACGTCGCCGCTCGGCAGGTGGGTCGTGAACGAGCCCTCGGTGCCGGGCGCGATCTCGTTGCGCAGGCGGATGTTCGCGAACGTGCCGCGCAGCATCACCTCGTGATTGCCGCGCCGGGATCCGTAGGAGTTGAAGTCGACCGGCTCGACGCCGCGTTCGCGCAGGTACGTGCCGGCGGGTGAGTCGAGCTTGATCGACCCAGCAGGTGAGATGTGGTCGGTCGTGATCGAGTCGCCGACCTTCACGAGCACGCGCGCGCCTTCGATGTCACCGACCGGCTGGTCGTCGCCGAGCCCAGCGAAGAACGGCGGTTCCTGCACGTAGGTCGACTCGGCGTTCCACTCGTAGACCGCCCCGCTCGGCGTGGGGAGGCCCTGCCAATGGTCGTCGCCGTCCCAGATGCGGCCGTACTGGGTCGTGAACTGCTCCTCGGTGATCGCGGTCGCCATCGCGTCGCGCACATCGTCGGCGCTCGGCCAGATGTCGCGCAGGAACACCGGCCCGCCGGCGCCCTCGCCGATCGGCTCGGTCGTGAGGTCGAGGTCGATGCGCCCGGCGAGCGCGTAGGCGACGCACAGCGGCGGCGACGCGAGGTAGGCGGCGCGCACCTGCGGATGCACCCGGCCCTCGAAGTTGCGGTTGCCCGAGAGCACGGCGACGACGTTCAGGTCTTGCTCGTCGACCGCGGTCGCGACCTCGCCGATCAGCGGGCCCGAGTTACCGATGCACGTCGTGCACCCGTAACCGACCAGCGCGAACCCGAGCTTGTCGAGGTAGGGCGAGAGACCGGCGCGGTCGAGGTAGTCGGTGACGACCCGCGATCCTGGCGCGAGCGACGTCTTCACCCACGGCTTCACGTCGAGCCCAGCCTCGACGGCCTTGCGCGCGAGCAGCCCCGCGGCGAGCATCACGGTGGGGTTCGAGGTGTTGGTGCAGCTCGTGATCGCGGCGATCACGACGCTGCCGTGCCCGATCGCGTGCTCGCCGGCCGGCCGGTTCGTGACGTCGTCCTCGCCGGGAAGCTCCTCCTGCCGCGGCGTGCCGCCCTCGGCGACGAACCGGCCGATCTCGGTGCCCTTCGGATCGGGCTCCAGGTGATCGCGGAACGCCCCGAGGAACGAGTCCCACACGTCGGGGAGCGGCACCCGGTCCTGCGGGCGCTTCGGTCCGGCCATCGACGGCACGACCGCCGACAGGTCCAGGTCGAGGATCTCGCTGAAGGTCGGCTCGGCGTCGCCGTCGCGACGGAACAGTCCCTGCTCCTTCGCGTAGCGCTCGGCGAGGTCGACCCGGTCGCCGCGGCCGGTGAACGTCAGGTAGCGCAGCGTCTCGTCGTCGATCGGGAAGTACGACGCGGTGGCGCCGTACTCCGGGCACATGTTGGAGAGCGTCGCCCGGTCGGCGATCGACAGCGACGAGAGCCCGTCGCCGAAGAACTCGACGAATTTCCCGACGACGCCGTGCGCCCGAAGCATCTCGGTGAGCGTGAGCACTAGGTCGGTGGCCGTCGTGCCCGCCGGGAGCTCGCCGATCGTGCGCACCCCGATCACGATCGGCTGGGGCAGGAACATCGGCTGGGCGAGCATCGCGGCTTCCGCCTCGATGCCGCCCACGCCCCACCCGAGGACGCCGAGGCCGTTGATCATCGTCGTGTGGGAATCGGTGCCCACGAGCGTGTCGGGGAACGCCACCCCGTCGCGCGTCGAGACGACCTGCCCGAGGTGTTCTAGATTCACCTGGTGGCAGATGCCTGCCCCGGGGGGCACGACCCGCAGGCCGTCGAACGCCTGCTGGGCCCACCGGAGCAGGGAGTAGCGCTCTGCGTTGCGCCGGTACTCGAACTCGATGTTGCGCTCGTACGCCTCGGGCGTGCGGAACAGGTCGACCTGCACGGAATGGTCGATCACCAGGTCGACAGGGATCGACGGCTCGATCGAGAGCGGATCGGCGCCGGCATGCTGCGCCGCGCTGCGCATCGCGGCGAGGTCGACCACGGCTGGGACCCCCGTGAAGTCCTGCATCAGCACGCGCCCGGGCATGAACGCGATGTCGTCGGCCGGGCCGGGCCAGCCCGCGAGCGCGCGCACGTCGTCGTCGGAGACATCACGGGAACCGGCGCGCCGCAGCAGGTTCTCGAGCAGGATCAGCACGGTCTTCGGCAGCCGGGAGAGGTCACCTGCCGCTGCCAGTGTGTCGAGTCGGTACAGATCGATCGCGCCCTCGGCGGTCTCCAACCGCCCTCGCGCCCCAGCGAGTTCGCTGCTCACAGGTGCATCAGTCCTTCCGCATGAGAGGTCCTTTCATCCTCCCACGCCGACGAGCTCGACCCGTTCCGGGAACGTCAGTCGCGCTCTTCAGCGACGCGGGCGGCCTTGACGGCTTCCTTGTGGGCGAGGCGTGCCGTGCGGCGGAGCTTGGCCTCGCGCCGGCGGCGCTGCTCCTCCTCGGTTTCGGCCACGAGCGGCGGCACGGGCCGCGGGTTCCCGTCGTCGTCGACCGCGACGAACACGAGGTAGGCGGTGTTCACGTGGCGCATCGTGCCGGTGACGGGGTCGTGCGCCTCGACGCGCACGCCGCACTCCATCGAGGTGGTGCCGACATCGTTCACGGTGGCGCGCAACACGAGCAGGTCGCCGATGTGCACCGGCTCGAGGAACGTCAGCTCGTCGATCGCGACCGTGACCGCGAGCCCGGCGGCGTGGCGGATCGCGGCCAGCCCTGCGGCGGTGTCGACCAGGCGCATCACGACTCCGCCGTGCACGGTGCCGGCGATGTTCACGTCGATGGCCTCCATCAGCTGCGTGAGCTCGACGCGCGACTCGGCGACGGTCTTGGGAACCAGCTCGGACATGGACCGCATCGTACGCCGGGCTGCCGGATCGACGGTGCACCCCGGGTAGCATCGGCCGGTGCGACCCCTCGCCTTCACCCTCGCGCTCGCGTTCGCGGTGGTCGCGTGCGGCGCCCCCGAGAGCGACCCGGTCGCGACCGGATCGGCCACCGACAGTGTGTCTCCCTCGGCGCCGGCGACGCCGAGCGTGAGCGACGAGCCGTCGTCGACCGTCACGCCATCCACGCCGCCGGCCGAGATCCCCGAGGGCGTGCCGGCGTCGTTCGACGAGGACCTGCCGGGCCGCGACCTGCCGGTCGAACTCCTCGTCCCCGGCGGCGACGAGGTCACGGGCCTCGACCGGGCGAAGGTTCCGGGCGGGGAGGCCGTCGTGATCGCGTTCGCGACGCCGGGGAACGATCCTTTCTCGAAGGCTCGCGGGTTCGTGGTGTGGCGTCGCGAGCCGGGCGCCGACCCTCCCTGGCACGCGGTGTACGGGCTCGCCCACGGCGAGCGAGACGGCGTGCTCGCGATCGCGGCCGACGTGACCGATCTCACCGGGGACGCATCGGCCGAGGCCCTGATCCGCGAGGAGACGGGCGGCACCGGGGCGTGTGCGACCTACCGCGTCGTCGACCTCGCCGCCGGCGTGCCCCTGTGGAAGCGCTCGGTCTGCGACGCGGAGATCCAGCCGAACCCCGACCCGATCGGCCTGTACGAGGTCGCGCGCGTGTACGAGCCTGACGACCCCCACTGCTGCCCCAGCGCGATCCGCGAGCGAGTGCTCGTGTGGGACGGCGACCGCTTCGCGGTCGCGTCGGTCGAGACGACGCCGCTCTAGTCTGACCCAGACTAGAGCGGGGCGGGGCTCCGCGGAGGTGTCGGGGTGCCCGGGTACGATACGCGCCATGGCGCGCATCTTCGTCGAGGGGTGGGACCCCGACTACGGCACCCCGCTCGACCAGGACGACGCCCTCTCCCCCGCCGAAGGATCCGTCGACACGAGCGTCGAGACCGACGACTGGGCGCCGATCGAGGGCCACGACGACGGGGTCGACCGCATCGCGTTCGTCGACGGCGTCCGCCGCATCGACGCCCGGCTCACCCTCGACGACCCCGAGCACGGGCCGACCCCCGGCCTCGTCGGCACGTTCGCGGTCGGCGCCGTGGTCTGGGACCGCGAGACCCGGCGCTCCGAAGTCGCCGACGTGCGCATCGAGCGGTGGGCGGTGCTCGCCGGCGGCAGCGGCGAGCAGATGCCTGCGGTCGAACTCGAGCCCGGGGTCGGCACCACGAGGGCTCCGGGCGACGACCCGAACCTGCTGATGATGGCCCTGCACTCGAAGATGCGCGACGCCGAGGGAGAGTGCGCCGAGACGCTGGCTGCAGAGTGCGCGGTCGTGGCCGACGGTCCGCTGAAGAAGATCCGAGAGCACACGACGGTGGGGTACGTGAAGACCCATCGCGTCACCTACCTCGAGCCGCCCCAGAGCGGCGTGATCGCCGAGCTCGCGCCGGGGCAGCGTTCCCCGATGTTCTGCATCGCCGCGCTGACCCCGTATGCGCGCTACTCCTGGTACCTGCGGCTCGCGATGCTGCAGGGCGGGCATTCCTGGACGGGCGTGGTTCGGTGCGAGACGTCGGGCCACCTCGTCCGCGACGAGGCCTCCGCGATCGCCGACCGCACGGCCGCCGTCCTGCCCCTCGTGGCGAGCGAGCCCCACGTCGATCCGCGCGCTCCCCAGAATCTCGTGCCGATCGGCGCCCTCGAACGCGAGCTGCGACACCGCATGGGCGACCGCGGGCTGGTGTACCGGGCGCTGCGCCATGCCGTGATGCGGCCCGAGATCCGGCAGGAGGCGTCGTGACCGGCGAGCAGGTCGGCCGCGTCCTCGGTTCCCAGCATTCCTCGACGAGCGCGTTCCGCGTCGTGCTCGACGACGACGACTTCCTGCAGCTCGACGACCTGGTCGTCGTCCGCACCCAGGTGCCGAAGGCAGGTGAGGTGCGCACGTACGGGGTGGTCACCGAGGCCGAGGCGGTCTACGAGGGGGCCTCGTACGAGAGCGACACGCACCGCATCGCCGAGCTCGGCATCATGCCGGCGGCGAAGGTGCGCACCGCGCAGGTGCAGGTCACCCGGGTCGACCCAGAGGTGTGGGTCTCCCCCGACCCCGGCGAGACCGTGGAGCGCGCCACCGGAGAGGAACGCGCGAAGGCCCTGTACGTCGACGAGATGGGGCGTCCGCTCGCGGTGGGCATCGGACGCGACGAGCTCCCCGTGCACGTCGACCTCGACTTCTTCGACGGCCGCAAGGGCGGTCACATGTCGATCAGCGGCATCTCGGGCGTCGCGACGAAGACGTCGTTCGCGCTGTTCTTCCTGCGCATGCTCTCGGCTCGCGAGCACACCGCGATCGTCGGCGAGGGCGCATCGAACATGCGCGTGCTCGTCTTCAACGTGAAGGGCGAGGACCTGCTCTGGCTCGACCGGCCCAACGCCCGCTTCGACGACGAGGCACGAGAGGGATGGGCGGCGCTCGGGGTCGAGCCGGCGCCCTTCCCGTCGGTCGCGTTCTGGGCACCGCCCAAGCGCCGCTCGGGCGACGTCGTCGTGCCCGACACCGGCGGACGGCTCGACGGCATCGAGATCTTCTCGTGGACCCCGCGCGAGTTCATCGACGACGACCTGCTGCAGTTCTGCTTCACCGACGCGAACGACGCGAAGAACCAGATCCCGTTCATCCGTGAGCGGGTGCAGACCCAGCTCAAGCGGTTCGCGGTGAACGTAGCGGGGCGTCCGGGCGCGGTCGTGTTGCGCGATCCGTCGCAGACGCCGGGCGGCCGGTGGGGCGCGCAGCAGGTGAGCGCCGGGCCGGGTGAGCCGATCATCGAGGATCTGCCGTCGCTCGTCGCAGCCCTCGAGGTCTTCCTCGAGCCGGAGGACGGTTCCGAACCCGATCAGGCCTGGACCGGGCGCGTGATGCCGAGCACCGTGTCAGCGTTCATGCGTCGCCTGCACGCCGCGTCCTCGCGCCTCGGCCACCTCGTGCGGTCCGGCGACAGCCGTCGACTCGACCGCGGCGCCGCCACGGTCACGGTCGTCGCGATCCAGTCCCTGCACGAGCAGGCGCAGCGGTTCGTGGTCGGGGCCCTGCTCGCCGAGACGTTCCGCGAGAAGGAAGAGACGGGCCAACGGCTGCCGCTGTCGGTGATCGTGCTCGACGAGCTCAACAAGTACGCGCCGCGCGAGGGCACCGGACCGCTGAAGGACATGCTGATCGACATCGCACAGCGCGGACGCTCGCTCGGCGTGCTGCTCGTCGGCGCCCAGCAGACCGCGAGCCGAGTGGCCCCCGAGGTGCTCGAGAACGCCGCGATCCGGGTGAGCGGTCGCCTCGACGCCGCCGAGGCCGAGCGTGCGGAGTACGGCTGGATGCTGCCCTCGACCCGTGCACGAGCCCGGCTGCTCAAGCCCGGCACGATGGTGATCTCGCAGCCCGCGATCCCGGTGCCGCTCGTCGTGACCTTCCCCTTCCCGCCGTGGGCGACGCGGAAGGAGGAGGTGGACGAGGCTGCCGGCCCCGATCCGTTCGACGGGCTGTAGCACCGCCGCTCCCCCCGCATGAAGATCCTCCACACGTCGGATTGGCACATCGGCCGCCGCCTCGGCCGACACGATCGCTCGCAGGAGTTCCGCGACGTGCTCGACGAGGTCGTCGCGATCGCCGACGAGCGCGACGTCGATCTCGTGCTCGTCTCGGGCGACGTGTTCGACCGGCCGATCCCGCCCGTCGAGGCGCTCGCGCTCGGCATCGAGGCGCTTCTGCGCCTCGCGGCTCGGCGCCCCGTGGTCGTCGTTGCGGGCAACCACGACTCCCCCGACCTGTTCGAAGCGCTCGCGCCGCTCCTGCGCGGCCAGGGCAACGGCGTGCACCTCGTCGGCACGATCAAGCGACCCGACGCGGGGGGTGTGCTCGGGCCCGACGTGCTCGGCGTCGATGCGGTGGTGGCGTGCTTCCCATTCCTGCGCGAGGGGCGCGTCGTCGACTTCATGCGCGACGCCGGTGAGTGGTACGGCGAGTACGCCGGGCGCGTCGCGAAAGTCACCACCGCCTACAACGAGGCCCTGGTGGCTCGCGCGGGCGACTCGCTCGTGCCGATCCTGATGGGCCACTTCCTCGTGGGCGGGGTGAAGGTCGACACGGGGGCGCCCCGCGGCGAGCGCGAGCTGCACATGGGCACCGCGTACACGGCCACGGCACAGGCGATCCCCGCGGGGCCGCAGTACGTGGCGATGGGACACATCCACGCACCGCAGCCGGTGCCGGGTGCGCCGGTGCCCGCCGAGTACGCGGGGTCGCTGCTCTGCCTTGACTTCGGGGAAGCTGGTGAGCGCAAGCGCGTCGTCGTCGTCGACGTCGAGCCCGGACGGCTGGCGACGATCGACTCGGTACCGCTCACGAGTGGTCGGCCGCTCGAGCGCGTGACCGGCACCTGGGCGCAGATCGAATCTCGCGGCGACGAGCTGCGCGAGGGCTTCCTCGATCTGACGGTGCAGGTGGGCGGCGCCGACACCGATCTCGCCCGCAGGGCGGCCGAGACCTTCCCGTACCTGGTGAACGTGCGCGCGCTGCATCCCGAAGGCCGCCGAACGGAGCGGCCCGACGGCGCCGCCAGACCGACCGACGAGGAGCTCTACGCCGAGTTCACGCGCCGCGCGACGGGCGAGGACCCGCCGCCCGAGCTCGTCGCGCTCTTCCGCGAGGTGCTCGAGGAAGCCGCCGATGCGTCCGCTTGAGCTCAGGTTGAAGGGGTTTCGCTCCTACCGAGAAGAGACGATCTTCGATTGGCGCGGTCGTCACCTGGTCGGCGTGGTGGGGCCGATCGGCGCCGGGAAATCCTCGATCCTCGACGCGATCGCGTTCGCCCTCTACGGCAAGACGCCCACGTTCGAACGCGACACGAAGTCGTTGATCAACCAGACGGCGAGCGAGAGCCACGTCGAGCTGCGCTTCGAGGTCGACGGCGAGGTGTGGCGGGCCGCGCGGGGCCTGCGGCGCAAGGGAGCGTCGGGCCACCAGCTCCAGCATCTCGAGACCGACGAGCCCGACGCCGTCGTGCTTGAGGCGATCACGGGCGAGAAGCCCGTGCGCGAGCGGGTCGAACGGCTGCTCGGCATGGACTTCGACGCGTTCAGCCGTTCCGTGCTGCTCGCGCAGAACCGGTTCGCGGACTTCCTGAAAGCCACGCCGAAGGAACGCAACGAGGTGCTGAAGGGGGTCTTCGGGTACGAGCGGTTCGATGCGGCGCTCGAGGCGGCGAAGCGTCGGGTGGCTGCGGCGCACCTGCTGCTGGAGTCGCTCGATCGCGAGGGATCGCAGCTCGCGGCGGCGCGAGAGCATCTCGAGGTCGCCGAGAAACGCCTCGCGACGGCGACGGCGCGAGCCACGGCGCTCGAGGCCGCGAGGGAGCCGTTCGAGCTGGCCGCGGCGAGTGCGCGGGATGCTCAACGGCGAGCCCTCGAGGCCGAGTCCTCGGATGCACGCCTGCGCGAGACCGCGTCGTCCCTGCCCGACGCCGATGAGCTCGACCGGGTCGCCGAGGCGGCGCGCGCGTCCGCGCGAGCCATCGACCAGGCCGTCGACGACGCCGACCGGGCGGAAGCGACCCGCGCCGACGCCGAGGCGACCCACGCCGCCGTCGCCGAGCAGGTCGGGGACCAGATCGCGTTCGCGGCGCTCGTGACCGAGCACGAGCACCTCGTGGCAGGCGCGGAGCAGGCTGCCCAGGCGCGCGATCGGGCGGCAGCAGCGGCCCGCGAGTCCATCGCGGGCGTCGAGCAGCTCGAGTCCGTGCACGATCAGGCGGTCGGATCCCTCGCCGAGGCGGGCCGCTCGCTCGAGGCCGCGAGTGCGACGGTCGCCGATGCCGAGCGGGCGCTGCACGAGGCCCGCCACGCCGACATGGCCCGGTCGCTGCGGACCACGCTCGTCCCGGGGCAGTCGTGTCCCGTGTGCGAGCAAGCGGTGGCGACGATCCCGAAGGCCGGGCGGGCGCCGGCCATCGCAGGCGCCGAGCAGACGCTCGGGCGCGCCCGCCGCTCCGAGTCGAAGGCTCGGGCGTTGCACCAGTCGGCGGCGGCCGACGCCGCCACCGCCGAAGAACGGCTCGGATCGGCGCGGGCCCGAGCCGAGGAGCGCGCGCAGGACCTCGAACGGGCAGAGGAGGCGATGCGTGTCGCCGACGCAGCGCTCGCCGCGGCGCAGAGCGAACTCGTCGACCGCCTGGGTGAGGGCGACCCTCGGGCGTTGATCGAGGAACGGACCCGCGAGCTGGCCGAGGCGTCCGCCGCCGTGGAGGGCGCGAACGCCGCGGCCACCGAAGCTCGGCGGGCCCTCGATCAGGCCCGGCGCCTCGGCGAGGAGAGCCGCTCCCGCCTGACCGCGCTCGCGAACCGGCTCGCCTCGGTCTGGGGCCTGCTCGGAGAGACGCGAGAGGTGGCGCCCGAGGCCGAGGCCGTGCGCGCGGCGTTCGTCGACGCGGGCGAGGCCCTGCTCGAGGGCCAGGAGCACGCGCGGGCCGCGCTGACCGCAGCGCAGCAGGAGTCGCAGGAGGCGACCGAGACGATGCGCCGATCGCTCGTGGGTGCGGGACTCGGGCCCGACGACGACTTCACGATGGCCCTCGCGACCGCCTCGGCCGAGCGTGGAGCGGCCGACGAGCAGGTGCGTGGGCTCCGTGACACGGTCGACGCCGGGGCCGACCTCGACGAGCGCCTCTCGACCACACGCAGCGACCACGCGATCGCGAGCAGACTGGTGGCGGACCTGCAGCCGTCACGGTTCCTCGCGTTCCTGTTGGAAGAGGAACGGCAGGCGCTCGCCGAGCTGGGCAGCGTGCACTTCGAAGAGCTCAGTGGCAACGCGTACCGGTTCACCGACGATGACCGCTTCGAGGTCCTCGACATGAACGCGGCAGGCACCGAACGCCGGGCCGACAGCCTTTCGGGGGGCGAGACCTTCCTCGCTTCGCTCGCCTTGGCGCTCGCGTTGGCCGAGATGGTGGCCCGCGGCGGTGGTCGCCTCGACGCCTTCTTCCTCGACGAGGGGTTCGGCTCGCTCGACCCCGAGCACCTCGACCGCGCGATGGATGGCATCGGACGGCTCGTGGCCAACGACACCGGGCGGCTCGTGGTGCTCGTGAGCCACGTGGAACAGATGCGCGAGAGCCTCGAGGACCTGATCGTGCTCGACAAGCACGACCTCACCGGCGACACGGTGGTCGTGGCCGGAGCCACGCTCGAGTAGGGAGCGGCCGGAGCCACGCTCGAGTAGGGAGTGGCCGGCGCCACGCTCGGGTGAGGAGTGGCGAACGCCACACGTTCGGGCACTCGACCTAGGGCGTCGGGACCCGTCCATCGGACCGAGGACTTCTCCGCCGAGGCCGACTGAACCCCGGGGCCTGCCTTGCCGATAACCCACCCACGCAGACCAGACCCGAACCTTGCCAGGAGTGCCAGTGGTCACGACGAAGAACGGAACGGGCATCGCGAAGATCGCATCGATCGGCCTCGCCGTGTTGTTGCTCACGGGCGTGGCCGGCTCCCTCGTGATGGGGGCGCGGGCTCGCAGCGCCGCCCTCGAGGACACCGTGACGCAGGCCAGGGCCATCGCCGACGGCTCGCTCAGCCTGGTGTTCCGCCCCGATGACGTCGACACCGTGGCCGCCGACGTGCGCGCGGACGTGCTGAGCGACCAGATCGGCAGCGTGGTGATCGACCCGAGCGACTTCGACACAGTGACGCTGTGGTCGCCGAACGCCGAGATCCTGTATGCGACCGAGGAAGGACGCATCGGGAATCGCCTCGACGGCGAACGCGAACGCATCCGGTCCGCGCTCCGCGGGAGCCCCCAGACGCGCGTCTCCGGTGGCACCGTCTCGGTGATGCTGCCGCTGCGATTCGAGTCGGGCGTCGGCGAGCCGGCGACCGTCGAGGTGACGACGTCCGACGATCCGGTCGATGCGGCGAGCGCCCCATGGCGCACGATGGCGCTGTTCAGCGGACTCGCGCTCCTCGTCGTGGCCGGACTGGTCGTATGGATCATGCGTCACCCCGCAGATGCCGTACCCTCGCGCGTCGAGCAGCAGCGCGTCGCCGTACCCCCCGTCGGAGCGTCGGGAGGCCGCCCCCTCGCCGTGCCGGCGCAGGGCATGAAGGAAGAGGGCGACGCGAGGCGCATGGCCGAGGACCGCGCCCGCGCTGCGGAGGAGCGCCTGGGTGTGATCCAGGACCAGTACCGGAAGACCCTCGACGAGCTGCAAGCGGCACAGAACCGGCTCCGCGAGGCCACGTCGTCGAGCCCCGATCCGACGTTCGAGGAGCGGGCGGTGCAAGCGGAGCAGCGCGCGGCGATGCTCGAGGATCACGCGCGGAGCGCGGACGAGCGCGCCAGAGCCCTCGAGGAGCGGTCCCGAGAGCTCGAGGACCGCTCCCGGCTGTTCGAGCGCCAGGCACAGACCACGCAGGCGGAGCTCGACGAGATGAACCGGCGCCTGTCGCAGCGCCCGGCGGTCGCCGAGGGCAACGCCGACGAGCGGCTCGACGCCGCCGAGCAGGAGACGATCGGGCTGCGCGCGGAGCTCGAGGGAGCCCAGACGCAACTCTCCCTGATCCGACGGGAGCTGGAGACCCAGCGTGCACAGGCGGATCGAGCCCGCGAACTGCAGGCGGAGCTCGACGCCATACACACGCAGACGTTGCAGGCGCGGGAGAGCTCGGTGAACTCCAAGGCCGAGCTCAGCTCGAAGTCGCGGGAGCTCGAAGACCTGCGTGCGGAGGTCCGGGCCCTCCGGGCCGAGGAGCAGCGCGCGGCGATGCTGGAGGACGAGCTGCGCTCGGTCAAGGCCGAGCTCCAGAGCGTCTCCGCATCCCACCGCGCAGAGCTCGTCGAGCGCGAGGTCGACCTCGAAGCCAAGGTCCGCACCACCCGGGAGGAGTTCCAGACCGAAATGTCTCGCCTCGAGGCTCGCCACGCCGAAGAGCTCGCCGCGAGGGACGCCGGCATCGCACAACGGATCGCGGCCGCCGAGGATGCCGCCCAGCAGCGGGTCGACGATGTGGAGCGCGAGCTCGTGGCGCGCACGAGTCGCTTCGCCAACGCTGAGGAAGAGATCGCGGGCAACCAGGCCGAGGCGAGCCGACTCGCCGGCGAGCTCACGATCGCTCGTGCCGAGCTCGACACGACCGTCGCCCAGCTCTCGTCGCAGTCCGAGGCCCTGCAGCAGGCGACCGAACGTCTGCAACAGGTGGAGCGGCAGTCGGTCGACGCCGTGTCGCGCCAGCAGCGGCTGGCCGCCGAGCTCGAGGCCGCCTCCCAGGAGAACGCGGACCTGAACCGCCGGCTCCAGGAGATCGAGGCCCGCCGGCAGCTCGAGCTCGCGGACTCGGAAGGCCGGGCCGACATCGACGAGATCCTCCGCGTCACCCAGGAGCGTCTGGCCGGACAGACCGAGAAGCTGATCGCGGCCGAGGAGCGAGTGCACGCCCTGGAACGCCAGGTCGCCGTCGCCACGACGAAGCTGGAGGAGACCGAGAGCGAGCTGCGTCAACAGCAGATGGCCGCGGCCATGCGGCACCTGCGAGGCGAAGACGCGGAGCAGACCGCCGAGGCGACCGTGGGTCCCGATGTCCCGGCCAACGTCGGGGGCGCCGCCCCGATCGAAGACCGGCGTGCCACCTCGCCGTTCCTGAAGGAGCTCTCGACCGACGCTCGCAAGTCGTTGACGAAGATCCTCGGCATCTCGCAGATCCTCAAGCACAAGAAGGATGGGAAGGAGCAGGCGCAGCTGGTGCGCCAGCTCGCCGTCCACACCCGGCGCCTGGAGCACACCGTTGCCGACCTCGCCGATGCGGACCGTCTCGTTCGCGGCGAGGTGGAGCTCACGGTACGCCGAACCGACCTGGAGGCCCTCGTGAAGCGGGTGGTCGAGGAATCGGGCATCGACGCGGACCACGAGCTGCGGGTCGAGACCGAGCGCGTCGTCGTGGCGATCGACAACCTTCGCACCGAGCAGATCCTGTCGGGCCTGTTGCGGACCTCGGGCGACCGGACCCCTGCGAAGAAGGCGATCACGGTCCGGCTCAGCGCATCCGACGGCGGCGCGATCATCGCGGTCGAGGACCCCGAGCCCTCGTCCGACGCGTCGCTCAGCCCGGTGGTGTCGCGCTTCGCCGAGGTGCAGGGCGGATGGGCGACGGTCGAGAGCCGCGAGAACGGTGGGTCGTCGTTCAAGGTGTTCCTGCCCGATGGCGCCGGCAGGGAGCGGCCGGCGAACGAGGCCAGCCCCGCGGCGGTCGCCGGAGCCGAGGCGCTGCACATCGTCGTCGACGCGGTCGAGACGAGCGCGAGCACGGACGGTTCCGAGCTGGTGCAGGAGCTGCACCGGCTCTCCACGGCCGAGGACTGAGCTCCCGAACGGGTCGGCGGGGCGACGAGGGGGCGCCCCGATGGCCGTTCGGCGGGGGTCGACCCGGTCGCCGTTCGCGGGTGGTCCGCTACCGCCGGCGCAGCACGAGGGCGTCGCCCTGGCCACCACCGCCGCAGATCGCCACGGCCCCGAGGTCGGCACCGCGGCGGCGCATCTCCATCGCGGCCGTGAGCACGAGGCGGGCGCCGCTCGCGCCGATCGGATGCCCCAGAGCCACTGCGCCGCCGTTGACGTTCACGATCGCGTCGTCGAGTTCGAGCATGCGACTCGCGTGCAGCGCCACCGCGGCGAACGCCTCGTTCACCTCGACGACCCCGAGGTCCGAGGCCGCGAGGCCGGACTTCTTGAGCGCCTTCTCGAGCGCGAGGGCGGGCACCGTCTGCAGCGACGGATACCGGTCCGCCGACATGCCGAAGGCAACGATCTCCGCGATCGGCTCGAGCCCGAGCTGCTCGGCACTGTGCTCGCTCATCACGACGATCGCCGCCGCACCGTCGGAGATCTGCGACGCGTTGCCCGCCGTCACCGTGCCGTCGTCGGTGAACGCCGGCCGCAGGCCCGCGAGGGTCTCAGCGGTCGTCTCGGCACGGATGCCCTCGTCACGGTCGAACCGCATCGGGTCGCCTCTGCGCTGCGGCACGTCGACGGCGACGACCTCCTCGGCCAGGCGGCCCATTTCCCATGCCTCGTTGGCTCGGGCATGAGAACGCGCCGCCCACGCGTCCTGTTCCTCGCGACCGATGCCGAGCTCGGCGTTGACCGCGTCGGTGCCCTCCCCCATGTGCCGGTCGTCGAACGCACACCACAGGCCGTCGTGGATCATCGTGTCGAGCATCGGCGAGTCGCCGAGGCGCGACCCGGCGCGGGCCTTCGGCAGCACGAAGGGGGCGTTCGTCATCGATTCCATACCCCCGGCGACCGCGACCTCGAGCTCACCGGCCCGGATCATCTGATCGGCCATCGCGACCGCCGATGTGCCCGACAAGCAGACCTTGTTGATCGTGACGGCCGGCGTCTCGACCGGGATGCCTGCCGCGACCGCGGCCTGTCGGGCGGTGATCTGACCCTGCCCGGCCTGCAGCACGTGACCCATGATCGTGTACTCGACCTGGTCGGTCGCAACCCCGGCTCTCGCGAGCGCCTCGCGGATCGCGATCGCGCCGAGATCGACGGCGCGCAACCCGGCCAGCGAACCGTTGAACCGTGCGATCGGCGTGCGTGCGCCCGCCACGATGACCGACCTCGTCATGCGACGAGTGTATCCACCTAACCGCACGGCACGGTCGGCGCGCCCAGGTCAGGGACGGGCCGCGAGGGACCGTTCGACCACTTCGAGGATCTCGTCGCGCACGAGCTCGTCACGGGCGATCAGCGCGTCACGGAGCGCCGCGTGCACGTCGGCGTTCAGCTCGAGCACTTCGCGCACGCGCTGCCGCTGCTGCTCGAGGATGTCCTCGACCCGCTGACGGCCTTCCTTGTCGGCGAGCACCTTGCCCACGAGGTTCGGACCCCCGATCGGCCCATCGGTGATCGCGTCGAACGAGATCAGCGAGCCTGCCATGCCGAACGATCCAACCATGCTGGCCGCGAGGCTCGTGGCGTGCGCCAGGTCCGCCGCAGGACCGGTGCCCGTGTCGCCGATGCAGAGCTCCTCGGCCACCAGGCCGCCGAGGGCGATCGCGATGCCCGCCTCGATCTCGCTGCGCGTGCGGGTGAAGCGTTCCTCGGAGTCGCCATGGGCGAGCAGCCCGAGCGACGCGCGGCGCTTGATGATCGACAGCACCTCGAGCCGTCGATTCTGACCCACGAAGTAGGCGACGGTGGCGTGACCGGCCTCGTGGGTGGCCACGGCCTCGCGGTCCTGCTCGGTGTAGACGACCGGCTGCTTCAGGCCGATCTCCTCGTTGAACTTCGCCTCGAGTACGTCGTCGAAGTTCACCTCGCGACGGCCCTCTCGAAGCGCGAGCAGCAACCCCTCATCGAAGAGGTGCTCGATCATCACGGGCGTGTAGCCGAACGTCTCGTAGGCGATGCGCTCGCGCATCGAGCGATCGTCGAGTTGCTGGTGGTGACGCTTGCGGTCCAAGAAGTAGTCGATCAGATCCAGGCGGCCCTGTTTCGTCGGCACGTCGAAGTACAGCCGGCGGTCGAACCGCCCTGGGCGCACGAGCGCCGGGTCGAGTGCGTCGCCGCGGTTCGTGGCCGCGATCAGCAGGATGTTGTGGTACTCCGATTTGATCGGGGTGAGCTGCCGGTCGCTCGGCAGGTACGCGTTGATCCAACCGATCATGCGGGCCCGAAGGCGCTTGCGCAGCGGAGGCTGGTCGAACGACTGCAGTTGGATCAGGAGCTCGTTCACCATCGAGCCGCCGTCGCCCGAGCCCATGAATGCCTCGGTGGTCCGAGCCATGCCCCCAGGTACCCCTGCGGCGGGCTCCGACTTGCTCACCCCGCCGCGCGCCATGCCGATCGCGTCGATCTCCTCGATGAAACCGATCGCGCCCCCTTCCTTTCGCGCGGCCTTGCGGAGAGCCTTGAAGAACGAGCGGATGCGGTAGGCGGTCATGCCCTGCCACATCGACTGGAACGCTGGCGCCGAGATGAACAGGAACGGCACGCCGGCCTGCTTGGCCATCGCCTTCGCCAGGTAGGTCTTGCCGGTCCCCGGCGGCCCCTCGAACAGGATGCCTCGGCGGGGCGTGCCGCCGAGCTCGTCCTTGAAGGTCGCATAGCCGAGGAACACGTCGAGCGAGCGAACGACCTCGTCGACCTGCGTATCGAGGCCCTTGATGTCGGTGAGGGCCGCTTCCACCTGCTCGGGATAGACCGTGATATGCGGCGACTTCCCGTTGATCAGGGGCAGGGCCACCATGATCATCACGGGGATCAGGATCAGCAGGGGGAACAGCAGGAAGACCCAGTCGTCGGGCAGCGAGGGCAGCGTGAGCGGGTTGCCGCTCGAGTAGCGACGGAACAGGTACCAGTCCACGAGGAACACGACCACGATCGCGCGGACGACCCGCTTGAGCTTCGTGCGCTCGCGCTTGCGGAATACGTCGGCACGCCCCTTCTGCAGGAGCAGCGACCCCTTCAGCAGGGTAGTCGCGTCGGCCGGTTCCTTGTTCGACACGGGCAACTCCTCACGCGTGCGTGGGCTCGGTTCCCCCTCGATGTCACGTTCCGAGGGGACCACCCTACGCCGGGCGGCCTCCCCCGGACATCGGTCCTTCGGCCCAGAAGGCCCACCGCACGTCGCGGCATCGGACCGGGGTCCCAAGTCGGAAGCCGTTACAGTGCAGCTCGTGGCCCGGAAGAAGCATCCTCCGATCAGCGACGACGACAGAGCGGTGATCGGCGCTCTGTTGCGGGAGGTGCGTCGCGCCGCCGGATACCGGTCGGCGGAGACCGCCGCCGCCGCGCCGGGCTGCCCCGCGTCACGCCAGACGATCTACGCCTATGAGCGCGGCGGGCTGGTGCCGTCGTTGGTGCAGTTCCTGGAGCTCGTGGAGTTCTACGTGCTGGGAGCCTCGCCGTCGCCGGCGACCGGCAGGAAACCCGAGCCCGACCTGCGTGCCCTCGGCGTCGCCGCCGTGACGCAGAGCGCTCACCCTTCCCGCCTACCACGTGACCGAGGCTCACGACCTGATCGCGCGCATGCAACCCACGCTCGGCCGCAACGACGAGGCGCGGCGGTCGTGACGATCGAGCTCATCGACATCGACCACGTGGGCATCGCCGTGCCCGACCTCGAGGCCGCCGTCGAGCGACTACCGGCGCCTGCTCGGCGTCGAGCCCTCGCACCGCGAGCGCGTCGACGACCAGGGCGTCGAGGAGGTGCTGTTCGCCGTCGGCTCGTCGTACGTGCAGCTGCTCGGCGCCCTCGGCCCCGACACGCCGGTCGGCCGATCGCTCGCCTCGCGGGGCCCCGGCCTGCATCACATCGCCTACCGGGTCGACGACGTCGCGGCCGCGCTCGCGCACCTTCGCGCGGCAGGGCGCCGCAACTGATCGACGAGGCGCCACGGCCGGGGTCGCGCGACACGCTGATCGCGTTCGTGCACCCGCGCTCGATGGGCGGCGTGCTCGTCGAGCTCGTGCAGGAACGCTGACCTCGCCCGAACGTCGGCAGTCGTAAGGATGGTTCGCGCCGATGCCGCTCTTCATGGATCGTCACTCCACCGCGGGACTCTCCGCGAAACGACGTCGCCCGAGCGCACGGACGCGACCTCGAGGTTCAGGATCGGTTCGGGGTTCGGTTCACGTCCTACTTCTTCGATGAGACGGCCGGCGTGACCTTCTGTCTCGTCGACTCCCCGACCCGCGACGCCGTCGTAGCGGCTCATACGGCCGCGCACGGGGTCGGCCCCGAGGAGCTCATCGAGGTCGACCCCGACGCGATCGAGCTGTTCCTCGGGCCGACGATCGCTTCCACGGAGACACCCACCGACTGGTCGGGACTCCGCATCATCTTGATCACCGATATCGTCGGTTCCACGGACAACATCGCTCGGCTCGGGGAGGTCGGGGCGATGGAGGTCGTCCTCGCTCACGATCGATCGGTGCGCGAACAGGTCACGCGGTGCCACGGCCGAGAGATCGATCACACCGGCGACGGGATGATGGTCTCCTTCGATTCGGTCAACGCCGCCCTTACCTGCGCGATCGAGATCCAACGAGCGATCGAGTCGCAGGATCTACCGGCGACTTCCAGGTTCTCACTCCGTATCGGGATGGCGGCCGGCGAACCCGTGGAGCGGAACCGCCGACTCTTCGGGACGGCCGTCAACCTCGCGGCCCGCGCGTGCTCGACCGCCGAGCCGAGCGAGATCCTCGTGACCTCGGCGGTCAGGGACCTCGCCGCCGGCAAGCCGTTCACATTCGAGGATCGGGGCGCCGTGGAGCTCAGGGGTTTCGAGCAACCGGTCCTCTTGTTCACGGTCCGCTGGACCGATCGGCCGGACTAAGACGTCGCCGTTCCACGGATGCCGAAGACCCCCTTCAGGGCTTCGATCATGCCGAGATGGCGGCTCGAATGGCCCGAGTACCAGCCGAAGTGATCCAATACCGTCCAGGGCTCGTCGTTATAGAAGTTGGCCGTTCGCTCGAGGAGCTCGTCGTCCCGAAGGCAGGCGAACACCTCCTCGGCCGCGAGGAAGCTCGCCTCCGCATAGGTCACGACGTCGTTTCGTCTCGGCAAGGGAAGCGCAGCCGAGGCGTCGTCGTCGAGTCCCCATCCGCTGTCGTTGATACCCAACGGTCCGGACATCTCCCAAGCATCTGCGAGTATCGACTCGTCCAGATTTCCTCGCGGGGGCCGAGCCGCTCGAGCCTGGCCGAGAACGTGGAAACGCGGGACTGGAAGAGGTCTGCCCATCGGGCGACGTGCCAGAGGTGGAAGGCGATGGAGGGTGCGGTTCCTCCATGCCGTCGATGGAAGACATCTTCTTCGAGGGCGTCGACGACGTCGACGAAGCTGCGGTTCAGCCCTTCGATGTCGTCAACCAGCGTGGCCACGATCGACTCACCCCATGGCATGCCCGGAGGATGGCAGTCTCCCCGGGGTCGGACAAGGGCTACGGCAGGTCGGTGAGGCCTTCCTCCGGGGCGTTCACGAGCACGGTGACGTTGCCCTCGGGGAGCGTGCCCTCGCCCATCAGCTGGTGCGCGAGTCCGGTCTCCTCGTACGGGAAGACCTTGCCGAGCGTCGTCTGGATCTTGCCGTCGCACACCAGGTCGTTGAACGCCGCGGCCTGCTCGTCGTTGAACAGGTGCGAGCCCTGGTAGCGCTTCTGCAGGAACCACAGGTAGCGCACGTCGACCAACGTGTCGTAGCCCGAGGTGCCGGCGCAGATCACGACCATGCCGCCTCGGTCGGCCACGAAGATCGACGTCGGGATCGTGTCCTCGCCCGGGTGCTCGAACACGATGCGCGGGTTCACCCGCTCGCCGAGCACGTCCCAGATCGCCTTGCCGAACGCCTTCGCGCCGTCGAACCACGTCTTCCACTCGGGGCTGCTCGAGTGCGGCGGGATGCCCCAGTGGTCGAAGTCCTTGCGGTTGATGTACCCGACCGCGCCGAGCTGCTTCGCGAACTCGCCCTTCTCCTCGCTGCTCACGACCGCGATCGCGCGCCCGCCGGCGTTCGCGACGAGCTGCACCGCGAGCGAGCCGAGCCCGCCGCTCGCGCCCCAGACGAGTACCGCGTCGCCGGGCTCGACGGTGTGCGGCGGCCAGCCGAAGAGCATGCGGTAGGCGGTCGCGCCCGTGAGTGTGGGGGTCGCGGCCTCCTCCCATGTGAGGAAGTCGGCCTTCGGCAGGCACTGGTGGGCCTGCACCTTGCAGAACTGCGCGGTGCCGCCCCAGCACGTCTCGTAACCCCACACGCGGAACGAGGCGGCGAGGCCCGGGTCGCGCCCGCGTCTTCACCCAGGGGTCGTCGAGGTCCCACTGCCCGGCGTGCACGACGACCCGGTCACCGACCTCGACGTTCGTGACCTGGTCGCCCACGGCGTAGACGACGCCGGCAGCGTCGGAGCCCACGATGTGGAAGTCGGTCGGCTCCCCGAAGCGTGCCTGGCCCTTCGTGACGTCGATCGGCTTGCCCCACGCCGCCCAGACGTTGTTGAAGTTCACGCCCGACGGCCATGACCATCACGAGCGCGTCGTGCGGCCCGAGCTCGGGCACGTCGACGACCTCGTCGAGGATCGCCGTCGTCGGATCGCCGAAGCGATCGGGCCGCACGAGCTGCGCGTGCATCTGCTTCGGCACCTCGCCGATCGGCGGGATCTCCCCGATGCTCGTACAGGTCCTTGCCCATCAGTATCTCACCACCTTCCACGCGTCGGACGACAGGCCCGCATGTTATCGACGGCGACGAGGGCCGACCTGCGGCCAGGGCCCCCGGTCAGACCGCGGGCGGGAGCTCGGCGACCGCGCACGCTGGCCGCTTGCGGGCACCACGAGCAGTACACGCCCGGGGTGAGGGCAGGCTCGCGGCCGTTCGACAGGGCCGCTGCGGCCCGAGCCGCGGCGATCGCTCGATCGGCGGCGTGCTGCAGGAGCTCTTCGGTGACGTCCTCCGCCTGCCACGTTCCGCTCTCGAGGAAGAACGACGCCGCGCGGTACGGAGGCACCCCGAACCGCAGCGTCATCACGAGCGCGTAGAAGCGCATGTCCTCGGCGAACTCGGGGAACGCGGACCCGGTCTTCAGGTCGACGACGAGCCGGGTAGCACGGTTCGGCTCGAGCCGGTCGGGCGTGCCGAGCACGAGGTCGATCTGACCCGAGAGGACGAGGTCGCCGCCGAGCAGCTCGGCGCGCACCCGCAGCTCGCTGATCGGTGAGAGCTCGCGTCGCAAGGGCTTCAGCGGCGGGAACGACCCCTGGAACAGGGTCACCCGCCGCGCGACCTCCATCAAGGCGTCGTCCTGTTCGGACGCCGAGAGTTCGCGCCAGTACTCGCCGAACCGCTCCTCTCGCTCGAGCACGCGGCCTACTGCGACCTGCGCGATCTCGTGTGGGTCCATGCCGTCGCGCGCGCCGACCTCGACCTCGATCGCCTTGTGCAGCAGCACGCCGTGGGCGCTCCGCGCCGAGTGCGCGAACGGCGGCGCCTCGCCGGCGAGCACGGACCGAAACAGCCCCTCGCATCGCTGGTGCTGGTTGAGCTTCTCCTTGCCGAGCCACAGCGGCTCGGCGAGCTCGAGCTCGCGGGCGGCGCCCTCGATGCGGTCGCGGAGCCGCTGCGCGAGGTCGGCCGGGAACGTCGGACGGTCGCCGGTGCCGATCAGGCCCTCGAGGGTGCGCCGCTGCGGGTCGGTGAGCTGCACCCGGCCATGGTATGCAAGGAGACCGACATGGCAGAGACCCCCGACGAGATCCTGCGTGCGCTCGCCGACCCGCAGCGCCTGGCGATCGCCGGCATGCTGGCCGGCGGCGATCGTTCCGCCGACGAGCTGGCGTCGGCCATCGGCGTCACGGTCGCGAGGGCCCACAAGCACCTGAATCGCCTGACCGCGACCGGGGTCGCACGCGTGAACGACGATCGGCACACGTACCGGCTCGACCCGGAGACCCTGCGCTGGGCGGCAGAACAGGTCGGACCTCCGCGCGAGGCGGGCCTCGCCCTCGGCGCCGCGACCGATGACGAAGAGACCGTGCTGCGCACGTTCTTCCGGAACGGGCGTCTCACCGAGATCCCGGCGAAGGAGTCGAAGCGCCGCATCGTGCTGGAACGCGATCGCGCTCGAGTTCGAGCCGGGCCGCCACTACGACGAGAAGGAGGTCAACGTGATCGTTGGCCGCTTCTTCAACGACTACGCGGCGCTCCGGCGATACCTCGTCGACGAGGGGTTCCTCGATCGGGACGGCGGCGTCTACTGGCGAGCGGGCGGTCGCGTGGACCTCTGAGGATGCCCGCGTGACGGATCAGCGTCGCGACACGCCCCCGATGCTCCTGCCGGCGATCCGATGCCCGCGGCGCAACTGGACCCAGAGCGTGAGGGAACCGGCGACCGCGAGCGCCACCAGGTTGATCGCGAGCACGACGGCGGCGCCGACCAACCGATCCCAGTCTCCGAGTCCCAGCGTCACGCCGATCGCGGCGGCGGCCGGGATCGTGGTGACGGAGATCGCCACGCCGACCGCCGATGCCGCCTGCCGCTCGATCGAGAGCATCGCCGCGACGCCGGCGGCCAGCGCCACGATCACCGTCGCGAGCGATGGCTCGGTGACGAACGTGGTGAGCACGTTGCCTCCCAGATCCGCCTGGACGATGTCCGCGACGTCGGCCAGCCACACCAGCAGCCCGGCGACGAGCGCAGCCGTCGCGAGACCGGCCAGCAGTGTGCTCGCCCCGACCAGCACGGTGCGCCGCTCGTGCGCGACGAGCCCGACGCAGATCGCCGAGAGGGGCAGCAGATCGGGACTGATCGCCATCGCCCCGACGATCAGCACCGAGGAATCCTCACTGACGCCGATGCCGGCCACCGCTCCCGCGGCCGCCATGTACGCGAGGTAGGTCGCCGACAGGCGCGAGTTCTCTCGCGCCTCGTCGACCACCTCCTCGACGACGATCGCGTCGGCCGACGCGTCCCAGTACCCGATCGCGTCGTCCTCGACCGGCATCACCTCGGTCCGATCTTGGCGCACGAGCGCGACCGCACCCGGACGTTCGATGCGCAGTTCACGAAGCCGTTCGACGACCTCGTTCGCAGCGGTGGGCTCGACGGCCGCGGTCAGGAGGTCGTCGCCGTGCTCGACCTCCGCCCGGGGGAAGTGAGCGAGATCGTGCAGCCCGTCGACGCCGCGCAACGCCCCGATCGCGGCGTCGACCCGGCGGGATGACACGAAGACCCGCAGGTGCAACACGGCCGCATCATGCCATCCATGGCGGCGACCGGTCCTTCGCCCCCCCAGCGCATGCCGGTGCCGGTGGTCGACGCCCCGGTGACCCGATGCTAGGGTGCCGGGGTGCCGTCGCCGGCACCTCCCCTCCTTCCCAGCGCTCGGTGACGCTTGCCGTGCCACTCGACCCGGGGGACGAGGACAGATGATCGGGAGACCGACGACCCGGACCGCCCGCACGTTCCTGACGACGCTGGCCGCCGGGCTGGTTCTCGCCACCGCTCCGGCCGCATCGGCCCGCCACGCCGCGGGGCCCTGCGACTTCCATCGTGACCAGGGCGTGACCGTGCGCCAGCATTCCCGGGCGCAGATCAGGTGCGCGGTCGGGAGATGGGACGTGCCCGGTGGCGCGAACGTGGCCCTGTGCATCGCCGAACGAGAGAGCGGCCTGCTGCCGTGGGCGGAGTCGGGCGACGGCATGAACAAGGGGTTGTTCCAGCAGCATGTGAACTACTGGCATGGGAACTACGAGACCTACACCCGCCCGGCGTGGGACCTGCCACGACGCATCCTGAGCGGCCGGACGAACACGGTCGTGTCGATCCGCATGGCCCACGACGTCGGATGGAGACCCTGGGGCGGCCGCGACTGCGACTGACCCCGGCTCGACACCCCACCGGTTCGCCCGCCCCTGAGCGCGAGACTAGACTCCGCGCATGGTGACCACCCGCGACGACCGGCCCCCGAGCGGCGCCGGCGACCGATCAGGCAGCGGCGAGCCCGAGAGGACGGTCGAGGACCGCATCGAGGAGCTCCGCAAGCGAAAGAAGGCCGCGCGCACGCCGGGCGGCCGCGACGCGGCCAAGAAGCAGCACGACAAGGGCAAGCTCACCGCCCGCGAGCGCCTCGACGTGCTGATGGACCAGGGGTCGTTCGTCGAGACGGACCCGTTCGCGGTGCACCGTGCCCACGACTTCGGCATGGACCGCAAACGTCCGCCCGGCGACGGCATCATCACCGGCTACGGCACGATCGACGGCCGCAAGGTGTTCGTCGCGAGCCAGGACTTCACCGTCTTCGGCGGCTCGATGGGCGAGGTCATGGCGCAGAAGGTCACGAAGGTGATGGACCTGGCGATGTCGACCGGCGCGCCGTTCGTCTCGATCAACGATTCGGGGGGCGCGCGCATCCAGGAGGGCGCGGCCTCGCTCGCGGGCTACGGGTACATCTTCGAGCGGAACGTGCGCGCGAGCGGGGTGATCCCGCAGATCAGCGTGATCATGGGGCCGTGCGCCGGCGGCGCCGTCTACTCACCCGCGATCACCGACTTCACGTTCATGGTGCGGGAGACCTCGCATATGTTCATCACCGGACCCGACGTGATCAAGACCGTCACCGGCGAGGACGTCTCGATGGAAGAGCTCGGCGGCGCGATGACCCACGCGACGAAGTCGGGCGTCGCCTCCTTCGTCGGGGAAGACGACGAGGACGTGCTGAACCGCGTGCGGTACCTGTTGAGTTTCCTGCCGTCGAACAACCTCGAGGACCCTCCCGCCTACGCGCCGACCGACGACCCGAACCGCTCGGCCGACGCGCTCACCCATCTCGTGCCCGACCGGGCGAAAGAGCCCTACGACATGCACGAGGTGATCCGCTACGTCGTCGACGACGGGGAGTTCCTCGAGATCTTCCCCCTGTGGGCGATGAACATCGTGATCGGATTCGCTCGGCTCGACGGGCGGAGCATCGGCGTGATCGCGAACCAGCCGAAGGTGAATGCCGGCACGCTCGACATCGAGGCGAGCGAGAAGGCGTCGCGGTTCGTGCGGTTCTGCGACGCGTTCAACATCCCGATCCTCACGCTGGTCGACGTTCCGGGGTTCCTGCCCGGAACGAACCAGGAGTACAACGGCATCATCCGCCACGGCGCGAAGCTCCTGTACGCGTACGCCGAAGCCACCGTGCCGCGCATGACCGTGATCACGCGCAAGGCCTACGGCGGCGCGTACCTCGTGATGAACTCGAAGCACCTGCGCAGCGACGTCGCGTTCGCCTGGCCCACGGCCGAGATCGCGGTGATGGGCGCGGAGGGCGCCGTGAACGTCGTGTTCCGCAAGGAGATCGAGAAGGCGGCCGACCCCGCGCAGAAGAAGGCCGAGCTGATCAAGGAGTACCGCGAGAAGTTCTCGACGCCGTACGCCGCCGCCGAGCGCGGGTTCATCGACGACGTGATCGAGCCGGCCGAGACCCGCGCGCGCCTGATCAAGGCGCTGCGCATGCTCTCGACGAAGCGCGAGAGCGTGCCCGCTCGCAAGCACGGGAACATCCCGCTCTAGAGGAGGCCCCGATGCCGATCCGCGACGAAGGAGAGCGCCGGTTCGAGCTTCCCGACGACATCACGCCGCGAGGAAGAGCGCGCGATCCTGATGGCGCTCGAGCGCTACTTCGTCGCGGAGAGCCCGCGGCCCGCGCCCTGGGTGCTGCAGGGCCGGATCGACGCCACCGGACTCGGGGCGTTGCAGGCTCGCCGCTATGCCCGCGAACCCTGGCACGGGCAGCAGGGACCGTTCGCACGCAAGGGCGTGCCGACGGTGCACGGCCGCAGCGACGTTCGCTAGTCTCGCATCAGACTAGCCTTCCCCACGGAGACGGCCACGGGCGCGACCAAGACCCCCGGCACCGCGGACCGAGACTCGGCGCTCGCCGCGTTCGAGTCGCGAGGGCTGCGGCGCGCCGCGATCGTGGGGGAACGGCCCCGGCGACCGCTACGGCCGGCACGACCACGACTCCCACAAGGTGCTGTTCTGCCTCGAGGGGTCGATCGTCTTCCACACCGACGACGGCGACGTCGAGCTGGCGGCCGGCGATCGGCTCGACCTGCCGGCCGGCACCGCGCACGCGGCGACCGTCGGCCCCGACGGGTGCGCTTGCATCGAGGCGTACCGGAGCGGCGACCGGTCGTGAAGGTCGCCTTCCACATCGACCAGCTCTGGTTCTCGGCCCCCGGTGGCATCGGCACCTACGTCCGGGAGCTCGCGCCGGCGATGCTCGACGAGGACCCGACGCTCGAGCTGCTGCCGTTCCGTTCGCGGTTCTCGGCCGGCGGCCCCCCGGCCTCGTGGCTGACGCGGCTGCCACCGGTCACGGTCGTCGATCGGCCGATCCGCGCGCTTGTACCCGCGATGGAACCTCACCGGGCGTCCCTCGCTGCCGGCCGGCTCGCCGAGGCGGCGGTGGTGCACGCGACGAACCCCGCGGCGTCGCGCCGAGCCGGCGCGGCCAGCGCCTCGTCGTGACCGTGCACGACCTGGCGTTCGTGCGCCACCCCGAGCTGTTCCCGCGCGACTGGCGCATGCTCTACCGGGCCGGGCTGCGCGCGACCGCCCGGCGCGCCGACGCCGTGCGTCGTGCCCTCGGCGTTCACGGCCGACGAGCTGCGGGAGCACTCCGGCGTCGACCCGGCCCGCGTGCACGTCACGCCGCTCGCCGTCGTCGCTTCCCGTCGGCAGCCCGACGACGATCGACGCCACGCTCGAGCGGCTCGGCGTGCCGCGGCCCTACGTGCTGTCGGTCGGCACGCTGGAGCCGAGGAAGAACCAGGCGCGGCTCGTCCGGGCCTATCGGCGCCTGGCCGCCGAAGGACGCCCGCATGCGCTCGTGCTGAACGGTCCCGACGGATGGCTCGACGACGAGTTGCGACAGGAGCTCGCGGCCGAGGGCCCGGGCCGCGTCGTGCGGACCCGCGACCTCGGAGCGCACGACCTCGATGCGCTGTACCGGGGCGCCGACGTCTTCGCCTACCCCTCGCTCTACGAGGGGTTCGGCCTGCCGGTCGTCGAGGCCCTGGCACGGGGCGTGCCGACGGTCGCCGCCGACGCCTCGTCGATCCCCGAGGTCGCGGGCGACGCCGCGCTGCTCGTGGATCCCCTCGACGAGGAGGCGATCGCCGACGCGCTCGCGCGCGTGCTCGACGACCCCGCGCTCGCCGAGGACCTGCGCCGGCGCGGCCGCGAACGCGCGGCCGCGTTCTCGTGGCCGGAGACCGCCCGCGCCACGTTGCGCGTGTACCGTCACGTCGTGGGCGCTCCCGATGACGATGCCGGACGGGCGTTCCGCGACCCGATGAAGGTGACGCTGATCTCCACCGTGAAGGACTGCGCCGATTCGGCCGGCGCCTTCCTCGCCTCGCTCGCGGCGCAGACGCGCGCGCCCGACGAGGTCGTGATCGTCGACGGAGGCTCGAGCCGACGGCACGGCCGACGCCTTCGCTCGAGGCGAAGGCGTGACGTGCTCGTGGAACCCGGCGCGAACATCTCGCGCGGTCGCAACGTCGCGCTCGCGGCGGCCACCCACGACGTGATCGCGGCGACCGACGCGGACTGCGAGCTCGACCCCGGGTGGCTCGAGGCGATCGTCGCGCCGATCGAGGCGGGCGCCGACGTCTCGATGGGCTGGTACGAGCCGGTGCTCGAGACGTCGTTCGAGCGCTGCATGGCGGCGGTGAACCTCCCGCTCGACGCGGGCGAGGTCGACCCGGCGACGTTCAACCCGTCGGCACGGTCGGTGGCGTTCCGTCGCGAGGCGATCGACGCCGTCGGCGGGTACCCCGAGTGGCTCGCGATCGGCGAGGACATGTGGGTCGACCAGCGATGGCGCGAGCTCGGCATGGACATGCGGTTCGCGCCCGACGCGATCGTGCGCTGGCGGCTCCGCGAAGGCCTCGGCAGCGACCTGGCGCCAGTACTTCCGGTACGCGCAGCGGCGATGCGCAGGCCGGCATGCATCCCGGAGCGCCACGCGCTGCGGTTCGGCGTCTACGCCGGGACTCGGCGCCGCGCTCGCGTCGGGATCGCACCTGGCCGAGGCTGCTCGCGGCGGAGGCGCGGTCGCCTACGCACGAACGCCGGTGCGCCGCGGATGGGCGCGAGCTCGCGACACCCCGCGAACGCGCGATCGCCACGGTGGCGGTGCCGGCCCTGATGGCGTTCACCGACGCCGCGAAGATGGCCGGCTACGCCGCGGGCCTGGCCGACCGGCTCACAGGAGCCGGCCGGCCCGCCGCGGGCACTGGGGGCTAGGCGGCCGCCTCGACGTGCAGGTCCCAGACGACTTCGAACGCGAACGTCCCCTCGAAGAAGGCCCTCACGACGATGCTGTGGTCACCGACGGGCATGCCGCGGGCGACGAAGAGGAACCCCTTCGAGACCGACTTGCTCGGGCCCGGCTCCGCTCCCCAGAGGTTGTCCTCGGGGAAGTCGATGATCTCCCCAGGCGTCACCGAGACCCATCGCCGTGATCGACGCACGTGCACGCCGTCGATCAGCACCTTCTGGTAGAAGGCATCGGGTCCGAGGTCGGAGTCGAAGTTCTCCACGGCACAGCGGCGGAGCCGCTGGAAGGTTTGGCCCAGGCCCTCCGCGGTCGAGCACTCCCACGACGCGGTGCCGAAGACGAGCGGGGTGTCGGCGGGCACCGAACAGTCGGCCCCGAACGACCCCAGGAAGATCACGTCGCCGTCACGCATCGGCTCGCAGTTGCGCGGACTGAGCGGGTCCAGGAGTGGGTTCTCCGACGCCGGGATCTCGTTCAGCCAGATCTGGTAGAGCCCGTGCCACTGAGGGTAGGTGAGCCCCCGTGGTGTCGAGTCCGCGGGGAACACGAACCGGCCGCCCCCACCCCCGCCGTCGGCGCCGGCCGACGGAACGAGGCCGAGCACCAGGGCCGCCACCCCGACGATCAGCGCTGCTCTCCTCATGGCGATGCTCCTTTCCGCGGGCACCGACGCGGGACGAGCGCCCCACGGCCAGAGGGTTGCGTGGCGGCGCTACCGTAGCGTCGTTCGGTCACGCCTGTAAAGGCGCCACGCTTGACACGGCGGTGCCACACAGCGGATAACCCTCCGACATGAGCGACGGCGCGCGAGGGGGCACGTTCCGCGCCGCGCTCTCCCACCGCGACTATCGGTTGCTGCTGAGCAGCCTCGCGATCTCGGATTCCGGGAACTGGCTGTATGCAGCGTCGAGCATCATCTACATCCTCGACGTCACCGGCTCAACCGTGTGGGTCGCGGCGTCCGGGGTCGTCCGGCTGTTGCCGTACGTGATCTTCGAGCCCCTCGGAGGGGCGATCGCCGACCGGTACGACCGGCGGAAGGTCATGATCGCCTCCGACCTGGCACGCGCGGTGCTGATGCTGATCCTCACCGTCGTCGCCCTGTCGACCAGCACGGCCGCGGTGATCGCCCTGATCGCGATCACGTTCGTCAACAACACCCTGAGCGCCCCGTACTACCCGGCGGTCACGGCGATCACGCCTTCGATCGTGCCCGAAGAGGACCTCGCCGCCGCGAACGCCTTGGCGGGCACGATCGACAACTTCGCGATCGCCTTCGGCCCGGCGCTCTCGGCAGTGCTGTTGCTGCTCGGGCCGCCACCGGTCGCGTTCGCCCTCAACGCTCTGACTTTCCTCTTCTCCGCGCTGCTGGTGTGGCGCATGAAGGTGCGAGGCAAGGTCGGCGATGTCGAGGTCGAGGCAGGGCTCCGGTCGCGCATCGTCGCCGGCGCCCGCGCGATCCGAGGCTCGAAGGAGGCCGTGCTCCTCGTCGGCCTCACGATGGCGTTCAGCTTCACGTTCGGCCAGGAGATCGTGCTGTTCGGGCCGATCTCGGAGGAGTCGCTCGGCATGGGCATCGACGCGACCGGCCTGCTGTTCGCCGCGCCGGGCATCGGGGGCATCCTCGCCACCGCTGCGGCGGCCAGGCTCGCGTCGAGGGCCCACACGGCTGGCATCCTCACGGTCGCGACGTTCGTCGCCGGCATCCCGCTCGCCACGCTGTCGGTCGTCAGCCTGCCCGCCGCCGCCTACCTGCTGCTGACGATCGAGGGCGCCGCCGTGATCATCGCGGACGTCGTGACCACGACCACCCTGCAACGCGTCGTGCCGGCCGAACGCATCGGCAGCGTCTTCGGCATCCTCGGCGCCCTCGCCGTGAGCGCGATCGCGCTCGGTTCGGTCGTCGCGCCGATCACGATCGAGCTGCTGGGGCTCGCGGGGGCCACCGGCCTCGCCGGGGGCGTGCTGCTGGCGGTCACGCTGGTCACCTTGCCCCGAGCGCGTTCGATGGATCGCATCGCCGCGGCGCGGGTCGCCGAGCTCGCCCCGCGCGGTCGCCCTGCTCGAGCGGCTCGACCTCTTCGAGACGGCGTCGCCGGCCACCCTCGAGGCACTGGCCGCCGTCTCCACGCGAGAGCAGGTACCGGCCGGCACGGTCGTCGTGCGCGAGGGCGACGAACCGGACGACCTGTTCGCGATCGAGTCCGGCACCGCCGAGGTCACGACGCTCGAGGCCGCCGCACCCCTCGCGAGATTGGAGGCAGGCGACTACTTCGGCGAGATCGGCCTGCTCGAGCGGCGGCCTCGCACCGCCTCCGTCACCGCGGTGACCGACATGGAGCTCTATCGCATCCCCGGCGAGGAGTTCCTGCGCATCGCGAACGAGGGCCCGCGCATCTCGACGACGCTCCTGGCGGTGGTCTCGAACCGGCTGGCTTCCACGAGCCCTGTGGAGGAACTGGGCCACGCATGACAAGGGGCCGCCCGAAGGCGGCCCCCGTGGTGCGGATCGGGACGATCGTCAGGCCTGCTCGAGAGTGTCGTCCTCGTCGAGGCGCTTCCGCTGACCCTCGGTGTCGTCCTCGTCCAGGGTGCGCCGAGACTTGATCATGCCCTCGGTGTCATCCTCGTCGAGGCGCTTCCTCTGACCCTCGGTGTCGTCCTCGTCCAGGGTGCGCCGAGACTTGATCATGCCCTCGGTGTCGTCCTCGTCGAGGCGCTTCCGCTGACCCTCGGTGTCATCCTCGTCGAGGCGCTTCCGCTGACCCTCGGTGTCGTCCTCGGCGAGACCGGCCTGCCTGCGCCGCTGACCCTCGGTGTCGTCCTCGGCGAGGCCTGCCTGCCTGCGCCGCTGACCCTCGGTGTCGTCCTCGGCGAGACCGGCCTGCCTCCGCCGCTGACCCTCGGCGTCGTCCTCTTCGAGGCGCTTCTTCTGACCCTCGGTGTCCTCTCCGTCGATCTTCTTCTCGTCCGACATCCCGGACCTCCTTCTGGTGGGAGCCCTCTGGTCTGGGGCTCATCCTGACCCCTGCATCATCGACCACGCAAGTCCTGATGAGTGTCATGCAGGCGACTTCCAGGCTGTCATGTTGCCGACACCTTATGTCGCGCCTGGACGCCGGTGCGGGTAGCATCCGCGGCGATGAGCGACGATGGCTCGACGATGAGAGAACCCTCGCCGGACCCCGACGGTCACTTCGCCGTGCTCGCGCGGGCGGCGTCGGACCTCGGCCCAGCGATCGAGCCCCCCGGGTACCGGGAGCTGCTCGACTGGATCGTCGAGACCGTGCGGGAGATCACGGGCGCGGATGCCGCGTCGATCGCGGTGTTCGATCCCCACCGCGAGACGCTCACCTTCGTGGCCGCCTCGGGCGCCGCCGGCGACCAGGTCGTCGGCATGGAGATGGACGCCGGCAAGGGCATCGCCGGATGGGCCCTCTCGTCGGGACAATCGATCACGATCTCCGACGCGCCGAGCGATCCACGGTTCGCCAGCGACATCGCCGCGGCGACCGGATACACGCCGTCGACGGTCTTCGCGATCCCGCTCGAGACCGACGCCGGGGCGATGGGCGTGATGGAGATCCTCGACGCTCCCGAGGGCCGGGCTGACGCGCACGACGAGTCCCGGCTCGTCTCGACCCTCGCCCGGCAGGCCGCCGTCACGATCGAGACGACACGCATGTTCCGCACGCTCGGGCGCGTGATCTTCAAGGCGGCGTCGATCGCTGCGGAGGAGGGCGACCTCACGGCGGCGCTCGAACGCATCGCGGAGAAGGCTCGAGGGCCGGCGCGCGAGATGGCGGAGCTGCTCGATCTGTTCTCCGAGATCGGGTCGCTCGGCCCCAAGGAGCGTCAGGCGGCGACCGACATGCTGTACACGTTCCTGACGTACGCGCAGGGGAACCGGGAGTAGCGTGCGTCCGGCGTGGTCGTGGGCCTTCCAGCCGGGCGCGCTGCAGCAGGTCGACGTCGACCTGCCTCACGAGATCACGCCTGCGTGGGCGTGGGGTGACAGCACCGGCGCCGGGATCAAGGTCGCGGTCGTCGACTCGGGTGTCGACGCAGATCACCCGTGGGTCGGCAGCGTCCAGGGCGCGGTCGCGGTCGACTACGACCCCGATGCCCCCGGGAACGTGCGCTTCACCGAGGGACCGCACGAGGATCTGTTCGGCCATGGCACGGCGTGCGCGGGCGTCATCCGGAAGATGGCGCCCGATTGCGAGATCCACAGCGTGCGGGTGCTCGGGCCCAAGCTCACGGGCAAGGGGTTCGTGTTCGCTGCGGGGCTGCGATGGGCGCTGCGCAACGACATGCGGGTGATCAACCTGTCGCTGTCGACCGGCAAGCGCGACTACTACTCGGTATTCCATCGCATCGCCGACGAGGCGGCGTTCCGTCGCGTGATGCTCGTGTGCGCGATCAACAACATGCCGGGACCGAGCTTCCCGGCCGAATACTCGTCGGTGTTCTCGGTCGCCTCGCACGAAGACGTCGACGACCCCTTGGCGTTCGACTACAACCCGAGGCCCCCCGCTGAGTGGGGTGCCCCCGGCATCGACGTCGAGGTGCCGTGGCTCGACGGCAAGACGATCGTCGCGACCGGGAACTCATTCGCTGCACCGCACATCGCGGGTGCCTTGACGCTGATCCTCGCCAAGCACCCTGAGCTCACGCCGTTCCAGGCCAAGACCGTGTTGATGGCGCTCGCGCGGAACGTGCGGTCGGGCGCCTGACGACCAGGCCTGACGATTAGGGAGGCACCGACGATGACCTACTCGATCGTGGCTCGCGATCCCGAGACCGGACGCCTCGGGGTCGCCGTGCAGTCGCACTGGTTCTCCGTCGGGAGCGTCGTCTCGTGGGCTGAAGCCGGCGTCGGCGCGGTCGCGACCCAATCCTTCGCCGAACGCTCGTACGGCCCGCTCGGCCTGGAGCTGATGCGGCGAGGGCGCAGCGCCCCCGAGGCGCTCGAGACGCTCGTGCGTGCCGACGCGGATCGAGCCGTGCGCCAGGTCGCGTTCGTCGACGCCCGGGGCCACATCGGGGTCCACACGGGCGAGGACTGCATCCGCGAGTTCGGGCATCTCGCCGGCGACGGCTTCTCGGTGCAGGCGAACATGATGGAGCGCGACACGGTGTGGGAGGCGATGGCCTCCGCGTATCGCGGCGCCGAGGGCGACCTGCCCGATCGGCTGCTGGCTGCCCTGGCGGCCGGCCAGGACGAGGGCGGTGACATCCGCGGCATGCAGTCGGCCGCGATCCTCGTCGTGGAGGCGGCGTCGACCGGCACAGAGTGGGGAGACCGGCTGCTCGACCTGCGCGTCGAGGATCACGCGACACCCGTGGACGAGCTCGCCCGGGTCGTGCGGCTGTGGCGGGCCTACGGTCACGCCGAGCGCGCCGAAGAGCTCGAGCTCGCCGAGGACGTCGACGGCGCGATGCGCGAACGGCTCACGTCGCTCGAGATCCAACCCGACCACCCCGAGCTCGCGTTCTGGGCCGCGGTCGCGATGGCCCAGGCCGGCCGCCTCGACGACGCCCGCCGAACCGTGTCCGTGGCCCATGCCGCCGGGCCGGGCTGGGCGGAGCTCCTGCGAAGGGTCGTGGCCGACGGCCAGGTCGAGCTCGACGAGGCCGGCGTGCAGGCGCTCCTCGACGGCGCACCTTCCTGAACGAGCTCACCGGCTCCGGACGCCCGACCGGGCGCCGCTCAGCGAGAACCGCGGCGGCGAAGCGCGTCGAGGTCCAAGATCACGACCTCGCGCCCGCGCAGCTCGAGGAAGCCGCGGGTCTGGAACATCCTCAGGCTCTGGTTCACGCTCTGGCGCGATCCGCCGACCATCTCGGCCAGCTCGGTCTGGGTGAGCGGCAGCTCCAACACGACCGTGTCGCCCTCGACCGTGCCGTCGCGGTCGGCGAGCGTCGCGAGCGTCTTCGCGAGCCGCCCCGCCAGGTCGAGGAAGACGAGGTCCGACGTCTGCTCGGTGATCCGACGGGCGAGACCTCCGAGGGCGCTCAACATGCCGTCGGCCACTCCGGGGTGGTGGTGCACCGCGTCCAGGAGCGTGGCCCGGTCGACCGCGACGAGCGTCGTCGGCTCGAGGGTCGTCGCCGAGGCGGATCGAGGCCGCCCGTCGACGGCTGAGAGCTCCCCGAACGCATCGGGACTCCGCAACGTCGCGAGCACCATCTCACCGCCCTCCCCCGACGAGACCCACACCTTCACGAGGCCATCCGCGATCACGTAGAGCGTGTCGCCCTCGTCCCGCTGGTGGAAGATCGTGTGACCACGCTCGAGGTCGAGTCGGATGGCGCGTTCGGCCAGGAACTCGAGCGCCTTCGGCGCGAGGTCGACGAACAACGCCGAGTTCGCCAGCAACGCGGCGTTGTCCTTGGTCGTCACGAGCGAAGCCTTACAGGACAACGCGCGCGCTGCAAGGCGGGTCCGTTTCGTTCACGGAGTGAACACCGGCTCGCCCAAGGTAGGGTCGTCCAGGCGCCGACCCTCGTGAGCACCGAGCCGGTGATGCCGTCGGCGGGCGGATGTGTCGTCGAGGCCGCACATGCACGCGCAGGGCTCGGGCGGGCGCTCTGGCGCTCGGGAAGACCGACGTTGCCACGACGCCGCTGATGCAGGCACGAACGCGGTTCGCCGAGCTCGGCGCGGCGCGATGGGTCGCCGACGTCGATCGCTGGCTCGAGGGCGACACCGCACTCACTTCGTAGGCAACCCGCGTACAGCGCGGCGCACGCCATGCACCGCGGCTCCCGATCGGGGGTCGCCCTCGTGCGTGTGGGGGTTGCGCAGAAGTGCGCCCGGGGGTAGGGTCGCCAGCGGCTGCCCGCCAACCGCACCCACTAATGGGGGACGCGATGGTTCGGCGGATCTCATTCCTCGCTCTGATGGTCTCGCTCCTGATGGTAGCCACGATGCCGGCTCGTGCAGGCGTCGCCGGCATCCACCGGACGCACCAGTTCCGAGCACGGGAGTACAGCAGGTGGGCGCTCGGCTCGAGCCCGAGCCCGCTCCTCGCGTCACTCGAAGGAGCGTGCGGCGCGGTCGTCGACGGTCGCTTCTTCATCGCTCCCCCGATCGCCGAGGACCTCGAGCTGTGGTGCGACGTGCCGGCGGACACACCGATCGTTTTCTCCCACGCGGCCTGGTTCACGTTCAGCCCCGCCGACGGCACGACGGACGCGGAACTGGTCGCCGCGGCCGACGCAGGATTCGCGCCGGTTTCCTCGTGGGTGAAGTTCGACGGCGACCGTGTCGGAACCAGTGGCAAGACCTTCAACCTCGGCGCGTTCACGATCAGGTCGCGATCTGGCAGCTTCCTCGACGCGATCGGCGTCGGAACCGGCCCGATCCGCACGTCGCTCACCGGCACGTTCCTGACGATCCCGACACAGGGATGCGGACGCCACGTGATCGAGTCCGCCGTCGACTTCGGCGTTCCCGACGAGGTGTTCAGCGGCACGTACCACATCAGGATCGGAGGGTGTGGCGGCGACGACTGAGCACGCTCGACCTCAGGGAACCTCGCTCACCCGTAGTCGTAGAAGCCGCGACCGCTCTTGCGGCCCAGGTGTCCCGCGTCGACCATGCGCTGGAGCCTCGGCGGGGGCGCATACGACGGATCGCGGAACTCGGCGTGCAGCACCTCGGCGATCTGCAACACGGTGTCGAGCCCGATGAAGTCGGCGAGGCGCAGCGGCCCCATCGGGTGGTTCATGCCGAGCGTCATCGCGGTGTCGATGTCCTCGCGGCTCGCGAAACCCTCGTCGAGCAGCCGGATCGCCGCGCACAGGTACGGGATCACCAGCCGGTTCACGATGAAGCCGGCGTGGTCCTTCGCCACGACCACGGTCTTGCCGAGCCGCTCGCCGAACCCTCGCGCGAACGCGACGGTCTCCTCGCTGGTCGAGAGGGACGGGGTGAGCTCCACCAGCCCCATCACCGGCGGCGGGTTGAAGAAGTGCATGCCGATCACACGGTCCGGCCGAGCGGTGACTGCACCGAGCGTCGCGATCGGGATCGACGACGTGTTCGAGCCGAGCACGACCTCGTCGCGCGTGACCTCGTCCAGCGTCCGGAACGTCTCGAGCTTGATCTCGGGATCCTCGGTCGCGGCCTCGATCACGAGGTCGACGCCCGCGAACGCGGCGATCTCGGTCGAGCCGCTGATGCGGCCCAGGATGGCGTCGCGGTCCTCGGCGGTGAGCTTGCCGCGCTCGAGGGCGCGGCCGGTCGAGGTCTCGATGCGCTCCCGGCCGGCCTCGACGAGCCCGTCGCTCGGCTCCAGGTAGACGACGTCGACGCCGATGCGGGCGACGACCTCGACGATGCCCGAGCCCATGAGGCCGCACCCGACGACCCCGACCGTGCGAACGTCCCTGGCCTCCATCGTCCCCCGCTCCCTCGGATGTCGGCGCCAACACTACAATCGACGCGATGAGGGGTACGCATCCTCGACGCACCGTGGCCACGGCAGGCGTCGCCGGTGCCGGGCTCGTGCTCGGGCACTGGGTCGCCTACGCACTCGGCACGCCACACGCCCACGCGCGTGAGGAGCTCCTGCATGCCACAGGGCACGGCTACCTGCCGTACGCGACGCAGGTCGCGCTGCTCGCGGGTGCGATCGGGCTGGTGGCGTTGTTCCTCGCCCGGTTCTCCCACCGTGAGGGCCGCGGCTCGTTCGTGTTCGATGCGGTCGTCCTTGCTGCGGTGCAGTCGATCACGTTCGTCGCGATGGAGGTCGGCGAGCGGCTCGCGTCAGGGGCATCGCTCCACGACCTCGCCCAGGGGACCCTGCTCGCGATCGGCATCACGGTGCAGGTCGCCATGGCCGTCGCCGGCGCCTTCGTGCTTCGGGCGACCGACCGGGTCGCCGAGGAGGCCGACTCACGTTCCGGCGTCGCCCCCCTCCACGTCCCCCGTCCGCTGGTCACCGTGGCGGCGGTTCCGTTCGTCTCCCCGGGCCGCCCGTCGATGCGAGCGGCCGCGAGCCGGGCTCCTCCCTCCCTCCCCTGAGCCGTTCCGCTTCACACGCCGGCCCGCACCCGCGAGCGGCGTGTCTCCGCATCTCGGGAAGGAGCACCAATGCGTCGTTCCACCTTGGCACGCGTCGCGCTCGGCGCGACCGTCGCCGGACTGATCCTGCTGCCGTCTTCGCCGGTCCTCGCTCACGGCGAGGCCGGCGAGGGCGACCTCGTCCTCACGATCGGCTTCGCCGACGAGCCAGCCTACGCGGGGCTGCCCAACGCAGCGCAGCTGCACGTCGAGCACGACGGTGAGCCCGTCAACGACCTGAAGCCCGGCGACATCCAGGTCGAGGTCACCTACGGCGACGAGACCTCGGAGCCCATGGACATGGAACCGTGGTTCTTCTTCGAGGGCGGCGAGCTCGTCTTCGGCGAACCGGGCGAGTACCGGGCCGACTTCGTGCCGTCGCAGCCCGGCAAGTACACGTTCCACTTCACCGGCACGATCGACGGTGAAGAGGTCGACGAGGAGATGACCTCGGGGCCCGACACCTTCTCGGTGGTCGAGGATGTGGCGGCCGTGTCCTTCCCCGCGGTCGACGCCCCCTCGAACGAGGAGCTCGCCACGCGCGTGGACGAGGAAGCGACGCGCAGCGCCGACGGGGTCGCCGCAGCCGAGGCGGCTGCCGCATCGGCCGAGGACGCCGCGTCGAGCGCACGCACCGTGGGCATGGTCGGCATCGTCCTCGGCGCGATCGGCATCATCGTCGCGATCGCGGCATTGGCGATGGGGCGTCGGAAGGTCCGCCTGAGGACCCGAGGCCACGGTGATGCTCGCCCATCAGGGGTCGGTCGACGAGTCTCTCTCGGTCGTCTTGCTGTTCGCCGCGCTCTGGGTCGGGTGGGTGGGGTGGTCCCGCCTGAAGGGGAAGGGGTTCCCCCGCCTGCCCGACTGGGCCGGCCCGGGACTGCTCGTCGTCGCGGGGGCGCTCGCCGTGTCGGCCGCGGTCGTCCCGAGGGCGCTGTTCCCACCGACACCCGCCCCATCGCCGGGTTCGGCGGCGGCCGAGACGGGGCCACGGCCCGCGTCGACCGCCGCCCTCGCGTTCGCGGCCCCGACCGACGGCCAGGTCGTGAGCGACGACGAGGTCGAGGTGGTGCTCGATCTGCAGGGTGGTCGCATCGTCGAGGACACGAGCAGCGAGCTCTCCCCCGACACCGGCCATGTGCACCTCGTGCTCGACGGGCAGCTCGTGTCGATGACCTACGGGCTCGTGCAGGTGGTGGACCTGCGTGGCGTCGGCCCCGGGTCACATACGCTGCAGGCCGAGTACGTGGCCGCCGACCATGCCCCCTTCGACCCGCGGGTCACGGCGGTCGTGCGGTTCGAGACGGAGGCGCGATGACCACGTCGGGCTCGGGCACGGTGCGCCATCCCTTCGCGCGCGCGATCGCATCCGGCGCGATCGGCGTCGCGATGCTCGTGACGCTCGCGGCCGCCGCGTCTGCGCACGCCGGTCTCGAGTCGTCGGACCCCGCTGCCGGCGAGGTGCTCGCGTCGGCACCTGCGTCGGTCACGATGTCGTTCACCGAGCCGCCCGACACCGACCTGTCCTCGGTGACCGTGCTCGACGCGCAGGGCACCGGGATCGAGACGGGGACGCTCGAGCGAGGCTCGGCGCCTCGATCCCTCGAGGTCGCGCTGCCGAGCGACCTCGGCGACGGCGTCTACACGGTCTCGTGGCGCGTCGTCTCGACCGCCGACGGCCACCTCACCGCGGGAGCGTTCGCGTTCGGCGTGGGCGCGACCTCGGGCGAGGTCGCCGCCGCGCCCGAGGCGGCTGGGCCGTCGACCCCCTCCCCATCGCCCCTCGCGGTCGCGGGCAAGGTGCTGCTCTACGCCGGCCTGGCGGTGGCGATCGGGGCCACGGTCACCGGACTCCTGGCGTTCGGCGGCGTGGTACCGGCGCGACGACTGCTGCTCCCGCTCGCCGGCACATCGGCGTTCGTGGGGGCGGTCGCGATGACGATCGCGGAGGCCGACGTCGTCGGCGCCTCGGTCGGCGACCTGCTCTCGTCGTCGGCCGGGCGCTCCTACGTCTGGCTGCTCGGCACCACCGCGGTGACCCTCGTCGCATCGTTCGTCGCGAGCCGCGGCTCGGGCCGCGCCCCGCTCGTCGCCCTCGGCCTGTCGGCCGCGGCGGCGATGCTCGTGCGCGCCACGAGCGGCCATGCGGCCGCGCTCGTGCCCGCGTTGCCGGCGGAGATCGCGCAGTGGGTGCACTTCCTGGCGATCGGGGTGTGGATCGGCGGGCTGTTGCCGCTGCTGCTGCTCGTGCGGGAGCGCCGCGTCGCCGGGGCGCCCGCTCCCGTCGCCGAGGTGACCCGGTTCTCGCGCATCGCCGGCTGGGCGCTGCTCGCCGTCGTGCTCACCGGCATCGCGCGCACCGTCGGGGAGGCCGGAGGCATCGACGACGTGCGGGCGATGCTCACCGGCACGAGCTACGGCACGACGCTCATCGTGAAGGTCTCGATCGCGCTCCTGCTGATCGGCCTCGGCGCCCTCAATCGCCGTCGCTCGATCCCGCGCCTCGAGCGAGACGGCACGTTGCTGCGCCAGGTGGTCGCGATCGAACTCGTCGCCGCCCTCGGCGTCCTCGGCCTGACCGGGGTCCTGACGAGCCTCAACCCCGATCCCGCCGCCGGCAGGCCCTCCGAGCCCGCCACACCGTCGATCTCGGCGACGGGCGCGGACTTCGCCACGACCACGCGTGTGACGTTCACGGCCGAGCCCGGCAGCGCCGGCCCGAACACGTTCGAGGCTCGCATCGTCGACTACGACGAGGGAACCCCCGTCCAGGCCGACGAGGTCACGGTGCTGATGGCGGCGATCGGACGACCCGAGATCGAGCCGACGACCCTCCCCATGGAGCCCGGCGAGCCTGCGGATGGCGGCGCCCCGTCGGTGTGGAAGGGCGCAGGCACGCAGCTCTCGCTCGCCGGCGCCTGGGACTTGGTGGTCCAGGTGCGATCGGGGGCGCGCACGACCGAGGTGCCGCTCGTGCTCGTCACGCGCGCCCCCCCGACGACCAGCGTCGTGGCCCAGGGCTCCGGCGACCTGCCCGACATCGAGACGGTCACGATGTCCACGGGCGAGCAACTCCAGCTCTACCTCGATCCCGGCGCTCCCGGCACGAACGAGTTCCACGTGACGGCCTTCGACCCCAAGGGCGAGGAGCTCGAGCTCTCCGGGCTCGTGGTCGTCGCGACCGGGCCGGACGCGAGGACCGAGGCGCTCGACGTCACGCGGCTCACCCCGGGACACTTCGCGGCGCCGGTCCAGACCGATGCTGGGTCGTGGCGGTTCGATGTGGTGGCGACCACCGTCGGCGGTACCGTTCTGCAGGCCAGCCAGGAACAGGAGATCTGATATGAGACCGGTCCGCATCGCGCCCGTCGCCGTCGCCGCGGTCGTCGCGGCGCTGTCGGGCTGCGGTGGGAACGGCGCCGGCGACGACGTGTCGCCATCGGTGCCGACGGCCACGGTGGCGGCTGAACGCCCCGCCAGCACGGCCGAGCTCACGATCGCGAGCCCCGAGAACGGCGATCGACTCGCGGGCGACACCGCGCAGCTCGAGATCGACCTGCAGGGCGCCGAGGTCGTCGACCAGACCTCGACCGACCTGCAACCCGACGAGGGCCATCTCCACGTCACCCTCGACGGGAAGCTCGTCTCGATGACCTCGGGGACGTCGCAGACGCTCACCGACCTCACGCCCGGCGAACACCTGATCCAGGTGGAGTTCGTGGCCAACGATCACGCGCCGTTCGATCCGAGGGTGCTGGCCGCCGTGACCTTCGAGGTGAAGGGATGACCCCCGTCGCCAGGCTCACGACTCGCCCCGCGCACGATGCCCGCGCCGATCTCGCCACGGCCGGCCTGGTGGCGGCCGGCGCGGCGTTGCTGCTGATGCGGCTCTGGCTGCCCGCGCTCGGCACGACCGGACGCCTCGTCGGCCTCACGCTGATCCTGCTCGCCGTCCTCGTAGGGTCGCTGCTCGTGCCCGCGACTCCCGACCGGGCGAGGCTCAGCCCCGCCGTCGTGCTCTCGGCCGGGCTCGCCGCCGTGGCCCTCGCGCTCGCGACGGGCGGACGCCCCGTCGCCGCCCCGTACGCGGCGTGGGCGCTGCCGCTCGCGCTGCTCGCGGCCGTCGCCGAAGAGGCCTTGTTCCGTAGGGCGGCGTACGGGGCGCTGCAACGACATGGCGCGATCGTGGCCGTCAGCATCACCGCGCTGGCGTTCGCGCTCGTGCACGTGCCGCTGTACGGGGTCGCCGCCTTCCCCGTCGACCTCGGCGCCGGCCTGCTGCTGTCGTGGCAGCGGTGGGCATCGGGAACCTGGACCGTTCCGGCGGCGACCCACGCGGCGGCCAACCTGGCGATGACGGTGTTGCGATGAGACGCGGACTTGCCCTGATGGCCGTCGTGGCGTTCGCCGCCGCGGCATGCTCGACGGGCCCGACCGAGCCGAGCGACGACCCGATCCGGGTCGGAGCCGTCTATCCGCTGTCGGGATCCCAGGGTCAAGGCGGCATCGACGAGCACCGAGGCGCCCTGCTCGCGGCACAGCTCGCGAACGCCGACGGCGGCGTCGGCGGCCGCACGATCGACATCGTCTCCACCGACGTCTCGGCCGCCGAGGCAGCGCCCGCGGCGATCGAGGACCTGCACGCCGACGGCGTCGACGTCGTGCTCGGCAGCTACGGCAGCACGATCTCGGCGCCCGCGTCGCAGACGGCGGCCGCCAACGACATGCTGTTCTGGGAGACGGGGGCCGTCGGCATGTTGACCCGGCGGTCCGAGCAGGGGGTGCGCACGTTCCGCATGCCGCCGACCGGCGCGGTGCTCGGACGCAACGCGATCTCGTTCGTGGACGGACCGCTCGCCGAGGCGTTCGGGCGCGACCCTGACGATCTGCGCTACGCGGTCTCCTTCGTCGACGACGTCTACGGACGATCGGTCGCGGACGGAGCCCTCCAGGCGGCGGCCGATCTCGATCTCGAGGTGGCGGGGAGGTTCGGGTACGACTTCCGCACGGTCGACTACGACGCGCTGGCTCGACGCATCGACCGCTCGGGCGCCGACGTGCTCTTCGTCTCTGCCTACCTCGTCGACGCGGTCGAGCTACGGCGCGCCCTCGTGCGCAACGACGTCGACCTGCTGGCGAGCATCGGTACCTCGTCGTCGTACTGCATGCCGGAGTTCGGCGCGGCTTTGGGACAGGGCGCCGTCGGCCTGTTCGCCTCGGACAAGCCCAGCGGCGACGCGATCGACCCGTCCACGCTGCGGCCCGACGGTGCCGCGCTCCTCGAGCGTGCCCGCACCGCCTACGACGCGCGATGGGGCGAGGAGATGAGCCCCGCCGCCCTCGCCGGGTTCTCCGCGGCGTGGGCCCTGTTCGCCGAGGTCATGCCCGCCGCGGACGACCTCTCCCCCGACGCGATCGCCGAGGCCGCGCTCGCGATCGACCTGCCGATGGGGAGCCTGCCCAACGGCAGCGGCCTGCGGTTCGGCGAGCCCGGCACCGCGACCGCCGGGGACAACGTCGCCGCGGCGGCCGTGATCTGGGAGTGGATGGTGCCCGGGGAACACATGGTGGTCTGGCCGCCCGAGCTCGCGACCCAGGAGGTCCGAGCGATGGACATCGCCCCGTGACGACGGAGCCTGCGGACCGCGGTGCCCGCATGGCGTTGGTCGCGGGCGTCGCGGTGATCGTGGCCTACGCGGCCCTGGCCGCGTGGTCGGGCTCGCTCTCGCCGCTCGCGCGCGGCCCCCTGCTCGACGGTCTCGGCCCCGTCAACTACCGGTGGGTCTCGCCGCCTCCCGAGCTCGCGGCCACGAACCAGGAGCCCAGCTCGGGGCGGTTCGACCTCCCGCTCCTCGAGGGAGGGGTCGGCACCCAGGTGGTGTTCACCTCCGACAGTCAGGTCACCGTCGTGATCGACGACGGCTCGATCGGCACGGCGCCGAAGCAGCGATCGGTGGAGCTGCTCGTGGAACCGGTCGACCCGGCCGAGCTCGCACCGCCCGGGGGCGACCTCGCCGCCTTCGGCAACGCCGTTCGCTTCAGCGCGACGTACCGGCCCTCCCGCGATCGGATCGGCGACCTGGACCGGCCGATCCAGGTGATCCTCGTGTACCCGGCGACCTCGACGTTGCACGCGAACACGCACGAGATGCTCTTCTCACGCGACGGCGAGTCCTGGGAGGCGCTCGAGACCACCGATTCCCCTGGCCAGCAGCAGGCCGAGGCTGAGGTCCCCGGGCTCGGCTACGTGGTGATCGCCGGTGTACCGGCGCCGTCGCCGAGCCCGACCGGCACCGAGGAGGGAGGCACACCGCCGGTGGCCATGGCGCTGCTCGTCGCAGCAGGTGTGGTCTTCCTGATCGGGGTCGGGCTACTGCTCCGCGGCCGGGCCCGCTAGCCGCAAGCCGCCACGAGCAGCGGGTACGGGTTGATCGCGTCCTCGATGATCGAGTACCCGTAGTAGCTCGCGGGCCAGTTCGAGGGCATCACGTTCGGGCGGAACTCGAAGTGGTTGTGGTTCGTCTCGCCGCCCGCCAGGCCGTCGGAACCGACGTAGCCGATCACGTCGCCGGCCTGCACCGGCCCGAGCTTCGCGATCGAGGTCATGTGCGCGTTGTACGTCGAGCCGAACTTCCCCTGCACGTAGACGGCTTTGCCGCCGTAGATGTTCGTGGCGTCGCTCGCCATCCCGTCGAAGGTCGCACGGATCGGGGTGCCCAGCGGTGCGACGATGTCGACCCCTTTGTGCAGGTGATAGCCGCCCACGTACCGCGGGGCGCCGAACCCGTCGCCGAACCCTCGCGGCTGGTCGACGGGGCACGCCTCGAACACGCCCTGCCACTCCTGGGGCAGCGCGACCGACGAGTGGCTGGCGTAGCTCTGCGACGCGAGGAACTTCTGGTACGCCTTCTCGGCCGCTCGTTCGTCCGCCTCCGCCCCGGCGAGCGTGTCCTTCACGTCGACGAGGATCGCTTGCTGCTGCTGGAGGGCGGCCGCCACCTCGTCCTGCAGCTCCTGCGCCGCTGCCTGGCGTCGCCGCGCCTCGGACTGCAGCTCCTCGAGGCGCTCCTCGGTCGCCAGGAGCTCGTTGCGCAGGTTCAGGACCTCCTGCGCGAGGTCGGCGTCGTCCTGCTGCACGACGTCGACGAACTCGATCCGATCGGAGAGCTCCGACAACGACGATGCTCCGAGGTAGAAGCCGATGTCGGACGCCGGCCCTTCCATGAAGACCTCGGCCGCGCGCTCGTTCAACCGGGACTCGATGCGCGCGAACCGCGCCTCGGCCCGATCGCGCTCCTCGCGAGTGGCCTGGAGGTTCGCCGTGACCTCTTCCAGCCGGCCGGTCGCCTCCTCCAGCTCGAGCAGGGCTCGGTCGAGACGCTCCTGGATCGATCCGAGCTCGGACTGGGCGGCGGAGAGGCTGGCCTCGGCCGAACGACGATCGTCGCGGGCCTCCTGCAGCTCGTCCTTGGGGCTCGCGGATCCGCTGGCGGCGGCCAGCCCGACGAGGGCGACGAGCGCGATCGCGATCGCGACGACGCGGAACGCCACGGGGAAGGAGTGGTCCGTTCTCGTCATGAATGAGCGTCTACCCATATCGGACCGGGGGAAGGGTTGGCAACCGGCCCGAAGCCCTCACAGGCTCCCCCGGGTTCGGGGCCGATGCAACCATCCTCGGGCCGAGACCCCGAACCCTTGAGCCCGCGACGGCCCGACGGCCTACCGTCGCAGGAGGGAGGCCAGTTCAGGCTCCCGCAGGGCCTGCTTCCAGTGGTGACGTTCGAGCAGGTCTCTCGCCTCGGTGAACGCGTCCTCGCCGCCCGCGGCTTCGGGTCCGAAGAGGCTGCCCGCCCACCACACCTGCGCCGCCCACACGTTCGTCACTCCCCCGGGGCCGGCCTCGGTCTCGATCGCGGTTGTGGCCTTCATGCGGGCGGTGGCCTCGTCCCCTTCCACGAGGGCCACGAGACACTCGGCCGTGAGCAGCGCCGTCGACGAGCCGGGCTCGCCGTCGGCCAGGCGGGCGGTGGGGTCCGAGAGCACCTGGCGAGCCGACGAAGGGTCGCCTCGGGTCGCGAGGATGCGCGCGAGCTCGGCGGCGGTCCATGTGACCAGCGCCCGCTCCTGCAGGTCGCGGCAGAGCACGAACGCCTCGCGCAGGTCCGTCTCCGCCTCCTCGAGGCGGCCGGCGAGCCGATAGGTCGCACCACGATCGCCGAGCGCGCTCGCGAGCTCCCACCGCGCGCCCAGCTCGCGGAACGTCCGGATCGCCGCCTCCGCGTGGTCGAGGGCCTCGTCGATCCGCATCAGGCGCCGGAGCGAGGCGGCCACCGTCTCGTGCGCGACGGCTGCGGTGAACGCCTGACCGGCGTCCTCTCCCACGGCGAGGGCTTCGAGGCCGACGCGCAGCGCCTCCTCCTCGTCGCCGGCAGGCGAGATCACGTTGGCGATGCCGACCAGGGAACGCGACTCGCCCCACGGGTCGCCGCCCTCCGCCGAGCGGGCGGCGTCGAGCGCCTCACGGAACATCGACTCGGCCGTCGGCAGGTCGTTCGACCAGAACGGCACCCAACCGGCCATGAGCAGGGTGCGGGCGAGGACGTGCGGCTCTCCCAACCGGCGCGCCGCCTGCAGCGAGCGTTCGAACAGCGCCCCCGCCAGCGGGGCGTCACCGTGGATCGTGAGCGTGATGTCGGCGAGGAACCGCGAGGCGTGCGCGCACACCTTGTCGCTGGAGTCCCCACCGAGCCCGAGGGCGCGGCGCAGCGCCGACTCGGCGGCGTCGAACTCTCCCAGCCAGTAGCGGGCCTCGCCCAGCACGCTGAGGATCCACGCTTCCCGCTCGCCCCAGCGTTCGTCGGGCCCGGCCATGACCAACGCCCGCTCGTACAGGTCGGCGGCCGAGCGCGACTCGATGCGGCGGCGCGCGATGTGGCCGGCGTGGGCGAGGGCATCGACGGCGCGCTCGGCCAGCGTGCGATCGCCGGGATTCAGGTCGAGGGCGGCCTGGGCCGCCTGTTCCAGATGGAACGCGACCGTGCGGGGGAAGCGATCGGGGTGGTCGCCCTCGGACAGCTTGTTCGCCACCCGCAGGTGCAGACGCTGGCGCTCGCGCTTGGCCAGCGAGTCGTAGGCCACGTCGCGGAGCACGTCGGAACCGAAGCGCCACACGCCGGGACGGTCCTCGTCGCGCATCAACAGCTCGTCGTCCTCGGCCTCGTCGAGCAGCTCCTGACGGGGCTCGACCAGGAGCGACAGCTCCTCGAGGTCGAAGCGCCCCTGAGGGAAGACCGCCGCCCGCCGCACGAGCTCGCGTGCCGCCGGGGAGAGCTGGTCGATACGGGCCGCGATCACGGCCTGCACGGTGGGTGGCAGGAGTCGTCCGCTGGGCGCGGGTCCCCACGGGGGCAGATCGCGCTCCTCCCGGCGCAGCATGCCGACGATCTCGACGATGAAGAACGGGTTGCCCCCGGCGTGCTGGGCGACGCGCTCGGCGTCGTCGTGACGCAGACCGCCGGCTTCCATCGCGAGCTCGGCTGCGTGGCCGATCGTGAGCGGCTCGACCCACAGCGTCACGTTGTCGGCGATGCCCCCGGCCCAGCTCGGCCGCTGTTCCAGGAACTCCCACCGTGCCACGCAGAGCACCATCAGGGGCACCTTGCGGGCCTCCTTCACGAGCTGCTCGATCAGGTCGAGCAGCACGGGGTCGGCCTCCTGCAGGTCCTCGAAGACGAGGACGACCGGGCCGCGCGACGCGAGGCCCGTGAGCACGCTCAGCATGCCCCTGCGCACCTCGGCGGCGTGGTAGCGCTGCTCCTCGCGGTCGGCGTCGACGCCGAGCGCCATCGCGAGCCTGCGGGCGGCTTCGTCGACGTCGTCGTCCGCCACCCACTCCTGCACGAACGAGCGCAGGCGATCGTGCACCTCGTCGTCCGAGGCGCTGCGGTCGGCGCCGATCTCCCGGTAGACCATCTGCGCGAGCGGCCAGAACGTGACCTCTTCCTCGAAGACGCTCGACCGACCCGCGAGCACGCGCACCCCCTCGGGCAGGCCGGCGAGGAACTCCTCGACCACCCGGGTCTTGCCGATGCCGGGCTCGCCGAGCAGTGAGACGAGGTGGGCGCGCTCGCGCACCCGCACCCGCTCGAACGTGTCGCTGAGCAGGGCGAGCTCGCGCCGGCGGTTCACGAGCGAGATCGACCGGCGGGTCTGCGGTCCGACGACGCCGGCAGCCGGCCACGCCGCCATCGCCTCCTCGAAGCCCTTGGCCTCGATCAGCCGGCGCTCGCCGAACTCGATCGCGTCGCCGACGAGCAGGCGCGTCCGCTCGCCCACGAGCACCTCGCCGGGCTCTGCCGCCTGCTGCAACCGCGCGCCGATGTTGACCTCCGCCCCGATCACGATGTTGCGGTCCGAGGGCGTACCAACCGCGACCGGTCCGGTGTTCACGCCGACCCGCACGTGCACCGGGACCGGCAGCTCCAACCGAGCGCCGATGCGACCCGCCCGCTGCGCGATCGCGAGCCCCGCGCGGACCCCTCGCTCGGCATCGTCGTCGTGCAGCATCGGCACACCGAAGACGCCGAGCACGGCGTCGCCGATGAATCCCTCTGCCCGTCCGCCGAGCGCCGTGATCTCGTCGGTCACCATGCCGTGGAACGCCGCGAGCACGTCGCGGAAGCGCTCCGGATCGAGCATCGCCGCGAGCTCGGTCGATCCGGCCAGGTCCGCGAAGACCACCGTGACCACGCGGCGCTCCGACGCGGCGGGCACCACGATCGGCGCGCCGCAGTTCGGGCAGAAGTTCGCACCGGCCGAGACGACCTCGCCGCATCGCCGGCACGGCTCGAGGCCCAGCGCCTCATCGGGGGCGCCCCCGGAGCCCCGTGGGCGGTCCGCCGCCCCCTCGGTGGTCATGCCACGTACTCGATCAGCTGCACGGGGTTGCCGTCGGGGTCCCGCACCGTGGCGAAACGGGCGAACCCCTCGACCTCCCCGACGTGCTCGTCGACGTGTCCCCCACGGCCACCGAGCACGATCCGCACCTCGTCGAGGTCGGCCACGCGGAAGACGACGGTGCCGTTGCCCTGCGACACGTCGCCGCCGCCGTGCAGGGCCAACCGGATCGCACCCGCGTCGAACTCCGCCCACTCGTCGCCGTCTCGCCGCAGGAGCGGCAGCCCGAGCACGTCGCGGTAGAACGCCACCGCGGCGTCCATGTCGCGCACCCAGTAGTAGACGTGGTCGATCTCGCCGATCATCGCCGCGATGGTCGCACGGGCCCGGTGCCCGCGTCACTCGGGCCGAACGGCCGCCGACACGTCCGGTCGCACGGGGTAGCCTCCGCTCGTGAACGGCACGACCGCGGGGACGGACCTCTCACGACGCGTCCGGTGGACGGTCGCGGCGCTCGTCGCCGTGTTCGTCTTCGGCGTGCTCGGGTACTGGGTACTCGAAGACTGGTCGCTGCTGGACGCCGTGTACATGACGGTGATCACGCTCACCACGGTCGGGTTCAGGGAGGTGCGCCCGCTCGACGCCCAGGGGCGCGTGTTCACGATCGTGCTGCTCGTGATGGGCGTCGGCCTGGCGCTGATCTCGGTGGCGTTGATCGCGCAGATGGTGGCGGAGAGCCAGCTCGGCGCGCGGAGCAGGAGGCGACGGATGGAACGCGAGATCGACCGGCTTCGGAACCACACGATCATCTGCGCCTACGGGCGGGTCGGGCGCGCGGTCGCAAGGGAGCTGCGCGCGAACGGACGGCCGTTCGTGGTGATCGACCCGCAGGAGGATCTGCGCGAGCGCATGGAGGCCGACGGGGTGCCCTACCTGATCGACGACCCGTCGAGCGAGGCGGTGCTCAAGCGTGCCGGCGTCGAACGCGCACGCTCCCTCGTCTGTGCCGTGGACTCCGACGCCACGAACGTCTACATCACGCTGATCGCTCGCTCGATCCGGCCCGACCTCCAGATCGTGGCTCGCGCCTCCGAGCCCGGTTCCCCCGAGCGACTCGAGCGAGCCGGCGCGGATCGGGTGGTCTCCCCGTTCGTCACCAGCGGCCAGCACATGGCGAAGATGGCGATGCGCCCGGAGCTCGTCGACGTGCTCGGCGAGGAAGAGGGCGGGCCCGCGCTCTCCGTGGAGGAGCGGGTGGTCGCGCACGGGTCCACCCTCGACGGCCGCCCGGTGACGGACGCGGGAGGCCCGGTGCTCGCGGTGCGTCGCATGAACGGAGAGGTGATCGCCAACCCGGCCGGCGACCTGCTCCTCGCCGAAGGAGACACCGTGCTCGTGCTCGCGGCCGGGGCCGCCACGTTCGGTCCTGGCCGACGCTAGGCCTGGCCGACGCTAGCCCTGGCCGAGGATGCGGGCCTTCTGGGCCTGGAACTCCTCCTCGGTGAGCACGCCCCGCGCACGCAGGTCGGCGAGGCGCTCCAACTCGGTCGTGACCGAGGGCGAGGCCGGCGGCGCGGTTGAGCCATCGGGACGCGCGGGGGCCCCCGCGGCGGGGGTGGGCGCCGGCACCGATCGATGCGCCGATCTGTGCTGGTTCAGCTCGCCCTGATGGAAGATCGTCCGCTGCACGTCCTCGGGGTGGCGGATGTGATCGAACGAGTTCGTGCCGGTCGTGCTCGCCGACTGGATCAGGAGGGTGCCGGCCCCCACGATCCGGTCGAAGATGCCCTGCTCGAACCGCACGTCGTTCACCTGCTCGAGCGGTATCTCCATCGAGCGCTTCGCGATGAAGCCCTCGCGGCTGATCACGCGATCGGTCGAGATGACGAAGATCGACGTCCACCAGCCGACCACCTTCGGCACGACGTACCCGAGCATCAAGGCGAGCCAGGCGGCCCACACGACCCAGACCACGACGCCGTCCGTCTTGGTCGCGATCCACGATGCGACGGCCGTGCCGACGACCAGCGCGATCGCCGGCGCGGCCAGCGCGACCGGGTGCGGCCGCAGCTCCAGCACGACCTCCTCGCCGGGGATCAACAGCTTCCGAGGGAACATGGGCGAGACGCTACCCAAGCGGGAGGGCCCCGGCAAACGTCCCCCAGGTCAGCGGAGGTGCTCGATCTCGTCGGAGGCGACGGCCACGGGTCCGTCGTCGGTCTCCACCACCAGCCGGCCCGCGCGATCGATCGCGACGGCGGTGCCCTCGCCGCCGCACGCCGTCGGCGGCGACGGCCGTCACCAAGCCGCCCCAAGGTGGCCGAGATCGTGGACCAGCGCTCCACGACCGCACCATCGAACTCGGCAGCGGGCATCGCGTATCCCTGCGCGAACCGCCGCAGGAACCCGCCGAGCAGTGGCGCCGGGTCGACCTCGCCGAGGCCCGCCGATCCCTCGACGCCGGGATCGGCGAGGTTCACGCCCGAGCCGATCACGACCCACCGCACCTCGTCGCCTTCCACCGACGACTCGGCCAGCAGGCCGCCGACCTTCCGTTCGTCCAGCACCAGATCGTTGGGCCACTTGCACCGGACCTCGAGGCCCGTCGCGTCGGTCGCCGCTTCGGCCCACGCGGCGCCGGCGAGCAGGGTCAGCAGGCCGAGCCGATCGGCGGTGCAGCTGCGGCCGGAGCACGAGCGAGGTCATGAGCGAGCCACCGGGACGGTCGAGCCAGGTCCGGCCCAGGCGGCCTCGGCCCGCCGTCTGGTGGCCGGCGCCCACGAGCGTCCACTCGGGGGCGCCGTCGAGCGCCAAGGCGACGGCGTCGGCGTTCGTGGACCCGGTAACCTCCTGCCAGTGCACGGAGGCGGAGAGACCCGCGAGGGCTGCGGCCCGTTCCAGTTCGGTCGCCGTCATCGTCGTCGCCCCACGTTGACTCGCGTCGAGAGTCCGGAGAGTATCGCGGGCCAGTACCGGCCGAGGCGACACCTGAGGAGCCGAACGGTGGTCCCGCCAGTGAGGCAGTCATGAAGCCCAAGGTGCTGATCGCGAACCGCGGCGAGATCGCCGTGCGCATCATGCGCACCTGCCGCGAGCTCGGCTTCACGAGCGTCGCCGTCTACTCCGACGCCGATCGCGACGCCCTGCACGTCGAGATGGCCGATCAGGCCTTCCGCATCGGGCCCGCCCAGGCATCGTCCTCGTACCTGTCGATCGAGGCGATCCTCGACGCGGCCCGCCGCGCGAAGGCGACCCTGATCCACCCCGGATACGGCTTCCTGTCGGAGCGCGCCCACTTCGCCGAAGCCGTCGGCGACGCGGGGCTCACGTTCGTCGGCCCCCCGCCGCAGGCGATCGAGATGATGGGCGACAAGGCGGCCGCCCGGCGAGCCGCCGATGCGAGCGGCATGCCGATCGTGCCCGGCACACCCGAGCCCGTCGACGCGAAGCAGGCGAGGAAGCAGGCCGAGCGCATCGGCTTCCCGCTGCTCGTGAAGGCCGCCTTCGGCGGCGGCGGGAAGGGCATGCACATCGTGCGCGACGCCGGTCACCTCGAGGAGGCGCTGAAGCGCGGGGCGCGCGAGGCCCAGTCGTACTTCGGCCGGCCCGAGGTCTTCCTCGAGCGATACGTCGACCGCGCCCACCACGTCGAGGCGCAGATCCTCGCCGACACCCAGGGCAACGTGATGTTCCTCGGCGAGCGCGACTGCACGGTGCAGCGACGCCATCAGAAGCTGATCGAGGAGACGCCCTCGACGGCGATCGACGACACGATGCGCCAGCGGCTCGCCGACGCGTCGATCGCGCTCGCGCGCGAGACCGGGTACGTGAATGCCGGCACGATCGAGTGCATCGTCGACGAGGACGGCGACTTCTACTTCCTGGAGATGAACACGCGGCTGCAGGTCGAGCACACCGTCACCGAGATGGTCACGGGGCTCGACCTGGTCGCCCTGCAGCTCGAGATCGCGATGGGTGGCTCGATCGCGGGCCTCTCGGTCGAGCCGCGCGGCGCCGCGATCGAGTGCCGCATCAACGCCGAGGACCCCGGCCGCAACTTCATGCCGGGGCCCGGGCGCATCACCGGCTACGTCGAGCCCGCCGGCCCGTTCGTGCGCGTCGACGCCGGGTTCGGGCAGGGCCGCGAGATCCCCGGCGACTACGACTCCATGTTCGCGAAGCTGATCGTCTCGGGCACCGACCGCGAGCAGGCGCGCCGGCGCATGCTCCGCGCGCTCGGCGAGTACACGGTCGAGGGCGTGCCCACCACGATCCCCGCGCACCGCTGGGTGCTCGACTCCAAGGAGTTCAAGACGGGCACGGCACACGACCACATGGGCCGAGCGAGCGCTCGCCGAGGCCGACCTGCCCGCCCAGGCCGAGCTCGGGCCGTCGAGCCAGACGGCGGGCGAGGGACGCCCCGCCGACATCCTGGTGGAGGTCGACGGACGCCGGGTGCCCGTGCGCGTGTTCGACGAGCGCCGCGGTCTGGCCCCCAAGCCACCGGAGGCGCACGCGGCCGCGCATCAGGAGCACGTGCACGGCGAGGTGCGCGCCGAGATGCAGGGCACGATCATCAAGGTGCTCGTCGAGAAGGGCCAGGACATCAGGGCGGGCGAGGTGATCTGCATCCTCGAGGCGATGAAGATGGAGAACCACATCGCCGCCACCCGCGACGGCGAGGTCACCGACCTGCCGATCCGCGCCGGCCAGGTCGTCGAGACCGGCCAGGTGCTCGCGGTGATCGACTAGATCGCCTCGGTGACCGCTGGCCGTCGTCACCGCCGAGGAACCGCGACACGGCCTCGACGTAGACCTCCGGCTCCTCCACGAAGGTCATGTGCCCGCTCGCCTCGAAGACCAGCAGCTGGGAGTCGGCGATGCCGCGCCGCGATCGCCTCGGACGCCTCGGGCACGCAGGTGCGGTCGGAGCGCCCCGCCAGCACGAGCGTCGGCGAGATCACCTCGCCGAGACGGTCCTCGACCTCGATCGCCCCGTGCTCGCCGCCGGCGAAGTGCCGCAGCACGTCGGGCGAGTAGACCATGCCGGCGCAGCGCAGCCGGTACTCCTCGATCCGCGTGTCGCCGGGGAACGCGAAGTGGAACGGCCACTGGTCGCGCATCAGGTCCTCGAACTCCTTGGCGGTCGCGACCTCGGACTCGCGGGCCCACGACGCGATCACCTGGTCGCGGAGCTCGGCCGGCTCGAACGTCGTGCAGGTTCTCGTCCACGCGCTCGAGGAACCGCGTCGACGGCACGCCGCTGCTCACGATCACCGCCGCCGCCATGCCGGGGAAGTCGACCGCCTGCTGCAGCGCCACGAAGGCGCCGTAAGAATGACCCGAGCACGGCCCACCGGTCGAGCCGCATCGCCCGGGCGAGCATGACCACGTCCTGGGCGTGACGCTCCAGCGTCCACGTCTGGGGCGACGGCCGCTCGGAGCGCCCGCACGCCCGCAGATCGACGAGCACGAGCCGGATGCCCCGCTCGGTGAGCGGGTCGAGGTAGTCGGCGAACTCGTGATGGTCGAGGCCGGGTCCGCCGTGCAGCACGAGCAGCGGCACGCCGTCGTCGGGCCCGCGCTCGACCACCCACAGCGACGTGTCGTCGATCTCCACGAACCGGCCCGGGCAGCTCACGACTCGGGCGCCCCCCACGCGTCGCGACCCGTGATGCGGAACCCGCCGTCCTTCAGCTTGTAGCGGCGGTTGATCGTGATGATCAGCGGCGTGAGCGGCTCGGTGAGCCGGGCGTTCGCGAGCGGGCCCGCGTCGACCCACCGCATGCCCGGCACGGAGTCGATCAGCTCACCGACCTTGCGCTTCGCTCCCTCGTCGTCGCCGCAGAGCAGCGCGTCGGACGCCACCTCGTCGTCGAGCGCCATCAGCGTGTGCGCCCCGATCGTGTGGAAGCCGGCCACCACCGACGACCCCGTCGGGCACGAGCGACGCCGCGAGCTCGGCGGCCGACCCCTGCCAGGGACGGATCGGTTCCCACGCCTTCCCACCGACCGCGGCCATCAGCGGGCTCGTCGCGTCGAGCACGACCTGCCCCTGCTGCAGCGCGGGCGCGATCGAGTCGTAGATCTCGATCATGCCCGAGAACGGCACGGTGACGGCCACGACGTCGGCGCCGAGCACCGACGCCGCGTTCTCGGCGCCCTCGACGTCGACGCCGTCACCGAGCGCCTCCTTCGGCTCGCGCCACGGCGTCTGCGGCCCGCTCGGCCGACCGCGAGCCGATCGTGACTCGGTGGCCGGCGCCGAGCAGGCGCAATGCCAGGCCGAAGCCTTCCTTCCCGGTGCCTCCGACGATCGCGACGTCCATCGTGCGTTGAAGCCTACGGGAAGCGGCCCCCCAACAAGGGAACGGCCCCGCCGGCACGGGCAGCCGGCGGGGCCGTCACCCCGTGCGATCGTCGGGAACCGCTAGACGCCGGGCTGTCCGATCACGATGAAGCGCCAGTTCGAGGCGTTCGTGCCGACCGCCATGATCTGGTAGGCGGTGTCCTGCGCGAGCTCGGCCACGTCGGGCCCGATCACGGGCGCGTGGTCACCGGCCGCGGCCACCCAGTAGGCGTACACCTGATCGCCGGGCAACTCGACGGGGCCCGCTTCCTCGAAGCGCTCGAGATCGGGCACGGCCGGACCCGCGCCGCCGTTGACCCACACGTCGACCGTCGGGGCCTTCGCGAGGTGGCGCACCGTCACGGAGGCGTTCGCGCCGCCGGTGATGTCGGTGTCGTTCACCCGGATGTCGAGCTGGGGCTCGCCCTGGCGCACGATCGCGGTTGCGGTCGCGTTGAGGCCGTCGGTGAGCTCGAGCGTCTCGCTGATCGCGACCGCGCCCTTGCACTCACCGGGGCTGGCGAGCCGAACCTTCACCTTGTAGGTGCCGGCGGGGATGCCGGTGCCGAGCTCGAACGCACGGCCGTACTTGAAGTTCGACCGAGCCTCGGCCCCGTTCACGCAGACGTCGACCTTGACGCCGGGGATGCCGTGGGCAACGAAGACCGTGGCGCCGCCGCCTGCAGAGGCGGGCAGCGCGAACAGCCCCACCGCCATCGCGCCCGTGAGCGCCGCGGTGAGCAGCTTCTTCATACGCATCGAGGAACCTCCCTTCGCCGGCCGCGGTCCGTCCCCGGCCGTTGCGGGGCCTTCGGGGTGGCGAGAGAAGCGGATGACGACGTGCCCGTCGTGCATAGGTTTCGGGGGCGAGTGGGCTCCGGTAGGGTCCGGCGTCGTGGAGGTCACCACGTCGATCATCGAGTTCGGAGTGGGGGTGGCCTGCCTCGCGCTCGCGTGGACGATGCTCACGGCGTCGCGATGGCGGTGGCTCGCAGCGGCACTCGCGGTCGCCGGCGTGGCGGCGGTGGCGCACGCGGTCGGCGCGCTCGTGGCCGCCCGGACCTGACGGGGGTGGAGCGCTCGGACGCGGAGCGACCCCGCCGTCTCCGCAGCGGGGTCGCAGATCGTTCGTGTCAACCCGACGATCACGCGGGAGGCGTGAAGTCCTGGTCGATCACGATGAACCGGTAGTTCGACGCGTTCGTTCCGACGGCCATGATCTGGTAGGCGTGAGTTGCCTCCAGCTCGGATACCGCGGGCCCGATCACCGGCACGAAGTCGTTGTGCGCGGAGACCCAGTACGCGTAGACGCCCGGCGCCGTCTCGAGCACGAACTCGTCGCCCTTGACGATGCCGTCGAGCGGGGTCAACTCGGTGCCGTTGGCCCACACGTCGACCTTGGGCGCCTTCGCGGTGTGCCTGACCTGAAGGATCGCGTCACCGCTGTCACCGAACGTGACGTCGTTGTCGAACTCCTGCAGGAAGGGCTCACCGGCCTTCGGGTAGGCCACCACCGTGACGTTGTCGCCCGCCTCGAGCTCCAACGATGCGGCGACCAGCAAGGCTCCCGGCCGACCGGTCGAGGGCACCCTGACCTTCACCGCATACACGCCCGGTGCGAGGCCTTCGAGCGTCGCCACACGCCCGTAGCGCCAGTTCGAGAGCAGCTCGTCACCCGAGACGTACACATCCACCTTCTGGCCCGGGATGCCGTGTGCCAGGAACACCGTCGCGTCGGTCACTCCGGCCGACACGCTCGTGGCGACCAAGCCCAGCACGAGCGCCGTCGCCGCGAGCGCTGCGAGGATCTTCGTCCTCATCGTCGCTCCCTCCTTCCACCGGACCGGAACGTCTGTCCGGCCCTCGGGCCGGAGCGCTCCGGGGGAAAGAGAGCGACCCTCACTCGGTGTGCAGGATCGCACCCGAGGCGCTCCTGCCGTCCACCTCAAGCGTAGGCTCGCGCGAGAGGGTTTCCTTGCGATGGAACGAACCCAGGGTCACGTGATCGGGCTTCAGTACGAGGGGCGGTACTCGCCGAACACACCGCGGAGCGTGTCACTGACCTCGCCGAGCGTCGCGCGCACGCGCAAGGCTTCCTTCATCGGCAGCAGCAGGTTCCCGGTCCCTGCGGCGAGCTCGGCCACGACGGCGAGCGCCGCGTCGACCGCAGACTGATCGCGGCTCGCGCGCAGCTCACGCACGCGTTCCACCTGCTTGCGGGTCTCTGCCTCGGAGATGCGCTGCAGCTCGATCGGCTTCTCGTCGGCGTCGACGAAGCGGTTCACGCCGACGACGACCCGCTCTCCCGATTCGATGCCTCGTTGGATGCGGAACGCGGCCTCGTGGATCTCGTCCTGGTAGAAGCCCGCCTCGATCGCGCGCACCGCGCCGCCCATCGCATCGATCTTGTCGATGTATTCGGTCGCGAGCCGTTCGAGCTCGTCGGTGAGCGACTCAACGTAGTACGAGCCGGCGACCGGGTCGACCGTCTCGGTCACACCGGTCTCGTAGCCGATCACCTGCTGGGTTCGCAGCGCGATCGTCGCGCTGTGCTCGGTCGGCAGCGCGAGCGCCTCGTCGAACGCGTTCGTGTGCAGCGACTGCGTGCCGCCGAGCACGGCGGCGAGCGCCTCGAGCGCGGTGCGCACGATGTTCACCTCGGGCTGCTGCGCGGTGAGCGTCGCCCCGCCGGTCTGCGTATGGAACCGCAGCATCCAGCTCCTGGGGTCCTTCGCCTCGAACCGCTCGCGCATGATGCGCGCCCACATGCGCCGGGCCGCGCGGAACTTCGCGATCTCCTCGAAGAAGTGCATGTGGCAGGCGAAGAAGAACGAGAGGCGGGGTGCGAACTCGTCGACGTCGAGTCCGGCGTCGAGCGCGGCCTGCACGTACGCGATGCCGTCGGCGAGCGTGAACGCGATCTCCTGGGCCGCGGTCGAGCCGGCTTCCCGCATGTGGTAGCCGCTGATCGAGATCGTGTTCCAGCGGGGCACTCGTTCCCCGCAGTACGCGAACAGGTCGGTGATCAGCCGCATCGAGGGCTCGGGCGGGTAGATGTACGTGCCGCGTGCCGCGTACTCCTTGAGGATGTCGTTCTGCACGGTGCCGCTGATGTCGGTCGACGGCACGCCCTGTTCCTCGGCCACGAGCTCGTAGAACAGCAGAAGGATCGGCGCCGTCGCGTTGATCGTCATCGACGTCGAGACGCGGTCGAGCGGGATGCCCTCGAGCAGCCTCGCCATGTCGTCGACGGAGTCGATCGCGACGCCCGTCTTGCCCACCTCACCCTCGGCGCGCGGGTTGTCGGAGTCGAGCCCCATCTGCGTCGGCAGGTCGAACGCGACGCTGATACCGGTCTGTCCCTGGTCGAGCAGGTAGCGGAAGCGCGCGTTCGTCTCGGCGGCGGTCGCCATGCCGGCGTACTGGCGCATCGTCCAGAGGCGATGGCGGTACATCGTGGGATAGACGCCGCGCGTGAACGGGTACTCCCCCGGCTCGCCGAGGTCGCGCGTGGGATCGAAGCCCTGCGCCGCCCGATCGTCGGCCGTGTAGACGGGCTGCAGCTCGATGCCGGAGTCGGTGGTGCGTCGCTCGTCGCCGGGTGCCATCGCCCGAAGCCTACCCAGGTCGCCGGCCGGTAGCCTGGGCATCATGGACATCGTCGACCCCCGCATCGAGGCCTACACCGCGTCGCTCCACGCCCGCTACGACGACCCCGTGCTCCTCGAGATGGAAGCGGAAGCGCGAGAGCTGGGGTTCCCGATCGTCGGGCGGAACGTGGGCGTCACGCTCTGGACGCTCGCCGCCTCGATCGGGGCGCGACGTGTCTTCGAGCTCGGCTCCGGGTTCGGCTACTCCGCGTATTGGTTCGCGAAGGCCACCGGCGCCGAGGGCGAGATCCACCTCACCGACGGCGACGCCGCCAACGAGCGGAAGGCCGCCGACTACCTCGGGCGGGCGGGGGTCTGGGACCGCATGCGCTATCACGTCGGTGACGCGCTCACCTCGTTCGCGGCCGTCGAGGGTGAGTTCGACGTGGTCTACGACGACATCGACAAGCACGGCTACCCCGACGCCTGGCGCGCCGCTCGCGACCGGGTGCGCGTCGGCGGCCTCTACATCTGCGACAACACGCTCTGGTACGGCCGCGTGCCGCCCGACGGCGAGCCGCCCGACGGCGTCACCGACGCGATCCGCGAGCACAACTCGATGGTGGCGGCCGACGAGCGGTACGTGACGACGATCCTGCCGATCCGCGACGGCGTGCTCGTGGCCCTGCGCACGGCGTGACCGAGCCTCATGGGTGACCCCCTGCCGGAACGGAGTAGACTCCGCGCCGTCCGCTGGACGCCTCGGCTGGCTCGCTCGCCGGGGCGCGAGTTAGCCTGAGGGTGATCACCGTGGCGACCAGACTCCGCAAGAAGCAGAAGGACGACTTCGGCTCTCCCTATCTGGGCCATGAGGGCCAATGGTCCTGGATCTTCCATCGCATCACCGGCGTTGCCGTGATCCTGTTCCTGTTCGCCCACGTCGTCGACACCGCCGTGATCGGCTGGGGTCCCGAGGCGTACGACCGGGTCACCGAGGCGTACAAGAATCCCGCGGTGCACGTGCTCGAGCTGGGTCTCGTGCTCGCGGTGCTGTTCCACTCGATCAACGGCATGAAGGTCACGCTGATCGACTTCTTCCCGAGCCTCGCCGGCCACATCAAGGCGGTCGGGCGCACGTCGGCGGCGATCTTCCTCGTCTCGGCGATCGCGGTCACCGTGATCATGGGCAAGCAGATCCTGGACCTGCTGTGAGCGGAGCGGGCTGATGGCCACCACGATCGAACGACCGTCGACCCCGGAGGGCGGGGCACCGCAGCCCCCGCAGCGCGACTACACCCGGGGGCGCGAGCGGCCCGTGGGCGGCTTCGAGCTCTGGATGTGGCTGTTCATGCGTATCAGCGGCATCATGCTGCTCGTGTTGGCGCTCGGCCACACGCTGATCATGCACCTGCCCGCCGGGGGCGTGGACCGCGTCGACTTCGGCTTCGTCGCCGCTCGCTGGGCGAGCCCGTTCTGGCGCACGTGGGACTGGATGCTGCTCACGCTCGCGCTGATCCACGGCATCAACGGCCTGCGCAACATCACGCTCGACTACGTGCGCAAGCCCGGTGTGCGCTTCACGGCGAACATGGTCTTCTACGTGCTCGGGTTCGTGCTCTTCGTGCTCGGCTCGGTCATCGTCGTGACGTTCGACCCGACCGACTGGCCCCCGGTGGCCTGAGGCGTAGCGATGGCCACGACCCACACCTACGACGCGCTCGTGATCGGCGCCGGCGGCGCCGGCATGCGCGCCGCGATCGAGCTCAGCGACCAGGTCCGCACCGCGGTCATCTCCAAGCTCTACCCCACCCGGTCGCACACGGGCGCGGCACAGGGTGGCGTCTGCGCGGCCCTCGGCAACACCGAGGAGGACAGCCCCGAGTGGCACGCCTTCGACACCGTCAAGGGCGGGGACTACCTCACCGATCAGCCGGCCGCGCAGCTGATGACCGAGGAAGCGATCGACGCGATCTACCAGCTCGAGCGCTGGGGGCTGCCGTTCAACCGCACGCCCGACGGTCGCATCGACCAGCGACGGTTCGGCGGGCACACCGCCGAGCACGGCGAGCGCCCGGTGCGGCGCGCCTGCTACGCGGCCGACCGCACGGGCCACATGATCCTGCAGACGCTCTACCAGCAGTGCGTGAAGCGCGACGTGCGGTTCTTCAACGAGTTCTACTGCCTCGACCTGCTGCGCGACGAGGCCGGCGCCGCCGCGGGCGTCGTCGCCTACGAGCTCGCCACCGGCGAGCTGCACGTCTTCCGCGCGAAGTCGATCGTCTTCGCGACCGGGGGCTACGGCCGCATGTTCAGCGTGACCTCGAACGCGCACGCGCTCACCGGCGACGGCCCGGCGGTCGTCTGGCGGCGCGGCGTGCCCCTCGAGGACATGGAGATGTTCCAGTTCCATCCGACGGGCCTCGCGAAGCTCGGGGTGCTGCTCAGCGAGGCCGCACGCGGCGAGGGCGGCATCGTTCGGAACAAGGACGGCGAGCGCTTCATGGAGCGTTACGCCCCCACGATCAAGGACCTCGCCCCGCGCGACATGGTGAGCCGCGCGATCTACCAGGAGATCAAGGAAGGGCGTGGCGGCGGGCCGAACGGCGACTGGGCCTACCTCGACATCACCCACCTCGACCCCAAGGTGATCGAGGAGAAGCTGCCCGACATCACCGAGTTCGCGCGCGTCTACCTCAAGGTCGAGCCGACGAAGGAACCGGTGCCGGTCCAACCGACGGCCCACTACGCGATGGGCGGCATCCCGACCGACGTCGACGGCCGCGTCGTCACGGGTCCCGAGGAGACGCCGATCCCGGGCCTGTACGCGGCCGGCGAGTGCGCGTGCGTGAGCGTGCACGGCGCGAACCGCCTCGGCACGAACTCCCTGCTCGACATCGTGGTGTTCGGGCGCCGCGCGGGGGTCGACGCCGCCCGCCATGCCAAGGAGACCTCGCTCCCCGAGCTGCCGGAGCGACCCACCGAGCAGACCCTCTCGATGCTGAACGGCGTGCTGGAGCGCACCGAAGGCGACAACGCGGCCGACATCCGCAAGGAGCTGCAGACGAACATGTTCGACCTCGCGTTCGTCGTGCGTAGCGAGGAGAGCCTGTCGAAGATGGAGGAGATCATCGGCGGGTTGCAGGAGCGCTACGCGCGCGTCGCGATCACCGACAAGGGTGCCCTGTACAACACCGACCTGATGGAGACCGTCGAGGTCGGCTACCTGCTCGACTGCGCGCAGGCGCTCGTGGTCAGCGCGCGCGCCCGAACCGAGAGCCGCGGCGGCCACTACCGCGACGACCACCCGCTGCGCGACGACGCGAACTGGCTGAAGCACACGCTCGCCTACCGCGACGACGACGGGTCGATCCGGCTCGACTTCAAGCCCGTGAAGATGGGGCCCTACGTGCCCATGGAGAGGAAGTACTGATGGCGACGCCCGCCGACGCGTTGCAGGACTCCGATCGCCGGCGCGCCGGCGCCCCCACCGGCCAGGTCACGCTCACGTTGAAGATCCGCCGGTTCAACCCCGAGATCTCGCAGGATTCCTGGTGGGACGAGTTCACGGTGCAGGCCGACCCGCTCGAACGCCTCGTCGAGGTGCTGCACCAGGTGAAGTGGTACCACGACGGCACGCTGAGCTTCCGCCGGTCCTGCGCCCACGGCATCTGCGGCTCCGACGCGATGCTGATCAACGGCCGCAACGCCCTCGCGTGCAAGCTGCTCGTCGACGACGTGGGGCCGAAGGTCACGATCGAGCCGATCCGCGGCCTGCCGGTGCTGAAGGACCTGATCGTCGACATGGACCCTTTCCTCGAGGGCTACAGGTCGGTGCTGCCGTTCCTGATCAACGACTCGGGCGAGCCTGAGAAGGAACGCCTGCAATCGGCCGAGGAACGCGCCCGCTTCGACGACACGACGAAGTGCATCCTGTGCGCCGCATGCACGACCTCGTGTCCGATCTTCTGGGGCGACGAGGGATACATCGGCCCCGCCGCGATCGTGAACGCGCATCGGTTCATCTTCGACTCGCGCGACGAGGCCGGCCGCGAGCGGCTGAAGATCTTGAGCGAAAAGACCGGCGTCTTCCGCTGCCGTACCACCTTCAACTGCACCGATGCCTGCCCGCGCGGCATCCAGGTGACGAAGGCGATCCAGGAAGTGAAGCGCTCGATCCTGTTCGACCGCTTCTGAGCGTCGCAGTTCCGTAGCCCCTGCAGGGCAACGCAAGGGTACGCTCCCCCGAGCCGGGGGGTTGTGGACGAGGAGCCGAGCGTCGCCCGGTCGAGCGCATCCCTCGTCGCCGCGGCGGTCGCGATCGCCCTCGCGGTAACCGCCGAGGTCGTGTTGATCCGTGACGAGCCGACGACGATCGCGGCGGGGGCCGTGGGACTGCTCGATCCATCCGGTGGCCTGGAGGGTTCCATCGAGGTCGGCGAGCTCCTTCGAGGCGCCACGCGGGAGTTGCGCGCGTCGCGTGTCACCGACCAGGAGTCGAGCACGCTCGTGCGCGTCGATCCCGAGACGTTCCGGGTGGACGAGCGCATCCCGGTGGGGCCAATCTGGCGGCGATCATCCCGTTCGGCAACGGCGTCACGATCCAGCTCGTCTCCGAGCGGGTCGGCAGCGTGCAGGCCAACCGCCAGCTCGGGGTGCTGCTCCCCCAGATGTGGATCCGCTGACGCGGCTCAGACGTCGCCGACGATCACCGTTGCCGCCGGCGACCATCCGCTCTCGCCGCCCTCGAGGTTCACGACCCGGGCCCGGAACCGGAACTCACCCGTCCGCTTCGGCGTGACCTCGACGGCGTCCGTGCCGATCCCGGTCTCGACCGCGACCCAGTCGCCCCGGTTGCGGCGGCGCTGCAGGTCGAACGCGTAGCCTTTGAACAGCGCGTTCGACGACACGGTGATCGTCACCGACTCGCCGAGCCCGATGCCGGTCGCCGAGGCGTTCACCGGTACCCGCATGACCCCACGCATCAGCGACGGGTGGATCCGGCAGTGGTAGGGGAACCGGCCCGCGGCCCAGAACGTCACGCCGCTGCTGAGATCGTCGGGCGCGAGCTGCCCTGTGTTGAAGAACCGGAGCGGCGCCTCCTGGGTCGCCGTGTGGATGAGCGAGCCGATGTTGTGCCACTGGAGCACGCCGCCGAGCGGCGCCGTCTCCTTCCTCGGCAGGTACCGGTAGTCTTCGATGTCGACGGTGGGGAACGTGGCCGTGGCGCTTTGGCCCGGCATCACCACCAGCAGCGTCGACGAGACGGCCAGGAACAGCGCGACCCGCTTCATCGTTCTTCCCCTTCGAGTGTGATCGGTCGAGCCTACCGCCGCCTCCCCGCCCGGGCGAATCGCACCGTGGGAGACTGCCCCGATGCTGACCGACGTCATCGGCGACCTGCTGCCGACGGCGGCCGCGGTCGCCCTGAGCCCGATCCCGATCGTCGCCGTCGTGTTGGTGCTGGGAAGCCCTCGAGCACGCACGGCGGGTCCGGCTTTCGCGCTGGGATGGGTGACCGGCCTCGGAGCGGTGAGCGTGACCGTCACCCTGGTGGCGGGCGGGGCGGCCGAGACGAGCGACGGCGTCGACACAGGTATCAGCTGGGGCCTCGCGGCGATCGGCCTTGCGTTCCTGGTGATGGCGGCACGGCAGTGGCGGAAGCGGCCGAAGCCCGGTGAGCAGCCCGGGATGCCCTCGTGGATGGCGAGCATGGCATCGGTCTCGTGGGCGCGAGCGCTGGTGCTCGGCATCGCGCTCTCGGCCGCGAACCCGAAGAACCTCGCGCTCACTGTCGCTGCTTCCGCATCGATCGCGCAGGCCGGGCTCGACACCTCGGAGAGCCTGCTCGCCGACGCCGTGTTCGTCGCGATCGGCTCGATCACCGTCGTCGGAGCCGTGCTGTTCGCGCTGGTCGCGCCGCAAGCGGCCACCCGGCCACTGGGCGCGGTCCGACGGTTCATGACCGACAACAACGCCACGATCATGATCGTGCTGCTGCTCGTGCTCGGCCTCAAGATCCTGGGTGACGCGATGGGTGGCCCGTAGGACGCGGCCGCCGGGGGTTCCCGCCGCCTCCGGTATCGTTCCGCGCGATGGCCCACCGCGTGACCCTGATCCCCGGCGACGGCATCGGCCCCGAGGTGGCCGAGGCGGCCCGACTCGTGCTCGACGCCGCCGACGTCGGCATCGAGTGGATCGAGCGCCCCGCCGGCACGGCTGCTCTCGACGACTACGGCGAGCTGATGCCCGAGGAGACCCTCGACGCGATCCGCGAGAGTCGAGTGGCGCTCAAGGGCCCGATCACGACGCCCGTGGGCACCGGGTTCCGCAGCGTGAACGTGGCCCTGCGTCAGGGCCTCGACCTGTTCGCCGCCGTGCGGCCCGCGCGCGCGCTGCCCGGCGTGCCGATCCGCCACCCGAGCGTCGACCTCGTCGTCGTGCGCGAGAACACCGAGGACCTCTACGCGGGCATCGAGTTCGAGCGCGGCTCGACCGAGGCCGCGGCCCTGCGGGACGAGCTTCGGGCGCTCGGCGGGTACGAGCTGCGCGAGGACGCCGGCATCACCGTGAAGCCGATCAGCGTGAGCGGCACGCGGCGCATCGTGCGGTTCGCGTTCGAGTACGCGCAGCGCAACGGACGGAAGAAGGTCACCGTCGGCCACAAGGCCAACGTGATGCGCTACTCCGACGGGCTCTTCCTGCAGACGGCCGAGCAGGAATCGCACGCGTTCCCCGACGTGGCCTGGCAGGAGATCCAGATCGACCACCTCACGAGCCGCCTCGCGCGCATGCCGGGCGAGTTCGACGTGCTGCTGCTGCCGAACCTCTACGGCGACATCATCAGCGACCTGTGCGCCGGGCTCGTCGGCGGCCTCGGGTTGATCCCCGGCGCGAACATCGGCTGGGAGTACGCGGTGTTCGAGCCCGTGCACGGCAGCGCCCCCGACATCGCCGGCCAGGGGAAGGCCAACCCGATCGCGATGATCCTGTCGGGCGCGATGCTGCTGCGCCACATCGGCGAGCTCGCGGCCGCCGAGAACGTTGAATGGGCCGTCGACGAGGTGCTCTCTCGCGGCGAGGTCCGCACTCCCGATCTCGGCGGATCGTCGACGACGATGCAGGTGGCCGAGGAGGTCGCGATGCAGGTCACCGCCTGGGAACACGGCCCCAGCTGACTCGGTCGCCGTCGTTCAGTGATCGTGCGGGTGATCGTGGTTCCCGTGGGGGCCCCGACCGGGGTCCCAGTCCTCGAGGCGTCAACAGCCGGGCTGGCCGTGGTTCCCGCAGCAGCCGCCGTTCAGGAGCGACTTCGCGCGGTTGCGGAACGTGAGCCCGACCTTCTCGGCGAACCCGTAGTCGGGGTTACGCCAGTTCGTGAAGAACGCGCCTACGTGGTAGCCCACCTGCTCGCGGAACGAACCCATGCTCCGATGCTACCCGCGTGGCACGCCGAGGCCGGGTGCTTGGAGCGACGTGCGTGGGATGCCACGATGCGCCGATGAGCGAATCCCTCGGATCCCCCGCCGACCCCGGCAGCGACACCTCGATGCGCCTGGCGGGCTTCGGCCTTACGGCGCTCGGCGGCCTGCTGATCGGGGTCGGTGCGCTGATGCCCTGGATCCGGTCGTCGCTCGAGGGGCTGCCCGACTCCTTCTCCCCGACCTACTTCGGCATCGACCTCCCCGACGGCCTCATCGCGCTCACCGCCGCGGCGGTCGTGCTCGTGGGACTCGCGATCACGCGACTGGCGTCGTCGCCTCGGGCCAGACGCGCCGCCGCCGGCGCCATCGTCGCGGCATCGTTCGTCGCATCCGCGGTCGCGGGCGCCGCCCTCGTCACCGCGACGGGGCGGTTCGAGTCGACCGCGGTCGACGACATCCTGGGCGACCTCGACCCCTCGGGGAACGCGACCGAGGAGCAGCGTGCGCAGGTCGAGGATCTCGTCGAGATCAGGCTCGCGCCCGGCCCGTTCGCCGTGCTCGGCGGCGGGCTGCTGGCCGTCGTGGGCGGAGTCCTGCTGTTCTCGTGGGCCAGCCGGGCGGGAGAGATCGAACGTCAACCGGTCGACGAGACCGTCGAGCAGATCGAGTCCTAGAGCTTCGCGAGGTCCGCGCACTTGGCGCGGATGCCCTCCGCCGCCTCACGCAGCGCGGCGAGCTCATCGTCGTTCAGGTCGAGCTCCACGATCTCCTCGATGCCCTTGCGCCCGAGCTTCGCCGGCACGCCGACGTAGGTGTCCTCGATGCCGTACTGGCCGGTCGTCCACGCGCAGACCGGCAGCATGGCGTGTGAGTCCTTCACGATCGCCTCGACCATCGCCACGACGGACGCGCTCGGCGCGTAGTAGGCCGATCCGGTCTTCAGCAGTCCGACGATCTCGGCTCCTCCGTCACGGGTTCGCTGGAACAGCTGCTCGAGCGTGGCCTCGTCGACCAGGTCGGGCAGCGGCTTCCCGGCCACGGTCGCTTGGCGCGGCAAGGCGATCATCGCGTCGCCGTGCGAGCCGAGCGTCATCGCGTCGACATCGGATGGCCTGGCGCCGGTGATCTCGGCGATGAAGTAGCGCAAACGTGCCGAGTCGAGCACGCCGGCCATGCCGAAGACGCGCTCCTTCGGGAAGCCGGAGGACTCCGCGGCGAGGTAGGTCATCTCGTCGAGCGGGTTCGAGACGACGATGATGATCGCCTCGGGCGAGCCGGGTACGACGTTCTCGATGACGGAGTTCATGATCGCGGCGTTCTTGCCCAGCAGATCCATGCGGCTCATACCCGGCTGGCGGGGAAAGCCGGCGGTGATCACCACGATGTCGCTGCCGGCGGTGTCGGCGTAGTCGTTCGTACCGACGATCGACGGCTCGTAACCCTCGACCGGGGCGGCTTCCTTCAGGTCGAGGGCGAGGCCCTGCGGCTTCCCCTCGATGATGTCGATCAGCACGACGTCACCGAGGCCCTTCTCGAGCGCGCGCATCGCGGTCGTCTGTCCGACGAATCCGCTGCCCACGACGGTGATCTTCATGACGGTCTCCTTGGGTCGGATGTCCCTCTCACCCAAGGCTATCGAACCGGTCGCCCGCGCCCGCGCCAACGGTTCGTCACCCCTGATCGCTCAGTAGCTGAGCCTCGCGGTTCCTTCCGAGCAGCGCGTAGCCCAACGCCCCGAAGACGCCGAGGAAGAAGATCGCGAGCGCCCAGCCGACCCGCGAGTCCGAGATCGCGTCGACCAGCATCCACAGCCAGAAGACGATCACGAGGATGTTGACGACGACGAGGACCGACCCGAAGACCCCGACCCCCACCGAGACCTCGGGGTAGGTCGTCAGCCACATCCCCATCGTCGCCACGAACGCCACGACCGCGATCACCCCGACGATCACCGGGACCGTCGATCGACCGCGGGTCGGCCTCGGAGCCTGGGCAACCGCCGCGTTCCAGCCGTAGGCCGAGGGCTGTGGCGGCGGGGCCGCGGGCAGGTCGTCGAGGTCGACGCCGACCGGCACGGCGGGCAGCTCCATCGGTGAACCGCAGTTCATGCAGCGTGAGATGCCCTCGTGGTTGATCGAACGGCAGGCTGGGCACGTCGTGGTGGCCATGAGACCCTTCCCTCTCGGATCATCCGACCTTGGAAACATCGGCTCGGAGGCGGCGCGACTAGAGGGAGGCGATCACCGCGTCGGCGAACTGGAACGTGCCCGCGGGGGGCCGGTCATCGCCGGGCGCTCGCAGGTCGCGTGGCAGGTGGGTGCCGTCGACCAGCACCGCCGCGACCGCGGCCTCGAGCCGATCGCCGGCGTCCGTTTCATCGATGTGCCGGAGCATCATGGCGCCGCTGAGCATCGCGCCCACCGGGTTCGCGGTGTTCGTGCCCGCGAGGTGGGGTGCGGTGCCGTGGGTGGCCTCGAACACGGCGAGCTCGAGGCCCGCTTCGCCCCCGAAGTGCCCCCCAGGCGCCACGCCGGTGCCCCCGATCAAGCCCGCCCCCAGCTCTGCGGCCACGTCGCCGTAGAGGTTGGGCATGACGAGCACCTCGAACCGCTCCGGCGCCTGGATCAGCTGCATGCAGAGGGCGTCGATGATGCGATCTTCGAACGCCACGTCGGGGAACTCCGTCGCCACCCGCCGAGCGACCTCGAGGAAGAGCCCGTCGCTGAACTTCATGATGTTCGCCTTGTGGCTCGCGGTGACCTTCGTGCGTCCTCGCCGGCGCGCTTCCTCGAAGGCGAAGCGCACGATGCGCTCGCTGCCGTGTTCGCTGATCGACTTGATCGAGACGCCGGAGTCCTCACGGATGCGGCGACCGGTCGTGTCCTCGACGAAGTCGATCAGATCCTTCACTGCCACTGTGCCCATCTCGAACTCCAGGCCCGTGTACATGCCCTCGGTGTTCTCGCGCACCACGACGAGGTCGACGCTCTCGTAGACGCTCGGAACCCCCGGATACAGCCGGCACGGGCGCACGTTGGCGTAGAGATCGAGCGACCGGCGGAGCTCGAGGTTCGAGCTGCGCAGGCCGCTCGTGACCGGGGTCTCGATCGGGCCCTTGAGGGCCACGCGGCTCGCGCGGATCGAGTCCAGGGTCTCGGCAGGCAGCGCTCGGCCGGTGCGCGAGAACGCCCCGGCGCCCATGGGCTTGCGCTCCCACTCGATCGACACGCCGGTCGCCTCGATCACACGCCGCGAAGCCTCGATCACCTCGGGGCCGATGCCGTCGCCGGGGATCAACGTCGCGCGGTGAGTCAACGGGGTCCTTCCTGGGCTCGCGGGACCTGGACGGCGGCCACGCTGTGCTCTCTTTGGTCCGTGACGGGGCCGCCGACTATCCTGTCAGAAGCCCGCACGCACGATGCGGGCCTTCGGCGCGAGATCGAGCGCGCCCCGGACCCAAGGGTGGCCAGCGTGACCGAGAAGGGGCTGCGGGAGGTCGTCGCCGCCGACACGACCGTGTCGGACATCGACGGCGAGGCGGGGCGCCTGTGGTACGCCGGCTACGAGATCGCCGACCTCGCCGAGCAGGCCACGTTCGAGGAGGTCGTGTACCTGCTGCATCACGGGCGCATGCCCAACCAGGACGAGCTCGACGAGCTCGACGAGTTCCTGGTCGAGAACCGCGAGCTGAGTCCGTTCCTCACCCAGCTGATGTCGACGCTCGCCCAACAGGCCTCGCCGATGTCGATGCTTCGCACCTCGGTCTCGGCGGCGTCGGCATACGACCCCGACGGCTGGGACGAGTCCCCCGAGGCGCAGTACCGCAAGGCGATGCGCTTGATCGCGAAGATGCCGGCGCTGATCGCGTACTACGAGCGCATGCGCACCGGCCAGGAGATCGTGCCGCCCGATCCGAAGCTGCCCCACGCAGCGAACTTCCTGTACATGCTCTCGGGCGAGGAGCCCGACCACGACGACGCCGACGCGCTCGACACGACGTTCATCCTCTACGCCGACCACACGATGAACGCCTCGACGTTCACTGCCCGCATCATCGCCTCGACCCTCTCCGACATGTTCAGCGCGATCACGGGTGCGATCGGGGCGCTCAAGGGCCCGCTGCACGGTGGCGCCAACGAGGAGTCGATGAAGATGGCCGAGGAGATCGTCGATGCGGCCAACGCCGAGGCGTACGTGCGCGACCGGCTCGAGCGCCACGAGAAGATCATGGGCTTCGGCCACGCCGTGTACCGCACGATGGATCCGCGGGCCACGGTGCTGAAGGGCCTCGCACGTGAGGTCGGCGCGCGCCACGGCGACGAGCGATGGGCCGACATCTTCGAGGCGCTGCAGGAGACGGTTTACGAGCAGAAGCAGCTGTGGCCCAACGTCGACCTCTACGCCGCCGGCGTGTACCACTCGCTCGGCATCCCGACCGACCTGATGACCCCGCTCTTCGCGCTCGCACGCATGGTGGGCTGGACCGCGCACGTGCGTGAGCAGTACGCCGACAACAAGGTGATCAGGCCGGGCTCGACCTACGTCGGCCCGCGCGACCAGGTCTGGGTGCCGATCGAGGAACGCGGCTAGTCGAGCCGGCTCTCCTGCGTCGGATCGGCTCGCTCAGGCAGCCGCTCAGACGATGCCCGAGCACGCCTCTACGTCGGCCGCTGCCTCGTCGAGCTCGGGGCTCTGCAGGTCGTCGAACGACGTCGAGATCTCGTTGCCGGCGTTCTGCAGCTTGGTGGCCACCTCGGTGAAGCCCTCGGCGAGCGCCGCCGGGTCGTCGGTGGAGAGGCCGTCGATGTCGGCTTCCGCCTGATCGAACGCGGTGACGACCTGCTCGAAGGCGCCCGTCAACGTCGACCGGACCTGCTCACCGTTCTCGACGTCGGGCGTGCCCAAGGCGTCGACATCGTCGATCAGCTGTTGAGTGCGATCGGAGAGATCGCCCACGAACGCGGCCAGCGTATCCTTCGCATCCTCGGGCGAGGGTGTGCCGGTACCGAAGGCATCCTGGAACTCCGTGCTCTGTTGCTGGAGATCGGCCTGGAAGTCGCCGATCGCCGTGCAGAGTCCCTCCGCGTAGTCGGCGGGCGCCGTGACGGTGTCAGCCGCCGAGCCGTCGTCGCCACCGCCACCGCCACCGTCGCCGTCACCGGAACTGCAGGCGACGAGCAGGGAGATGGCGAGCAGCACGGCCAGGGCGCTGGTGATCTTACGGCGCATGAAGGCATCCTTCGGGTCGAGGGTGAGCGCGAGCCTAGCAGCCTAGGCGCGATGGACCACGGACCCGTCGACCACCGTGAGCGTGACGCGCACGTCGAGCATGCGCCTGGGGTCGTCCCTGGCCGCAGCGAAGAGATCATCGCTCAGCACGATCAAGTCGGCCTGCTTCCCGACGGAGATCGAGCCGCGGCGGTCCTGGGCGAACACCACGTGGGCCCCGCCCATCGTGTAAGCCCGGACCGCGGTCTCGAGGTCGACGGTCTCCTCGCGGATCCACGGGTCGGATCCGTCGAGGTTCGCGCGGGTGAGCGCCGTGTACAGCCCCACCATCGGGTCCATCTCGGCCACGTTCCAGTCGCTCGAGAACGCCAGCGTGGCGCCCGTGTCACGCAGTGAACGGAACGCCCACGCGTGGCGCCACCGGGCCTCACCGACATTCGCCCGCCAGTCGGCGACGATCTCGGGTGCGCAGTGACGGGGCTGCATGATCGGCGTGACGCCCAGGGCACCGAAGCGCGGCACGTCGTCGGCGTGTAGGCACTCGGTGTGCACCATGCCGTGCCGCGGCGCCAGAGCGGGGTTCGCGGCCCGGGCGGCCTCGAAGCCGTCGAGCGCGACGCGGAGTCCGCGGTCCCCCGTGCCGTGCACGTGGCAGGACCACCCACGGCGCTCCAGTTCGATCACGACCTCGACGAACTCGTCCGGCCGCCAGAACGTCTCGCCTCTCTCCCCCGGGCGGTTCGCGTATGGCTCGAGCATCGCGGCGGTCCACGGTTCGACCACGTCGTCGATGTAGAGCTTGATCGGGCCGACGCGCAGGCGGTCGTCGTCGTAGCGCGCCCGCACCGAGTCGAACTCGTCTCGCTCGGCATCGGTCGTGCCGACCGGATGGAACATCGCCGACACGAGTCGCGATCGCAACCGGCCCTCGTCACGGGCCCGTTCGAAGATCCACATGTCGTCGGGCGAGTTCTGCGGCTCGACGATCGTCGTGATGCCGAAGGCCGTCGCCATGTCGATGCTCTCGAGCGTGCGCTCGTACTGCAGCGACCTCTCGTAGCCGGGCAGCACTCCTTCGAGCGCCCGCTGTCCGGCTCGGCTGATGCCCATCACCGCGAAGTCGCCGACGATGCCCGTCGGCTCCCCGCTCCGGGGATCCTTCCGCACGCGCCCCCAGGCCAGTGAGTCGGAGTCGCGGCTGATGCCGAACCGCTCCATCGCCTCGCGGTTCAACCACGCGTTGTGCGCGTCGTAGGTCAGCAGGAAGGCCGGCCGGCTGCCGGTGAGGCCGTCGAGATCCTGCCACACCGGCATGCGACCGCCGGGCATCACGGAGTAGTTGAACCCCACGCCCTCGATCCAGTCGTGCTCGGGGTGTGAGTCGGCGTGCGCACGGATCCGAGCCTTGACCTCGTCCAGCGTCGCGGCGCCCGCCAGGTCGACCTCGAGTGGGTTCGAGCCCAGGCGCACGTGGTTGTGCGAGTCGATGAACCCGGGCAGCACGGTCGCGCCGCTGGCATCCACCACCTCGGTGTCGAGACCGGTGTGCTCCGCGGCCTCGGCGTCGAGGCCGATCCACGCGATGCGACCGTCCTCGACGGCCACCGCCTCTGCCCACGCGCGCCCCGGATCGACCGTGTACACCCGGGCGTTCCGGATCAGCAGCGACCCCGCCACGCGCGGAACCTACGCCGGGCCCGGCGGGGCGAGCTCGCCACGCATCACGGCTTCCTCGATCAACGCACAGGTCTCCGCGTACATCGGACCGTGCTCGCCCCTGGCGCCCCGGTCGAGGAAGTCGAGCAGGGCCATGGCGTCGAGGGCGGCGGCGATCGAGCGCCAGCCGGGCGGCAGGGCTCCGCCACCGGCGTGGAACCCCGCGCTGAAGCCGTCGACGAACGCCGCCCGGCATGCGTTCCTGGCGCCGGAGCATGTTCCCGACATCGGCGAGCGGCGGCCCGGAGAACGCGAACTCCCAATCGAGCACGGCCTCGACCCGGGGCGCGCCCTCGAACGTCCGGGCGAGCACCAGGTTCTTGCCGTTGAAGTCCGAGTGCACCAACGACGACTGCGTCGCCACCGGTTCGAGGCTCGATGCTGCCTCCCTGAGCAGGGTGAGGAACCCGTCGGTGATGTACCCGCCGAGCGACTCCCGGGCCTCGTGTTCGCCGAGGATCCGCTGGCCGAAGGCGACCAGCAGCTCGGGCAGCGATGCCTCGAATGGCTCCGGACGCAGCGTGGGTCCCAGCAGGCCCGGCGCATCGAACGCGAACCCGCCGATCGCCGCGAGCGTGCGGCCGACCGCGTCGCCGATCGCGGCCGCGTCGTCGTCTCCGGCAGACGCGAGGGCCTCCTCGAGGGACTCGCCCGCCGCGTACTCCGACAGCGTGAGCGGAACGCCGGCCAGCTCCCCCGCCAGGTCGGCGCCGACGACCGCCGGCACCGCTACACGACCGCCGACCAGGTGCGATATCGCGACCTCCTTCTCGAGCGAGGCCCCGTCACGATCGAGGCGCAGGACGAAGCGCCCCCCCATGTCGTCGACCACCCGGTACGTGTCGCGCCGTACGCCGCCCGTGAGCGCCTCGACCACCTCGACCGGCGTGCCCAACAGCGACTCGGCGGCGGCCTGCAGGACCGGGAGATGGGGACGACCGGCGTGCGGGGTCAGCCCGCGGTCGGGGGTCACCCTCACAGGGCTCCGGTCGGGCGCGGGAAGAGACCCGCACGCTCCACCACGGCTCGCACCGCGTCGTCGTGCCCCATGCCCATCAGGTGCACGCCTCCGATGCCCTCGATCGCTCGGATGCCCCGGACCGTCTCGACCGTGAGATCGAGACCGACCTCCGCCGCATCCTCGCCGGCGGCCTCGAGCGCCGCGATCACGGCCACGGGAACCCGAACGCCCGGGAGCTTCTCGTCGATGAACCGGGCGCCCGCGGCGCTGCGGAGCGGCACGACCCCCACCAAGACCGAGGCCCGTTCGAAGACGCCGCGCCCCCGCGCACCCTCTGCCCAGGCAGCGAGCCCGTCGACGTCGTAGGCGATCTGGGTCCAGATCAGGTCGGCGCCCGCATCGAGCTTCTGCTCGAGGCGGGCCGGATCGTAGGGGTCGGCGAGCGGCATCTCGGCGACCCCGATCAGGTAGCGCGGCGGCGAGGCCATCTCGACGCCGCTCGCGGTCACCCCTTCGTCGCGAAGGCGCCGCACCCCGGCGACGACCTCGAGCACGGTCACGTCGCGCACGGTCGCCGCGTCGGGCTCGTCGCCCACGTGCATCGGGTCACCCGACAGGCACAGCACCGAGCGGGCGCCCAGCGCCCATGCGCCCAGCAGGTCGGCGGTGAGAGCCAGCCGGTTGCGATCGCGACACGTGATCTGCAGGGTCGGTTCGACGCCCGCCCGGGCCACGAGGGCGCAGCCCGCCACCGCCGACATGTGCGCCCTCGCCGTGGGATTGTCCGTCACGTTCGCCGCGTCGATCGATCCGACCAGGGCACGGGCGTGCGCGGTCAACTCGGCGCCGTCGGCGCTGCGAGGAGGCACGATCTCGCCGGTGACCGCGAACGATCGCGACCGAAGGATGGCGGCGAGCCGACCACCCACGGGCGTCGCTCCGGCGGACGCCCGCCCGGCGCTCACCGCCCGAATGCCTGCTGCTCCGCGGCCGACACGGTGTTCACGAGCAGCATCGCCACGGTCATCGGCCCGATCCCGCCGGGCACGGGAGTGATCGCCCCGGCGACCTCGGCCGCCTCGTCGTAGACCACGTCGCCGACGAGGCCGTCGGCCGTGCGATGCACGCCGACGTCGATCACCGTGGCGCCCGGCCTGATCATGTCGCCGCCGATCAGCTGCGGCACGCCGGCGGCGGCGACGAGGATGTCGGCGCGCCTGGTGTGCGCGGCAAGGTCGCGGGTCTTGACGTGGGTGCTCGTCACGGTCGCGTTCCCCCGGATCGAGTCCTGCGCGAGCATGATCGAGAGCGGAACGCCGACGAGGCCTCCGTGACCCACGACGCAGACCTCCGCACCCTCGAGCTCGATGCCCTCGCGCAGCAGCAGCTCGACGATGCCGTACGGGGTCGCGGGCGTGAACGTCGCCTCGCCGCGCACCATCATGCCCACGTTCCACGGGTGCAGGCCGTCGACGTCCTTCTCGGGCGCCACGGTGCGCTGAACCTCGAGCTCGCGCAGCCCGGTCGGCAGCGGCAGCTGCACGAGGATGCCGTGGATGTCGGGATCGCGGTTCAGCCGACGCAACGTCGCGAGCAGTTCGCCCTCGGTCACGTAGGCGGGCAGGTCGACCTGCTCGGAACGGATGCCGACATCGGCGCACGCCTTGTGCTTCGCGCCCACGTAGATGCGAGAGGCCTGGTCGTCGCCCACGAGGACGGCGGCCAGGCCCGGGGTCACGCCCTTGTCGGAGAGCGCGCGCACCCGCTCGGATACCTCCGAGCGGATCGCTGCCGATACGGCCCTGCCGTCCAGGATGCGGGCGGTCACGGGGCGAATCCTACCCCGGTCGCTGAACGGCCGACCGAGGCACGGCCGAGGGACCGATCAGTGACGGAAGTGGCGCGTGCCCGTGAGCACCACGGCCATGCCGCGTTCCTCGGCGGCGGCGAGGACCGCCTCGTCGCCCTTCGACCCACCGGGGTGGATCACTGCCGTGCACCCGGCGTCGGCTGCAACCTCGAGCGCGTCGGGGAACGGGAAGAACGCATCGCTCGCAACCACGGCGCCGCGCGCACGATCGCCCGCCTTGCGGGTCGCGATCCACGACGAGTCGACGCGCGACATCTGCCCCGCCCCGACCCCGACCGTGGCGCCGTCGCGCACGAGCACGATCGTGTTCGACTTCACGCGCCACGCGATCGTCCACGCGAGCTCGAGATCCGACCATTCCTGCGTCGTCGGCTCCCGGCTCGAGACCACCTTCCAGTCGGCGCGGGTCTCGGTCACGAGGTCGCGGTCCTGCACGAGCGCCCCTCCCGGCAGGGGTCGCACGTCGAGGGGGGCACCCGCGAGAAGCGGCGCCGCCACCACGCGCAGGTTCGGGCGCTCGGCGAACGCCGCGCTCGCCGCGGGCGTGTACGAGGGGGCGATCACGACCTCGGTGAACACGTCGGCCATCGCCGCCGCGGCTTCGACGTCGACCTCCCCGTGGAACGCCGCGATGCCGCCGAACGCGCTGACCTCGTCGCACGCGAACGCGGCACGGTAGGAATCGGCCAGCGATCTCCTGGCCGCGGCGCCACAGGGGTTGTTGTGCTTCACGATCACCGCGGATCCCTCGGGCAACGCCGCGACGAGCTCGGACGCGGCGTACGCATCGAGCCAGTTGTTGAACGACATGTCCTTGCCCTGCAGCACCTGGGCGCCGCCGAGCGGACCGGTACCGGCCGCCTCCCGGTAGAGCGCACCCCGTTGGTGGGGGTTCTCGCCGTATCGCAGGTCGCCGACCTTCTCGTAGGCGAGACCGACGTAGGCCTGCAGCTCATCGCCCCCGCCCTGTTCGGCGAACCAGGTCGCGACGGCGGCGTCGTAGGCGGCGGTGTGGGCATAGGCGGCGGCCGCGAAGGCCCGGCGCGTCTCGCGCGACAGCCCGCCTTCGCGACGGAGCTCGTCGACCACGTCGTCGTATCGCCCCGGATCGACGACGATGCCCACCGACTCGAAGTTCTTGGCCGCCGCGCGCACCATCGCCGGACCGCCGATGTCGATCTTCTCGATCACGTCGTCGAAGCCCGCCCCGCTCGCCACGGTCTCGCGGAACGGGTACAGGTTCACGACCACGAGGTCGAAGGGCTCGATGCCCTGCTCGGCGAGCTGGTCGACGTGCTCGGGATCGCGGCGATCGGCGAGGATGCCGCCGTGGATCGCGGGGTGCAGCGTCTTCACGCGGCCGCCCAGCATCTCCGGCGATCCGGTGACCCGCTCGACCGGCGTGACCGGCAGCCCCGCGTCGGCGAGCGTCGCCGCGGTGCCCCCGCTCGACACGAGCGCGACGCCCATGTCCACGAGCGCCCGACCGAGTTCGACCACGCCCTGCTTGTCGTAGACCGCGAGCAGCGCGCGACTCACCGCCGTCACCTCACCCATCGTGCTCCCCCGTGATCGTCACGTGCCTGTCGTCGACGACGAGGCGCCCCTCGACGAGTGCCCGCACGGCCCGCGGCAGCAGCCGATGCTCGGCCTCGAGCACCCTCGCCTCGAGCGACGCCCAGTCGTCGTCATCGCGCACCGGGATCGCTTCCTGCAGCACGATCGGACCGGTGTCGATGCCCTCGTCGACCAGGAACACGGTCACCCCCGTGACCTTCACCCCGTGCTCGAGTGCATCGCGCACCCCGTGCATCCCCGGGAACGACGGCAGCAATGCCGGGTGGGTGTTGAGCCAGCGGCCGGCGTAGACGTCGAGCACCGGGCGCCCGAGCAGTCGCATGTAGCCCGCGGTCACGACGACGTCGGCACCGTGGCGCTGCAGCGCCGCAGCCACCGCCTCGTCGAACGCCGCGCGGTCGGCGAACGACGAGGGCTCGATCACGAGGGTCTCCACGCCATGGCGCTCGGCGCGCTCGAGCGCGCGGATCGCCGGTCGGTCGGCCAGCACCAGCGAGATGCGAGTGCCGCAGAACGGGTCGTCGAGGAGCGCCTGCAGGTTCGTGCCGTTGCCCGACACGAGGACGGCGATGCGCTCCCCCATCGCCCGGCATGCTATCGAACGCTCCCAGGATGCCCCCGACGCCGCGGCGCGACGCGAGCTTCGGGTAGCCTTGGAGCGATCCCGACCGACGAGGGGAAAGCACCGTGAAGAAGTGTCCGTACTGCGCGGAGATGATCCAAGACGAGGCCATCAAGTGCCGCTACTGCCACAGCGACCTGACGGTGCAGCCGGGAGCGGCCGGAGCGGCCGCGGCGCCGGCCGCGGCGACCTCTCCCACGCCGACGGTCGCGGCCTCATCGCCGACCCCGGCCGCCGGCCCATCGTCGCCCACCGGGTCGACACAGCTGGCACCGGCCGCCGAGCCTTCGGTGGCTCCCGACGAGCCGCCGACCGAAAAGCAGGCGACCGAAAAGCAGGCGACCGAGGAGTCGGCAGAGCCGAGCGCCGCTCAGCCTTCCGCCGAGGAGGCCACCGCCTCGACGGCCGCGGAGGGCCCCGCCCAGCCGGCCGCCATGAGCGACGACGTGCGCTACACCCACTCCGGCTACCGGTACGTGCTCGGCTACTCGGCCGACTCCTTCGGCATCTGGGACCGGCAATCCCCCGCCCAGCCCTCGGAACGTTTCCCTCGCACCGATGACGGGTGGCGTCAGGCGTGGCTCCGCTTCGTCGCCCTGGAGCCGAACAACTCCGCGGTCGACCAGTCGGCAGCGGGTCAGCCGATGTCATCGGCGCCGTCGAACGCGACCCCGATGGACCCCAACGACATGACCGCCGTGCAGTACACGCATTCGGGCACCCGATACCTGCTCGGCTACGGACGCACGTTCTTCGGCATCTGGGATCGCCAGGCTCCGACCACCCCCGTGGAGAAGTTCCCGCGCGACGATGCCGGCTGGGCGGCCGCGTGGGGACGGTTCACCCAGATCGAGTCCAACTTCACCGAGGTCGGCCTCGGCGGCTGAGCCGCCGCGACGCCGATATCGCCGCGCACACGGCCGCGCCCCCCGCGACGCCCCACGCGAGCGCCAGCACGGTCGTCGTCACCGGGTCGGGTCCGATGGCCACGTGGCGCGCGACATCACCGTCTCCGGTCGACAGCCACAGCGAACCCGCGAGCGAGACGATCGTCACCAGCCCCGCGAAGACCACGCCGCCCGAGGCGCCGTAGGCGATCGCGCGAGGGATCGACGGGGCGGCACGCCCCAGACCTCTGAACCCGAGCACGATCGCCGCGGCGGGAACCGCGACGAACGCCCACGCCACGACCGGCATCGGCGACGTCGGGGGCGCGCCCCGCACCCTGCCGAGCTCCGAGAGCAGCCACGTTGCAGGGTCGGTGCCGCGCGGGATGCGGTCGAGGCAGAGCAAGTCGTGCGCGGCCCCATCGGCCCGTAACGAAACGCAGCCTCCCATCGACGGGGCGAGCACCCACATCGCCTGGTCGGGAAGCAGCAGCGCCTGGTGTCCGATGTAGAGGGCCGCACGATGCGGTCCACTCGACCAAACCTCGACGGAATAGCGCTCCAGCCCCTCGGGGCGAAGCGACGCGAAGACGAGCAGCCCGACGAAGCTGAGCGCCATCGCCCAGAGGAAGGCTCGAAGGCCCGCCTGCACCGTGCGGGCCGCCGAGCCGTGCCATGAGGCCGACGTCGACCACCCGCCCAGCGTGCCCGCGATGAGCGCGAGCGAACCCGGCAGCACGAACCCTTCCCATGCGGGCGCGGCGATCGAGGTCGTGGCCGGCAGGAACCCGCCCGCGCTGCGCAGCTGCAGGTCCACGCCCGCGTTCACTCCGCCGATCAGGACCGCGTACGGGACTGCGATCATCGCTCCCGTGACGATGCGTCTGACGCCGATGTCGTCGACCCTGCGGGCCGTGGCCCTCGCACCGACCGCGAGCATCGCTACCGCGACCGCGCCGATCGTGAGCATCCCCAATCGAACGCCCACCACACCGGCGCCCAGGCCCTCGACGGGCCCGCCGGACCCCGTCGCACCGACCGAGACCGCGTGACCGGCCATCGTGTACAGCCATCCCACCCGCAGCTGCGTCTGCACTGCGAGCCCGCCGCCCGCCACGTTGACGAGCGAGGGAGGCACCTGGCCGAGCGCTGCGACCGCGAGGGCCGCCGCCAGCGCGCGGAGTACGGCGAGAGGGACCGCGCCGAGCAGGTCGCGTGTGAACGAGGCCGCCGGTCGGGGGGCGACCCCGGCGAGGGTCATGCCAGAGCCACCTGGACCAGCTCGGCCACCTGGCTGGGCGTCCTCGCGACCCGCACCCCGCCGGCCTCGAGCGCCTCGGCCTTCGCGGCCGCCGTGCCCTTCGACCCGGTCACGATCGCGCCGGCGTGGCCCATGCGCTTGCCCGGCGGTGCCTCGAACCCGGCGATGTAGGCGACCACCGGCTTCGTCACGTGCTCCGTGATGTAGGCGGCCGCCCGCTCCTCGTCGTCGCCGCCGATCTCACCGGTCATGATCACCAGATCGGTCTCGGGGTCGGCTTCGAACATCTCGAGCGCCTCGATGAACCCGATGCCGTGCACGGGGTCGCCGCCCATGCCCACGCACGTCGACTGGCCGATGCCGCGCTGGGTGAGCTCGTGCACGATCTGATACACGAGCGTGCCCGAGCGGCTCACGAACCCGACCCGTCCCGGCATGCAGACCTCGGGCGGGATGATGCCGACGTTCGAGACGCCCGGCGAGATCGCACCCGGGCAGTTCGGCCCGATCAAGGTGGTGTCGCGCCCCTGTAGGTAGCTGTGCACGTAGGCCATGTCCTTCACAGGGATGCCCTCGGTGATGCAGACCGCGAGGCCGATGCCCGCATCGGTCGACTCCAGGATCGCCTCGGCCGCGAACCGCGGGGGCACGAAGATCATCGACGTGTTCGCACCCTCCTCCCGCACCGCGTCGGCGACCGTGTCGAACACGGGGATGCCCTCGACGTCGTGTCCGGCCTTCCCCGGCGTGACACCCGCCACGACGTTCGTTCCGTACGCGCGGTTGCGCAGCGTGTGGAACGTCCCTTCCTTGCCGGTGAGGCCCTGCACCACGAGCCGCGTGTCGGCCCCGACGAGGATGCTCATGCCGGCCCTCCGTCGTGTTGGCCGTTGGCCAGCGCGGCCGCTCGCTCGGCTGCCTCGAGCATCGTTTCCGCCGGCACGATCCGGGGGTGCGCAGCCTCCGCGAGGATCGCGCGGCCCTCTTCGGCGTTCGTGCCGTCGAGGCGCACGACCAGCGGCACCGTGGCCTCGACCCGTTCGAGCGCGCCGAGCACGCCCTGGGCGACGAGGTCGCAACGCGTGATGCCGCCGAAGATATTGATGAACACGGCCTTGACCGCGGGATCGGAGAGCACCACCTCGAGCGAGGTCGCCATCTGGTCGGCGCTCGCCCCGCCGCCCACGTCGAGGAAGTTCGCGGCCTTGGCGCCGGCCTGGGCCACGACGTCGAGCGTCGACATCACGAGGCCCGCCCCGTTCCCGATGATGCCCACGTTGCCGTCGAGCTTCACGTACTGCAGGCCCTGCTCGTTCGCGCGCGCCTGCACCGGATCGATCGGGAACGCGTCCTTGTAGGACTCGACCTCGGGGTGGCGGAACAGCGCGTTGTCGTCGACCGTGACCTTCGAGTCGAGCGCGACGACCGAGCCGTCGTCGAGCTGCACGAGCGGGTTGACCTCGACGAGCGTCGCGTCGCGCTCCTGCAGCAGCTCGTACATGCGCCGCAACACGTCGGACGCTCCCTCACGCGCGTCGACCGGCAGCGTGCCGACGAGCTCGCGCACGTGGAACGCCCGCAGGCCCAGCATCGCGTCGACGTGCACCCGGCGCAGCGCCTCGGGACGGGTGCGGGCGAGCTCCTCGATGTCCACGCCGCCCTCGGCGGTCATCATCGCGAGGTAGTCTCCGGTCGAGCGGTCGAGCAGCATCGACGTGTAGAACTCTCTGGCGATCGGCAGCAGCTCCTCGACGAGAACCTGCGTCACCTCGTGGCCCTTGAAATCCGAGCGGAGCATCCGCGCGGCTTCCTCGGCGGCTCGCTCTGGCGAGTCGACGAGCACGACGCCGCCACCCTTGCCGCGGCCGCCGACCTGCACCTGCACCTTCACGACGCTTCTGCCGCCGAGCTCCCGGGTGGCTTCTGCAGCCTGCTCCCCCGTCTCGGCGACGATGCCGCGCGGCGTCACGATGCCGTGGGCGCGGAAGAGCTCCTTGCCTTGGTGCTCGTACAGATCCATGTGACTCCTGGGAGAGATGAGAGTAGTCTTGGTTGGACTAGTTCGCGTCCTGCTCCTCGAGATGCTCGCGGAGCCAGGTGGCGATGTCGCCGGTGTTGGCTCCCGGCGTGAAGATCTCCGCCACGCCTGCGTCCTTCAACGTGGGGATGTCGTCGACCGGGATCACGCCGCCCCCGAACACCAGGATGTCGCCGGCTCCCCGTTCCCGCAGCTGCGCCACGACCTTCGGGAACAACGTCATGTGCGCGCCGGAGTGGCTCGACAGGCCGACGGCGTCGGCGTCCTCCTGGATCGCGGTCTCGGCGATCTGCTCGGGCGTCTGGTGCAGCCCGGTATAGATCACCTCGAAGCCAGCGTCGCGCAGGGCGCGGGCGACGACCTTCGCCCCACGGTCGTGACCGTCCAGACCCGGTTTCGCCACCACGATGCGATAGGTCGCCGCCATCGCGGCTGAGTCTATCGGCGGCGGCGGAAGGGCGGCTTGCGGTGCACCGACCGAGGGCCGAGTATCGGCCCGTGAAGCCCGAGGTCCGTATCGCGTGGCAGCAGGGGTTCGCTCTCGCGTATCAGGTGCTCGGGGAGGTACACACGGGCCAGGTCGAGACGATCGATGGGAAGGTCGGGGGCATCGGAGTCACGATCGGGGCGCGTGTGGGCGCCCTCGCCGCGACTTCCGAAGTCCTCGTGTCGTCGACCGTGAAGGACCTCGAGGCCGGAAGTCTCACGTTCGAGGATGTCGGCGAACGCGACCTGAAGGGCGTGCCGGATCGATGGCACCTGTACCGGGTGGTCGGACCGTGAGCGATCGTCCCCCGGTCCGCTATGCGCCCACCGACGGGGGGTACATCGCGTACCAACATTTCGGCGATGGTCCCATCGACATCGCCTACGTGAACTCCCTCGTCTCGAACCTCGACACGTGGTGGGACTACGCGCCCGCCGCCGCCTACCTCCGTGAGTGGTCGTCCTTCTCGCGGCTTCTGATGCACGACCGCCGCGGCACGGGGTTGTCCGATGCCGGTGGCAAGCCCGACCTGGAAACGCGGGTGGCCGACCTCCTCGCCGTGCTCGACGATGCAGGTGTCGAGCAGGTCGCCCTGTACGGGGTCTACGAAGGCGGCATGGTGGCCGCGTTGTTCGCCGCGATGTACCCGGAGCGGACACGCGCCTTGATGTGGTTCTCCCCCACGGGGCGAGTCGCCTACGCCCCCGATCATCCATGGGGTGCCACCCCTCGGGAGATCGACGAGATCGCGGAGGTCACGGCGACGACGTGGGGCAGCGAGGAACATGCGGCCCAGTCGTTGCGACATGCGGGGGTGGACCCGGACGCGCTGCCAGGCTTCGCATCGTTCACGGCTCGGATGAACCGACTCGCGTGCGGACCGGCGGCGGCGCGCGAGTACTACCGAGTCATGGCCGAGAGCGACGTCCGCACGACGCTGCCGGCGATCCGCGTTCCGACGCTGCTGATCGACCGAGAGTCGTTCGATGAACGCGAACGCGCGGAGACGGAGGACGTCCTTTCGCGGATCGCGGGTGCGGTGCTGCATCGGCTGCCGCCAGGACCGAAGTCGAGCATCCTCGATCCGGAACCGGTCCCCGCAGCCGTCCGCTCGTTCCTCGGCATCGCCCCCACGCCGGCACCGAGCGACACGGTGCTGGCGACCGTGTTGTTCACCGACATCGTCGACTCGACGCAACTCCAAGCTCGGCTCGGCGACAGACGATGGAAGGAGCTCGCCGAGCAGCACCACTCGACGATCCGCACCGAGCTGGAGCGTTTCGAAGGCATCGAGCAGGACACGGCCGGCGACGGCTTCTACGCGCGGTTCGACGGGCCTGCTCGCGCGATCAGATGTGGGATCGCGGCTGTCGAGGCGGTCAGGCAACTGGGCATCGAGATCCGGGCAGGGGTCCACACGGGAGAATGCCAGGTCGTGGACGGCAAGTGCGGCGGTCTCACGGTCTCGATCGGTGCCCGCGTCTCGGCGAGGGCGGCGGCGTCCGAGGTCCTGGTTTCGCAGACCGTGAAAGACCTGGTGGCCGGCAGCGGACTGAGCTTCCAGGACGCGGGCGAGTACGAGTTGAAGGGCGTACCGGACCGGTGGCGACTCTATCGTGTGGTCCACCGATGAAGACTCCTGAGACGAGGTTCGCGAAGGCCGCCGAAGGGGTCCACATCGCCTACCAGGTGGTCGGCGACGGGCCGGTCGACCTCGTATGGGTGATGGGCTGGACGAGCAACGTCGAGGCGATGTGGGAAGAGCCCGACCTGGCCCGCTTCCTGACGAAGCTCTCCTCGTTCAGCCGGTTGATCCTCTTCGACAAGCGCGGCGTCGGTCTCTCGGACCGTGTTCCCGAGGATCAGCTGCCCTCGATGGAGACACGGATGGACGACGTGCGAGCCGTGATGGACGCCGCAGGTTCGCAGCGCGCTGTGGTGTTCGGGGTCTCCGAAGGAGGGCCGATGGCGATGCTGTTTGCGGCCACCTATCCGGAGCGCACGATCGCGCTCGTCCTGTACGGCACCGATCCCGACTACACGTCGATGCAGTCGGATGATCCGTTCGTCGCCGCTGATGACGAGTACCTCGCGTACATCGACGAGCACTGGGGCACGCTCGAACACGCCCGCCGGGAGACGGCCTCGTGGGGGGCCCCGAGCCATGCCGACGACGATCGGTTCGTCACCTGGCTGGCGTCGTACCTGCGACGATCGGCGAGCCCGGGAGCCGCGATCGCGCTTTCGAGGATGAACCGGCAGATCGACGTCAGCCACGCGCTCCCCGCGATCCACGTCCCGACGCTCCTGATCGCCAAGACCGAAGACGCGGAGTTCCCGATCGAGCGGATGCGCCGGCTCACGTCGCAGATCGCCGGTGCGCGGCTCGAGGAGATGCCCGGCGACGAGCACTTCTTCTGGGTCGGCGAGTACGACTCGATGGTCGACGAGATCGAGCGTTTCGTCGACGAGTTCCGGGGTCAGGAGGCCGAGCTCGAGCGGTTCCTCGCGACCGTGCTGTTCACGGACATCGTGGACTCGACGGCGACCGGGGCGAGCATGGGCGACCGAGCCTGGAAGGAACTGGTCGAGGCGCATCACGCCCGTGTGCGGGGACAGCTGTCGCGGTTCCGCGGACGCGAGATCGACACGGCGGGCGATGGCTTCTTCGCGACGTTCGACGGGCCCGGACGGGGGATCCGGTGCGCGCAGGCGATCATCAGCACGGTCAGCGATCTCGGCATCGAGGTCCGCGCAGGTCTGCACACCGGGGAATGCGAGCAGATCGGCGACAAGGTCGGCGGCATCGCCGTGAACATCGGGGCCCGCGTGGCCGCGCGCGCCGGAGCGTCGGAGGTCCTCGTCTCGCAGACGGTGAAGGACCTCACCGCCGGATCCGGCCTCACGTTCGAGGACGCGGGCGAGCATGAGCTGAAGGGTGTGCCCGATCGCTGGCGCCTCTACAAGGTGGTGAGCTGAGTTGGAGCGGCCCGAGACCCGCTACTCGAAGACCGCCGACGGGGTCAACATCGCCTACCAGGTCCTGGGTGAGGGTCCGGTCGACATCCTGTTCGTCCTGGGCTGGGTCACGCACATCGAGCGACTGTGGGACCAACCCAGGATCGTGCGGTTCCTGCAGCGCCTCGCGTCGTTCTCTCGCGTGATGATCTTCGACAAGCGCGGCGTGGGTCTCTCCGACCGCGTCCCTGAGGACCGACTCCCGTCGCTCGAGGTGCGAATGGACGATGCGCGTGCCGTGATGGACGCGGCCGGATCAGCGCGCGCGGTCGTCCTCGGTCACTCCGAAGGAGGCCCGATGGCCACGCTGTTCGCGGCCACCTACCCTGAGCGCGCGATCGCCCTGATGCTGTTCGGCACCAGCGTCTGCTGGAACGGCGCGCCGGACTACCCGTGGTCGAACCGCTACGGGACGCCGGCGGAGCGCACGGCGTTCTTCGAAGAGCGCGAGCGTCGGTGGGGAACGAAGTCCTACGCCGCCGAGTACATCGCGGACTCGTTCGCGCCGCCGCTCGCGAACGACGACGAGACGATCACGTGGCTGGCCGACTACATGAGGAACGCCGCGAGCCCCGGTGCTGCGAACGCGTTCGCCCGCATGAACGGCGCGATCGATGTGCGTTCGGCGCTCCCTGCGATCCACGTCCCCACGCTGGTGCTGGCGCGCGAAGACGACCTCGACTTCGACTTCGACGAGACGAGGTGGATCGCCGACCAGATCCGCGGGGCCCGGTTCGTCGCCTTCCCGGGGAACGAGCACTACATCTTCTTCGGGAACCAGGAGGACCTGCTCGGCGAGATCGAGCGGTTCGTGGCAGAGGTGAGCAGTGACGAGGCCGACCTCGACCGGATGCTCGCCACGGTCATGTTCACCGACATCGTCGATTCGACCGCGACGGCCGCCGAGCTCGGCGACAAGGGTTGGCGAGAGCTGGTCGAGCGCCATCACGGCCTGGTCCGGGCGATGCTCGGCCGCTTCCGAGGTCAGGAGGTCGACACGGCAGGCGATGGGTTCTTCGCGACGTTCGACGGGCCGGCGCGGGGCGTGCGGTGCGCGCGGGCGATCTGCGGCGCCGTGCCCGACCTCGGGATCGAGGTCCGCGCGGGCGTCCACACGGGCGAGGTCGAAACGATCGCCGGCAAGGCCGGCGGCATCGCCGTGAACGTCGGGGCGAGGATCGCGTCGCTCGCGGGCCCGTCGGAGGTGCTCGTCTCCCACACCGTCCAAGGGTTGGTGTCCGGATCCGGCCTCGTCTTCGAGGACGTCGGTGAGCATGAGCTGAAGGGCGTGCCCGATCGGTGGCACCTCTACCGGGTCGTGGAGGGCTGAGCGCTCCGTAGACTGGCGTTCGTGGCTCGCAAGAAGATGCAGATCCGCCCACCCGGCCTGAAGCCCACGACGAAGGTCGGCACGCTCGGTCCGTACCGTGGCAGGCTCGGGCTCGCGTGGGTGATCGCCCCGCTCGTCGCAGGCGTGGTCATCCTCGTGGCCGGCTACTTCGCGATGTTCCGGTAGTCCGGCGATGATCGAGGGCTACTGCTTCCCGCGGTCGGCGGAGCCCGGCGGGTCGCTTCCCCTGCACGTCTCGACCGACGCCGCGACGTTCGACGTCGAGATCGCACGGGAAGGCGCCGAGCGTGAGGTCGTCTGGCGTGCCGGCGGCGTCCGCGGGACGACGCACCAGACCCCCGGCGACGCCGCCGCGAACGGGTGCGGTTGGCCGACCACCTTCGAGATCCCGATCGGTGAAAACTGGCGCAGCGGCTACTACGCGGTGATCCTCACGGCCGGCGACGAGCGCGCCGACGCGTTCCTCGTCGTGCGCCCAGCGCCCGGCGGACCGCGTGCCCCGATCGATCCTCGTGCTCGCGACCGCCACCTGGAACGCCTACAACGACTGGGGCGGGCCGAGCCTCTACACGGGCGGCACGCAGGTCTCCTCCGAGCGGCCCCTGGCCCGCGGCTTCCTCGACAAGCCGCAGCCGATGCGACGGAAGATGCAGCCCGAGCCCGACCGCGAGGCGCTGTGGTACTTCGAGTGGGCCGAGCCGCTCGGCCTGTCGGTGTGGAGCGGCGGGGCCGGCTGGGCCACCTGGGAGCGGGACTTCGTGAGCTGGGCAGAGGCGAGCGGGTACGAGCTCGACGTCGCGATCTCTGAGGACCTCGAGCAACACCCCGAGGCGCTCGAGGGCCATCGCCTGTACCTCTCCGTCGGCCACGACGAGTACTGGTCTCGAGGCATGCGGGAGACGCTCGACGCCTTCACCGACGCCGGCGGCAACGCGGCGATCCTCAGCGGGAACACCTGCTTCTGGCAGGTGCGCTTCGATGACGATCTGCGCTCGATGACCTGCTTCAAGTACCGGGCCGACGACGACCCCGTGGTGGGAACGGCCGACGAGCAGCTCGTGACGGGCCCGTGGAGCGACCGACGCATCGCATGGCCCGAGACGCGAACGATCGGCCTGACGTTCACGCACGGCGGCTACTCCCGCTACGGCCTGGGGGTTCCGGCCGGCTCCGGCGCCTACACGGTCTGGAGGCCCGAGCACTGGGCGTTCGAAGGCACCGACCTGCACTACGGCGACGAGCTCGGCCGCGCCGATTCGATCGTGGCCTACGAGGTCGACGGCGTGGAGCTCGCGACCGGTCCCGACGGACTCCCGGTCCCCACGGGGGCCGACGGCGCGCCCGACGGGCTCGAGATCCTGGCCACCGCCCCGGCGCGCCTGTGGAGCCAGCACGAGCAGCCGAGCCGGTACGCGCACGAGCCCGGCGAGCTCGAGAACACGGCGATGGCGCTATTCGGCCCGGGCTGGCGCGACCAGGTCCATCGCGTGACGAACAACCACGGGTGCATCGGAGTGTTCACGAAGCCGGGTGGCGGCACCGTGTTCAACGCCGGGGTTACTGACTGGACGTGCGGCCTCGCCGATCCCGATGTTGCACGGGTCACCCGCAACGTGCTCGATCGTCTTTCGAGCTGATCGCGGAGCCCTCGACCCCGCCGTTTCGTCACCTGGCATCCTTCGCCAGGCAGTGCCATCATCGCGCATGGTCCGCGACGAGGAGGAGCGAACGAGCGTCGAGCTCGGCACCGACGGAACGCACGTTCGCACCTTCCTGTTCGCGGACATCCGCGGATACACGACCTTCACCCAGGAGCACGGCGACGAAGCCGCTGGCCGGCTCGCGGGGAAGTACGCCGAGATCGTCCGCGAGACGGTCGAGCAGCGCGACGGCACGCTCCTCGAGCTCCAGGGCGACGGCGCCCTCTGCGTCTTCACGTCGACCCGGCAGGCGATCCGTTCGGCGATCGACCTGCAGCGCCGGTTCGTGGAGGAGACCGTCGCCGATCCATCGCTTCCCTTTCCGGTGGGCATCGGTCTCGACGCCGGCGAAGCGGTCTCCGTCGAGGGGGGCTATCGGGGGGGCGCCCTCAACCTCGGCGCGCGCCTGTGCGCGATCGCGGGACCCGGGGAGATCCTCGCCAGCCGCGAGGTCGTGCATCTGGCCCGCAAGGTGGACGGCGTCGCGTCCGTCGATCGGGGTACGGTGCAGCTCAAGGGGATCGCTCACCCGGTCCACGTGATGCGACTGAAGGCGGAAGCCGACGACGCGGCCGAGGACGTCGCCTTCCGGCGGGCGCTGGGCGCGTCGGGGACCCGGCTCCAACCAGCCGGCCCGGGCGCGATCGTGGCGAACCCCTACAAGGGCTTGCGCGCGTTCGAGGAGGGCGACGCCCCCGACTTCCACGGACGCAACGACCTGATCGAGCAGCTCGTCGATCGCCTGTCGCAGACGCGGTTCCTCGCGCTCGTCGGACCGAGCGGCAGCGGGAAGTCGTCGGTCGTCCGCGCAGGGTTGATCCCGGCCCTGCGTCGTGGCGCGATCGCCGGATCTGATACCTGGCCGATCGCCGACATGTTCCCGGGCCCGTACCCGCTCGACGGGCTCGAGGCGGCGTTGCTGAAGGTCGCCATGGACCCACCACCGAGCCTGATCGAGCAGCTCCGATCCGATGAGCGCGGGCTCCACCGAGCCGTGCTCCGGGTCCTGCCGTCCGACCGCTCCGAGCTCGTGCTCGTGATCGACCAGTTCGAGGAGGTCTTCACCCTCGTTGACGACGAGGATGCCCGCCGGCACTTCCTCGGTAGCCTCGAGGCCGCGGTGAGCGATCCCCACAGCCGCCTACGGGTGATCGTCACGCTGCGAGCGGACTTCTACGATCGGCCCCTTCGTTACCGCGGATTCGCGGACCTCTTCGCGGCGCGCGTCGAGTCGCTGGTCCCGCTCTCGGCCGAGCAGCTCGAGCAGGTGATCACGAAGCCGGCCGAACGGGCCGACGTCTCCCTGGAGACCGGGCTCGTGGCCGCGATGCTTGCCGACGTCGCCGAGGAACCGGGCGCGCTCCCCCTGCTCGAGTACGCGCTGACCGAGCTGTTCGAGCGGCGGGATGGTCGCATGATCACGCTCGGCTCCTATCGGGAGATCGGCAGGGTCTCGGGCGCGCTCGGTCGCCGGGCGGAGGAGATCTACGACGGGCTCGACGCGGCCGGGAAGGACGCGGCGCGACAGCTGTTCCTGCACCTGGTGGCGCTCGGCGAAGGCACGGAGGACACGCGTCGACGGGTGTCGCGAGCCGAGATCACCTCGCTCGACCTCGACCAGCAGGCGATGTCGTGGGTGATCGAGACCTATGGAACCTCGCGCCAGCTCACGTTCGACCGCGATGTCCGCACGGGCGAACCGACGATCGAGCTGGCGCACGAGGCGATGCTCTCCGCGTGGCGACGGCTCGGACGATGGATCGACGCCGCGCGGGAGGACATACGCACCGAGCGACGGCTCGCTGCGGCGGCGCGCGATTGGGCCGACGCCGACCGCGATCCGTCGTTCCTGATCTCGGGATCGCGCCTCGAGCAGATCGAGGCGTGGCGTGGCGGGTCGCCGCTGGCGCTCACCCCCGAGGAGAGCGCGTTCCTCGACGCGGCCGCCGCCGAGCGGGACCGGGTGCAGGTCGAGGAGCGAACGCGCCAGGACCACGAACGGGAGCTCGAACGACGGTCGGTGCGCCGGCTGCGCACGATCGTCGCCGTGCTGACGGTCGCAGCGGTCGTGGCCGGCGCCCTGACGCTCTTCGCGATGAGCCAGCAGCGGAAGGCCCAGGACCAGGAGCTGACCGCGCAGGCTCGCGAGCTCGCGGCGGCGTCCGTCGCCAGTCTCGAGGTCGATCCCGAGCGCAGCATCCTCCTCGCGCTCGAATCCATCGATCGAACGCGGTCGGTCGACGGCACGGTCCTCCCCGAGGCGGAAGAAGCTCTGCACAGTGCCGTGACCGCTTCCCGCATCGTGCTCACGGCGTCGGGCGCCGGCGGCAACCTCGATTGGAGCCCTGAGGGCGTGTTCGTCACCGAAGGCCCCGAGGACAGCCGCATGATCGAGCTCAGGGACGCATCGACCGGCGAGATCGTCCGGTCGTGGGAGGGCCACGACCCCGACGTCAACGACGTCCGCTTCTCGCCCGACGGATCACTCCTCGCGACGGGAGGTGACGACGGCGCTCTCCGCATCTGGGATCCGGCAACCGGCGACCAGGTGTCAGTGATCCAGGGGGAGGGACCGGTGCTCGGGCAGTCCTTCGACGCCGACGGATCGCTCCTCGCGGCGGCATGGATATCCGAGAGGAAGACCCGCATCGTCGATCCGTCGACCGGCGAGATCGTTCGCACGATCTCCTTGCCCGACAATCCCTTCGACACCGCCCTGAGCCCAGATGGCGAGCACGTCGCGGTCGGGATGGGCAACACCCCTGTCGGAGCCGTCTTCGACGTCGCCACCGGCGAGCGCGCGTTCGACCTCCGGGGGCACAGTTATACGATCAACTCCGTCTCGTGGAGCCCGGACGGTCGGTGGATCGCGACCGGGGCCAACGACTCGTCGATACGCGTGTGGGAGGCAGCGACCGAGCGGTTGGAGACGGAGCTCGTCGGTCACACCGGTGTCGTGGTGACGGTGGACTGGGCACGCGACTCGAAACGGCTCGTGACCGGAGGCAGCGACGGGACCGCCAGGGTGTGGGAGATCGACGACGCGGTGGGCCGCGAGGTGCTGACGCTCTCGGCGCAGCAGACGAGGTCGGGCACGTTCGCCGCGTTTTCTCCCAACGGCAACGGGGTCCTGACCGGCGATACGGCGATCACTGCGGTCAAGATCTGGGACGTGACCATCGACGGCGATGCCGAGGTGGCGAACCTGCCCACCGACGAGCTGGCTCCCGTCGATGTCGCGTACCTGCCGGACGGACGGATCGTCGCACCGAGCGACGAGGGATCCGTCACCTTATGGGACGTGCGCGAGGGTGAGGCTGCGACGATCGGTCCCGGCGCAGGATCCCCTCGGGCCGTCTGGCTGATCGAGGTGAGTCCCGACGGATCGCGCATCGCGACCGTTCGCCTCTTCAGCGACACGATCACCGCGTGGGATGTCGGAACGGGGGACGCCGTGTTCGAGGTACCCATCGGGGAGGAGATCTCGGCCGCCGACTGGAGCCCCGACGGCGAGCACCTGGTCGTCGGGACATGGGATGGGAGCACGACCGTGCTCGATGCGACGGGAGAGCAGGTGGCAAGGTTGGTCGAGGAGGGCAGCTGGAGGCAGATCGACGATGTCACGTTCAGCCCTGACGGGAGCAGGATCGCGACCGCCGTGTCGGTCATCGCCAAGCCGCAACAGAACCACGTGTCGATCTGGGACTGGGAAGGCGAGGCGATCGAGGGCTCGATCGAGCCGATCGGGGCGACGGGCGTGGCGTTCGATCCCACGGGGTCGGAGCTCGCCGTGGCGCGCTTCGATGGCATCGTCGAGATCTTCTCCGTGCCCGGCCTCGAGCGCGTGCTCCGGTTCCCCGCGCACTCCGGAAGCATCGAGAACATCACCTACAGCCCGGACGGCGGGCGGATCGCGACCTCCGGCATGGACGCCACCGTCCGACTGTTCAACCCGGAGCAGGGGATCCAGCAACTGGTCCTGCGGGGCCACACGTACCTCGTCTCGGGCATCGCGTTCAGCCCCGACGGACGGCGGCTCGCATCGGCCGCGCCGGACGGCCTCGTCCGCGTCTGGGAGCTCGATCTCGACGAGCTGATCGCGATCGCCGGCACGAAGGTGACGAGGCAACTCTCCGACGAGGAGTGCCGCCAGTATCTCCACGTCGAACCCTGCCCTTGAGCGCTACCCCGCCTTCCTGAGGGGGGCGTAGGCGAGCAGCACCCGCTTCTCCCCGACCTCGGGGAAGGAGATCGTGGCCTCGGTGCCGTCGCCCGCGCCGCTCACCGCGAGCACGACCCCCTCGCCCCAGCGCTCGTGCACGACCGTGTCGCCGGCCGCGATCACCGGCGCCTCGCGCATCGGGACGCTCTTGGGCTGCGGCGGCGTCCAGTCCTGCGGCGGGCGGTCGTCGTCGTCGTGCTCGCGGCGTCCGCCGATCACACGGCCGCCGCCGCGGCCCGCTCCCGGATACCCGGCGGCTCCGGAGCCTCGTCCAGCCTGGCGGCCACCCGTGTACCGCCCTCCGTACCCGGTCGCGGCTCCCTCGCTCTCGCGCACGTCGAACAGATGCTCCGGCACCTCCCCGAGGAAGCGTGAGGGCGGGTTGTACTGCGTCTGCCCGTAGATCGTGCGGCTCCACGCGTGCGTGAGGTACAGGCGCTGTTGCGCGCGCGTGATGCCCACGTACGCCAGGCGACGCTCTTCCTCGAGGGCTGCGGCGTCGGTCATCGAGCGGAAGTGGGGGAAGATGCCGTCCTCCATGCCTACGATGAACACGACCGGGAACTCGAGCCCCTTCGCGATGTGCAGGGTCATCAGGGTCACGCTCGAGGCGTCCTCGTCGTACTCGTCCTGCTCCCCGATCAGCGACACCTGCTCGAGGAACTGCTCGAGACCGGCGTCGGGCTCACGGGTGAGCAGCTCGGCGGCCACCCCTCCCAGCTCCTGGATGTTCTCGATGCGCCCCTGCGCGTCGACCGTGCGCTCCTCCTCGAGCTCGGCGAGGTAGCCCGACTCGATCGCGGCGAACTCGACCATGCGTGCCGGCCCGGCGCCGTCGTCGTGATGACGCCGGATCGCCTCCATCACCGTGTTGAAGCCCGCGACGGCCCCCTTCGCCCGCGTCTGCAGCACCGCGATCTCGTCGATGCGCCGGCACGCCTCGACCACGTCGATGACCTCGGTGTCGGCGAAGGACTCGAGCGCCGCGACCGTGGCGTCGCCGATGCCACGCTTCGGGGTGTTCACGACGCGCCGGAACGAGATCACGTCCTGCGGGTTGATCAGCAGGCGCAGGTACGCGAGCACGTCCTTGATCTCCCGGCGCTGGTAGAACCGCACCCCGCCGAAGACCCGGTAGTTCGTGCCCACACGCATCAGCACGTCCTCGAGCACTCGGCTCTGCGCGTTGGTGCGGTAGAAGATCGCCACGTCGGAGAGCCGGAAGCCCTCGGTCTCGCGTAACCGCTCGATCTCGTCGACCACGAAGAACGCTTCCTCGTGCTCGTCGTCGGCGCGTAACCGAACGATCAACTCGCCCGAGCCCGCCTCGGTCCACAACGCCTTCGGCTTGCGCTGCTGGTTGTGCTCGATCAGCGCGTTCGCCGCTTCCAGGATGTTCTGGGTCGAGCGGTAGTTCTGCTCCATGAGGAAGACGGTCGCATCGGGGTAGTCGCGCTCGAAGTCGAGCATGTTCTGGATCGTGGCGCCGCGCCAGCTGTACACACCCTGGTCGGCGTCGCCGACGACGCACACGTTGCGGTGCTTCGCGGCGAGCAGGTTCACGAGCTCGTACTGCGCGCGGTTCGTGTCCTGGTACTCGTCGACCATGAGGTACGGGAACCGCTCCTGGTAGTGCTCGAGCACCTCGGGATGCTCGCGGAACAGCCGTACGGTCTCGGTGATCAGGTCGTCGAAGTCGAGAGCGCCGGCATCACGCTTGCGCCGCTCGTACGCGTGATAGACCTTCGCGATCGTCTCCTCGTAGAAGTTGCTCGCCATGCTCGCGAAGTCGTCGGGACCGATCACCCGGTCCTTCGCGCTCGAGATCGCGCTCGCCATCGCCTTCGGCGGGAAGCGCTTCGGATCGAGGTCGAGATCCTTCAGGATGCCGGCGATCAGGCGCTCGGTGTCGCCGTCGTCGTAGATCGTGAATCCGCTCGGCACGCCGAGGTGAGTGTGCTCGCGCCGGAGCAGGCGAGCGCACGTCGAGTGGAACGTGAGGATCCACATGCCACGGGTGACCCGCTCCCCGAGCATGCCCTCGACCCGCTCGGCCATCTCGCGGGCCGCCTTGTTCGTGAACGTGATCGCGAGGATCTCGAACGGTGAGACACCCCGCTCCCGGATCAGGTAGGCGATGCGGTGGGTGAGCGCCCGGGTCTTACCGCTGCCGGCGCCGGCCACGATCAGGACCGGTCCCTCGGTGTGCAGGACCGCCTCGGTCTGGATGTCGTTCAGGCCCTCGAGCAGGGGGGAGACGGCGTTCACGGGAGCCAGTGTAGGAGGGATGGGCGACGTGAGCCCCGAGCGGCGGTACCGTTCAAGGCATGACCCAGCTGCGAAGCAAGGCCGAGAACGCCGGGGCCGAGAGGCCGGCCGATGGACGGCGGCCGCGAGGTGGCTGGCGCACGCTCGTGCACTGGTTCGGCATGGCCTGCCTCATGGTCGCGGCGGGGTTCGCCGGCTACATCGCCTGGTCGCTCTGGGGAACCGGCCTGCACACCGCCGAGGCCCAGGACCGGTTGCGGACCGAGTTCCGGCAGGAGCTCGAGGGCGAACCGGCCGACCCGTCGACCGCGACCGAGCTCGTGCCGCTCGGCGACGCGTACGCGCAGCTCTCGATCCCCGCGATCGACGTGAACTTCATGGTCGTGCAAGGCACGGGCTACGAGGACCTGAAGGACGGTCCCGGTCACTACCCCGACACCGCCGACCCGTGGGACGACACCGGCCGGGTCGGCATCGCGGGCCACCGCACGACGTACCAGGCACCGTTCTTCGACCTCGAGCAGCTGCGAGCCGGCGACGATATCACGCTGCGGACGCAGTACGGCACGTTCGGGTATGAGGTCGACCGGGTGTTCGTCGTGCCCTCGGCCGGCTCGGGGCGAGTGCTGGTGCAGACGCCCAAGCCGACCCTGGTGCTCACGACCTGCAACCCGAAGTACTCGAGCGCCGAGCGCCTGATCGTCACGGCGCGTCGCGTGTCGGCGAGTTAGCTGCCGAGCGGCCAATCGAACGGGGCGAAGACGCCCTCATCGGCAGGGAGTCAGCGAGCCCGTCGGCGGCGTTCGAGATGAGGGCGCCGAGCGCGACCGGGTGCTGGACCCCCGGACGGCGCAGCCCCACGACCAACTCGAGCTCGGCCGCCTCGACGAGGCGCATGAGCGATCGGATCGTCGGGAGGCGATCCCCCGTCTCGATCCCGCTGACGACATTCTGCGACGTTCCGGCGCGCGCTGCGAGCGTTCGCTGCGACAAGCCGGCCAACTCCCGCGCCGAGAGGACCAGCGCCCCCACTCCGAGTGATGAGAGAGCGTGCGCGTTCGGCGGGGCGGCTACGGATCGTCCTTGGACCGCCAGCGGGTCCGTTACTCCCACTCGATCGTGCCGGGCGGCTTCGAGGTGATGTCGTACGCCACCCGGTTCACACCGGGCACCTCTCGCACGATGCGCGACGCGATGCGGTCGAGCACGTCGTCGGGCAGGCGCGCCCAATCGGCCGTCATGGCATCCTCGCTCGTCACGGCTCGCACGATCACCGGGTTCTCGTACGTGCGGCCGTCGCCCATCACGCCCACGCTCTGCACATCGGCGAGCAGCACGCAGAACGCCTGCCACGTCTCCCGGTCGAGTCCAGCCCGCTTGATCTCCTCGCGCACGACGGCGTCGGCCCCGCGCACCTTCGCGAGGTTCTCGGCGTTGACCTCGCCCACGATGCGCACCGCGAGCCCGGGACCCGGGAACGGCTGGCGCTGCACGATCTCCTCGGGCAGTCCGAGCTCGGCACCGACCGTGCGCACCTCGTCCTTGAACAGGTCGCGAAGCGGCTCGACGAGCTCGAACGTCATGTCCTCGGGCAGCCCACCCACGTTGTGGTGGCTCTTGATGTTCGCGGCGGTCTTCGACCCCGACTCGATCACGTCGGGGTACAGCGTCCCCTGCACGAGGAACCCGGCATCGGCTTGGTCCCGCGCGACCTCCTCGAAGACCCGGATGAACTCCTCGCCGATCGTCTTGCGCTTCACTTCGGGGTCGACGACGCCGGCCAGCCGCCCGAGGAACCGGTCCGCCGCCTTCACGTGCACGAGTGGCACCCGGAAGTGCCTGGCGAACGTCTCCTCGACCTGGTCGGGCTCCCCCTCGCGGTTCAAGCCGTGGTCGACGAAGACGCAGGTGAGCTGATCCCCGATCGCTCGATGCACGAGCAACGCCGCGACCGCGGAGTCGACGCCTCCACTCAGCGCGCACAACACCTGCGCGTCACCCACCTGGGCCCGGATGCGCGCGACCTGATCGTCGATGATGTTCGTCGGCGTCCAGTCGGGAAGCAGGTCGCACCCGTCGTACAGGAAGCGCTTCATCACGTCCGGTCCGTGCGTCGTGTGCGACACCTCCGGATGGAACTGCACCGAGTACATGCCGCGCGACGGGTCCTCCATCGCGGCGATCGGGATCTGATCGGTGGTCGCGGTGACCCGGAATCCCTCGGGCGCCCGCGTCACGGCGTCGCCGTGCGACATCCACACGGTGTCGGTGGGCGGCAGGTCCTGCAGCAGCACGCCGGAGCCCCCCTCGTCGAGCGCGAGCGACGTAGCCCCGTACTCGCGCTGACCGGTCGCGCCCACCTCGCCGCCGAGCGCCCGGGCCATCAGCTGATGGCCGTAGCAGATGCCGAGCACCGGCACCCCGAGCTCGAACAACCCCGGGTCGACCTGGGGCGCGCCCTCGGCGTAGACCGACGCCGGTCCCCCGCTGAGGATCAGCCCGGCGGGCCGCAGCGCCCGGATCTCGTCGGGCGTCGCGTCGTGTGGCACGATCTCGGAGTAGACGTGCGCCTCGCGCACGCGGCGAGCGATCAGCTGCGCGTACTGCGCTCCGAGATCGACGACGAGGACCGGCCGCGGCTCCGGCACGCCGCTAGTGACCCATGCCGACGCCCTGCTGCGTCTGGTAGCTCTTGCCCTCGGTCTTGATCGAGGGGGCGATCACGAGCTCCGCCTTCTGGAACTCCTTGATCGTCTGGTAGCCGGTGGTCGCCATCGACGTGGCCAACGCGCCGAACAGGTTGAACGTGCCGTCGTTCTCGTGCGCGGGCCCGGTGAGGATCTCCTCGATCGAGGCCACCTGCTGCGTCTTCACGCGCGCGCCGCGCGGCAGGGTCGGGTGGAACGTTGCCATGCCCCAATGGAATCCGCGTCCCGGCGCCTCGTACGCGCGCGTCATCGGCGAGCCGATCATCACCGCGTCGGCGCCGCAGGCGATCGCCTTCGCGATGTCACCGCCGGTGCGCATGCCGCCGTCGGCGATCACGTGGCAGTACCGCCCGGTCTCGTGCTGGTGCTCGCGACGCGCCGCGGCGGCGTCGGCGATCGCGGTCGCTTGCGGCACTCCGACACCCAGCACCCCTCGGGTAGTACATGCGTTGCCGGGACCGACGCCTACGAGCACGCCCACGGCGCCGGTGCGCATCAGGTGTAGCGCGGTCGAGTACGACGCGCAGCCGCCGACGATCACCGGGATGTCGAAAGCCGGGATGAATTCCTTCAGGTTCAGCGGCTCGTGCTGGCTCGAGACGTGCTCGCCCGAGACCACGGTGCCCTGGATCACCAGGATGTCGAGCCCGGCGTCGAGCACGAGCTTCGCGTAGCGCTCGACCCGCTGGGGGGTGAGCGAGGCGCAGCTCGTGACCCCGCCGACCTTGATCTCCTCGATGCGACGGCCGATCAGCTCTTCCTTGACGGGCTCGGCGTAGAGCTCCTGCATACGCCGCGTGGCCTTCTCGTCGGGCAGCGACGCGATCTCCTCGTAGACAGGCTCGGGGTCCTCGAACCGGGTCCAGAGGCCCTCGAGGTTCAGGCACGCGAGGCCGCCGATCTTCCCGATCTCGATCGCGGTCGAAGGGGACACGGCGGCGTCCATCGCGCTCGCCATCATCGGCAACCCGAACGTGTACGCGTCGATCTCCCACTCGATGCTCACGTCCTCGGGGTCCCTCGTGCGCCGCGACGGGACGATCGCGACCTCGTCGAACCCGTAAGCCCGCCGGGCCGTCTTGCCGATGCCGATCTCGAATTCCATGTCTTCCCCCACCCTCGGTCTCGCCGCCAGCTGTCGAACCGCCCACGAACGCAGGACGCCCACCGGTTCCCCGATGGGCGTCACTCCCTACATGCCGGAAGGGTAGCAGACGCCCTCAGGGCACCCGAGCGAGCGCACGCCCGATCCGTTCGGCCACGACCACCGTGGGGATGTTCGTCGTCGCCCGGGGGGTGATCGGCATGAGCGAGGCATCGGCGACGACGAGTCCGTCGACCCCTATCACGTGCCCGTCGGCGTCGGTGACCGTCCCCATCGCGCACGTGCCCACCGGGTGCCAGTAGTGGATCACTCCTGCCCGGACCGCGTCGCGCAGGTCGTGTCGCGCCGGCGCGGTCGGCCCGGGTTCCAGCTCGCGGTCGAGCAGCGAGGCGAACGGCTCGGTGGCGGCGAACGCCCGTGCCAGCTCCGCGCCGTCGACGAGCGCCTCGAGATCGTGTCCCTCAGCGTCGGCGAGGTAGGCGTGATCGAGCCTGGGCGCGGCCTCCGGGTCGAGACCGCGGAGCGTCAGCGCTCCGCGCGAGCGCGGGGTGAGAAGGGCCACGAACACGCCGAGACGTCCGTCCATCGCGATCTCGGGGAACACGTGCAGGTCGAACGGCTCACCCTGCGCCTGGGCACGGCCGCTCTCGCCCTTCGCGAAGCCCTGCTCGTCGGGCACCACCCGCCCGGTCGCCTCGAACGCGGCGGTCCGGCGTCGCAGCTCGTCGCTCGGCGCGAACGACAGCTCGAAGCTCGGGTGATCGTGCAGGTTCCGGCCCACGGGGAGGTCCGCGATGACGGCCACGCCGCGTTCCCTGAGCCCCTCGGCAGGCCCGATGCCGCTGCGAAGCAGCACGGCCGGTGTGCCGTACGTGCCGGCGCTCACCACGACGAGGCCACCGCGGAACGCGACGACCCCCTCGGGCCCGAGCGCCGCCACCCCGACCACGCGTCCCGACTCGACGATCACGCGGTCGACCACCGTGTCTCCCCGCACCGTGAGCTCCGGCCGCTCCCGAACGGGGTCGAGGTAGGCGAACGCGGTGTTCCAGCGCACCCCGTCGGGGCTATTCGACGGCTCGGCGCAGACCCCGACGCCCCCGTCGAGCGACTCCAGGTCGTCGACCTCGGGGAATCCCAGCGCCGTGCCGGCCTCGATGAACCCCCGGTGGAACGGCGCGATCTCATCGTCGGCGAACCGCCGCACTCGCAGTTGCGACGAAGCCTGCTCGAACAGCGGCAGCAGGTCGTCGGCGCCCCAACCTTCGAGCCCGAGCGATGCCCAGGCGTCGTAGTCCGCGCGGTGTCCCCACGAGGCCGTGCACCCGTTGTGGGCGGAGCATCCCCCGATCACCCGCGCTCGCTCGAAGTCGAGCGAGCGACCGGGCAGCTCATCGACCGACGTGTAGCCCCAGTCGTGCGAGCGGGGGATCGTGCGGGCATCGAGCAGCTCGGGTGGCCACTGGCCGTCGGCGAACGGACCGTGATCGGGTCCGGCCTCGAGCACCAGCACTCGGCGACCCGACTCGACGAGGTGCGCCGCGACGACCGACCCTGCCGTGCCGCCGCCGCACACGATCGCGTCGAATCCCTCCACGACACCGAGCGTAGCCCCTCCGAGCATCCCGCAGGTCCACCGTTCGTCGCCCCGGGTTGGCATGATGCTCCGATGCACGAGGTTCCGATCGCACCGCAGCGCCCCGACGGGTTCGCCGACCTGATCGAGCCCGGCGACCTGCTCCGCTATCAGCGAGCGCTCGCCGATGCCGCAGAGGGCTTCCGCGGACGAACGTGGTGGCACGTGAACTCCACCTCCGAGGGCGGCGGCGTCGCCGAGCTGCTGCACGCCCTGCTCGGGTACGTGGTGTCCGCCGACGTCGATACGAGGTGGATGGTGATCGAGGGCGATCCTTCGTTCTTCGAGGTCACCAAGCGCATCCACAACCGGCTGCACGGCGCCGCGGGCGACGGCGGACCGCTCGGGCCCGAGCAGCGCGCCGTCTACGACGCAGCGCTGGAGCGTGAGCGCGGCCCGATCGAGGCCCTGGTGCGACCGGGCGACGTGGTCGTGCTGCACGACCCCCAGACCGTCGGACTCACGTCGCAGCTCGTGTCGCGCGGGGCGCACGTGATCTGGGTCTGCCACGTCGGCATCGACGTCGCGAACGATCTCGCTCGTGACGCCTGGGCGTTCCTGCTCGACGACGCGCGAGCCGCCGCCGCCACGGTGTTCACGCGGCCGGTGTACGCATGGGACGGGCTCGATCCTTCCCGCGTCTCGGTCATCCCGCCCTGCATCGATGCCAGCGCGCCGAAGAACGTGCCGATCGACAACCGTACGGTCGAGGCCGTGCTGGCTGCCGCCGGCGTGATCGAGGCGCCCGTGGGCGATCCGACCGTGCCGCTCGCCGACGGGAGCACGATCCGTGTCGCTCGAGCCGCCACGATGCTCGAGGAGGCGCCCGTGCCCGCCACGGCCCCACTCGTGGTCCAGGTCTCGCGGTGGGACCGGCTGAAGGATCCGATCGGCGTGCTGACGGGCTTCGCGACCGAGGTGCCGCTCGACACGGGGGCACACCTCGTGCTCGCCGGACCCCAGGTCGACGCGGTGTCGGACGACCCTGAAGGGGCGGAGGTGCTGGCCCAGGTGAGCACGGCGTGGCAGGGATTGCTCCCCCACGACCGAGCTCGCACCCATCTCGCGAGCCTTCCCGTGCACGACCTCACCGAGAACGCGGTGGTCGTGAACGCGCTGCAGCGACGCGCCGACGTCGTGGTGCAGAAGAGCCTTGCCGAGGGGTTCGGCCTGACCGTGACCGAGGCGATGTGGAAGGAGCGCCCGGTCGTCGGGTCACGGCTCGGCGGCATCGCCGAGCAGATCGTGCACGGCAAGAGCGGCCTGCTCGTCGACCCCACCGACCTGCCCGCGTTCGGCGAGGCGCTCTCGACGCTGCTGCGCGACGAACAGCTCGCCGTCGAGATCGGTCACGGCGCCCGCCAGCGGGTACGCAGCAGATTCCTCGCCCCGCACTTCCTGTCGGCGCACCTCGAGCTCGCGCTGCGGGTCGCCGCGGTCCCCGACCCCTGAGTCAGTGCTCCTTGACGACCGTGCCGGCCTCGCTGACACGCAGGTCGGTGAGGCCCGAGTGCACCCGGTCGCCCGTGACGTGCACGTCGTCGTCCTCGAGACGACCGAGCTCCTTCAGCCGGGTGAGCACGTGCTGCAGCGACTCCTCGGGGGTCTGCGAGAGCGTGTCGACAGTGATCTCCGGATCCACGGGCACCTCGTAAGGGTCGTCGACGCCGGTGAACCCGGTGATCTCGCCCGCCAGCGCCTTCTTGTAGAGGCCCTTGGGATCGCGGTTCGCGGCGATCTCGTCGACCGTCGCGTGCACGTAGACCTCGACGAACTCGCCGATCTGCTCGCGGCACGCGTCGCGCGTCTCCTTGTAGGGGCTGATGGGGCAGCAGATCGTCACCACGCCGTTGCGGGTGAGCAGGTTCGCGACGAACCCGATGCGCAGGATGTTGGTGTCGCGATCCTCCTTCGAGAACCCGAGGCCCTTCGAGAGGTTCTTGCGCACTTCGTCGCCGTCGAGGATCTCGGTCTTGAATCCTCGTGCCTGGAACTCGTGGAAGAGCATCTCGGCGATCGTGGACTTGCCCGATCCCGAGAGGCCCGTGAACCAGACGGTGAACCCTTGCTGCTCGCTCACTGCAGGAAGCTCCTTCCGACGGCGCCGGCCGGCGCCTCGATGTCGTACAGGGACAGGATCGACGGGCCGACGTCGACCAGGTTCATGCCCTCCACACGGCCCATCGCCTGCCCGGGAAGGTTGACCATGGAGAAGAACGCGGTGCGGTCGTGGTTGGCGCCGTCGGTACCCGTGTCGTTCTCGAACGTGTAGATGCTGGGGTTGCCGACGGCACCCACCGAGCGCCAATCGAGGTCGCCGAAGTACACGATCAGGTCGGGCGCCACGCCGCGGACCTCGGAGTAGACGTCCTGCGGCTTGTGCACCGTGGTGCCCATCGGGCGGCCGTCGGGGCCGGGCAGGGCCTCGAGCTTCGCGATCATCTCGTTGCGCAGCGTCTCGTACTGCGCCGGCTCGAGGATGCCGTTGGGCTCGCGGCCCTTGATGTTCAGGAAGCAGCGCCCGTAGTAGCCGCCGTCGCCCCATGCCACCGTGCGGTTCCAGTCGATGTCGGCCTTCGCGATCGGTGTGATCTCGCGCACCGGCTCCTTCAGGACGAGGTACCCCTCTTGGATCAGCCAGTCGTTGAAGCAGAGGCCCCCCATCATGGGGCGCGCGCCGTGGTCGCTCATCGCGATCGTGACGACGTCCTCCGGCAGCACCTCGAGCAGGGTGCCCACCTGCTGGTCGAGGAAGCGGTAGTAGTCGTGGAACGCCGTCTCGTACTTGTTGCCGGCCTCGTAGAGCGGGTGCTGCGGGTCGTAGAACTGCCAGAAGCAGTGATGCAGCCGGTCCAGGCCCATCTCGACCATCATGAAGAAGTCCCAGGGCTTGTTCTTGATCAGGCGCCTCGCCACCTGGAACCGCCGCTCCGTCATCTTGAAGATCTGGTCCATCACGAAGTCGGGGCCCTGCTGGCGGAAGTTCGGGATGTCGAAGATGTAATCGTTCTCGCCCAGCTCTTCTGAGATCTCGGTCTCGAGCTCGGCGGGGAACGCGTAGCGATCGGCGCTCGGCGGCGTGAGGAAACAGGCCACGCGCCAGCCGGGGAACTCCTTCGGAGGTGGGAACCCGGGCGGCACCCCGATCAACAGGGAACGCTTGCCGGCGCCCCCGAGCGCGTCCCAGACGGCCGGCTCCTTCACCGAGAGCGACGTCGCGACCTGCAGGCCGTCGTAGCTCGTGTCCTTGCGGTTGCGGAAGCCGTAGATGCCGAGCTGACCGGGGGTCTTGCCGGTCATCGCGCATGCCCACGCCGGCACGGTGATCGGCGGCGTGATGCTCGCGAGGTCGCCGTACATGCCGTTGGCGAAGATCTTCCGCAGGTTCGGCACCTCGTCGGCGAGGTCCTCGAACAGGAGCTTCGGCGCACCGCAGTCGAGGCCGATGACCGCGACCCTGGGTCCATCGATCATGCGCTACCCCTTCGGTACTTGAGCGCGTCGTTCATGCGCTACCCCTTCGGTACTTGAGCGCGTCGATCATGCGCTACCCCTTCGGTACTTGAGCGCGTCGTTCATGCGCTACCCCTTCGGTACTTGAGCGCATCGATCATGCGCTACCCCTTCGGTACTTGAGCGCTCGTTGCATGCTGCGTCCTCTCAGAGACGGAAACGGTGCGGAAGCCGCGCGCCGACGCGCTGAGCGAAGGGGTGCTCCGCGGTGCGCGTATCCTACCAACCGCTCGAAACCCGGCCCACCCGGGAAAGGACGACGCTCGTGAAGCTTCTGCGACGGTTGCTGAAGGTGCAGGCCGCGCTGTGGCTCGTGTGGAGCGTGGCGGTCGGGCTGTTCCCCCGCTGGGTGCTGGAAGGCCTCTTCGGCCAGCCCGTGCTCGCCGACTACGTGTGGGTCCGGGCTGCCGCAGTGATGGGAGTCGTGCTGGCGCTGTTGATGGTGCTCGTCGCCCAGAAGATCGACGAGCTCTGGTGGTGGTCGTGGGCGTTCGCCGTGCTCGAGGTCGGCACCGCAACCGTCTTCGCGATCAACGCGGTCTTCGGGGTACCCGAGGGTGCCGACGCGTGGCCGTTCTGGACGCTCGCGGTCGTGAACGGCGGGCTGGGCGCCGGGTTGCTCGTGGGCATGGGTCTCGGGGGCCAGGAGAAGCCGTTCGTCTGACCGCGTCGTCACGCGGCCACGAGAGCTTCAGCGCTGGTTTGACGATTCCTTCCTCTTGTGTAGGGTTGGGGAGTTCCCACCGGGCACGCACGATGGTGTCGGTGGGATTCCCTTTGTCGGGGACACGGCGACCAAGCCGGCCGGGTAGGCGCTCGGCAAGAGAGCCGTCAGAGTAGGACGGCGGGAAGGGGGCGGATCCATGCGCATCCCGACGACCGAAGCATCCTCTCTATCGGAGGTCGAGCATATGTTCGCGGACCGACCGCGGGCAAAGGCTACGAGAATGGTGGCGCCGAAACTCCCGTAGCCGCCGCATCGTCGCCCCACGAGCTCACCCGATCTCGAGAGCTTGAGGGCGCTTCCCACGCGAACCCAGGACATCACGCGGTGGCGATCGCCACCCTGATCTGCCCCACGGGGCCATCCTCAAAGCTCGCCTCCAGCGTTGAGGCGGCAAGGGAGGGACACGCATGAGTTCCACGCAACGTCGCGAGCCGCGGTCGATGAGACCGCGAGCGTCTTTCGCACTCTTCCTGTCTGCGACCCTCGTCTCCCTCGCGCTCACTCAAGGCCTGTTCTCCGGGGCATCGCGGGCGGCTCCCCCGCCCGCCGTCCTCATCCCCTCGTCCGGTGCCTACTTCGGGAGCTGGGTCGCTCCCCGTGCCGGTGAGTCTCGCGCCGACGCGATCGTGCGGGTGGAGTCCCAGATCGGGCGTCGGTTCGCGATCGACCATCAGTACTACAAGTGGGACTCGAACTTCCCCGGGGCCCACGAGGCCTGGACGGTGGGCCAGGGGCGGATCCCGTTCTTGAACTGGAAGGCGCAGCGCCAGAACGGTCAGGCGATCACGTGGTCCAGGATCGCCTCTGGGGCCGAAGACGCGGCGATCATCGCGAGGGCGGATGCGATCGAGGCGTTCGGGGTGCCCGTCTACCTCTCTCTGCATCACGAGCCCGAGGACGACCTCGCGACCTGGGGCACCCCCGCCGAGTACGCCGCCGCGTTCCGGCACGTGGTCGACGTCTTCCGCGCACAGGGCGTGGATAACGTCGCGTTCGTCTGGACGATGATGGCCTGGACGTTCGATCCTCGCTCAGGCAAGCCGATCGAGGACTACTACCCGGGCGACGCCCACGTCGACCTGATCGGCAGCGACGGCTACAACTTCTACCCCACGAAGCCCGGATCCACGTGGAACTCCTTCCAGACCGTCTTCCAACCGACCCAGGACTTCGCCGTTCGACACGCCAAGCCCTGGATGGCGGTGGAGTGGGGAGCGCAGGAAGATCCGGCGGTCCCCGGTCGCAAGGGCCAGTGGATCATCGACGCGCTCGCGACCGCCAAGACCTGGCCCGAGCTCAAGGGACTGATCTACTTCGACGAGATCAAGGACGGCAGGCCCTGGATCACCGACAGCTCATCCTCATCGATGGCCGGCTACGCGCAGATGGGGGCCGATGCGTACCTGAGCGTGAGCCCAAGTCCGGTGCCCGTTCCTGACCAGCGGCCGACCGTCTCGCTGATTTCGCCGGCTGACGGTGACATCCTCAGCGGTACGGTAACGATCAGCGCCGACGCGGCTGACGACGTGGCCGTGCAGCGAGTCGATTTCTACGTCGACGGCGTCCTGATCGGAGTTGACTCGGACGGCACCGACGGGTGGACCCTCGAGTGGAACGCTGCCACTGCCACCGATGGACCTGCGAACTGTATCGGTGTTGGCGACTGACACGACTCGGCCAATCCGCGTCCGATAGCGCCGAAGTCATCGTGGAGACCGAGCTGGGGAACGTCGTCATGGTGGTCGGAGTCCCGAGCCGCTTGATCCGGGGTGAGGTTGCCGTCGTCGATCGACTCTCGGTCAGCGGATACACAGTGGCGGCCGTCGACGACAACGCGGTGCAGGCATCCGATGCGGATGGCGCGGCCTTCGTGATGGTGATGTCGACGATCGACAGCCGTGTCCTGGGTTCGAAGCTGCGCGATGTGCCGCATCCGGTGTGGGTCGCGAAACCCTACGCCCTGGACGACATGCTGATGACGAGGGCGATGCCCGAGCGTCGAGTACGGCACGGTGTCGTCGCCCTCGATCGTCGTCGAGAACGAAACTCACGTGCTCGCCGCTGGCAAACGGGGAACGGTCCTCACGACCCCGGAGAACAGGACGAAGTCGTTCGGCCTTCCTCGCCCCTCGGCGGACGTTATCGCGACCGTGGCCGGCAAGCCCACCACATTCGTCTACCAAGCTGGCGATCTGTTGGTGGGGGGCGGTCCCGCGAGGGGCTGTCGCTTGTCGTCTTCAGTGTTCCGAGACGGACCGGTGAGTTTCACGACTGCTGCTTGGGAGATGTTCGACGCTGCAGTGGCGTTCGCATCATCGGGCTGCTCAACGAACTGAGGACGTCCATCTCGTCATGATGAAGGACGGCGCTCGACCCAGATCGCGCAGCTCATCGATGCGCGGAGGAATGTAGGGCGCGGCAAGATCACTGGAGTTGCCATTCGTCGGTCGGTTCGGCCCCTAGCGCCGAGAAGCCGATCCGCCTCGCGTTACTCGTTGGCGGCAACCCTGGGCCGCGCCGCCCATCGCCTTGACGTCGATGCAAGCACGTCCCTCGCGAACGCCTTGACGCCGGACATCGTGGCCCCGTAGCCAGGTTCGGCGTCAAGCTGCTGACCCGCGATCGCCCGCAAGGCCTCCTCGTATCCTTCGGCCCGTCGCGCTTGAGAGACGATCTCGGCCAAGGCCGCAACTGCCGCCTTCCGATCACGCTCCGACAGTCTCTTCGACGTCACTACTGCATCACGCACCAGGTACGCGCGTGATGCCAGCCCGTCGTCATGGGGCGGCGAAACAGGTCCGGTCATCTCCAAAACAGTAGTGCCGTCCTTCGCGGAAATCGGTAGGCGACGTCGTCTTCTCTCCGTCTCACACGTGGAAACGTCCTACCGTGCGTCCCTGCCAGACATCGTCCAGCCTCATCTCGCTCATGTCTGTCCCCTGGATGGGGGGTCCAAAGAGCGCCCTATCGCCCCACTCAAGCATCCCCAGCCCGCACGCCGATTCATACCCCGACTGGTTCGTCTGCCTGACTCAGGGGGATGCGAGGTTGTCCCGTCCCCGCCAGGCAGGCGAGGGAGGCACTCCGCATGGCAACCCCCTCGTCCATTCCACGGCTCTCTGCAGGTTCGCTGGGGAAGACCGTCGTCGCGCTACTCTCGTGCATGGCGCTCGCCTCGGGCCTGGTCGCCCCGACGGCGGTGAGCGCCGCTCCCGTCGGTCCTCCCGCCGTCCTCATCCCCTCGTCCGGCGCCTACTTCGGGAGCTGGGTCGCTCCCCGTGCCGGTGAGTCTCGCGCCGACGCGATCGTGCGGGTGGAGTCCCAGATCGGGCGTCGGTTCGCGATCGACCATCAGTACTACAAGTGGGACTCGAACTTCCCCGGGGCCCACGAGGCCTGGACGGTGGGCCAGGGGCGGATCCCGTTCTTGAACTGGAAGGCGCAGCGCCAGAACGGTCAGGCGATCACGTGGTCCAGGATCGCCTCTGGGGCCGAAGACGCGGCGATCATCGCGAGGGCGGATGCGATCGAGGCGTTCGGGGTGCCCGTCTACCTCTCTCTGCATCACGAGCCCGAGGACGACCTCGCGACCTGGGGCACCCCCGCCGAGTACGCCGCCGCGTTCCGGCACGTGGTCGACGTCTTCCGCGCACAGGGCGTGGATAACGTCGCGTTCGTCTGGACGATGATGGCCTGGACGTTCGATCCTCGCTCAGGCAAGCCGATCGAGGACTACTACCCGGGCGACGCCCACGTCGACCTGATCGGCAGCGACGGCTACAACTTCTACCCCACGAAGCCCGGATCCACGTGGAACTCCTTCCAGACCGTCTTCCAACCGACCCAGGACTTCGCCGTTCGACACGCCAAGCCCTGGATGGCGGTGGAGTGGGGAGCGCAGGAAGATCCGGCGGTCCCCGGTCGCAAGGGCCAGTGGATCATCGACGCGCTCGCGACCGCCAAGACCTGGCCCGAGCTCAAGGGACTGATCTACTTCGACGAGATCAAGGACGGCAGGCCCTGGATCACCGACAGCTCATCCTCATCGATGGCCGGCTACGCGCAGATGGGGGCCGATGGTCATCTGAGTGGAAGGCCATTCCCTAGCCCTAGCCCTAGCCCTAGCCCTAGCCCTAGCCCTAGCCCTAGCCCTAGCCCTAGCCCTAGCCCTAGCCCTAGCCCTAGCCCTAGCCCTAGCCCTAGCCCTAGCCCTAGCCCTAGCCCTAGCCCCCTCACCAACTCACTCGACGGAGGGTCGCCAGGGGAAGGCATCACGCGCGCGAACAGCGGTGGCGCCAGCGGGTCAGCCTTTGATTCGGTCAAGGCCGAGCGCGGGGCGAGCTTGATCTACGACTCGAGACGTGCGCACTCCGGGCTTGCCGCCAAGCACGAGGCCGGCCCTGGCGAGAATGCCTTCTACGAATACGGACACTCCTTCGGAGTCAGCGATCGTTGGTTCGGACGCTTCTACGTCTGGCTTCCTCGAGCGCCAAAGGAACCGCTCCAACTCGTTCGGGCCAAACACAAGGGCGCGACAAGCGTCTCTATCGAGATCACCCCTGGAGGCGACCTCCGCGCCCGCGATCGAAAGGGAGAGGTGGTTCTCAGAACCTCGGAGCCGATCTGGACTCGCGGCTGGCTGCGTATCGAATGGTCATCGGATCACGTCTCAGGGACGATCGAAATGATGGTGTTTGACGGGGACATTCAGGTCCCATCCGAGATCGTGCGGTCTCGTTCTGGACAGCGGATCGGGCAGGCAGTCGATGTGGTGCAGATCGGCCGCTCCGGCAGGGCCACGTCCTCCTTCACCTTCTGGACAGACGAGCCAGGCGTCTCACGAGACTCCTACCTCGGGCCCTGAAGAGGGTTGGAAGCGACAAGGTTGACACCCCTACCTCATCTGATACCTTCGACCATACTCACGCCAGAGGCCGTCCGGGGACGATTCGGGCGGTCTCTTTCGTTTCCTCAACCCTTCAGCCCATCAACCACCATGAGGAGGCAGGCTCATGGAGAACGAGATCCGGACCCCGCCCCGAGGCGCCCTGGCCCTCATTTCAATCATCGCGGTCGTGGTGACCGCCTTCGGACCGACCGCCCGCGCCGACGATCGGCTCTCGGGGAGAGGAGCAGTCCTGGGCGCCTTCGTCCAGGACAACGCGGGTGGATCCCTCGTTGATGCCCAACGTCGCTTCGAGCGCATGATCGGCCAGAGGCTTCGGGCCACTCGGGTCTACTTGAAGTGGGACAGTCAGTTCCCGAACGACCACGTCAAGTGGCTCAAGCGCAAGAATCGAACCATAGTTCTGAGTGTGAAATCAGTGCGCCAGGATGGGTCCATCGTGCCGTGGCGCTCGGTGGCCGATGCCGCACCAGGTTCGGATATTCACGCGACGATGATGGATTGGGCCCGGCGCGTTCGGGCGTTCGATAAGCACATCTACCTCATCTTCAACCATGAGCCGGAGTCACAAGCCAACGACGCCTTGGGTTCATCGTCCGATTTCGTCGCGGCATGGCGCAACTTCGTGCAGGTGTTCCGTCAGCAGGAAGTCCGGAACGTCAGTTGGACTTGGACGATGACCGACTGGGCCTTCGAGACGACAGACGAGCGTGCAGCCAACTACTGGTACCCCGGCGACGACTTCGTCGATGTCATCGGTGCCGATCTCTACAACTCTGCTGACTGTTCGGTGTCCGGCCGACCCTGGCAGACCTTCCGCGAAAAGATCGTCCCGATCCGTTCCTGGGCGAAGGACCACCCAGGGAAGCCGATCGTCCTGCCTGAGTGGGGCAGCACAGAGGACCCCACCGATCCGGGGCGGAAGGCAGAGTGGATCCGGGACGCTCGCCGGCAACTGAAGAAGAGGGCGTTTCGCCGCGTCAAGATGGTGCTCTACTTCCAGACCATCAACCCCGCGAAACCAGGCTGCAGCTGGCCGGTAGATTCATCCGACACCGCCACGAACGCCTTCGCTGCGATGGCGTCCGACCCATTCTTTGACCTAAGAGGATAGATGGGCTCCGACACCAACATAGACTCGAGCACTTTGGAGCGGGCGCTCGCCTTCCCAACCTGGCGACGCTAGCAGCTTGCCGCCAAGTAGTCGGCGGCAGCCTCGAACATCGTCCATCCGGCGGCGGTGAAGTTCGCCGGCCCGTTCTGGAACGCCGACGAGGTCAGCCGACAGCCCGGTGCGGTGGTGCCACCGACGAGCTGGTCACCGGCCTGGTAGACGAAGGTCGTCACCTTGCCGGCGGCCGTGGCGACCGTCTCTGCGCCCGCGCCGGGGATCCCGAAGGACTTCCCGTGGTTCGAGGTCGTGATCGCCACGGTCCCGTTCTGTCCACCCGCCAGCGGGTGTGCGGCATTGGTGATCACGATCGAGGCCGATGTGACCGAGCCGTAGTCGACGTCGGCCACCGTGCCGGTCATCCGCATGTCGTCGAGCAGATAGGGCTTGGCCGTCCAGACGGGTTGGGGCACGTCACGCAGCTTCGTCCCCACGACGTTGGCGTTCACGGTCGAGGAGATGAAGACGAACGCGGCGCCGTTGGCATCGGCGGCCGCGACGACGTTGTCGTCGATCAAGGAGACCGTGTAGCCGTCGTTCGTGAGTCGGTTGCGCACCGCGGTCTCACCGGCGAGCAGGGAGTTCGGGTCGGCCACGACCATCAGCACGGTGCCCGGGGACGAGTTGTCGACCGTCACCGACACCTGATCGGTCGCCGTCTTGTTGGCGGTGTCGGTCGCGGTGGCGACCACCGTCGCGGCACCATCCGGGTGCGTCGTCGTATTCCACTGGACCGACCACCCGTTCCCACCGTTCGTGTCGACACCGATCGAGGTGCCGTCGACCATGAACTCGACCTGGGTGAGGCCCTCGGCGTCGGAGGCAGTCGCGGTCATGTTCACGATGCCACTGACGGTGGCGCCATCGTTCGGCGACGTCAGGTCGACGGTCGGGTTTTCGTCCGGTGGAGGTGGCCCGGTCTGACAGTTCGCCGCCGCGTAGTCGGCGGCAGCCTCGAACATCGTCCAGCCGGCGGCGGTGAAGTTCGCCGGCCCGTTCTGGTTGGCCGACGAGGTCAGCCGACAGCCCGGTGCGGTGGTGCCACCGACGAGCTGGTCACCGGCCTGGTAGACGAAGGTCGTCACCTTGCCGGCGGCCGTGGCGACCGTCTCTGCGCCCGCGCCGGGGATCCCGAAGGACTTCACGTGGTTCGAGGTCGTGATCGCCACGGTCCCGTTCTGTCCACCCGCCAGCGGGTGTGCGGCATTGGTGATCACGATCGAGGCCGATGTGACCGAGCCGTAGTCGACGTCGGCCACCGTGCCGGTCATCCGCATGTCGTCGAGCAGATAGGGCTTGGCCGTCCAGACGGGTTGGGGCACGTCGCGCAGCTTCGTCCCCACGACGTTGGCGTTCACGGTCGAGGAGATGAAGACGAACGCGGCGCCGTTGGCATCGGCGGCCGCGACGACGTTGTCGTCGATCAAGGAGACCGTGTAGCCGTCGTTCGTGAGTCGGTTGCGCACCGCGGTCTCACCGGCGAGCAGGGAGTTCGGGTCGGCCACGACCATCAGCACGGTACCGGACGGTGGAGGTGGTTCGCCTTCGGGTGGCCACTGAACTCCGGAGCATGGATAGTCGGTCGTCACTCCATTCGCCCGAACACGGATCGAGTATGCGGCGTTCGGCAGAGGAGAATCGCCATCAACGTAGTATTCGAAACCCGTCACGGTCTGTATCCAACGACCATCGCGGCGAAGATTGACGGAGCTGCCAAGGCTGCCGGAGAAGGTGACAACGGCTGAATCGTCCATAGGTGCCACGAAGCACGTGGGAGTCGCGCCTTGACCGAATGGCAAAGGTGAATACTGGGCCGTCAGTGACGCATTGATGGCCGGGGTAACGAACGTGTGCTCCCTTGAGCCATTGTCACTCCATCGCACGAACCCGTGAGGCTCCCCGCCGAACTCCTGCACCCTCGGCGCCCGCAGCTCCCGGAAGACACCTTCTACACCGACCACCTGATGCGGGGTGGCTTGAGACGGGCCATCGATATTGAGGACACCCCCAGATGGTGAGGTGTTGAACTGGATGGATACCTTTCGCGGCTGTATGGTCCTCACCACCGTGGTAGACGCCCCATCGGCGTCTTCGGCGGTCAGGTAGACCGTGTACCAGACATCGTCTGATGTCTCTCCGCTGCGGGGAATCGTGATGGTGAACTGTCCAGTGCCAACGATCTCTCCTGTGAATCCATGGTCATGCCCGTCGTGACTTAGGCGAACCTCCCAAGTCAGGGCCGTCTCGCTGAGTACACCGTCCTCTTCGTCGTTCGCTCCGCCGACGAGCGTGATCTGCTCCCCTCCCCCGTAGGTCTTGCCTACCGGTGGTTTAGTGATGAAAGGCTGGGGAGCATGGTTGTCCGTGACGATGATCTCCGCCACAGAACTCGTCACTTGGCCGACGTCGTCTGACACGACCGCCCGGAACTGGGCACCGTCATCGGCTGGGCCACCGGATCAACGACATATGTTGGTGAGTTGGCACCTGGGATGTCGACTCCATCGCGCTGCCACTGATAATGGAGATCGCCCTGTCCAACAGCACCCACGAAGAAGGATGCCCGCTGGCCGATGGCGAGCCGTTGGGAGGTCGGTTGAGAGGTGATGCGCAGCGTGGCGTTTCCACCGATGTACTCGATCTTGATGATGCCGCTCCGGTTGTCCACAAGGTTGCGATCGAGGGCATACAAGGCCCCATTGGTTGGGTTCGTCGCGAGATCAGCGAGGGAATCGAATCCGGAGGCGAAAGCCTCCGCCTCGCCGGTCTCTGGATCAACAGACGCGATCCACCCACTGCAGAGGTCGCCCACAAAGAGGCGCCCAACGAATCGGCTCGGTAGCTGCACCACATCAGGCTCGTAAAACGTCCCTCCGGTCACCGCACATCCCTCGAATGGAGCGCCCGGGATCAGCCCGAAATGCGGGTAGGCGAACAACGGCTCTGTCCCGGGGCCTCCCGGGCCTTCAACGTCCGCCCACCCGTAGTCCGCGCCGGAAGCGAGGACGTTGACTTCCTCCCACAGGGACGAGCCAACATCACTGATGACGACTCGGCCGGTGCTCCGCTGGAGCGCCGCTTGCCATGGGTTTCGGAAACCGTGCGCGTAGATCCTATGGTCGATGGTTGAACTGCCCACATAGGGGTTGTCGGGAGGAATCGTCCCGTCCTTGTTGATGCGTAGCGCCTTGCCGGTTAATACGTTGAGGTTCTGTCCGTTCGATGCTCTCTCGTGATCCCCCACTGTCACGAGGAGCGTGCCGTCCCCCAGGTCGACGACAGCACCGCCGTAGTGAGAAGGCGCACCCTCCAGGGGCGGAAGGTCCATGATCCTGAACTCCGAATTCAGGTTGGCCGTGTTGCCCACGACCGTGAACCGTGACAGCCGATTGAAGTCAGTCCCCATGGGTGTGTAGACGGCGTACAGGTACCCGTTCTGCGAGAACGCCGAGTCAAGGGCGAGCGTGTGAAGCCCCTTGTTCCCACCGCTGCCGACCGGGATGGCCAGCAACGGCTGAGACAAGAGCGCGTCGTTCTGAATCACACGAATCTGGCCGGTACCCAGAGCGACAAACATTCGCCCATCGGGTGCCGCCACGATATCCCTACCGTCGCTGAGACCCACCACGATGGTGGCCGCAGAGTATTCATCGGGGAGGATGACTTGTGCCTCGGCGACAGGGATCAACCCGACTGCTACCAAAGCCAGAGAGAGAAGCGCAACGAAAAGGAAGGGGGCGGTGCGGTTGCGAAACGCCTGACCTCGTGGCCGGTATTGAGCTATTGTGCGAAATCGCATCCTTCCCTCCCGCAAGGACCCTAGCACGACCGACGTAAGTCGAACAAGACGCCTACGTGCTGAGTGAATGCACGCTCGAGAGTGTGACTTCACTGCAACCTCTTCTAGAGGCGAGCGGCGTCTTCCAGTCCTGATCAACACCACTGCAGCTGATGAGGGCAGACGACGATGGGGGGAAGCTACGCTTCAGGCCCCACCATCGTCGTCCGATCCCCTTGAATTTACGGGCCAGCTTCACAGTTCGCCGCCAAGTAGTCGGCGGCAGCCTCGAACATCGTCCATCCGGCGGCGGTGAAGTTCGCCGGCCCGTTCTGGAACGCCGACGAGGTCAGCCGACAGCCCGGTGCGGTGGTGCCACCGACGAGCTGGTCACCGGCCTGGTAGACGAAGGTCGTCACCTTGCCGGCGGCCGTGGCGACCGTCTCTGCGCCCGCGCCGGGGATCCCGAAGGACTTCCCGTGGTTCGAGGTCGTGATCGCCACGGTCCCGTTCTGTCCACCCGCCAGCGGGTGTGCGGCATTGGTGATCACGATCGAGGCCGATGTGACCGAGCCGTAGTCGACGTCGGCCACCGTGCCGGTCATCCGCATGTCGTCGAGCAGATAGGGCTTGGCCGTCCAGACGGGTTGGGGCACGTCACGCAGCTTCGTCCCCACGACGTTGGCGTTCACGGTCGAGGAGATGAAGACGAACGCGGCGCCGTTGGCATCGGCGGCCGCGACGACGTTGTCGTCGATCAAGGAGACCGTGTAGCCGTCGTTCGTGAGTCGGTTGCGCACCGCGGTCTCACCGGCGAGCAGGGAGTTCGGGTCGGCCACGACCATCAGCACGGTGCCCGGGGACGAGTTGTCGACCGTCACCGACACCTGATCGGTCGCCGTCTTGTTGGCGGTGTCGGTCGCGGTGGCGACCACCGTCGCGGCACCATCCGGGTGCGTCGTCGTATTCCACTGGACCGACCACCCGTTCCCACCGTTCGTGTCGACACCGATCGAGGTGCCGTCGACCATGAACTCGACCTGGGTGAGGCCCTCGGCGTCGGAGGCAGTCGCGGTCATGTTCACGATGCCACTGACGGTGGCGCCATCGTTCGGCGACGTCAGGTCGACGGTCGGGTCCCCGTCGACGACGGATTCAAAAACGAACAGCCCGCGCGATGCCCAGTCGTAACCATCGGTCGCCGGGCTCACGAGCTGCTCCGTCCCCGGGACCGGCGAACCGTTCGAGAACTCCATCGAGTAGAGGTTCCCGTCCGTCCGCGAGAAGAAGATCTCCTCGTTCGCTAGGGTCATTCCGCGAACGTCACTAAAGTCGAAACTGCCGGAGGGCGAGAAGCGGTACGAACCCACGATCCCACTCTCGGGCGTGAAATACCGGTAGTGCATCTGCGGGTCGCCCTGGACCGTGTAGTAGATGCCGCCGTTCGCGAAGAACATGCCCGTGAGCGACTGCATCGGGAAGTCCGTCAACCCGTTGAGATTGATCTGCTGGGGCTGTCCGACTGAGGAACCGTCGAACGACCGCACGTAGAAGTTGCCGTCGGTGGAACCGGTATAGAGCTTGCCCTGCAACGCGAAGGCGCCTCGCGTAGAACTCCAGTCGGTGCCCGGAGTGCTGAGGTTCGTAGTGGCCCCGAGGGTCGAGCCGTCGAACTGCCGACGCCCGAGGAAGTCGATCTCCCCAGGCAGGACAGGGGTGGCGTCCCTGTCGATGATCTCGATGCCATTGATCAGCGGGTTCTCGGTCACGTGCCCGAAGTCGACGTTGACGGTGCCGTCGCTCGTGATGTCGTAGGCTTTCATCGTGCCGACCCGATCTCCGACGTCGGCGACGATGTCGTAGTCATCGAGCACGGTCGTGCCATCGATCGCGACGTCGAAGACCCGTTGGCCGACGCCCGAGGTGCCCCCGTACTGGTTGATGAAGTACAGGCGGACCCTCAGGTTCGTGCCGGAGTCCACGGGGAAGCTCCACTGCATCTCGGCCGCGTCGCCCGGATCCCACCGCTCGCTGTCGAAGATCGTACTCGGCGTGCTGGCAGGCACGGTGCTGTCCACGCTGAACTGCTGACCCCATGAGCTCACGAAGCTGCTCCCGGTATTGCGGAAGGCCGCGCCAGGCGCACCGTCGGAGTCATCGGCCGCCCAGTCGGGCCCGCAGTCCGACGATCCGACCCCTGGGCCTCCGGTGTTCACCCGGAAAAGGACCGAGGGGTCCCCCCCTGGCATGTTGATACGGAAACGTTATAGAGGTCGCCCGGCAGCGTGTAGGGGTCGTTGGAAGGCGGCGTCGTGCCACCCGCGAGCGGGAAGAATGCGATCTTCCGATGGGTCTCACCACCGATCTGGTCTGTGTCGCTCCCCACCCACAGCCCTTCGTCCGTAGCGAACATGTCGAAGACCGCTGTTCCACGACTTCTTCCCGGGTTCCAGGAGAAGGGCACCCCATTCGTCGGGTCGAGGGCAGCTATCCCCGATCGCACGACCGCGCCCGGACCTGCGAAGTCGACACCGTAGTAGTTGTTCAGCCAGCGCTGGTGACCGCCGACGTAGACGGCGGTTCCGGTGATCGCAAGGCCCCAGAGGGTGTCTCCGCCAGCCACGTCGACCCACGCCGGCTCCAATCCGGATCCCGTCGCATCGCTGTTCCAGCGTGCGACCGTATCGCACAGGGTCCCGGTCACCCCGCCGCCGGTCGATGCGATCACGAAGTACGAGCCGTCCGGTGAGAACTCGACGTCGCGCATGTAGGTGTCGAATGCCCAGTCGAAGCACAGCGGTTCATAGCGGTCGGTCTGCCAGTCGGCGAGAGTCGCGGGCGTGGTGGAGAGGTCGATCACGCCGACCTGAGGACGCGACTCCCCGTTGATCTTCATGAAGTTACCGATCACGACGAGCTTGGAACCGTCAGGACTCACGTCCATGGCATAGACCCACGGAACCGAGTCCGAGGTGTGGGGGTCGGTGATCGTGAAGTTCAGGTTGGGATCGACGGCACCCGTGGTGGTGTCGAGTGCGGCGAGCCGATCGCGGGCTACGTTCTTGATGGACGTGAAGCGACCCCCCACGAGGAGACGCGTACCCCAGACCCTGATTTCCCAGACCTGGCCGTTCGCGTTCGCACTGAAGGCGGTGATCCGCTGGCCGGTGGCGGGGTTGAGCTTGACGAGCTTCCTGACGGTCGTATCACCGTTGACGGAGTTGAAGTACCCGCCGGCGAACAGGTTGCCGTCGGGAGCGACCGCGAGAGACTTGACGACGTTGTCGAACGTCGGGGCGAAGTTCGTGTCGATAGCTCCCGTCGTCGCATTGAAGGCGAAAAGGTTCTTACGGGAGTAGATCGTTCCGCCGGTGGCGGCTTGCACCTGCGTAAACTGCCCGGCCGCGTAAATCTTGTTCCCGATCTCGACGAATGAATAGATTTCGCCGTCGAGCACGTTCGGGGTCCAGTTCGCCGGGTTCGCACTCACGATGGCATCCTGCGCCACGTTGGCGGCTGCCGGGGGAACGCTCGCGACCAGGGCCGCGACCACGGCGACCGTCAACGCGAGGCTCACCGATCGACGGGTAGCGGCGGGGGAACGATGCATGCGATCAACCTTCCTCTGTGGGGTCGAGATGCTGCGACGATCTCATCGCCCCTCCTCGACCAACACGATGCCAATGGATACAACGGGTGTAGGCAGAACGTATCACAGACCCCCCTCACCTAGCTACGGCCGATGGACTAGGTATTTCGCGAGGTTTCTCGTTGGGTCACACGCCTTGTCGATCCGGTTCCCCTGGCACAGCTGGCTCAACAGCTCGCCCGCGCCCCGTCGGGTCGGCGAAATTGCCGATGTGGACGCCGACGATTGCCCTCAAGTCCGACGGTGCGACCTACCGATGGATACCTGACACCTCGCTCATCGGCGAGGAACACAGGATCAGGAGCGTCGAGGCGCTGGTGGGGGGATGTGGCGTGAGATCGAAGGGCGGATCCGTCGCGGAGGGCAAGCGCAGTCGTGCGGTCTCGATAGCTGTGGCGGCTGCCACGATGGTTTCGTCGATCCTCGCCACCCTGCCGTTGGCCGATGCCGCCGTCTCGGGTCCGCCCGCCGTGCTCATCCCCTCCTCCGGCGCCTACTTCGGGAGCTGGGTCGCTCCCCGTGCCGGTGAGTCTCGCGCCGATGCGATCGTGCGGGTGGAGTCCCAGATCGGGCGTCGGTTCGCGATCGACCATCAGTACTACAAGTGGGACTCGAACTTCCCCGGGGCCCACGAGGCCTGGACGGTGGGCCAGGGGCGGATCCCGTTCTTGAACTGGAAGGCGCAGCGCCAGAACGGTCAGGCGATCACGTGGTCCAGGATCGCCTCTGGGGCCGAAGACGCGGCGATCATCGCGAGGGCGGATGCGATCGAGGCGTTCGGGGTGCCCGTCTACCTCTCTCTGCATCACGAGCCCGAGGACGACCTCGCGACCTGGGGCACCCCCGCCGAGTACGCCGCCGCGTTCCGGCACGTGGTCGACGTCTTCCGCGCACAGGGCGTGGATAACGTCGCGTTCGTCTGGACGATGATGGCCTGGACGTTCGATCCTCGCTCAGGCAAGCCGATCGAGGACTACTACCCGGGCGACGCCCACGTCGACCTGATCGGCAGCGACGGCTACAACTTCTACCCCACGAAGCCCGGATCCACGTGGAACTCCTTCCAGACCGTCTTCCAACCGACCCAGGACTTCGCCGTTCGACACGCCAAGCCCTGGATGGCGGTGGAGTGGGGAGCGCAGGAAGATCCGGCGGTCCCCGGTCGCAAGGGCCAGTGGATCATCGACGCGCTCGCGACCGCCAAGACCTGGCCCGAGCTCAAGGGACTGATCTACTTCGACGAGATCAAGGACGGCAGGCCCTGGATCACCGACAGCTCATCCTCATCGATGGCCGGCTACGCGCAGATGGGGGCCGATGCGTACCTGCATCCTGAGGGGGCGACGAGCCCGCAAGACGCGGGACCCACCATCGCACTCACGTCACCTCAAGCCGACAGCACAGTGATGGGCGTTGTGGCTCTCGAGGCGGACGCTCTGGACTCAGAGGGCGTGGCTCAGGTCGAGTTCTTCGCGGGTGGCGCGTCGGTCGGTGTCGACCCGGATGGACGAGACGGCTGGCGCCTGGACTGGGACTCGTCGACCGTGCCTGATGGCGTCGCGAACGTGTGGGCCGAAGTGACCGATTCGGTAGGTCAGACCAGTTCCACCGGCGTCGGGGTGCTGGTTGACAATCTTGGCCCATCCATCTCCCTCACCGCCCCGACAGAAGGCGCCGTTGTCTCCGGCATCGTGAACCTGACGGCGACGGCTATCGACGACGTAGGTCTTGAAGGAGTCGAGTTCACCGTCGACGGAACATCGATCGGCATCGACAGCGATCCCCATGACGGGTGGTCGATCCCATGGGATACGACGACCCACGCTGCCGGCACAGTCCTCGTTGAGGCGACGGTAACCGACACTGCGGGCAGGGAATCGCAGGCTTCGGTCGGCCTAATGGTGGCAGATCCGATGACCCCTCCTGCCGTGATGATGGTGGTCGGAAGCCCGGGCTCTCTGCTCATGGGGGAGATCTCGATCCGAGACCGGCTCACGAGCGATGGGTTCGCTGTGAACTTCTTCGACGACGATACGGTGGAGGCATCCGATACGAACGGCGCCGCTTTCGTCCTCGTCACGTCGACGGTGGATTCGAACGTCCTTGGATCGACCCTCCGCTATGTGCAGCAGCCCGTCTGGGTCAGCAAACCATGGCTACTCGATGACATGAAGATGACTGGCCGCACGGCCAACGTCGACTACGGGACGAACTCATCAGAGTCCGTCGTCATCGCCCGAGATTCACATCCGCTGGCCGCGGGGCTCAGTGGCTCTGTGCTCGTGACACCGTCCAACAAGGTGAAGTCGTTCGGCGCGCCTCGCCCGTCCGCAATCGTGATCGCAACGTCCGTGGGAGCGCCAACAACCTTCGTCTACCAACCCGGTGCTGAGATGGTGGGGGGTGAGGGCGCGGCTGGATGCCGGCTCGCGATGTCCGTATTCCGGAACGCCCCCGTCAGCTTTACGCCCGACGCCTGGGCCATGTTCGATGCTGCCACGAGATACGCCGCCTCGGGCTGTGGAGCCTAGGACCTGTCTAGGTCGAAGAACAACTTGTCGCCCCCTACGACCTTGAGATGGAGGTCAAGGCCCCGACGAACGCTCCTGGCCTTGACGGGCATGCACACGTTCGCCGAAAAGCGCTCCCCTGCTTCGATCTCGACGATGTCGTAGATGGAGTTCGGTATCACTCCACATCCCGGGACCCATGGCTGGTACTCCCGGTTCCGCCTGTCGATGAGGCCCCACTCGAACACGGGCTGAGCGATCGAGTCGCCGCGATAGACCCCCTCGATCGTGACCAGGACGTACTGGTACCCAAGCTCAGGTTTCGGATTGATATCGGCGAACGCCAGGACCTCGTCGGTCGCGTCGACATCGACCTCATCGACCCGAATGTCCCAGAGTCCAGGGAACCGCGCGATCTCCCCACTCGGAACGGGATCTTTCCGTGTGGCGGCAGCTTCGGTCGATTCGCCCTCCAGATCTCCCAGTGCACGATCCGGGCCGGGCGACCCTGTCGGCTGTGACGGTGGGCCGGTTGCACCCACACCACCGGCGGGCGTTGTGTCCGCACCCTGCCCAGACGCCAACGGCTCGCCGCTGTCGGCCGAGCACGCCATCATCACGGCAAGCACAAAGAGGAACCAGGGGGTCGACCAAGGCGCTCGAGCGATCCACCGCGCAGATCGCCCTGGGTGAGCTCCTCGCGACATCCTGCCCCTAGGCCTGGCAGTTCGCCGCGGCGTAGTCAGCAGCGGCATCGAACATCGTCCAGCCGGCGGCGGTGAAGCTCGCAGGTCCGTTCTGGAAGACCGACGACGTCAGGCGACAGCCGTCGGCAGTGCTCCCGCCGACGAGCTGGTCACCGGCCTGGTAGACGAAGGTCGTGGGCTTGCCGCTCGCGGTCGCCACCACATCGGCCGCAGCACCCGGGAGCCCGAAGGACTTCCCATGACTCGAGGTCGTGATCGCGACGGTGCCGCTCTGCCCTGCCGCCAGCGGGTGGGCAGCGTTGGTGATCACGATCGAGGCCGACGAGACACTGCCGTAGTCGACGTCGGCCACGGGACCGGTCATCAGCATGTCGTCGAGCAGATACGGCTTGGCCATCCAGACTGGCTGGGGCACGTTCCGCAGCTTCGCCCCCACGACGTTGCCGACTGTCGAGGAGACGAACACGAACGCTGTGCCGTTGGCATCGGCGGCCGTCACGACGTTGTCGTCGATCAGCGTGACCGAGAATCCAGCGTTCGTGAGCCGGTTGCGCACCGCGGTCTCACCGGCGATCAAGGAGCTGGGATTGGCCACAACCATCGCCACTGTGCCCGGAGACGAGTTGTCCACCGTGACCGAGACCGAATCGGTCGCGGTCTTGTTCGCGGTGTCGGTCGCGGTGGCCGTCACCGTGGCGGGACCCCCTGCATGGGACGTCGTGTCCCATGTGGCCGACCACCCATTGCCACCGTTCGTGTCCACGCCGATCGAGATGCCGTCGACGAGGAACTCGACCTGGGTGAGGCCGACCGCGTCGGCGGCGGTCGCGCTGACGTTGACGAAAGGCCCCGAGACCGTGGCGCCGGCGGCGGGAGCGGTCAGGCTCACGGAGGGACCGAGGTTGTCGACCGTGATCGTCACCGAGGCCGACGCGGTCTGCCCCGCGGTGTCGGTGACGGTGGCCGACAGATCGGTCGCGCCGTCGGGAGCCGTCGTCGAATCCCAGCCGATCCCCCAGCCGTCGCCCCCGTTGCTGTCGACACCGACCGAGGTACCGTCCGCGAAGAACTCGACCTGGGAGATCCCCTCGCTGTCGAAGGCGTTGGCCGAGACCGCCACCGTGCCGGCGACCGTGCTCCCATTCGCGGGGGCGATGAGGGACACGGTGGGCACCGTGTCGGGGTGGTTGACGAAGTACAGCGAAGCGTCGTTCCAGTTCTGGCCGTCACCGACAGCTGGCCCGCTCACGACGCGCTGCGTCCCGTTGACCGGTACGCCCGCCTGATTGACCTCGACCGCCCACAGGTTCCCGTCGGTCTTGGCGTAGTAGAGATCGCCATCCAAGAAGTCCATGGCGGCAATGTTGCTCCACGTGATGCCGGTGGTCATGGTGAACGTTTGGCTCCCGACGATGCCGCTCTCGAGCGAGAAGTAGCGGAACTTCAACGATGAATTCGTGCTTTCCACGTAGTAGAGCTTGCCACCGTTCCAGGTCGACGCCGTGACACTTGGCCAGGTCGTCCAGGAGGGCTCTGCCAACGCCGGGCCGAAGGTCAGGCCATCGAAGGTCCTGGACTTCAACGCTCCGCCCTCGATGTAGTAGAGCTTTCCGGACTCGAAGAAGGCGTCGCTCACGCCGGCCCAATTGATCGGGGCGCCGCCCACCACTGAGCTGGTGCCGAAACTAGAGCCGTCGAATGAGCGCTTGGTCAGCGTGGTCCCTGTCTCGCCGGTGTAGGTCGTCGCGGGCAGGGTCGCCGGCTCGATCTCAGGAACGGCTGATCCTCCCCCCAAGGGGAACTGAGCGAGTTTCGGGTGGTACTCGCCGCCGATGAGGTCCGTATCCGAACCAACGTAGAGACCTCGATCGGACAGATGCAAGTCCCACACCGCAGTCCCTGGGTCCCTCCCAGGGTTCCATGTCAACGGCACACCGTTCTCGATGTCGAGGGCAGCGATCCCAGGGCGGGAGACGGCGCCTGGCTGCGCCTGGTCACGGCCGAGATGATTGTTCATCCAGCGCTGGTGTCCACCGATGTACACCGCCACATCGGAGATCGCGACCGCGGTCAGGGTGTCGCCTCCCGACCAGTCCGCCCACTCCTCCTTGACGTTGCTGCCCGTTGCAGCCGTTGACCACCGAGCCGCCGTGTCGCACAGCGTGCCTGTGTAAGGCCCACCCGTCGTGGCGACGACAAAGAAATCGCCGTCCAACGAGTACTCGACGTCGCGGGTGTACGTCCAGAAGACGGTATTGCATGTCGAACCGTACTGCTCCGTCGACCAATCCATCACGGTTGCCTGCTGACCGGTGAGGTCGATTCGGGCGATCTGTTTCCGTGGAAGCCCGTTCACCTCCAAGAAGTTGCCGATGATGACCATCTCGGAGCCGTCAGGGCTCACGTCGAGCTCGGCCACCCAGTCGGTCGAGATACGGGGCGCCGTCGTGCCCACCGTGAAGTTCTGTAGTACCGCACCGGTCGTGGCATTGATGGCGGCGAGTCGGCGTCGCTGAAAACCGTTCACGGCCCAGATATCGCCGCCGAGATACACCGAGTTCCCGTGCACCGCGAGGTCGCGAACCTTGCCTGCCGTACGGGCGGAGAAGCCAGGAACCATCGCGCCGCCATTCGGATCGAGTTTCGCGATCCCGTAGTTCGAGACTCCATTGACCGTGGAGAACGATCCACCGACGAAGATCCCTGACCCATCGGTTGCCGGCTCGAGGGCCTCGACGACTCCGTTGAGGGCGGGTGCGAACGACGTGTCGATCACGCCGGTGTTCCTGTCGTAGGCGAAGATGTAGTTGCGCGTGAGGTTGGTCGGGTTCGCAGCGTTCCGCACCGTCGTGAACGTTCCTCCTACGAAGACCTTTTGGCCGATGGTGGTGATCGCCGTGACGTACCCGTTCATGACGTACGGGGTGTTGTCCACGGGATTCGACGAGACGACGAGTCCCTGGGGAAACGAGTTCGCCGATGCTTCGCCGAACCCGGCGATCCCGACCGTCGAGGCGCAGAGCGCGATCGCGAGAACCTTCGATACCACCCGCCGTCCTTGCTTCGATCCCACCACGCCCCGCCCTTTGCCCTTTCAATCTACCCGCGCGCCACAGACAGCGTAGACGTGCACCGGCCATCCGGTGCACGCCAACCTACAGCAGGTGGGCCGTCCGCCCTCCCCCGTTCGGGGTACTCAACGAAGATAAGGTAAGGTTTCCTCGAGCGTCAAGGCCCCCGCGCCCCAAGAGTCTTCGCGCGAAGCCGTTTTCGGGACCGATGGGCGGATGAACACGGGCCATACCCGAGGGTAGATTGGCTTTCACTGCCGATCACGGCTACCTGGCTCTCCTGTGCGGGGCGGAAGCGGATCACGATGATGGCCACACTCGAAACCGGAGCATCCCGTGCGTCTCGGTGACCCTCGTGTGGGTCCCGAACCGGTCGGCCTCGACCGCGGAGAGACCTCGACGGCCGAGGCGCGAGGCGATCCTGTCCATCAGCTGACCTTCCACGGCGTCTTCATCGTCGCGGTCATCACCGTGTGGATCTCCGCGATCGCGCAGGCCGACGAGGCGAACCTTGCCGGACTCGGCGTCATCACGATCTTGCCCCCCATCGCCCTCCTCTGCCTGGGGGCGATGATCATCGGCTACACGCGCGCCCTCTACATGAACGTGTCGAGTCGCTTGCTCGGCGTATACGTGCTGGCTCTCACGGTCATGATCCACGGTCTGCCGGCGCTCATCTACGAGCACCTGCGGTTCTCGTGGGCATGGAAGCACGTCGGGATCGTCGAGTTCATCCTCCGAACCGGAGGGGTGGACCCCCAGATCGACTCGCTCCCCGCGTACCACAACTGGCCCGGGTTCTTCGGCCTGAACGCGTGGATCGTTCGCGAGGCGGGGCTCGACTCACCGATGTCGTACGCGACGTGGGCCCCCATCCTCTTCAACCTCTTGTATGCGCTCACCCTCTACGCGCTGTTCAAGGGGTTCTCGGCCGACCGGCGGCTCGTCTGGACGGCAGTGCTCATCTTCGAGCTCGGGAACTGGGTGGGTCAGGACTACTTCGCTCCACAGGCGCTCGCGTTCTTCCTCTACCTCGTGGTGATGATGATCCTGTTGCGATGGTTCTCGACGTCCGCGCACCGGTCGGATCCGGGAGCAGATGAGGCCGTGGCGCCAGGAACGTTTGAGGCGGCCGCCCTCTCGACCGTCGTCTTGCTTTCGCTCCTGGCGATCACGATCTCGCACCAGCTCACGCCGGTCGTCACGATCCTTGCGCTCGCCACCCTACGGCTCTTCAGGGTGATCCGCGTGACCTGGCCGGTCGGGGCGATGATGGTATTCGGGGCTGCGTGGGCGTTCGGCCCGGCTCGGGATTTCGTGATCGACAACGTCGGGAAGATCTCGGCGGAGTTGGGAGGATTCCAGGCCAACCTCGACAACAACCTCGTGACTCCGGCGCTCGTCAACCGTGACCAGTTCATCGTCTCATCGGTCGCCCGGCTGCTGACCGCGTGCATCGTCGGGGTCGCAGGGCTTGGACTGATCCGAAGGCTCAACCACAAGCTCTCGAGCCGGTGGGTGCTGCTCCTCGCGGTGGTGCCCGCGGTTCTGATCTTGGCCAGTTCCTACGGTGGCGAGATCATCTTCCGCGCGTACCTGTTCGCACTCCCGTTCGGCGCCTTCCTGGCCGCTTCCCTCTGGTTCCCCGTCGACCGCGCCAGGCCGGGCATCCCCGCCGTGGCCACGCTCGCCGGCGTGCTCCTCGTGTTCGACGTCTGGCCTGTTGGTTGCGGCGTTCGGCATCGACAATCGGCTGGTTTTCAATGACGACGAGGTGGCGGCGGCAGACTACGTGACGGAGCACGCCAGGCCGGGCGCGCTGATCGTCGAGGGCACGAGGGATTACCCACGGCAGTATCGGCGGTACGAGCAGTTCGTCTACTTCGACGTGGATCGCTCGACGCCCAGACCCTCGAGAAGCTGCGAGACGACCCCGCCGGGACGCTCGCCAGCTGGCTCCGTGACTCCGAGACGTACAACGGCGGCTACGTCATCCTCACGGAGTCGCAGCGGCGCTCCGTCACAGCTCTCGGTACCGCACTGCCGAGCACGCTCGACGACATCCAGGCGGCTCTCGAGGCGTCGGACGAGTTCGAGGTCGCGTTCCGATCGGGCGACGCCGTCGTGTTCACGCTCAAGGAGGAACCATGACACGCGCGCTCTCGGCGCTCTGGCGACAGATGGGTCGACGGCCCGGCCTGGCATGGGTGATCGCTTTGACCACGAGCGTGCTCATCGTGACCATCTCCGGGGCCCGCAGCGAGGTGAGGCTCCCGTTCGTCATGCTCTTCATCCTCACGGTTCCCGGATCTTTGGTCATCGATCTCACCACTCCACGAGACCTCATCGCGAAAGTCATCATCGGGATCGCGGGATCCGTCTCGTTCATCTGGTGGTCGTAAGCATCGCCCTGCTGGGCTCGCCCACCTGGCTGCTTCCCGTTGCTGGGGTCTTCCTGGCCGGACTCGTGTCCACGGTGCTCAGGAGCCGTTCGCGCAGACGACGTGCTGAGCGGGTTGAAGACGACCGACAGCCGGAGGTGAACCCGACATGACTTCCGACGCCCCGGTTTCCGTCATCGTTCCGACCCGGGACCGCCCCGAACTCCTTCGCCGCGCGATACGAGGGATGCTCCAACAGGACACGCGTCTGATACGGGAGATCGTCGTCGTGTTCGATCAGACGAAGGTCGACTCAACGCTGTCGTCCCTGACTCGAGAGATCTCGATCGCGACGGTCACGAACGACAGGACGCCGGGCCTCGCCGGTGCACGGAACACCGGGATCCTCGCGTCTCGGTCGGAGTGGATAGCGTTCTGCGACGACGACGACGTCTGGGCTCCGCAGAAGCTCGGCCGTCAATGGGCGGCCGCCCAGTCCGACGACAGCGTCGACTTCCTCGTCGGGAGCATCATCATCGCGCACGGAGACCGTAGGATCCCACGCCGCACGGGTCGCGAGTCCATCTCGATAGGCGATCTGATCAGGAATCGGCTCCCCGCCGCCCATCCGTCGACCTTCCTGGTGAAGCGATCAGCCATCGACTCCTACCTCGGCCTGGTCGACGAACGATTGCCGGGGAGCTACGCCGAGGACTACGACTGGCTCATCCGGGCGGCACGGGAACGGCCGATCGTCGCGGTCCGTGATGTACGACCCTCGTGCAGTGGCACAAGCAATCGTATTTCGTCGATCGATGGGAGATGATCGACGAGGCGCTCGCCTACCTCGTGGCCAAGACGCCCGAGTTCGATTCGGACCCGCGCGGACTGGCGCGGATCCTTGGACAGCGCGCCTTCGCGCAGGCGGCGTCGGGTCACCGCAAGCGGGCCCTCGCAACGTCCCGAGAAGCGGCTCGGCTCGATTGGCGTCAGATCCGGGCCTACGCGGCGCCTGTCGTCGCGGTCCGGCTCCTGGACTCTGGACGTCTGATGAGATGGCTGAATGCCGCCGGACGTGGCTTCTGACGGCGATCGTCCCCAGTCGAGCACTCGAGACCGTGATGAGCACACGACCCAGGACGCGAGACATCGCAGCGGTGGCCAAGGGTGGGTCGCTCAACATCGCAGGGAGCGCGGTCGGCGGCGCGATGTCGATGCTGCTGATCCTCGTCGTGACCCGGGGCTTCGGTGCCGGGTGGCGGGCGCGTTCTTCGAGTCGATCGCGTTGTTCACGATCGTCGTGATCTGCGCGACCCTCGGCGCCGACACGGTATGGTGCGGTTCACGGCGCGAGCCCTCGCGCTCGACGGCCGAACGGGTTATGGCGGCTGTTGACCGTCAACTCGTGCCCGTGATGGGCGTCGCCGTCATCGCCTCGATCGTCGGCATGGCCACGCCGCCGAGCTCGGCAGCGCGCTCGGCGGGCGGCGCGAGGTGGAGACGGTGACCCAGATGGTCACGGTCCTCGCCTTCTTCGTCCCGATCGGCGCCCTGAACCTCTCGTCTCGCCGCCACTAGGGGCTACGGCACCATGGTGCCGACGGTCACGGCCGAGCGCCTTGTGCGCACAGGTACCCAGCTGATCTTCGGACTGGTGTGCGTCATCATCTCGGCCGGTACGGCCTGGCTGGTCGGGGGCTGGGGAGCCGGCGTGGCGCTGTCGCTCGTGATCGGCGTGGCATGGCTTCGGGCTTTGTGGGAACGACGGTTCGCAGGTGGCGGCTCACCATCGGATCGCCTGGGGCAACACAATCCGGGTTCTGGATCTTCTCGCTGCCGCGAGCGTTCGCGTCGGCGTTCCGGGTCGGCGTGCTCTGGCTCGACGTCGTGTTGGTCGGGGCGCTGATCTCACCGACGGCGGCTGCCGTCTACACCGTTGCCACCCGACTGTTGCAGGTCGGGTTCATCGCCGTAGAGGCGATCGGGCAGGTCGTCGAGCCCATCTATTGAAAGCTGCTCGCGCGGGGAGGAAACGGTCCGGGCTCAGTCCGTGTATCAGGTCTCGACCGGATGGTTGGTCGGGCTCACGTGGCCGATCTTCCTCACGGTCTGGATCTTTGCGCCGGCGCTCCTCCGCATCTTCGGCAGCGGCTTCGACGACGCGACGTCGTCGTCGCGATCCTCGCGGGCTCTGCCCTGGTCGGCAGCGGGCTCGGGACCGTGGACGTGCTCCTCGTGATGTCAGGCAAGACGATGTGGAGCCTCGTGAACTCGATGGTCCGTTCTTCGCCAATGTCGCTCTGACCTCTGGCTCATCCCGAAGATCGGACTCGACGGCGCCGCCATCGCCTGGGCCGTCAGCCGGCTGCTCGCGAACACGCTCCCACTCCTCGAGCTGCGTTCGTCCACGGTTCCACCCGTTCGGTCAGGCTGGAGGTGGCCGCTGGGGCGTCGCTGCTCGTGTTCGGCTTCGGAGGGCTGCTCGTCACCAGGGCGTTTGGCAACGATCTACCGAGTTGCTCGTCTTCTTAGTCGTGGCAACTGCGGCATACGCGACCATCGTCTGGCGTTGGCGGATCCCGCTCGACCTAGGCGAGCTGACCGACTTGATCGCAGGCAGGCTGCGAGGAAGGCGCCAGCTCGGCACGGGATCCAAGTGACAGGTTCCGTGAGTCGGGAGCGGGAGCGGCTCACGACTGAGCTGTTTCGCCCCGAAGACATCCGGGTCAGTTCGATCGGCCACTCGATCCCGGGTGGCGTGAGTTCGCGCTCGTCCTGCGGCACGGTGTGCTCGGGCTATTGCCTCTCCATGATCCCCGGACCACTGCGGCGGCGATGACTCGCTGGACCGAGGCAGATTCTATGGGCGACGCGTTCACCCGCGGTCTGGGTTGGCTCGCTGAGCCTGCGGCCACGACCAGACTGCTCGGTGAAGGATCAGGTTGCGATCCGCCTCCACTTTTAGGGACACGGCGATCGAACACTGCACGAGTTCCTCGCCGACGCCGTTGGGTAATCCGCAGTGGAACTCTCATGCTTGTTTGGGTCTCGTCGTCGAACGAGAAGCCATCTTAGGTTGCATTCACGGGATGGCGGGGAGACCCTTGGCTTCGCGAAGATCGGGTGGATTCCGCTCACCAGCACGCTGATGTCGAACAGGAAACTTCCTCAGGCTCGCCAGCGCCTACAGCCCGGCACATTGGTCGTCCCCGGGTTCTCCATCGTGGAACGTGGAATCATCGCACGGTCTGCGTGACTTCATCGGTGCTCGGTTTACCAAAGCTCGAAGCACCCCCCGGGGGCAGATGTGCTGGAGGAGATCGCGTCACTCGATGGCACCGGAATACGAAGGCTCAAGGAGGCATACCTCGCGTTGGTTCGCGTCGGCCGGACTCCATGTCCGTGTCCAGCGAGGTCACGGCCGTGCTCGCCAGCCACGATCGAGCACGGTGGGCCGATGAGAGTTCAGGTTCGGCCGGTTGACGGGGATCGAGCTCCCTGGAACCTAGCTTGGCGCGCCGGAACTCTGATCGTGTGGGACTCGGGACGAACCGCGCCCGACGTTCCCATCGGGTTCGACGCCCTCGATTACTACTTCCCAAGGTCTTCGAGCAGGAAGGGGAGCCCGGGGCGGGCACTCGTGGACGCTCTCGAGGCAACCTCGCCGACGCTCAGCCGGCTCGGGGTCGACGATCAGCAACACGGGGGGCTTGCGTGCCTCTACGCCCTGGAGATGCAACTCCGGTTCACCTAGGGACGTTGGGATCACTGCGCCGCGATGGCTGACGGCTTGGTCGAGGCCATCCTCAACAGGTGCCTAATGACGTTGCGGGGCTGCGCCACAGGTCGAAGTAGAGGACATGGCTGCTGGGGCGATGAACGCCAAGTCGCGCGTGCGATCCGAGTCCAGCAGGCTGGAGGGGAGGATCCCATCAGGAGTTCGCCCTCGACGAGAGAGAGAGATGAGCACAGCAGCGAGTACCAGAGTGAGCCGGATGACCCCGTTCGACTCATGGCGACGACGCCGAAGTACACGGGGACGACGAGATTGCCGGACACGGTTCGATGTTGACCTGGCCACTCCGCGAAAGCCGAAGGAGCGACACAGGCACCGAATCGAGATGTACCGCTGCCACAATCGCCCAACCGCGATGTAGAGACACTCGCGGGCCGGGTCGGATCACGGCCCGACCGTCGATCCTGGCTTGTGTGGGTGGCAGGATCCACCTTGTGCACCCCCAGGTAGCCTAGATCACCAGGAGGCCCAGGACCCCTCTCAGAGGCCGACCACGGCCTGGGGAGATCGAGGTCACGTGCGACAGCATCACCCACGGCAAGGCGACAGAGGAGCGCCATCACTGGAACCACGCACCCTGACCCCCCGACGATGGGCCGATCTCGACTCGCCGGCGCGACCGCTGGGTTCTGCGTCGCCCCCAACAGATCCGAGTGGCAGGAACGACATCAACACGTAGGCTTCGCTGTTGCGGCGCAGCAGGCCTGCCGCCCCGAACCCACGACGGACGAAAGAGCTCCTGGTGCACGAGGACCGCTCCCAGAACATGGCCACGTAATAGCTCCAGCGCCTGATCGTGGTCCATGCATCGCCGCATCGTGCCCGGGGCCGGATCTGTTCGTCAATGCGACCTTCGGCGGTCCCTCCGTGGTGAGCACGCGAGGTCCTCTGATCCTCGGCTGGGACCGGAGCGGTTCCACGATCCTAGCGAACGTGCTCGGAAGCACGCCCGGAGTGGTCACGCTCGGTGAGGTCAACAACATCTGGGAGCCGGGATTCGGGCTCGATATGACCTGCGGGTGTGAGGCGCAATTCAGCCGGTGTTAGTTCTGGACCCCGATCGCCACCAGTGCTTTCGGCGCGGATCGAGCTTGGTTCACCGTGAGGTCGTCGCGCGATGGCCCGCTTGGGGACACGATGATCGGAAGAGGCGGATACCGCGTGGATCGACTCGATGCACCGGCAGCCGATGCTTACCGTCAACTGCTGGACCGCTCTACCGAGCGGCCGGCCACCCCGAGCACGGTTCTGGTCGACGCTTCGAAGACGCCATGGCATGCCGCGATCGCGGAGGGAATCCCCGGCCTGAGGCCTTACTTCCTTCACCTCGTCCGGGACCCCCGGGGGGTCGCTTCGAGCTTGAAGAAGCGTGTTCGATACGAGGCTGGGGTAGCCGGCACGATGGACTCACACGGGCTCACCAGGTCATCCCTCACCTGGCTGTACCGAGGTTCGTTGATCGAGGCGGAGTGGGGAAGGTCGTCACATTGCATGACGATGCGGCACGAAGACTTCGTGGCCGATCCGGCCCTGCGTGTTGCCCAGATCCTGCGATGGACCGGCATCGCCGACGCGGTGCCTCCCTTCCACGGTGATCGACGGGTCCAGCTGTCGGTCGTGCACAACATCTCTGGCAATCCGGTGAGGTTCGCCCGCGGATCGGTCGAGCTCAAAGCGGACGAGGGATGGAAGACGGATTTGACTCGTCGGGAGCAGCGATACGTGAGCCTGCTGACCTGGCCGCTCTTGCGCCGCTTCGGATACGAAGCCTCATCCTCGACGGATCACGCTCCGGGCCCCGCTCCATAGCCTGTGGCGTGTTGACCTCGCGAGCAGCTACCAGCTAGTGTGGATAAGGCATCCCCCAAACGGGGGAGGGCATCCGAACCATACGAGCATGGTCATTGGGCACGACGGAGGTCGGCGCAGATGCAGGTTCCGGCAAGATCGCAAGGCCACGTACCACGTCCTCTGTATTCGATTGAGGGATCCCCTCACCCAGTGGCGACTGCGCACGCTGAGCCACCCCCGGTGAGGAGTATCAAACCGACCGTAAGCGTCGTCATCCCAGCCATGAACGAAGCTGACAACCTCCGATTCATCCTCCCGCTCCTACCGGCGGTCGTCGATGAAGTCGTGCTCGTTGACGGCAGATCGAGCGACGAGACCATCGAGGTGGCCAGGAGGCTCTGTCCCCGCGTGCGGGTGGTGCAGCAGGTCGGCAAAGGGAAGGGCAACGCCCTGGCCGCTGGCTTCAGGGCCACGACCGAGACATCATCGTGATGCTGATGCGGACGGGTCCGCCGATCGGCGAGATCCCGAAGTTCCTCGATGCGTTGTCGCAAGGTGCGCAATTCGCGAAGGGGGACGCGTTTTGCCAAGGGAGGTGGGAGCCAAGACATAACGGGTGTGCGCAGGGCTTGCAACGCTGTCTTGACCCGCCTGGTCAACCTCCTCTTCCGGAGCAGCTACTCAGACCTCTGCTACGGCTACAATGCCTTCCTCGTTGAATGCTTGCCGCATCTCAATGTCGACTGCGACGGGTTCGAGGTGGAGACATTGATGAACGTTCGACTCGCGAAGGCTCGCATCCGCGTCGCAGAGGTCCCGAGTTATGAACACGCGAGGATCTCTGGAGTGAGAACCTGAAGCAATCCCCGATGGATGGCGGGTGTTGCGCACGATCGTGAGGGAACGTCTGAGGGGTTCGACTCCCAGCGTAACGGTACCGCTCGCCGACGAAGGCCGGTACGAGTCCCTCGGAACATGAGCCTGCCGACCGGCATCCTGAAAGGAGCGCATAGAACCCTCTGGAGGGCTTCTCGCGGCATCACAGCCGCGACGCATCGATACCGAGACCTGCCGGACTTCCTCATCATCGGCGCACAGCGCTGCGGGACCACGTCGATGTACACCTACCTGTCGCAGCACCCCGCCGTCGTTCCGGCTGTCCTTTGCAAGGGCGTTCACTACTTCGACGTCAACTACGAACGAGGCGACAGCTGGTACGCGTCCCACTTCCCAACCCGTCGATACAGGTCGCTCGTGTCGAGACGAGCCGACCATCGAACGCTCACGGGAGAGAGCAGCCCCTACTACCTCCTCCACCCGAACGTTCCCCCCAGGGTCGCGAGTACACTCCCGAACGTGCGGATCATCGTGATGCTCCGAGACCCGGTTGCGCAGGCCTACTCCCAGTATCGGCACGAAGTGGAACGAGGCTACGAGACGTTGCCGTTCGAGGACGCATTGAGGATGGAGGGTGAACGCCTCGCAGGGGAGGCCGAGCGATTGTCCGCGGATCCCAATTACCATAGTGAAGAGCATCAACACCACTCGTACGTCGCCCGCGGGATATACGTCGACCAACTGCGACGATGGCTGAGCCATCTCTCGCGGAGCCAGATGCTCATCGTGGACAGTGGCGACTTCTTCGCTCAACCCCAGCGTGCCTACCGCGACGTGCTCACCTTCCTCGGGTTGCCGGACCACGCACTCAAGAGCTACCCGACGAAGAACGCCCACAGCTACGACCCCATGTCGGCCGCAGCGCGCGCTTTCTTGCAGGGTCGTTCGATGAACCGAACCGTGCACTCGCCGACCTCCTCGGAGACCTTTCAGTTGGTTCGAGACGAAAGCCGGCGGCTCGGCATCGGTTGCTCGCTGACGTGACCCGACGCCGGCAGGTTCCTCAGCGTCCTCAGCAGACCTCGGGACCGCGATCGCCCGGGGGTCGCTGGACACCTGGGGTTGCGATGACCAGTGCCTTGGTGATCGGTTCGGGACCGGCGGCTGCTGGCGCAGCCATGGCGCTCTCCCAGCGGAGCGACCTCCAGATCACAGTGATCGATCTCGGCCTGCGGCTGGAGCAAGATCGTCGCGCGATCGTCGACGAGCTCTCTACCCAAACGCAGGATGGGTGGGATCCGTTGAAGCTCTCACAAGTCTCGGCCCGACCGGTCGATTCGGGCGTGAAGGGCATCCCCGAGAAGCAGCCTACGGCTCCGACTTCCCCTTCCGGGACACGGGACAGCTCCGAGACATCAGCCCGAGCCCCGACGTGAATCGGGCCTTGGTGTCAGGGGCATATGGGGGCTTCAGCAACGTATGGGGATCTCAGGTCATGCCGTTCACCGAGGCAACGTTCGATACGTGGCCGATCTCAGCAGCGGAGATGGAACCGCACTATCGGGCGATCCTGGATGAGGTGCCGCTGGCGGGGGAAGAGGACGATCTCGCGGAGCTCTTCCCGTTGATCGGCGTGCCGACCCCCCTGCCGAGCCCATCCGACAGGACCGCTCAAGTCCTGCGCAACTACGCAGCCAACCGCACGAAACTCGCACGACACGGCGTCACCGTCGGACGAGCGAGACTCGCCTTCGAGGCCTCCGCCTGCGTCCGATGCGGCTTGTGTATGACCGGGTGTCCATACTCGCTCATCTATTCTGCTTCCTCGACCATCGACCGGCTGCGACTCGCCGGACGGATCACCTACCTCGGTGACCTTCTGGCGGCGCGAGTCGGGGAAGATGATGGGCGTGCGTTCGTCTGGGCGCAGGAGCGTGGGTCGGACCGCATTCGACGTTTCGAGGCAGACCGTGTCTACATCGCATGCGGCGCGATCGGTTCCACGCGGATCGCCGCACACTCGCTGGGGCTGTTCGATTCGACGATCCGACTCTACGAAGCCGCTCAGTTCGCTCTGCCGTTCTTCAGCCTGACCCCGACCGCCACCGACCCCAGGGTCGAACCCCAGTTCACGCTCAACCAGTTCAACATGTTGGTGAGCCCAGGCGGTGGCGGAGTCGACCTATCGCTGCTTCACTTCTATACCTATGACCCAGCGTTCGAGGACGGGCTCCCGGCATTCCTTCGTCACCGTGCCTCTCGCCCCGCGAGGGACCAGCTCCTCCGGCGATTCTCAGTGGCGCTCGGGTACCTGCCGTCGTGGGCCTCACCGAGCCTTCGACTGCAGATCCGCGCACCCGTGACAGAAGGCGCCCTCCCCCCTTCCAGATCCGAAGGGAGGAGGTCCGTTGGCGTGAGAACCAGATGCTGCGGGCCGTGTTCGCGCGTGTCATCCGCTCGGCTCGCCACCTCGATCTGTGGCCTGTGATGCCATACGTCGTGTTCTCGGGCGGTGCGAAGAGCTACCACTTCGGAGGCAGCTTCCCTCATCAGGAGAAGCCGGTGACGAGGCTCGGAAGCGATCTGCTCGGCAGACCGCTCCCCGGGAGCGGATCCACTTGGTCGACGCCGCCACCTTTCCTAACATCCCGGCAACGACCTTCACGCTGACGATCATGGCCAATGCCCATCGCATCGCGAGTCGATCGCTGGACCTCTACCGATGACGACAGAGGGAGCACAGAGGACCGTGGCGATCACCGGAGCGCACGGCTACCTCGGAGGCCTGATCCGCCGATCACTGAGCACCTCGGGGTGGCGTTCGATATCGCTCGTTCGCTCGACGGTTCAGGGTGACGGCGAGGCTCGGCAGTTCGACTTGGCGGCCCCGTGCGACGAGGGCTTGCTCGCTGGCGTGGATGTGCTCATCCACTGCGCCTACGACCTCACGCTGACTCGCCCCTCGGACATCAAGAGAGTGAACATCGGAGGGACCCGGAGGCTGCTTCGCGCCGCCTCGGCGGCCGAGGTCCCTCGCGTCATCGTGCTCTCGAGTATGTCGGCATACGAAGGCACGACTCAGCTGTACGGGCGAGCCAAGCTCGCGATCGAGGCAGCGACGTTGCAGATCGGTGGTTGGGTGCTCCGGCCTGGCCTCGTGTTCGGAGAGAGAGCGGGCGGCATGATCGCCTTGTTGAGGAGGTTGGTGCGACTCCCGCTGGTTCCCGTTCCCATCGGCGAGATGCGCCAGTACACCGTGCACCAGGAGGACTTCGTCGCGGTGGTCACCGCGGCGGCCGAAGCGACGGAGGCTCCGACCCGGCCGGTCGGCGTTGCCAATCCCGATCCCGTCGATTTCCGCGACCTGCTCTCGACGTTGGCGTCTTGGGATGGTCGCACGTGTCGCTTCGTCCCCGTACCCTGGCAGCCGTTATACGCGACGATGCGCCTCGCGGAGCTTCTCCCCTTCACTCTGCCGTTCAGAGCCGACTCGCTGCTCGGGCTGATCCGTCCCGCTCCCGGCGTCCCGGGCCGAGCCGAACTGGAGGCCCTCGGCGTCCCTCTGCGAGCGTTCGAGGTTGTGCCCCGTGCGAAAGATAGGCAGGAAGGGATTCTGTTGGTCGAAGCGGGTGCTGTGAGCATGTCTCGCGATCGTGTGCGCCTACACGCTCGATCGGTGGTCACTCTTCCTCGAATCCGTTGAGTCGTTGACGACGCAGACCGCACCGCCGCTCGAGATCATCGTGTGCATCGACCACAACGACGAGATGCTGCAGCGTGCGCTCGACACCGACCTCATCCGAGGAGAGGCAACTGTCCCGATCAGCGTCATCCCGAACCGCCACGGTGGTCGCCTGGGGTCGGCACGAAGAACTGCGGCTGAGGTGGCGCGGGGTGACATCCTCGTCTTCCTCGATGATGACGCTCGCGCCGAACCGGATCTACTCGAACGTTTGCAGGCGCCATACCTGGACCCATCCGTCGTGGCGGTTGGGGGTGCACCGATGCCCGTCTACTCACGACCTCGTCCCGTGTGGTTCCCGCACGAGTTCGATTGGGTCTTCGGATGCGTGTACGCGGGGCTGCCGACGAAGCTGGCGCGCACGCCTCGGCTGATCGGGGCAGTGATGTCGGTCAAGAGCGACGCTCTTCGGCAGATCGGTTACTTCCATTCCGACAACCACGACGACATGGACATGTGTCACCGGCTCGCACATCGTTGGCCGGACAGGCAGATCCTGTTCGAGCCGAGGGCCGTCGCGCGGCATTACGTGTCCCCCGATCGGCTGACGTGGAGATACTTCTGGCGCCGGTGTTTCTTCGTCAACCGAGGCAAGGTCGCGGCTCACCGGAACCTTCCGAGGACCGGTCTCGACGCAGATCGAAGGTTCGTCGCCGTCGCGCTCAGCCAAGGACTGCGCCGCGAGTCTCGGCAGGTTCGGCGCGGCGATCTCGGGGGCCTCCTGCGGATCGCCTGTCTCGGCGCAGGCATCCTCCTCGCCGCGGCCGGGTACTTGACCGGCGTCGTCGAATACTGGCTCTCCGAACGCATCCGTCGTGCGGACGATCCTCGTTGACCGACGAGCGCCGATGCCTCCCTGGGCCGTCGATGCTATGGATCGACCGCTCGAAGGCCATGGAAAGCTACCCCTCAGGATCCAAGTACGCATCGGCCCCGATCTCGGCGAAGCCGGCCGTCGACGAGGCCGAGCTATCGGTGATCCACGTATAGCCATCCTTGATCTCGTCGAAGTAGATCAGCCCCTTGAGATCGGGCCAGGTCTTGGCCACCGCAAGGGAGTCGACGATCCACTGGCCCTTGCGACCCGGGACCGCCGGGTCTTCCTGCGTTCCCCACTCCACGGCCATCCACGGCTTGCCGTGGCGCACCGCGTAGTCCTGGGTGGGCTGGTACACGGTCTTGAAGGAATCCCAGTTGGCGCCGGCCTTGCCGGGGTAGAAGTTGTACCCGTCGCTGCCGATCAGATCGACGTGGGCGTTGCCCGGGTAGTAGTCGTCGATCGGCTTGCCCGAGCGAGGATCGAACGTCCAGGCCATCATCGTCCAGACGAACGCGACGTTATCCACGCCCTGTGCGCGGAAGACGTCGACCACGTGCCGGAACGCGGCGGCGTACTCGGCGGGGGTGCCCCAGGTCGCGAGGTCGTCCTCGGGCTCGTGATGGAACGTGAGGTAGACGGGCACCCCGAACGCCTCGATCGCGTCGGCCCTCGCGATGATCGCGGCGTCCTCGGCGCCGGAGGCGATCCTGCTCCAGGTGATCACCTGGCCGTTGGTCCGCTCCGCCTTCCAGTTCATGAACGGGATCCGCCCCTCGGAGACCGTCCAGGTCTCGTGGGCACCGGGGAAGTTCGAGTCCCACTTGTAGTACTGATGGTCGATCGCGAATCGACGCCCGATCTGGGACTCCACCCGCACGATCGCATCGGCGCGAGACTCACCGGCACGGGGAGCGACCCAGCTTCCGAAGTAGGCGCCGGACGAGGGGATGAGGACGGCGGGCGGACCGCCTTCACGGAAGAAGACGGCGACGAACGCGAGCACGACAAGGACCGCCGCGGCGTAGGCAGCGGGCTGCGTCCACCGACTCGTTGAGGGTCGTGAAGGAGGAGCGGCTCCAACGCCGACTCGACCAGCATCATCGAGCGGTTGCCGCGAACGGGTCTGCGCCATCACGGACTCAGAACGGCCCGAAAGAACTGTCGCCCGCTCCCGTCGCGTCCGTGTCCCGGAGACTCGGTCAACCGCCACACCCTGACGCCGCATAGAGCGCAGCGGCCTCGAACATCGCCCACCCCGATGCGGTGAAATTCGCCGGTCCGTTCTGGAAGGCCGACGAGGTCAGGCGGCACCCGGGGGCCGTGCTCCCTCCCACGAGTGGGTCACCTGCCTGGTAGGCGAACGTCGTGGTCTTCCCGCCAGCGGTCGCCACAACGTCAGCCGTTGCTCCCGGCACGCCGACAGACTTCGTGTGATTCGACATCGTCACGGTGACAGCCCCGCTCAACCCCGCAGACAGCGGATGGGCGTTGTTCGTGATGACGACCGACGCCGACGAGACGCTGCCGTAGTCGACGTCGGCCACGGTCCCGGTCATCAGCATGTCGTCGAGCAGGTAGGGTTTGGCCACCCAGACGGCCTGGGTCACGGTGCGGATTTTCGTCCCGACCGCGCCACCGTTCACGGTCGAGGAGACGAAGACGAAGGCGGCGCCGTTGGCGTCGGCGGCTGCGACCAGGTTGTCGTCGATCACCGCGACTGAGAAGCCGAGGTTGTTCGCGAGACGATTCAGCACGGCCCCCTCACCGGCGACCATGATGTTGGGATCTGCCACGACCATCAGCACCGCTCCCGGGGAAGAATCGTCGACAGTGACCGTGTGGGAGTCCGACGCGGTCCTGCCGGCCGTGTCGGTTGCGGTTGCCGTGACGGTGGCCGGACCCCCGGCGTGAGCGGTGGAATCCCAGGTTGCCGACCACCCGTTCCCACCGTTCTGATCGACCCCGATCGACGTGCCGTCGACCGAGAACTCGACCTGAGTCAGGCCAACCGCGTCGGTGGCGGTAGCGTTCACGTTCACGACCGGACCCGAGACCGTGGCTCCGTTGGTCGGTGCGGTCAGATCGATGGTGGGGCCGAGGTTGTCGATCGTGACGCCGATCTGATCATCTGAAGTCTGATCGGCCGTGTCGGTCACGGTCGCGCGCACCGTCGCGGCGCCATCTGCGCTAGTCGTGGAGTCCCAGGTGACCCCCCATCCGTCGATGCTGTCGGTGTCGACGCCGACCGAGTTCCCGCTGACGAAGAACTCGACCCGAGCAACGCCCTCGTTATCGGAAGCATCCGCAGACAAGGCGACCGCTCCGTTGACAGTCGCGCCATCCGCCGGGGCGGTGAGAGAGACGGTGGGCAGGGGGTCCGACGGTGTTTCCTCGCAGTTCGACGCCGCGTACGCGGCCGTGGCATCGAACATCGCCCAGGCGGCCGAGGTAAAGCTCGTCGGGCCATTCTGGAAGGCCGGGAAGCTCAGGCGACAGCCAGGAGCGGTCACGCCGCCCACGAGCTGATCACCGGCTTGGTATACGAAGGTCGTGACCCTTCCACCCGCGGTGGCCACGACCTCGGCCCCGGAACCCGGCACACCCCAGGACTTGGTCTTGTTCGTCGGGGTCACGCTGACCGAGCCACTGTTGCCCGCGGCCAGCGGATGGCTGGGGTCGGTGATCTCGATCGTCTGCGTGCTGATGGTGCCGTAGTCCACGTTGGCCAACGTTCCGGTCATCAGCATGTTGTCGAAGGAGTAGGGCTTGGCCATCCACACCGGCTGAGGCACGGGCCGTAGCTTGGTGCCTACGGTTGCATCGTTGACCGATGAAGAGACGAACACGAAGGCGGCGCCGCTCGCGTCGGCGGCCGTCACGGCGTTGTCGTCGACGATCGACACCGTGTACCCGGCGTTGGTGAGTCGGTCCCGGACGGCGGTCTCACCGCTGATGAGGGCGGCGGGCGAGCTGACCACCATCACGACCGTATCGGGAGTGGGCGGTGGCCCGCCGTCCGGGAGGCCGACAACGCGCTCGAGCGGGACGAACTTGAAGTTCTGGTTCCCAACGCTCCCGGGCAGCGTGTTGTTGTTGTCCTGGCATATGAAGACACCTTCGCGGAAGCCGGGCCCGAGGTCCGCAGAGAGCGCATCGATACCGTCCGTGCGGCCACAGCCGTCGACGGTCGGCCCGTCGACGACCCTGAACTCGCGGATGAACGCGTTCCCACCGAGACGGTCGAACACGAGGTAGGAATTGAGGGTGTCAGACGCCGCCTGCGACGATGCGATCAGGTAGCCACCGCCGTCCGCCGTATACACGATGGTCAGCCCCTCCGCATCCGGTCGGAAGTGCCCCCCGGCGGCGATCGGGCGATCGACGGCCACGCGTGAGCCGGCATCGGTCGGGTCCGACGGCCCCGCGCCGTACCTCCAGATCGCCTGGGTCTCCTCGCTGATGTAGAGCCGCCCCAGCAGGTCGTCGGCGACACATCCCTCGACCTCGGCCCCCACATCCCACTGTCGGATCACCGTGCCCTCGACGAGACCGTCGGCATCACTATCGTCGAGACCGAACTGTGCAACCCTGCCGTCCCGAGCGTTGACGAACACGAACATCTGCCCGCTGCCCGCGGCCCGGTACAGGCAGATCCCCTCTCCCCCGATCGGTGACGGGATGCTGCCCGCCGCGTTGTCAGTGATGTTCGTCAGCTGCCGGGAGACAGGATCGATCCCGAAGATCCGGATCCCCTGACGGTAGGTGACGGCGATGTCGACGAGCCCGACTCCGGTGCTCATCGCCGTCCGCGTGTCGACGTTCCCGAAGAACCCGCCCGTGAACCGCTGGATCAACGCGCCGGACATGTCGTAGACCTCGAGCGCACCCATCTTGTCGTTGCCGATCACGATCGACCGAGATGGGTCGACCGGATCACGCCAGATCGCAGGATCGTCGGCGGCGTCGCCGGCGTTCGCGACAGGAGCCGTCTCCACCGTGGCTTGTGCGTCACCGACCGGCTGCGGGGTCGCGTCCGCGTCGGAGATCGGCGTCAGCCACGAAGCCACGCACGTCAGCAGCAGCACTACAGCGCATCCTCGCCACACGGATCCGGATCGAGCCGCCTGCCGACCCGCACCTCCTGTAGCGATGTCACCGACATCGACCACGAGTTACCCCTTCTTCACCTCGGCTCGCGCAGGATCCCGAACGCGGAGCTCCGGATCACCTACCCCAGGTTGCCACTAGGCGTGCTCTTTCGTCACCTGCTCGATGCCTACCACCGAACTGCTGCCCCGAGCGCGGATCCGCCTCCGTCACCACCTCAGCCGTGATCAATCACCCTACGGCCCTCATGTCTGCCGATGCAACCCTCAGGGACCGATGCGGGCCGTTGACCGGTCGAGGAGCTCGCGCTCACCGCGGTGAAGTCGACCGGCCTCCTTCGCCCGACGCGATCGAGCGACGATGCCAGGGTCTCGACCCAGTTCCTGTTCGTCGATATGACGGCGTGCGGCCGTGCGGCCGTCCCGCACCTCCGGCGTCGCTGACCGCGCTGCACACCGCGCGGGGTTTGCCGAACGGATGTCGATCGCGTTTCCGGTGCGGGCGCGCGCGGAGGCCCCGCGACCGGAGGCGGCGACCCCTGGTCGAGAGGCCCCTCGTCTGCAACGTGTCGGCGCGGCCGGATCCATTCGGCATCGGACGCCCGGAGAAACCCCTTCTCCCACCGCGCGATCAGCCGCGAGCGGCCTCGATGCGTTCGGTCGCGAGCCGGTCCGCGGCTGCTGCGGTCGTGATGCCCTCGGCCTCGGCCCGCCGGAACAGGTCGGTCAGCGTCTGACCGATGCCGGCGACCCGGGCCGTCATGCGCGCCTCATCCCAACTGAGCCGTTCGTAGCCCACGAGGTGGATCACGCCGCCAGCGTTGATCACGAAGTCGGGCGCGTACAGGATGCCGCGGGTGTGCAGACGATCGGCGTCCCACGACGTGGCGAGCTGGTTGTTCGCGGCACCCGCCACCACCCGGCACCGAAGCAAGGGGATCGACTCGGCCGAGAGCAGACCACCGGTGGCACAGGGCGAGAACACGTCGCATTCCGTGTCGAACACGTGGTGCGCTGGCGCCGACTCGACCTCGAGCGATGCCGCAAGCGCCGTCGCGCGATCGTTGTCGAGGTCGGCGATCGTCAGCTGTGCTCCGGCATCGTGCAGGAGCTCTGCGAGGCGCGACCCGACGGCTCCTACCCCCTGCACGAGCACATGCCGACCCGAGAGGCCCTCGTCACCGAACGCCTGGCGCACGCTCGCCCGGATGCCGTGGAACACTCCCAGGGCCGTCGCGCCGGCCGAGCTTCCCGACCCTCCGCACACGACAGAACGGCCCAGCACGTGCATCGTGCGCTCGCCGATGACGTCGAGGTCGGCCTCACCGGTGTTCATGTCGGCGGCCGTCACGTACGCGCCACCCAGCGATTCGACGAGGTCGCCGTAGCGGAGCAGCAGCTCACGACGTTGCGACGAGCCGGGTGGGGGCACGGCCGGTACCGCGAGCACCGCCTTGCCGCCGCCGAAGTCGAGACCGGCGGCCGCCTGCTTCATCGTCATCGCCTGCGAGAGGCGGAGCACGTCGTGGAGGCCTTCATCGGGCGAGCGGTACGCCTTCATGCGGGTGCCGCCCATCGCCGGACCGAGCACGGTGGAATGCACCCCGACCAGCATCCAGGTTCCCGACGGCTCGTCGAACCGCACGACCACGTGCTCGCCGTCCCATCCGCGGATCAGCTCCTCGAACATCTCGTCGAGTGTATTCCCGCGGGAACGCACGGTGGGGCGGGCACGAGCCCGCCCCACCGTGGGTTCTCAGCGGGCGGGTCCGAGACCCGCCACGATCGTTCGCTAGTGCATGTGGCCGTGACCGTCGCCGGCCGCGCCCTCTTCCTCTTCGGGCTTCTCCACGACGGCCGACTCGGCGGTCAGCACGATCGCGGCGATCGACGCGGCGTTCTGCAGCGCCGAGCGGGTGACCTTGGCCGGGTCGATGATGCCGGCCTTGACCATGTCGACCCACTCACCGGTGGCGGCGTTGAATCCGTTGCCGTCGCCCTCGCTGCGGAGCTGCTGCACGATCGACGGAACCCTCGTAGCCCGCGTTCTGGGCGATGCGGCGCGCCGGCTCGCTGAGCGCGTTCCGCACGATGCGTGCGCCGGTCGCCTCGTCACCCTCGAGGTCGAGCTTGTCGAGCCCGGCCTCGGCGCGGATCAGCGTGACGCCGCCGCCCGGCACGATGCCCTCCTCGACCGCGGCCCGGGTCGCCGAGACGGCGTCCTCGATGCGGTGCTTCTTCTCCTTGAGCTCGACCTCGGTGGCCGCGCCGACCTTGATCACGGCGACGCCGCCGGAGAGCTTCGCGAGGCGCTCCTGCAGCTTCTCGCGGTCCCAGTCGGAGTCGGTGTTGTCGATCTCGGCCTTGATCTGGTTGATGCGGCCGGCGACCTCGTCCTCGCTGCCCTGACCCTCGACGATCGTGGTGGTGTCCTTCGTGACCACGATCTTGCGGGCCTTGCCGAGCAGGTCGACGTCGGCGTTCTCGAGCTTCAGGCCGACCTCCTCGGAGATCACCTGCCCGCCGGTGAGGATCGCGATGTCCTGCAACATGGCCTTGCGGCGGTCGCCGAAGCCGGGGGCCTTGATCGCGACGGCGTTGAACGTGCCGCGGATCTTGTTGACCACCAGGGTCGCCAGGGCCTCGCCCTCGACGTCCTCGGCGACGATCGCGAGCGGCTTGCCGCCCTGCATCACCTTCTCGAGCACCGGCACGAGCTCCTGCACGCTCGAGATCTTCTTGTTCACGAGCAGGATGTACGGCTCCTCGAGCACCGCTTCCTGCCGGTCGGGGTCGGAGATGAAGTACGGCGAGATGTAGCCCTTGTCGAACTGCATGCCCTCGGTGAACTCGAGCTCGATGCCGAAGGTGTTCGACTCCTCGACGGTGATCACGCCGTCCTTGCCGACCTTGTCGAGCGCCTCGGCGATCGTCTCACCGATCGCGGGGTCGGCCGCGGAGATCGCGGCGACCTGGGCGATCTCCTCCTTGGACTCGACCTCCTTGGCCTCGTTCGCGATCGACTCGACCGCGTTCTCGACGGCCTTCTCGATGCCGCGCTTCAGCGCCATCGGGTTCGCGCCGGCGGCGACGTTCTTCATGCCGCCCTTGACCATCGCACGGGCGAGCACCGTCGCGGTGGTGGTGCCGTCACCGGCGACGTCGTTCGTCTTCGTCGCGACTTCCTTCGTCAGCTGGGCGCCCATGTTCTCCCACGGGTCATCCAGCTCGATCTCCTTCGCGATCGTCACGCCGTCGTTCGTGATCGTGGGGGCTCCCCACTTCTTGTCGAGCACGACGTTCTGGCCCTTGGGGCCAAGCGTGATCGCGACCGCGTCGGCGAGCTTGTCGACGCCGGCCTCCAGGCCGCGTCGCGCATCCTCGCCGAACTTCAGCAGCTTCGACGCCACGGTAGTCCTCCTCTGTTCTCTCGGTTCGTTGGCTCGTGTGTCAGACGGAACGGGACCCGACGCTCGCGCGTGCGGGCCCCGGTTCCCTGAAGGTGCGTTCCTTACGAGACGACGGCCAGCACGTCGCGGGCCGACAGGATCAGGTAGTCCTCGCCCTCGACCTTGACCTCGGTGCCGCCGTACTTCGAGTAGATCACGGTGTCGCCGACCGCGACGTCCATCGGCACGCGCTCGTCGCCGTCCTCGTTGAAGCGGCCGGGGCCCACCGCGACCACGGTGCCCTCCTGGGGCTTCTCCTTCGCGGTGTCGGGGATCACCAGGCCCGACGCGGTGGTCTGGTCACCCTCGTTGGCCTGCACGATGATGCGGTCGTCGAGAGGCTTCAGCTTGAAGTCCGCCATGGTGCTCGTCTCCTCCTTGCGGTCAGCGGTCCGTTCCCAAGTCTCGTTAGCACTCACGCTGGGTGAGTGCTAACAGGATAGCCATGAGAGTGCCAAGTGGTCAACGTCGGCCGGCTCGACGAGCTGGACGAGCGCTGCGAACGAGGACCCGCGGCACCGAGCCGAGCGGTCAGGCCGTCGTCACCACGAGCTGGGGAGCGGATCCGGCCGCCCCCTCCTTCGTGGCGTAATCCGCGCCGTTGGACGAGGTGTTCTTGATCCGCAGGCTGTACGTGCCGTTCGCCGTCACGAGGGCCGCGAGGTCGACCTCGTACCAGGTCCCCGACCTTGACCGCCCCCAGGGAGCCATAGCTCGCGCCGGCAACCGGGGCGGTCGCCCACGTCACGGTGCCCTCGCTCCACGGGGGGTTGGTCTCGGCGGCGGCGAAGACGGTGCCGCCCGACGGACGAGGAGTCCACGCAGAACAGGCGAAGCTTGGCGCCCGTGATCTGGCCCGAGACGTTGACGGTGAACTTGAGCAGGCCATCGCTCACCGGCGAACCGTCCGCGCTGAAGCTCGGAGCGGACCCCGGGAGGACGTGCCCGACAGGTTGACCTGGGCATCGTCGGAGGGAGCGATGACGGCCGGGTACTGACGATGATCGTCTGCGAGGTCGAGCTGGACCCCAGCGTGTTGGTGGCGGTCAACGTCGCGGTGAAGGTCCCGGAGCCGTCGTACGTGTGCGAGGGCGAGCGCGAGGTCGACGTGCCGCCGTCCCCGAAGGTCCAGGCCCAGCTCGTCGGCGAGCCGCTGCTCGTGTCGGTGAAGTTCACCACGAGGGGCGCCGTGCCGGTGGTCGGCGTCGCGGTGAAGCTCGCGGTCGGTGCCGACGGCTGGCTGACGGTGATGGTGCGGGACGCCGAGCTCGACCCTTGGCTGTTCGTGACGGTCAACGTCGCCGTGAAGGTCCCGGTGTGGTCGTAGGTGTGCGAGGGCGAGCGCCGAGGTCGACGTGCCGCCGTCTCCGAAGGTCCAGGCCCAGCTCGTCGGCGAGCCGCTGCTCGTGTCGGTGAAGTTCACGACGAGGGGTGCCTTGCCGTTGGTCGGCGTCGCGGTGAAGCTCGCGGTCGGAGCTGGCCCGCCTGGGTCCGCGTCACGTCGAGCACGAAGACGGCGTGGGACATGGGATCCGATGTCGGCCGCGCGCTGGAGTCGGCGCCGTCGGTGACGAGCAACTGTTCACCGATGACCTCGACCGCGCGGGTGTCGAGGAACCCGAGACCGGTGAGGCTGATGCCGGTCCATCCGGGCAGGAGGGTCCTGGTGGTCATCGACGCCCGGTAGAGCCGTTCGCTGCCGTTGACGGCCAGCAGATCGCCGGTCGTATCGTCGAAGTCGAGGCCGAATATCTTGGAGAGCCCCGAGATCGAGAACGACGGCCCCAGGCTGTTCGTGGCGAAGTCGTACGTGCGGATGGTCGAGCCGTTCGCGACGTACGTGAGACCGTCTGCCGAGCGCCACCCCGCACCGGTCCACTCCGACGGCATGGGCTGCCACGACTGCACCTGGAACCGGTTGTTCGCATCACGTGTCAGGCGGAAGAAGGTCGGGGTCGCGCTCGTGCTCCCGGAGAAGGCGTACAGGACGTCGGCGTTCGCGTCGTAGGCGAGCGCCTCGAGGTCTTCGGTGCGCGCCTGACCGGCGCTGCCGCCGACGCCGAAGCGCGGCGCATCGATGAAGTCCGCCTGCGCGACCTTCCGGCGCAGCGCGCCGGTCGTGCGGTCGACCTCGAACAGCGCGTCGTCGTTGTCCGACGCCATCCACAGCGCGTCGTCACCCGCGACGTACGCGCTGCCCTCGTTGTCGCGCACCGCGGTCGACGATCCCTGGAACGGCGAGGTCCGGATCAGGTGGTTGAGGCGTGAGCTGAGGCTGCGTCGTGCTGTTCAGCGCATGCGCGGTGCCCGTCCCGACCACGCCAATGCTAAGAACCACGCTCAGTGAGCGTGCGATCAGTTGTCGAGTTCGACGCCGCATACCTGACCCTCCCATGACCGGTTCCTCACGCGGCGGCGCCGCCCCGGCGAGGATGCCTCCTCGAGGCACGCTCACGCCGAACGCGACTGCGCTTGGCGCGAGACCTCTCACCCGCTCCCCTCTGGATCCCTCAGCTCGGCAGTCACCCCGCATCTGTAGCAGCGATGAACGTCGGGGGGGACGTGCCGATGACGTAGGAGGTCCGGGCGCGTGGGCTCGTCGGCTCGATCCTCACGCATCTTCTCCGTGCCGCGATCAGCCCACGGCCGGTCTCGGCGATCCCTCGGTTCAGCGCGATCCCCCACCCGTCGAAGCCCGGCCCGAGGAAGGGACGGAGCCTCCGCACGTCGTCGCGCAGGGCGTCGGCGAGCTCGGCGCGCACCTCGTCGGGGATCACGAGGCGCTCCGGCAGCTGCGGATGGCGCCTCGGGCGTGCGACGGAGGCCCCGGAGGGCGCGGACCACGTTGTTCTCGAGCTCCTTCGCGCGCTTCGCGGCCGGCAGGTGCCGCTTGAGGCCTTTGCGGACCCACAGCGGCACCGGAGACCTCGGCGCGCGATGCCTCGTCTCGTAGAAGGTCCGGTCCATGTCCTCGGCACGTGATCGGGACGTACCCCGAGGAACTCGTAGACCTGCCGGACGCGTCGCCCGCCGGTCGCCACGCAGGTCCTCGGCCGTGATGACCAGCAGCTGCTCCCGAGGGAAGTGGTCGAGGTACCGATCCAGCTGCATCGCGTACCGGCTGTAGTCGAGATAGATGGGGTTCTCTCGAACCGCACGGCCGATCGGCGCCCGCTCGGTTCCCTCGGTGAGCCGCGTCTGATAGTGGGAGCGGATCCGGTCGATCGGATCGCGGACCACGTACACGAGGCGGGCGTCGGGGATGTGCTCGGCGATCCGAGCCGGCACGCCCTGGTATCGCGGGTACTTCGTGTACACGTTCGACGCCTCACCGATCGCGACGACATCGGGACCCGCTCCCTCGAACTGTCGCCGGTACCACTCGATCCCTCGGCCCCAGTTCCCCTCCTCCGCGAAGAACTCGGGGGCCTTGATCGACGGCATGAAGACCTGGGGGTGATCACGCAGGTAGTGGTACAGGCTCGTCGTCCCGCACTTCATCGCCCCGATGATGAGGAAGTCGGGGAGCGCTCCACTTCGTTCGCTCGAGGACGGCGGGTCGAGATGACCGCGTGCTCACGCACCCTGTCCCGTCAGCACGCACCTGGCGGTGCGGAGCATGATCGAGCAGTCCGCCCAGAGGCTCCATCCTTCGATGTAGGCGTTGTCGAAGCGGACGCGATCCTCGATCGATGTGTCGCCGCGCAGACCGCAGACCTGCGGGAGTCCGGTCATGCCGGCCCGCACGCGATGCCGGTCCTCGTACCGGGGGACCGTCGCGGCGAACGAATCCGCGAAGTGCGGCCGCTCCGGGCGGGGGCCGACGAGCGACATCTCGCCCCTCAGCACGTTGACCAGTTGGGGCAACTCGTCCAGGCTCGTGGCGCGCAGCACCCTGCCGACGCGGGTGACCCCGTCGTCACCGACCGACCATCTCGTGTCGGAGTCCTCGATCTCGTGCATGGACCGGAACTTCAGGATCTCGAACAGCGTGCCGTCGAGGCCGACGCGCTTCTGACGGAACAGGATCGGACCGGGCCGGAGAGCCGGACCGCGACCGCGAGCACCAGCAGCAGCGGCAGCGTCAGCACCAGCAGCACCGATGCCACCACGACATCGAAGCACCGCTTCACGAGCTGGTTGCGCGAACGCGTCGTCGGTCGGCGCAGCTGGACGAGCGGGACGCCCCAGACGTCGTCCACGTTGCCCGCCGCCGGGCGATGGCGCTCGCTTCCCAGAGTCGAGGAACGACGTGGAACTCCGCGGACGATCGTTCGGCCGACCGCAGGGTCGCGACCAGCTCCCGCTCCGAGACGCCGAAGGCGATCACGACGCGACGGACGCCGTGGGTCTCGATGAGCACCCCGAGGTCGCGAGGATCCCCCAGCATGGGCACGTTCCCCACCCGGCGTCCCGCGGCGTCGACGGACCCGACGAGGCGCAAGCCGTACTCGGGATGTTGGGCGAGGATCTCGGCCAGATGCTCCGCGACCTCGCCGGCGCCGACGATGAGCGTGGGCTCGGCGACCATACCCGCGACGCGGGCCCTGCGCGAGACCGCTACGCAGCACCACGCCCGAGGAGCAAGCAGGCTGACGGCCAGCGGACACCAACGACGGCCCAGTTCGGGTCGGCGCCGAGCGCTGCGGCCGCCGGCAGGAGCACGACGAGAGGCGCCGCGCCCTTCGCGAGCAGCCATCCGGCATCGGTCGTCAACCTGCGGGCAGATCCTGCCCGCTCGCGCCGGATCGAGATGCAGCCCCAGGAGGACGAAGCCGGCGTAGAGCGACGCTCCACGGGGTGAGACCCGCGATCGCGACCGCGACCGCGAGCGCGATCACATCGGCCGCCGGGACGCCGGCCCGCACGAGCCGCGTCCACGATCGAGGGTCCGGCCCCGCAACGTCGATGACCGCGGGGAGTGGAGCACCGCCACGCGCTACCGACCCCTCATGCCATACCCGCTGTCCGCTGCGAGATCCCCACGTGCGCCCCGATCTCCGTCTCTCGCCGATCCGGAGCATCGGGTGCCCCGGCCACGACGTAGTACGGAGTCTCGCTCTCCGTCGTCCACGGACATGCGTGGATCGTCGTAGATGCCCTACGCGGGACCCGATCGGGAGCGCACCGGCCGACCGACGCGGACGTAGCGGGGATACGCGGCTTGCATGGGGTGGGGCCGCCGGCGCCTCGGTAGGGTCGCCACGAGACGAGCGGATGGGGGCGACGTGCGAGCGGCGACGGACGAGGGAGTGCCCGATCGGCGCTCTTCGTCGCGCTCACGCTCGCCGCTACGGCCGCGAGCATCGCTGACCGCTCCGCCGGCTCCGGCAGCGACCCGGACCCTCACGTTCCCTCCGACCGCCGATACCACCGTGCGGGCCGATCAGCCCACGGCGACCGGCGGCTCGGAGACCTCTCTCGCGGCCGACAACTCACCCGTGCGGCACTCCTTCCTGCGGTTCACGGTCTCGGGGGTGGGATCCGACATCGTCGAGAGCGCGAAGCTTCGCCTCTACGTGACCGACGGCGCGTCATTCGGTGGCGTGTTCTCTCGTGTGGCCAACACGACGTGGAGCGAGAGCACCATGAACTGGAACACCGCACCGCCGGCCGACCCGACGCCCCTGGCCACCCTCGGCGCGATCTCGGCCGCGACCTGGTACGAGGTCGACCTGTCGACGCTCGTGACCGGAGACGGCCAGTTCAGCATGCGGATCGCCACCCCGACGAGCAACAAGATCTCGTTCAGATCGAAGGAAGGCAAGGCGGGCTTCCGGCCGGAGCTCGTGGTCACGGTCGCGCCGCCGACGGACGTGGCGACGCCGACCGCCTCGATCACGTCCCCTCCTCGGGTGCGACGGTCCAGGGATCGGTCGACGTCGGCGTGGACGCGCACGACGACGTCGGGGTCGTCTCCGTGGACCTCCAGGTCGACGGTCAGACCGTCGCGACCGACTCGTCCGCGCCCTACGTGATCCCGTGGGATTCCGTGTCCGTCGCCAACGGCGCCCACGAGCTCACCGCGATCGCGCGCGATGCCGTCGGGAACGCCGGCGCCTCCCAGCCGGTCGCGGTCCTCGTCGACAACGTGGTGGACGTCGCCCCCCACGGCCCCCACCGGCCTGGTGGCCACCGCGACCGGTCCGACCCGCGTGGAGCTCAGCTGGACGGCGAGCCAGGACGACGTCGGCGTCGCCAGATACGTCGATCGTCCGCGACGACGCCGAGATCGAGAGCACCGCGGGCATCACCTACGTCGACGACGGCGTGTCGCGGAGACCACCTATCGATACACGGTCGTCGCGGTCGATCCGAGCGGGAACCGCTCCGATCCCTCGGAGCCGGCCGAGGTGACGACCCCGTCCGCTCCCCCGTCGTCGGCTTCGTTCACGTTCGCAGCGGCCGGAGACTCGGGGACGACGTCGAGGGCAGTGGCGAGTCTCGCCGCCCTGGACGCCTCGGCGACGGACTTCTTCCTGATGCTGGGCGACCTCGACTACGACGAGACGCCGACCGACGCCGCATGGTGCGACTGGGTGAAGGCAGGGCTGCCGAACCTCGGGCCGGCCTACCCCTTCGAGATCGTCGCCGGGAACCACGAGGACCAAAACGGTGCCGACGGCTACATCATGAACCATGCCGCGTGCCTGCCGGACCGGCTGGGGTCGACCCTGGGTCTGGAGCAGGACTACGGCGCCGAGTACTACTTCGACTATCCGGCGGACGCCCCCTCATGCGGGTGTTCATGATCTCGCCCGACCTCAGATCGAGAACGTCACCTACGGGTACGGCTGAACGACGTGCACTACCGGTGGCTCTCCGATTCGATCGACGACGCTCGCGCGGAGGGCATCCGGTGGATCGTCGTCGGCATGCACTACCCGTGCATCTCCGCATCGAACTCCGGCTGCCCGATCGGCCAGCCGCTGTTCAACCTCCTGCTCGAGAAGAAGGTCGACCTGGTCCTGGCCGGGCACCACCACAACTACCAACGCAGCAAGCAGCTCGCCCTCGTGCCGGGGACGTGTCCGTCGTTCGTGCTCGGGGATTTCGATCAGGACTGCGTCGCCAACAGCGGCGCGGGGGTGATGGACAAGGGCGCGGGGACGGTCGTCCAGGTCGTGGGGACCTTCGGGCGCTCCGGCTCCTCGATCAAGCCCGATGATCCTGAGCTCCCGTACTTCGCGAGGACGGCCGGCGCGGGCAACGGCATCATGGTCTACACGGTGACCCGAGACCGGTTGGACGCGACGTTCGTGCCGAGCGTCGGAAGCTTCGCGGATTCCTTCTCGATCAGTGCGAGCGGGGCGCCGAGCGGCGACCTGACCCCGCCGACGGCGCCGACGAACCTCGTCGCGACACCGGTCGGCGGCGACCAGGTCGATCTCTCCTGGACGCAGAGCACGGATGCCGTCGGCGTCGACCACTACACGATCGTCCGCGACGGCGTTCCCGTGGACACGACCAGCGGCACGACCTACCTCGACGGGTCGTTGACGCCGGGATCGACCTACTCGTACGTGGTCAGGGCCGTCGATCTCGCGGGGAACGTCTCGGCTGCCTCCAATACCGCCGTCGCGACCACCGCCCCCGGGAGCGAGCTCACGTTCCCGCCGACCGCCGACGCCACGATCCGTGCGGGCGCCCCGACCACGAACTACGGCACGAGCTCGTCGCTCTCGATCGACTCCTCGCCGAGCGAGCACGGGCTGATGAAGTTCTCGGTGACGGGGATCGGTGCGCGGACCGTCGCGACCGCGAGGCTCCGGCTGTTCAACGTGGGCGCCTCCGACACGGGGGGCGTGTTCTCGGCGACGTCGAACACGAGCTGGACCGAGACAGGCGTCACCTGGGACACCGCTCCTGCGACCGTCGGCACCCCGTCGCCACCCTCGGTTCCGGTGGGCACCAACACCTGGTACGAGGTCGACCTGTCGAACCTCATCCGCGCCGACGGCGTGTACAGCCTCCGCATCACCACGCCCTCCACCGACGGGGCGAAGTGGACATCGCGGAACGGCGATCCAGGGTTCACCCCGCAGCTGGTCGTCACCCTGTTGCCGTAGCGGACCCCTCGTCGCCGCCCGGCCGCCGTCAGGCCATCTGCAGGGACCGCTTCGCGAGCCCCATGAAGAAGCCGTCGATCGCCGTATCGGGCGCGGCCTCGGGTCGGTCGCCGCGCCGAGCGCAACGAAGAGCGGGGCGAGGTGCTCGGTGGTGGGGTGCGCGTAGGGCATGCCCGGCGCGCGATGCCGGAAGTCCATGAGTTCGTCGATCGCGCCCCTGGCGAGTGCCTCGGCGGCCCAGAGGTCGAACTCGCGCGACCATCCCGGGGGCGCGGCGTCGGTGTGCCAGTCGGTGAGGAACGGAAGCCCGTGTGTCAAGAAGCCCGAGCCGATCACCAGCACCCCTTCGTCGCGCAGCGGGCGCAGCCGGAGTCCGAGATCGAAGAGGCGCTGGGGGTCGAGGGAGGGCATGGACATCTGCAGTACGGGAACGTCCGCCTCCGGGTACATCACCATCAGCGGCACGTACGCGCCGTGATCGAGCCCGTACCCAGGTTCCTGTCCGACGGTCTCGGAGTCCGGCATCAGAGCCTTGACGCGCGCCGCGAGCTCGGGAGCGCCGGGCGAGGGGTACATCATGCGATAGAAGCGCTCGGGGAAACCGTAGAAGTCGTACGTGAGCGGCGTACCGGTCTCGGTCGTTCCGAGGGTCAGGGGCGCCGACTCCCAATGCGCCGAGACGATCAACACGGCTCGCGGCCGCGGCAGCTCACCAGCCCATCGCCGGAGTTCGCCCTTCCAACGCTCGTCATCGAGCAGCGGAGGAGCCCCATGACCGAGGTAGAGGGCGGGCATCGTCATCGCATCGCCGGGCATGATCACGAGAACGCGCTGGGAGCCCCCGCTTGTTCCTTCGACCGACTCGCCCAGTGACTTACGTCGCTATGGAACCTGACGGGAACCTCGATGAAGGAACCGATCACGCCTCGGTAGGCTCGCGCGATCGCGTCGGGCGCCCACGACGCCAGGTCCACCACCGGCGGCCGACGCTCCGACGTCAACACGGTCTTCAGCGCTCGCGCGGCCTCTTCTATCCGACCCGACGCAACCACGTGCCCGTCCGCACCGAGGTCCAACAGTTCCCGTACACCGTCGACGTCGCTGGCGACGAACGGCGTCCCCACGGCCGCGGCCTGCACGAGCACCTGAGGGAGTCCCTCGACATCGCTCAGCAGCACGAGCGCGTCGGCTGCCGCGACCACGGAGATCGGCTCGCCGACGAAGCCCAGCACGGCGGCGTCCTCCGACAGGCCACGAGCGGCCAACGCCTCTTCCAGGCGCCCGCGCAGCGGCCCCTCCCCGGCCACGGCGAGGAACGGGCGCGACGGGAGCGGCGCATCACTGAGGATCTGCAGCAGGTCGACGAGGCGCAGGACGTTCTTCCTCGGCTCAAGGCTGCCGAGGTACAGGATGACCGGCCGGGCCTCGGGCAATCCCGCTTCCCGTCGGATCCGCGCGACGTCATCGATCGCGGGTGCACGCACCCGTGCGTCCGACCGCACCACGTGGAACTTCCGGGCGTCGATCCCGAGATCGGTGTATCGGCGGACGAGGTCGGCCCCGACCGCGACGTAGGCGCCAGTGTGCGCGCCGAGACGTGTCTCCAGGACACGGAACAGCCGATCCTGCAGCTGCGGATACCCAGGACCGAAACTCGCCATCGACAGGGAGTGGACGACCTGGGACCGCCGGATGCTCGCCACGGCCGCGCGTCCGATCACGCCCGCCTTCGACTGGTGGGTGATCACCAGGTCGTGCGGCCGATGGCGGAGCACCCACGACAGTCGGAGGAAGGCCGCCGGATCGAGGACGGGATGCGGACTGCGGACCAGGGAGCGGATCTGCGTCAGCGACCGCGGCGACACCCGCTCCCGCGCGAGGTCCAGATCGGAGTCGGCGCCGACGATCAGATGATGGTCGGCGCCGGGGTCGCCCGGACGATGTCCCTGATCCGTGCCTCCGACCCGCCGCGCAAGAACCGGGTGGCCACGTGGACCACCTGGGGCCGGTGCTGCACCGGAGCCATCGGCTACCCCCCGACGGGAGCGAGGTCGCCTGCGTCGAGATCGCGGAGGATACCGTTGTGCGCGGCGAACATCGCCGCCTCCAGCCTCGAGTGGACCCCGAGCTTGGTGATCAGGTTCTGCACATGCGTTCGCGCGGTCTGCGGGCTGATCACGAGCCCCTCGGCGATCGTCTCGTTGCCGGCGCCTTGCGCGAGCAGCGCCAGGACCTCGCGCTCGCGGCGCGTGAGCCGTGCGAGCAGGCGCATCGCCTGATCCTGCTCCTGGCGGTGGTGCATCAACCCCGAAAGGAGAGGGGCGAGCAGCCTCGGCGGCACCACCATCTCCCCGCGCAGCACGGCGTGCGTTGCGTCGATCAGATCGGTCAGCGGGCAGTCCTTCGTGAGGAAGCCGCTCGCGCCGGCCTCGACGGCGGCGACCAACGGCGCCTCGTCCTCACTCGGGGCGAGCACGATGACGGCGCATGCGGGAAGACGCTCCTTGATCCGGCGTGTGGCTTCGATGCCGTCGATCCCTGCCAGCTCCACATCGAGGAAGACGCAGTCGGGCCGTAGCTGCGTGGCCTTCGCGATCGCACCGGCCCCGTCTCCGACGTCGGCGATGACGACGATCTCGTCGTTCGCCTCGAGTGCCGAGGCGATCGCCTCCCGGAACAGGGCGTGGCCGTCCGCCAAGATGACTCGGATACGCCGCTGTTCATCCCCCATGTTTCCTCCCGACGTCGGCACGCTATGCGTCGCCGTGGCCCCGGGCACCCGGTAGGCGACGTAAAGCTGCTACGTCGTGCGCGCGAGGCGCGTCACCCCGCCCTCCCAGGCGACGCGACGGGAGCGGAGGCAAGATCGTCGTCGAAGCCGTGCCGCACAACGAAGGCGGCAGCTTCGAGTCGTGGAGTGCACTTGCAGCTTCGTGAGGACGCTCTGCACGTGGGTTCGGACCGTGTTCACGCTGATCGCCATGTGTCGCGCGATATGGGCGCCCGACCACCCGCGGGCCAGCAACCCCAACACCTCGCGCTCCCGAGGCGTCAACGTGGAGACGAGCAACTCCACGTGTCGACGCTCACTCGTCGCGCCGGCGAGCACGCGCCCGCCCGATGCTCGCGCGAACGTCACGATCTCTCCCGCCAGCGCCGACCTGATCGCGCGCGAAAGCGTCGAGATACGCAGATCCTTCGAGAGGTAGCCTCGGAACCCCGCAGCGAGCGCGTCCCGGACCTTGTCCTCGTCGTCCATCGCGGTCAGTGCCATGACCACCGTCGAGGGCCTGATCTCGAGCAGACGCGCGCCCACATCCAGCCCGTGATGTCGGGCAGGCCGAGATCGACGAGGGCCACATCAACCGAGCGCTGCTCGAGCTTCCTCGATCGCAGCCCGGCCGGTCGTCACGATCTTGACCTCGAAGCCGAGCTGCTGGAGCGTCGGCCTGATCGCCTCGGCGAAGAGCCGATGGTCCTCAACGATCAGCGCGTGGATGTCGATCCCGCCTTCCGGGCGTCCGATGCGGCCGCTCGCAACGGCAGGGACAGATGAAACGTCGTGTTCGTCCCCGCGCGGTCGACCCACGCCCGTCCGCCGTGCGCCTCGGCGACGCGGGCGACGACGAAGAGCCCGAGCCCGCTCCCCGACGGCGCGCCGTCGACGCGTCGACCGCGCACGAACGGCTGGAAGATCGCGTCGACGTCATCATCGTCGACGCCTGGCCCTCGGTCTCGAACGCTGATCCTCGCCGATCCGCTGTCGACCGAAACCCCGACCTCGACGATCGAGCCGGGAGGCGAGTAGATGATCGCGTTGCGCAGCAAGTTGGAGACCGCGAGCGACACGTGGCGGCGGGACACGGGCGCTTCCACGCGTAGCAGCGGCGCTTCGAACACGACGCGCGCCTCGCCGGTCTCTCGGACCACCGAATCGATCGCAGCGCCGACGAGGTGGGACAGATCCGTCCCTCGGCGGCGGATCGGCGTCTCCGGACGCGACCAGCGCAGCAGGACGTCGACGGTCTCGGTCAACTCCTCGAGCTGTCGGCGAGAATCCCTGAGCCGGGCCATGACCTCCTGGGTGTGTCCGGCCTCCTCCACCATGCCGTCGATCGTCGCTTTCGCGGCGAGCATCGGACCACGGAGCTCGTGGGCGGTCACCGCGATGGCGGTCCCGTACCACTCGACCCGACGCCGGGCGCCCTCCAACGAGGACCGGGACTCCAGCCATTCACTCGCGAAGCCACGGAGTGACGTGGTCGCCTCCGCGATCGCGGGGTCACCCGGCGACTCCGACAGCACCACGGCGCCGCCGCCCTCGATCACCTCGACCCCATCGGTGCCCAGGACCGACGCGAAGACCTCGGTGAGACGCGAAACGGCATCGGCTCGTTCGGCCACGACGACACGTCGCATGCGGTCGCGGCGTCGCGAGCCCAGTCCGGCGGTCGCCACCAGCCGCGCCACCCCGCTCGTATCGACGAGCCAGCCCGCCGATCGGAGGTGCAGGTCGCGGTACAGGCCTCGCACGAGCCCCTTGATCGCCTCCTCTCGGGACTCCGCACCGGCGATCTCCACACCGAGTTCGACCGCAGACCGCATCGACATGAGGCCCCGCTCGTGCAACGCTCGGGCCTCGAGGTTCGCCAACGCCACGGCGGTCTGGCTGACCACGGCCTCGACCAGTTCCCGGCGATCGGGCCTTATCGGGGAGGTCGTGGCGATCTCGACGGCCCCGAGGGCCGAGCCACGGGTGACGAGGGGCACGGAGAGGATGCGGGCACCCCGGAAGGTGCGCGTCACGCCTGGACGCGGGGTCTTCGCCTCGATCGCGAGCCTCGCGCGTCGTAGGCCCGGGTCGCCCCATATCCCTTCGTGCGAGCCGTACACGGACTTGAGACGACCGCGGGCGTCGAGGACCACGAACCTGACCGCGATCGCATCGCCGCGCAGCGCGGCCTCGATCCATCGCTCCGATGCCTGCAGCAGACTATCGCGGTCGGGCTCCGACCCGAACGCGTGCCACATGCCTCTCAGCAACGCCACCTGTTCGGGTTGGTCGATCCGCTCCTGCGTCGCCCTCGCCGCGCGCCCCATCTTCCCCCTCCGCCCACGATGTATACAGCGGATGCGGTATGCGTTCGTGAGGTGCTCGGGATTCTAGAGTCGCAGCGTTCTCATGTAAAGGATGTAGGGGAAACAGGGGACGGCATAGAACGTAGGTCTACGTCCCCAGATCCCCACGCGACCGGTTGCGGGGAAGGGTGAGAGGTCCTTCATTCCGCCATCCGTGGCGAGAGGCTGAGGAAAGCCATGGCCACCGCCCGGGGTCGCACCGTAAGCTCCCGCGCCCTCGTCACGACGAGCGCGTAGAGCGCGACGACGTAGGCGCCGCCGGCCGCGACCACGACCAGCGCCAGCGGAGCGTCGCCGAGCCAGGCGATCGTCCAGGCGAGCGGGAGGCACGCCAGGCCGGGCACGACGATCGCGACCGGGAGGCAGGTCGAGCCGGCCACCTTCCTGAGCATCGCCGCGTAGGCGATGAAGAGCCCGGTCTCGGTCACGAGCGTGGCCGCGACCGCCCCGAAGAAGGACCAGCGTGGGATCAACACGAGGTTCAGGCCGAGGTTCACCGCCGCGGCGACCCCCACGGCAACGGTCCGCTGCGTTTGACGATCGGCCGCCGTGAGGGCGGTGCCGAGGGAGTTCCCCAGCATCCGCATCGGGATGATCGGCACGAGCAACTGGTAGGCGAACACCGCGCTCCCGAAGCTGCTCCCGTACATCACCCCGAAGATCCTCGGCGCGAGCAACAGTGACCCGACCGTGATCGGCATCGCGATGGCGCCACAGATCAGCAGCGACGAGTCCAGCAGCCGGCGCAACTCCCCGACCTCCCGAGGCCATGCCCGGCTCATCCGAGGGTACATCGAGAGGTTGAGCATCCGCGGAAGGATGTTGAGGTACAGGACCAGATTCGTGGCCGACTGGTACAGGCCGACCGCGTGCGTCCCCACGATGATGCCGAGCAAGATCGTGTCGAGCCGGATGTAGGCGAGCGAGAGCGCGTCGTCGAGCGCGAACGGCAGGGCCTTCTTGAGCAGGGGCGAGAACGCTCCGGAACGCCAACGGGGCACGATCACGATGCGGAATCTGACGGCCACGATCAGCCAGGTCGTCACGAGCCCCACCGCGCGCGATGCGAGGTAGGCCGCCATCACGCCGACGGCGCCGGTGCCGCCCACGAGGGCCCCCGCGGCCAGGGCGAGGAAGGTGGCCTCCTGCACGCCGACCGAGAGGGCCTCGTACCGCATCCGCTCGAGCGCCCAGAAAGGGGTCATCGTGATGCGCATCGCCGAATCGACGGTGAGGGCCAGGCCCGCCAGCACGAGGATCGTCGTGTCCGCGTCGAAGGCCAGGCCGAACGCGAGCAGGAGCGCGGTCACGGCGGCCCCGGCGACCAGGGCGGTCATCGTGGCGGTCTCGACCACCTCCCCGATGCGGTCGGGGCGTCTGGCGAGCTCACGGACCAGGAGCTTCGGCAGCCCGAACGCGACCGCGAAGCTCAGTAGCAACGTGAGCGTGAGGGCGAACTGGAACCGGCCCAGCCCGCTCGGACCCTCGAGGTGGGCGAGGAGCACGGTCACGACGAGCCCGCCGAGCGTCCGAGCGCCGAACGCGACGAGGCGCCACCCGGTGTTCGAGGCGAGGACGACCCCGACCGACCGACCATGTCCGAGCGACGGGCTCATCGGCGTCGCGGTCACGATGCGATCTCCTCCCCGGACCTCTTCTTCTGTGACCGCCGTGCCCCGACGCTCGCCCAATACGCGATCCCGGCCACGAGCCCGAGCAAGGCCCAGACCTGCCGGAAGTGCAAGATCTCGTGGGTGAGGGACGAGACGGCGAGGACCAGCAGAGCCCCGGCCAGGAACTGTGGAGACCGAAGCACCGACCGGAAGCCCGGCGCGAGCGGCGCGATCGCGAACGACGCCGTCCTCCTGATCACGGCCGCGATCAAGAGGACCAGAGCGACGGAGCCGAGCAGCCCTCGCTCGGCGAGCGCGGCCGCATAGTCGTTGTGCGCGCCCTTCGCATCGTTGAAGGGTCCCTCGTCCAGGACCGCCTTGGTCGCCGCCGCACCGTAGCCCGTGATCGGATACCGCAGGTACTCGTCACCGAGGCGCTCCCACCTGCCGAGGCGATCGCCCGCACTCTCCTCGCCTCGTCCCAACGTGTTCCGGAGCAACCTGATGTCGCTCTCGTTCGCTGCCTCCGACACGTCGAGGCGCACGAAGGAGACGGCCGCCATGGCCACGACGAGCGCGGCGATCGACGCGGCGGCGATCGCGGTCACGACGCCTCTGCGTCTCGCGACCGAAAGGACGCCGGCGAGGACCAGTCCGAGCAGGATGCCGCCGATCGCCGCGTTGGAGGCTGCGAGCAGCACCCCGGTCAGGACGACGATCGCCGTCCAGATCTTCTGGCGCCGGCGCAGGATCGACCCCGAGCTCAGGATCACGAAGAACGCAACGGCGAAGTACGCACCCGCCTGATTCGGGTTGTCGAATGCCAGCGACGCGCGCCCACCCTCGATCTCCTGCCCCGAGAGGGCGGCCATGCCCGTCACGGCGCCGATGATCACGATCGACGCCGCGAACGTCGCACTCCAGACCCAGGCCCTGAGGACCACGGCCAGCGCCTCGGGGGTCCGGCAGACGTTCGCGATCGCGACCCCCCATGCCAGCAGCAGCAGATCCTGCGACGCGGCGATGATCCCGATCGTCGGGTGGCCGCTGGCGAGTGCCGCGATCAGTCCGGCGATCACGAAGAGGGTCATCGAGACGACGAACGGCAGCCGGATCGGACTCCCGCTCCACCCGAGCCATGCGACGACGACCACGGTCGCCGCCACGATGGCGAGGTCGACAGGGCGCACCGGCCCTGCCCCCGGGCGCAGGACGGGGAGCGCCCAGATGCTCACCCCGACCGCGATCGCGGCCCGCCGATGATCTGCGGCCACCCGGGCCGCTCGTCCGGCGGTCGCGTGGGGGGCCGCGACGACCTCGGCGTGCATCGAGGTCAGCCCGCTCGCGGAGACAGGCCCAGATCGCGAGCAGGCGCCCTGCGCGCCCGCGGAGTCAGGCGTCGAACCGACCGGCCCTCGGCGTGGCCGTAGACGATCACGCCCACGATGTCCCACCCCGTCACCGCCTGCGCGTCGTGCATCTCGCGCAGGGACGAGCGCTTCACCACCGACGGAGCCACCGCCACGAGCGCCGTGGACGATGCGGACGCCCGGGACGGTGTCACGCCCTCCAGCACGTCGGATCCGAACATGCGAACGACCAGCTGACCGCGCACCCTCCGGACGGGCGCACGGTCGTCGTCGCCCGGATCGTCGAGTCCCTCGATGGACGATGCGAGTGGTTCGAGGTCGATCGACCTCCCCACGGGCACGAGCTCGAGCGCCGTCACCTTCACCCGTGCGGCCGCGAGCCTCGCCCTCACGACGGCACGCCGAGATCCTTCGCTGTCTCGGTCACTCGGCCGGACGAGCGTGCCGAGCACGGGCACCCCGAGCGCATCCCCGACCGCCGGGGCACCCACCAGGGTGGGGCTGACGGCCTCGATCAGTCCGGCGGCACCGGCACCGAGCAGGAAGCCGAGCAGACCCCCGAGCACCGCCATCGGCACCATGTGCCTCGAGTTCGCCGAGAGCGGCGGAACGGCCGGGTCGATCACCTGCGGCGCCGACCTACTCGCGGTCTCGACCAGCACCGCGCTGAGCTGGGCTTCCAAGGACACCCGCTGCCGCTCAAGGGCCTCGCGTTGCCCGATCAACGCCTCGCGCCGGGCCTGCAGACGATCCAGCTCGCTCGAGGTCCCGGCCTGGTCCATCCGCAACCCGAGCAGCGTGATCTCTTCGTCGAGCGACGCCGTGTCCTCGAGCACTCGGTCGAGGGTCTCGTTCACGAGCGCGAGCGCCTCGCCCCCCTGGCCGCCGCCCACCTCCGACCAGCGTTGCACGACCTCTTCGGCGAGGGCGTTCGCGAGTGCGGACGCGGTGGCGGCACCGCCCGCCGTGACCTCGAGCTGCAGGAATTCTGAGGATCCGAGCGGCTTCACCGACACGTCCCCCGGTTCCACCACGACGGCCTCGGCCTGCGATCCGGCCCCCTGCACGGCAGCCGCGAGCACGGAGCGACTCGTCGCGATGGCTTCGGCGGCGTCGGCCATCGAGACCGGGTCGCCGCGTCCTCGGCCGGTCGATCGCCGATGGTGATCCGGGCCGCGGCCGTGTACGACGGCGGGCCCAAGGAAGCCAGGACCACCCCACCGATCACGCCCATCGCAACGAGCAGCACGATCGAACGACGGTGAGCGTAGAAGATGCGCTGGAGCGCTTCGTTCAGATCCACGCCTGCCTCCTGCCTCCACCCCGCGGGAGTCACCGTTGCCGTATCCCCGGTCCACGTCGCTTCGCCACGACCGAACCGGGCCGGACCGCCGAGGCCGCTCGATCGTGACGGACGCCGAGCCCGGCAACACGCGGTCCGCAACGTAGGCCGTCTACGTCGAGTGCAGCATCACGTCCCCGTACCGACGGTCGGGGACGACCGAGGGGTGACCGACCCTCTGCGGAGCATCCGACGACGCCCCCGAGTCGCGCCGGAGCAACGCTTCGATCGCATCCGTCGCCATGCGAGTAGCTGCGTCGGGATCGCGGTCGTTGTCACCGAGTCGGACGATCGGCGCGCCGGGGCGTGACTCCTGCCACCAGGCGAGCAGTTCGTCCAGCATCGCGCGGCCTCGCACGAGCTCCGCGCGAAGCTCGACGTCGTCGGAGAGTCGCTGCACCCGACTGTGCCGCGAGCGCCGGAGCCGGAGCCGCTGCACCAGCTCGTCGACCGGGGGGTCGAGCACGAGCACGAGATCGGGCGAGGCCCACAGGCCGGTCGAGCCGCGAAGTGCGCGCAGGATGGCGGCCGCGTCGCCATGCAGGGCGATCGACCAGAGCGCCTGGAGCACGCCCTCGTCGAACAGGTGGACGCCGCTCCGGCTCCTCGCCCGGTCGATCAATGCCTGCGTCGTGGACCACTGGATCCACCGCGACGCCACCCCCGCCGGCCCCGGCTGATGCGAACGAAGGATGTGGTGCGCCATCGACAGCTCGGACCCCGGCCGCCTGACGGAGCCCTCCAGGGCCAGTCGCAACTTCCGTGGCACCCGCCGAGCGGCCGCGACCTCCGGCGCGACGCGTCCGGTCGGCCGCGTCACGCGCGGTGCCGGCTCGATCGTTGCCGATCGTGCGGACCAGCGAGGTCTTCCCCGCCCCCGGCAGCCCGCACAGCTCGACGACCACCCCACGCGGTATCGGCGACGGTTCGTCACAGCCCTGCCCACACGAGCGACCGGAGGGTCCGCCGCGACCTCCTCGAGGTCCTGCCCCGAATCCACCACCGTGGCCGAGGTCCCGCTCCAGTCCGCGCGCCAGATCTCCTCGGACCGGGGTCTCACGAAGCCGGGCTCCTCCTCGTGGCGCTTGCGCTCGACCGCAACGTCGCGGTCGACCCGCAACACGACGAGGACGTCGGGAGGCATGAACGCCGCGTAGTACCGTCGTTCTAGCGCGATGAGCCACCGCGCCAGGCGGCCGGACCGCCGTGCTCGGCCAGCCAGGCCGTCTTGGCGGCGTCCATCGTCTGCACCTCGGGCAGCGGGAACCGGTCGGAGATGACGATCGTGCCCCGCAGGATGGATCCGTGGCCTCGCGGTAGAGGCGTAGCGGTCGCGCGCCGTGAGCACGTGCCACACGATCCAGGGCAGGCCCGGGTGAGAGTGGCCCTCGCGCAGGACGTGCGAGGGCACCCGCGTGGAGCGGAACATCCCCAGGGTACGCAGCACGTACATCGGCCCCTTGACGGCGACCGTCACGAGGGACGGCGGCGGCTTGCCGAGGTGGATGCGCCGGACCTCGAACGTCCCACCCAGCCATCCCGTGACGTCGGCGACCGCGGTGGACTTGCCGGCGCCGTCACCGCCGACGAAGGCGATCAGGACACCACCGGCGACGAGTCGCTTCTTGACCTGCCCCGGACGATGCGTCGCGCGACCCTGCCCGACCCTCGTTCGACGCGCAGGAACGCGTCGACCGGCCGAGCTCGCCTCCGGTGGGCGGCGAACGCGCGATGGAGCGCACCCGGCCGTGCGAGCCTTTCGCCACGGGCCGCGCTCGGGCCGATCGCCTCGAGGCATCTCCGAACAGGTCGGATGCCACGAACGGGAGCCGGGAGCCGACGATCGCCGCGACGTGATCGAGATCGGCGCGCTCGGTGAGCCAGACCAGCTCGCGGCGCTCCGACGCGGCGATCGGCCCTGGCGCATCAGCATGGCGTCGACCGTGCAGTGCTTCGACGACCATGCGGAAGGCGAACAGCAGGAGCTCGTACTCGGGCGACGCCACGGGAAGCGGGCCGAGATCCCTCACGGCGGCGGCGATGTAGTCGTCCTCGATGTCGAGCGCGAAGTTCTTCGTCATGTCGTCGCCGAAGACGAGCCGCCGATGCGCATGCACCTGCACGAGTCGTCCGGTCCGCCGTCCTAGCCCGTAGTACTGTGCCACCCCCGGGATCCGCCGGACCCGGTTCGGCACCCCTTCCTTGAAGCCCAGTCCCGACAGCGCCCGAGAGGAATCGGTCCGCCCCTTCGGAGCCGATCAGCAGGTCCAGGTCGTTCTCGCCCGGAGGGAACGGTCGATCGCCTCGTTGCTCTTGAAGTGGCAGTAAGGCACCCGGCCGTCGTCCAAGCCATCGGCCAGCGCCCGCACGAGATCGAGCGGAGGTGCCGCATCCGCGTCGGCGCCCGTCCCGCCGCAGGGGCGTCGCGGGCGCCTCTCGATCGTGCGCTGTCGAGACCAAACGACACCTCTGGCGACGGACCGACGCGGTCACGGGACCGGACGGAACGCTAGCCGTGGGTCGCCCCGATCGCCGCCGCCCGATGTGGTAGCGGGGCTACGGCGGATGGACGAGTCCCTGCTAGACCGCTGCGACATCCTCGAACGCACGATGCACGAGGGGCCCCCGTGCGGGGGCCCCTCGGCCTTTGCGGTGCAACTCGGTGCTTACGCGCTCGCCGACATCGGCAGCCGCCCCGCCGCCTCGAGCTGATCCTCGATCCAGGCGTACGTGGACTTGAGGCCATCCTCGAGCGTGACCTCGGGCGCCCAGCCGAGCGTCGCCTTGCAGAGGTCGTTGTCGCTGTTGCGCCCCCGCACGCCCTGCGGCTTCGTCAGGTCGTGCTGCTTCACGAGTGTCTTGCCGGCGACCTCGCTCACGAGGTCGACGAGCTGATCGATCGTGACGAGCCGGTCGGATCCCAGGTTCAACGGCTCCCAGTGGTCGCTCTGCGCGATGCGGTAGATGCCCTCGACGCAGTCGTCGACGTAGGTGAACGAGCGGGTCTGCTGGCCGTCGCCCCAGATCTCGATGTCGTCGCCGTCGTTCGCCAGCGCCACCTTGCGGCTGATCGCCGCGGGGGCCTTCTCGCGTCCGCCCTCGTAGGTGCCGAGGGGCCCGTAGATGTTGTGGAAGCGCGCGACCCGCGTCTCGAGCTTGCCTTCCTCCTGGTAGTACTGGCAGAGCTTCTCGGAGTAGAGCTTCTCCCAGCCGTAGCCCTCCTCGGGGTCGGCCGGGTAGGCGTCCTCCTCCTTCAGCGGGGTCACGTCGGGGTCGTGCTGCTTGTACATCGGGTAGATGCACGCGCTCGACGAGTAGAAATGGCGCTGCACGCCGTTCTGGAACGCCGCCTCCAGCATGTGGGCGTTGATCAGCACGTTGTTGCGCGCGATCTCCACGCGGTTGCCCGTGATGTAGCCGATGCCGCCCATGTCGGCCGCGAGCTGGTAGACCTCCTCGACGCCCTCGGTCGCCTTCAGGCAGTTCTCCCACTCGCGGAGGTCGAGCACCAGGAACTCGTCGGCCGCCGTGGCCTCGTACTCCGGCTCCTTGATGTCGACGCCGCGGACCCAGTAGCCCTTGTCCTTCAGGTACCGGACCATGTGGTGACCGATGAACCCGCCGGCCCCGCCGACGACCGCACGCCTCTGCATGATCGTTCCGTTCCTTTCGTTCGAGCCCCGTCCCATCGTGACGATCCCTCCACCACCGGCTCTCGCTCCCGGGGGGGACCCCGCCGGCTGGTGTCGTCCTCGCGTGCGTCCGTTGTACCCGAAGACGTAGCACTTGGCTACGGCAACGGTATTAGACCGTTCGGGCGGAAATGGCGACCGCCGAGCGAACGCGATCTCAGCTGTCGAAACCCAGGCCCACCGCGTCGAGCATACGAAGCCAGAGGCCTCTGCGTCCCGCGTAGCCGGTCGGCCTTCGTGAGGGCGCGGGTCGGTCAGTCCGATGCCCACGGATCGCAGGGGTTCGGGGGGGAACGGCACCGGCTTGGAACGCACGAGCCGCAGCCTGGTGCGTTCGGTGTCGCGCCCGTCGACCAGGTCGAGCGCCGTGCGGGCGCCGAACCGCGTGGCCGCGACCCCCATGCCCGTGTACCCGACGGCGTACGCGACGCGGGCGTCGAGGGCCGTGCCGAACATCACCGAGAAGCGACTGCACGTGTCGATCACGCCACCCCAGCGGTGCGAGAACCGCACACCTTCGAGTTGCGGGAACGTCTCGAAGAAGTGGGCGGCGAGCCTGGAGAACGTCGCCTCGCGTTGTTCGAGCTCGGGGCGCCACCGCGTTCCGCCAGTGGTAGACGGCGTCGTAGCCGCCCCAGAGGATGCGGTCGTCGGCGCTCATGCGGTAGTAGTGGAAATGATTGGCGCTGTCGGCGAACCCCTGGCGGCGCACCCACCCGATCGAGGCGAGTTGGTCGGCCGTGAGCGGCTCGGTCATCAGCACGTAGTCGTAGACGGGCACGACGTAGCGCCGGATCGACCGCACCAGCGGCGGGAACGCGTTCGTCGCGAGCACGACGCGCCGCGCATCGACGCGGCCGCCTGGGGTGTCGAGCGCGACGCCGCTCGTCGTCTTCGTCGAGTCCGGTGACCGGGGTCCGCTCGTGCAGGCGCACGCCGAGATCCAGCGCCGCTCGACGCAGACCCCAGGCGAGTCGCGCCGGGTCGACCATCGCGCACTCGCTCCGCTTCCACATGCCGGCGAGGTAGGTGGGCGAGTCGAGCTCGGCCCGCACCTGGTCGCGATCGAGGAACACCGCGTCGTGCCCGAACCGCCGCCGACTGCTCGACGCCCTCGCGCATCCACTCGACCTCGTGCGGCTCTCGGGCCACGAGCACCTCGCCCTCGGGGTTCCAGTCGCAGTCGATGCCGAACCGAGCGATCGTCTCCTCGATGCCCCGGAAGCTCTCGGCTGCGAGCCGCTCGATCGTCTCGATCTCGTCGGGGAACCGGTCGATGCCGTTCGGCAGACCATGCGTGAGCGACGCGTCGCAGAACCCGCCGTTGCGCCCGCTGGCGCCGAACGCGACCGTGTCCCGCTCCAGCAGCAGCACGTCGCGATCGGGCCGCTCCTCCTTCGCCTGGATCGCCGCCCACAGGCCGGTGAACCCGCCACCGACGATCGCGAGGTCGGCCTCGGTCGGCGCGTCGAGCGGCACGCTCGGCTCGGGTGCGCCCGGCTGGTCGAGCCAGAACGGCACCGGCGAGGCGTCGGCGTAGGTCTCGCGGAGCCGGTCGGCGACGAGGGCCACGACGCTACCGCCCCCCCGGGGCCGGCTCGGCGTCGGCGAGCGTGACCTGGAAGACCTTGCGGAGCGCCTCGTGCACCGTCCACGTCGTGCGGGCGCCGCGTTCCAACACGCACACGTCGCCGGGGCCGACCTCGAGCCTCGGTCCGCCGTCCACGGCGATCGTCGCCCGGCCCTCGAGCACCACGAACACCTCGTCCTCTTCGGTGTCGGTGACGGTTCCCTCGGTGATGCGCCACACGCCGCGCACGACGCGCCCGTCGGCGGACTCCGACAACACGGCCTCGGTGATCTCGGGCGTGCCGTCGATCACCTGCGACGGGTCGAGCTCACCGGGCTCGAGCGGCACGTCGAGGGCCCGCACGGCGAAGGAGGTGGCGACGCTGCCGGCGACGCCGGGGTCGGACGTGCGATCCATCGGACGGAAGGCTACCCGAGCTCAGGCGCCGCCACCGGCCAGACGAGCTCGAACCGCTCGAGCACGACGAGGTCGTCGTCGGAGATCGGCGTGCCCTCGTCGGCGAAGAACCGCTCGTGGGCCGCGCGCCAATACGCGAGCGAGCGATCGCCCTCACCCTCGACCCACGCGAACTCCTCGTCGACCTCGCCGAACGGCTTCGTGTCGACCTGCGTCGTGCGGATGATGCACACGGGTTGCCCGGCCCCGTCGAGGATCACGCTGTACCCGCCGACCACCGGCGAGGGGCTCGCCGTCGGCCTCGAACTGAGTCGAGCCGTCCGGTCGTCGCACGCTTCGGACCGTCGCGCACGAGCAGCCCCAGCTCCGTCGCGAGCTCCGGGGTCTCGTCACCGCCGAACGCCCACGCCTCGTACGGCGCGTCGACGCCGGTCGCGTCGGCGAACGACCGCCAGAACGCCTCGATCGCCGGGCTGCGGTCGCTCACCGTCACACCCCTTTCAGGTAGGCGACGGTCTCGGCCAGGCCGTCCTCCAGGTGGGTCCACGGCTTCCACGCGATCGCGTTCGCCGCCGAGCCGATGTCGAGGGCGATGCGCCTGAGCTCCCCCGGCGGGAGCGGCCCGAACTCTGGCTCCAGCTCGTAGCCCACGATGTCGGCGAGCAGGCGGTAGAGGTGGCTCACGCTCGTCTCGAGCCCCGTGCCGACGTTCACGAGCTTGCCGGGGCCGCGATCGACGGCCTGCACGAATGCGTGCACGACGTCGTCGATGAACACGTAGTCGCGCGTCTGGTTCCCGTCGCCGAAGATCGTGACGGGCTCACCGGCGAGCATGCTCGACGCGAAGATCGCCACCACGCCGGCCTCGCCGTGAGGGTCCTGGCGCGGGCCGTAGACGTTGCCGAGCGCGAGCGCCGTGTGCTCGAGCCCCCGGTAGCGCTGGTAGAAGCCGAGGTAGTCGAGCACGACCTTCTTCGAGATGCCGTAGGGGCTGAGCGGGTGCGAGCCCTGCGCGGCTCGTCTCCTTGGCCGGAAGGCGGCGGGGCTCCCCGTAGATCGTGCCGCCGCTGGCCGCGTAGACGACCTTCCGCGTCTCGACCTTGGCGGCGCAGGCCAGCACGTTCAGCGTGCCCATCACGTTGATCGACGCGTCGAGCGTGGGATCGTCGAGGGAGGGACGCACCCCGGACTGCGCGGCGAGGTGGAAGACCACCTCGGGCCGGTGCCGTTCGAAGAGGGGCAGCAGACCGTCGGCGCGCACGTCCATGTTGAAGAACGTGAACTCCTTGCCGTACCCGCGCGCGTCGACGAGGTTGGCGATGCGGCCGGTCGACAGGTCGTCCACGCTGATCACGCGGTGGCCCTCGGCCAGCAGACGGTCTGCGAGGTGCGAGCCGATGAACCCGGCGCCCCCGGTCACCAGGACGGTGCTCACGCGGTCAACCTTAGCTGCGGATCGGCGGCGATGTCGAGCGAGGTGCGCTCCCCGCGAGCCCATCTCGCCGCGCCCAGGCAGGCGATCATCGCCGCGTTGTCGGTGCACAGCGGCATCGACGGGAACAGCACCTCGAGGCCCTCCTGCTCGCCCGCCGCCGCGAGCCGTTCGCGCAACCGCGTGTTCGCGACGACGCCGCCGCCCAGCAGTACCGTCGGGGCGCCGACGTCCTTCGCCGCGGCGATCGTCTTCGACACCTGCACGTCGACGATCGCCTCCTGGAAGCTCGCCGCGAGGTCGGGCAGGTGCAGGTCCTGGCCCGCCGCCCGGCGCAGCCTTCACGTGGCGCAGCACGGCCGTCTTCAGCCCGCTCAAGCGAGAAGTCGTAGTCGCCGGAGTCCTCCATCGCCCGCGGGAAGCGGATCGCGTGCGGGATCGCCCTGGCGCGCCATCGCGTCGAGCGCCGGATCCGCCCGGGAACCCGAGCCCGATCAGCCGCGCCACCTTGTCGAACGCCTCCCCCGCCGCGTCGTCGAGCGTCTGGCCCAGCACGACGTGATGGAACATCTCCGGCACGTGCACGAGCATCGTGTGGCCGCCGCTCACGATCAGCGCGACGTAGGGGGTCGGGGCCGTCCGTGCTCCAGGAAGTTCGCCCAGTAGTGACCTTCGAGGTGGTTCACCCCGACGAGGTCGGCCCCGGTCGCGAGCGAGACGGCCTTCGCGCCGGCCATGCCCACCAGCAGCGCGCCGACGAGGCCCGGCCCGGTGGTCACCGCCACCGCGTCGATCTCGCCGAACCCGATGCCCGCGACCGCCAGACGCCTCTTCGAGCAGCGGGTTCAACGCCTCCACGTGCGCCCGCGCCGCGACCTCGGGCACGACCCCTCCGAACCGCTCGTGCAGGTGCACCTGCGATGCGATCAGGTTCGCGCGCAGCTCGAACCCGTCCTCCACCACCGCGACGGCGGTCTCGTCGCACGACGTCTCGATGCCGAGCGTGATCACGTCGGAGCGCACCGGATCCGGCATCGACGAGGCGATCGCCGCCAGCCGGCTCGCGTAGGGCCGCGTTCGGATGTCGTCGGTCCACATGATCAGCGCGTCCTCGTGCAGCTCCTGGTAGTAGTTCCGCCGGATGCCCACCGGCCGGAAGCCGAACCGGCCGTACAGGCGCTGGGCCCCCCAGTTCGTCACCCGCACCTCGAGTGAGACGGCGTGGCCCCCCATCTCGATCGCCTGCGATGACGAGCTCGTGCAGCAGCCTCGTGCCGATGCCGAGGCGGTGCCGCTGCGGGTCGACGGCGATGTTCGTCACGTGCGCCTCGTCGCCGTAGCAGATCAACCCACCGTAGCCGACGACCGTCTTGTCGACGCGCGCGACGAGGTAGCAGCGGTTGTTGGGCTCGGTCATCTCGGCGACGAAGAGGTTGGGGCTCCACGGGCGCGCGTACACCTGGCGCTCGATCGCCATGACGCCGCGCAGATGACGCCTGCGCATGCGCCCGACCTCGACCCTAGATGCCCCGTGCTCGCCGATCCCACGCGATCTCAGCATCGGACTTCCTCAGGTACAGCGGGACGACGTCGAACAGGCGATCGTGCTCCTCTCGCAGGAACCGAGGCACGGCGAGCTCGACCAGCGCGGCGGCTTCCGGGTGCGCGGCGATCGACGACGCGAACTCGATCCGGCTTCCGATCTCCTCGAGCACATGTCGGTACAGCATCGCACCGTTGCCGACGGCCAACACCTCGCCGGGCAGCGCCTGGAGCTCGGCCACCAGACGGTCGGGGGCGTGCACCTCGTACCCGCGTTCGCGGACGACGCCGCCCGGCACGGCTCGGTAGATCGCGGAGAAGACCTCACCCCTGCGGGCGTCGATCACGGCGGCGATGCGCCGGGACGTGTAGCGGACCGCGTACGCGAGCGCGTCGAGGCTCGTGAGGCCGACGATCGGCACCCCGGCGACCTGCGCGAGGGTCTTCGCCGTCTCGACCCCGACCCGCAGGCCCGTGAACAGGCCCGGGCCCGACCCCCACCGCGACCCCGCCCACCTGCGAGAGCGTCAGGTCGCTCCGTCGGAGCAACTCCTGCAGCAGGGGCGTGACGGACTCCTGCCGCGCCGCGCCCGCGACGCTCGCCTTCGCGATGATCTCGTTCTCGGTGCCGATCGCCACCGACGTCTGTGGCGTGCTCGTCTCGATGCCGACGACGATCACGCCGACACCGCCCACGGCATCACGGCGGCCTCGAGCTCGGCGAACCGTTCGGCCCACCCCGCCCCCGTCGCCGAGATCGAGATCGTGCGCGCGTCGTCGACGTCGGCGCCCTCGCCGGTCATGAGCTCGATGCGGAGTCGCTCGTCGGGCAGCAGCTCCTCGATCGTGTCGCCCCACTCGACGAGCAGCACGTCGTCACCACCGCCGAGCTCCTCGAGGCCGAGGTCGACCACGTCCTGGATGCGATCGAGGCGGTAGACGTCGACGTGGGCAACATCGAGGATGCCCGAGTACTCCTTCACGAGGGTGAACGTCGGCGACGACACCGGTTCCTCGATGCCCAGCCCCCGGGCGACGCCCTGCACGAACGTCGTCTTGCCGGCTCCGAGCTCGCCCGTCAGCACCACGGCGTCGCGCGCGCGCAGCAGCGACGCGATCGCCTCCCCCACCTCACGCGTCTCCTCCGCCGAGGAGGTGCGCAGTCGACCCGCATCGTCAGAACAACTCCATCTGGTCGGCGTCCACAGCCGGCGTCTCGGCGTCGGGGAGCGCGATCACGCCGGGAGGGGGCGCCGCGGCTCCGGCCGAGCCGTCAGATGGAACCGGGCTCGGGTCCGCGTGCGACATCGAGTCCAGCGTGGCGCGCACCAGACGGAAGTCATCGAGCAATAGCTGGAACTGCCGCGACTTCTCGCCGCCCCCGTGCAGGATCGCGGCCGGGTGGAACGTCGGGATCACGGTGCGTCCGTGCCAGTCGTGCACCTGTCCCCGGAGCCGCGTGATGCCGGTCTCGGTGTTCAGCACGAACTTCGTGGCGAAGTTGCCGAGCGTGACGACCACGTGCGGCTGGATCAGGGAGATCTGCTCGACGAGCCACGGGGTGCACGCCTCGATCTCGTCGGGCTGCGGGTCGCGATTGCCGGGAGGCCGGCACTTCACGATGTTCCCGATGTACACCTGCTCGCGCGTGAGCCCGATCTCCCCCAGCATGCGGTTCAGGAGCTGGCCCGCAGCCCCCACGAACGGCTCACCCTGCTTGTCCTCGTGGAACCCGGGCCCCTCCCCGATGAACATCAGGTCTGCGTCGGGGTTCCCGACGCCGAAGACGACCTGGGTGCGGCCCCGGGCGAGGCGGCATCTCGTGCACCCGGCGGCCTCGGCGGCGACGTCGACGAGCGTGCGCGTCATGCGTCACCTCGCTCCTTCGATGCGCGGCGCCGCCGAGGCCGCGGAGGGTGTCCCCCCGTGAGCAGCGCTCGAGCGAACGCGCGGATCTCCCGATCGAGCTCGACCGGTCGCTCCATCATCGCGATGTGGCCCGCGCCCTCCAGCAGCACGAACCGGCCGTCGGGAAGCGCGGCGGCGAGCTCGACCCCGCTCGACGGGGGCGTCACCCGATCGTGCTCGCCCACCACGACGAGAGCCGGCATCCGTACGCGAGGCAGCACGTGGCGCAGGTCGGTCTCGAGCAGCCCGGCAAGGCCGTCGGTCCACACCTCCGAGGACGCCCGCTCGGCCAGATGCACGACGTGCTCGACGACGTGGCGGGGCGCATCGGGCCCGAACTGCGTGAGCCGCACGACGGCGCCACGCAGATCGGTGGGGCTCGCCAACACCGCCTTGCGCAGACGGTCGACGCGCTCGGCCGCGGAACGCAGAGACCCGAGACGCGGACGCACGAGGTCGGTGATCGACCCCATCGCCCCACGCACCAGGTCCGACGCCGACGTGCCGACGAGCACGAGCCCGGCCACCGAGGTCGCCATCAGGTCGGGGCGAACCTCGGCCATCGCGAGCGTCGCGATCGCCCCCATGCTGTGTCCCACGATCACGACCCGACGGTCGGGCGCGACGGCCTCCAGCACCGCCGCGATGTCGCGGGCCATCGAGCGCACCGACAGATCGCCGTCGGCAGGTTGCTCGCTCGCCCCGTGACCTCGCTGATCCATCAGCACGCAGCGGTGGTCGACCGAGAGATCCACCCACTGCTCCCGCCACGTGGTCATGTCGAGGCTGAACCCGTGCACGAAGAGCAGCAGCGGGGCCGAGGGGTCGCCCGCCGCTCGCACGGCGAGCTGGGTGCCGTCGAACGAGCGCACCGGCCCCAGGTCGTCGGGCGGCAGGTCCCACAGCGGCGCCTCGAGCTCGTGCTCGGTGCGCCGCCGAAGCACGGTCCGCCCGACCGCGCCCGCGGCGATCGCGCCCGGCGGCGACGCTCCCCGCGATCAGAGCCGTGCGCTTCCGGGTCATGCCGCCGACCCTCCGTTCGTGTAGCGCCTCGGCACCCGCGGGCCGATGCGGGCGACGATCTCGTAGGCGATCGTGTCCGTCGAGACCGGCGAGCTCCCAGGCCGTCACGGTCTCGGCCCCCTGGGCCCCGAGCAACACCACCTCGTCGCCGTGCGCCGGCTCGGCGTCGCCGCAGTCCACCATCAGTTGATCCATCGTCACGCTCCCCGCCACGCGGCACCGCCGCCCGCCGATCAACACGTCGGCGCGCGATGACAGCATGCGAGGGTAGCCGTCGGCGTAGCCCACCGGCACGGTCGCCACCCACGCATCGCGCGCGAGCTCGTACCGGTGACCGTAGGAGACCCGGCGACCGGCGGGCAGCCGCTTCACGAAGGTGACCGCGGAGCGCCAGGTCAGGGCGGGCCGCAAGGCCGAGATCGGCCCCGACGCCGGGGGCTGGCTCGATGCCGTAGAGGCCGATGCCCGCGCGCACCAGGTCGAACCGAGCCGAGGGGAACCGCGAGCGCGCCGGCGGTGTTCGCGGCGTGCACGAAGCGGGGCTGATGGCCGGCCGCACGCACCTGCTCGACCACGTCGGCGAACAGGTCGAGCTGGCGGTGCGTCGTCACCTCGTCGGTATCGGCACAGGCGAGGTGGGTCCACAGCCCATCGAGCTCGAGCCCCGACGCGACCACCCGGTCGACGAACGCCGGAGCGTCGTCGGGCGGCCAGACGCCGACCCGATGCATGCCCGTGTCGACCTTGACGTGCACGTCGACCGATGGCGTCGCCGCGGCCGCGAGGCGCTCGAGGCCGTCGTCGGAACACACGGTGGGCGTGAGCGCCGCGGCCACCGCCGCGACCTCGGAACCCGGCGGGCACTCGGACAGCACCAGGATCGGAGCCTCGATGCCCGCGGCCCGAAGGCCGAGGCCCTCCTCGACGAGGGCGACGCCGAGCCAGGTCGCACCCGCGTCGAGCGCCGCGCGCGCGACCGCGACGTCGCCGTGCCCGTACCCGTCGGCCTTCACGACGGCCATCACCTCGACGCCGGGGAACGTGAGCGCTCGCACGTTGTGCGCGATCGCGTCGAGGTCGACGTCGACCCACGTCGGACGCAGCTGGGTCATGGGAGCATCGCAGCGATCGCCTCCGGGATCCGCTCGACCACGTCGCCTGCGAGCGTGCCCTCGCCGAGGTTCCGGCCGGCCAGCCGCCCGGCCACCCCATGCAGGAACGCGCCGGCCGTCGCGGCGTCGAGCGTTCCCACCCCCCGCGCGAGCAGTCCCCCGATCACGCCGGTCAGCACGTCGCCCGTGCCGGCCGTGGCCAGCACCGGCGTCCCGGTCGGATTGACCCGCACGAGGCCGGACGTCGGCGCGATCACGGTCCTCGTGCCCTTCAGGAGCGACACGGCGTCCGAGGCCGCCGCGAGCGCGCGGGCGGCCACGATCCGGTCGGTCATGTCCGCCACCGATCGCCCCATGAGCCTGCCGAACTCCCCGTCGTGCGGCGTGAGCACGGCCTCGGCGTCGCGATGCCTGAGCGCCTCGACGCCCCCCCGGAAGGCGTTCAGCCCGTCGGCGTCGAGCACGAGCGGCGCCGGGGAGCGGCCGACCAGGGCTCGAACGAGCCGCGCCGTCTCGTCGTTGCGGGACAGCCCCGGGCCGATCGCGATGGCGTCGGCTCACCCGCCGCCTCGAGCAGCGCGTCGAGCGCGCCGAGCGCGACGGTCCCATCGTCGGTCTGCGCCAGCGGCAGGAACACCGCCTCGGTCGCGTGCGCCTGCACCGCCGAGCAGGGCATCTCGGGCGCGGCCACGATCACGAGACCGGCGCCGACGCGCCCGGCCGCGCGCGCGACCAGCGCGGGAGCGCCCGTCATCCGCCGGGACCCGGCGACCACGAGCAGCACCCCCGAGCTGCGCTTGTGCCCTTCCGTCGAACGCACCGGCAGCACCGCGGCCACGTCGGCCGGCTCGACCAGCCCGATGCTCGGGCGCACCAGGTCGTCGGGGAAGCCGATGTCCACCACGCGGACCGTGCCCGAGTGCTCGGCCCCGGGCAGCAGCACCGACCCCACCTTGACGGCGCCGAACGCCACCGTGAGATCGGCCCAGACGGCCGAGCCCTCGACCATGCCCGGTCGCGCCGTCGACCCCCGAGGGGATGTCGACGGCGACCACGGGCGCCCGCGCGGCGTTGACCGCCTCGATCGCCTCGTGCCACGGGCCTTCAGGCTTGCCGCGGAAGCCGGTGCCGAAGATCGCGTCGACCACGACGTCGGCACGAGCGAGCGAGCGCTCGCCCCTGGCCGGGACCCATCCCCGCGTCGTGAGGCCCTGCTCGGCCAGCCGCGCGCGGTTCGTGACCGCCGGGCCGGGCTCCCATCGGCGGCCTCGACGGAGACGACATCGACCCGCATGCCCTCGCGGGCGAGGTGCCGCGCGGCGACGAACCCGTCGCCACCGTTGTTGCCCTTGCCACAGACGACGACGGCGCGGCGCCCGTAGACACCGCCGGCCACCTCGACGGCGGCGCGAGCGACCGCGCGACCCGCGCGTTCCATCAGGTCGAGGGCCGGCACCCCGCGACCCTGGGTCTCGCGATCGAGGTCGCTCGCTTCCTGCGGCGTGAGGACCGGCTTCATCGATGCCTCATGCTCCGCGCCTCATGCGCGCACGGCGATCGCGAACGCCACCGCGTTCGTCTTCTCGTGCGTGAAGGTGACGAGCACCTGCGTGATGCCGAGGGCGTCGGCCCGGGCCTTCGCGTGCCCGTCGAGCACGATCGACGGCGCCCCCGAGGGCGCCCGCCCGACGCTGATGTCCTGCCACCGCTTGCCACGGTAGCCGCCGAGCGCCTTGATCGTGGCTTCCCTGGCGGCGAATCGGCCCGCGTACGACTCGGCGGGACGAGCCTTCGAGTCGCAGTAGGCGATCTCTGCGGGGGTGAAGACGCGCTCGCGCATCGTCGGATGGCGCGCGAGCGCACGCTCCATGCGAGCGATCTCGCAGATGTCGACGCCGAGCCCGACGATCTCCACGGGCCCAGCTTAGAGGGCGCCCAGGGTCACTTCATGCGGATCAAGGCGATCGCCGCGGCGATCGCGAGGCCCACCATGAAGACGATGCCGATCATGAACAGTGCCCCCGCCGCGATGATGGTCATGGCGCCACGCTACTCGACCGTGACGCTCTTCGCGAGGTTGCGCGGCTGGTCCACGTCGCAGCCCCGCAGCGTGGCCACGTGGTACGCCAGCAGCTGCATCGGCACGGTCACGACGACCGGCGACATCAGCTCGGGCGTCGCGGGCACCTCGAGCACGTGGTCGGCGAGCGCGCCGATCTCGGTGTCGCCCTCGGTCGCCACCGCGATCACGCGGGCGCCGCGGGCGCGCACCTCCTGGATGTTCGAGAGCATCTTGCGGTAGACGTGGCACTGCGTGGCCACCGCGACGACGGGCACGCCGTCCTCGATCAGCGCGATCGGGCCGTGCTTCAGCTCGCCGGCCGGGTGGCCCTCGGCGTGCACGTAGCTGAGCTCCTTGAGCTTCAGCGCTCCCTCGAGCGCGGCCGGGTACCCGGTGTGCCGGCCGATGAACAGCACGTCGCGCGCGTCGCGGTAGCGCTCGGCGACCGCCCGCACCTGGGCGTCGAGTGCGATCGCGCGTTCGACCTTGGCGGGCAGCTCGTCGAGCTCGGCCAGCACCTCGGCGATCTCCTCGGGGAACTTCGTGCCGCGCACCTGCGCGAGGTAGAGGGCGACGAGGTACTGCGAGACCATCTGGGTCGCGAACGTCTTCGTCGCCGCGACACCGATCTCGGGGCCGGCGTGCGTGTACAGCACGCCGTCGGCCTCACGCGCGAGCGAGGACCCCACCGTGTTCGTCACGGCGATCACCTGCGAGCCTTGGCGACGAGCGTGGCGGGCGGCTTCCAGCGTGTCGATCGTCTCGCCCGACTGCGAGACGGCGAGCGTGAGCGTGTCGGGCCCGAGCACCGGGTCGCGATAGCGGAACTCGCTCGCGATCTCGATCTCGACCGGCAGGCGCGTCCAGTGCTCGATCGCGTACTTCGCGACGAGGCCCGAGTGGAACGCCGTGCCGCACGCCACCACGAACACCTTGCTCACCTCGCGCAGCACGTCGTCGCTCACGTGCAGCTCGTCGAGCACGAGCCGCTCCCCCGACCGTGCGCCCGACCAGCGTGTCGCGGATCGCAGCGGGCTGCTCGTCGATCTCCTTGCGCATGAACGTGTCGTACCCGCCCTTCTGGGCGCGGGCGACATCCCAGTCGACGGTGATCGGCTGCGGGTGGAGGGGAGCGCCGTCGAGATCGGTGAACGACGCGCCTTCGCGCCGCACCTCGACGACCATGCCCTCGTCGAGCGGGATCACGGTGGTCGTCCGTTCCAGCACGGCGGGGATGTCGGAGGCGAGCATCGTCTCGCCGTCACCGACCCCGACGATCAGCGGCGACGACACCTTCACGCCGACGAGCACGTCGGGGTCGTCGAGGGAGCAGACGACGAGCGAGTACGCGCCCTCGAGCTCGCGGACCGCCCCGCGCACGGCATCGGGCAGTGACCGTCCGTCGCGCAGCATCTCCTCGATGAGGTGGGCGACGCATTCGGTGTCGGTCTCCGAGACGAGGGTGTGGCCTTCCTTCTCGAGGCGAGCGCGCAGCGCCTGGAAGTTCTCGATGATGCCGTTGTGGATCACGGCGACCCGGCCGGCGCAGTCGAGGTGCGGGTGGGCGTTGCGATCGGTCGGCGCGCCGTGGGTGGCCCAGCGCGTGTGGCCCATGCCGACCGCCCCGCCGGGGATGCCTTCGGCGTCGAGCGCCGCCTCGAGCTCAGCCAGCTTGCCGGCGCGCTTCACGACACCGAGTCCGCCGTCGATCACGGCGACGCCCGCCGAGTCGTACCCACGGTATTCGAGCCGCCGGAGACCTTCGAGGACGATCGGAAGCGCCTCGTCGGGCCCCACGTAGCCCACGATGCCGCACATCAGGCTCCAACCCTAGCAGGGGCTCTCGCAGCGACCTGGCGGTGGTTCGCCGGGGTGAGGGCGCTGTCAGCTCGCGGCCGAGCGCACGACGCCGGCGATGCGTTCGGCGTGCTCGGTCGCGAGGTCCTCGGTCTCGGCTTCGACCATCACGCGCACGAGCGGTTCGGTGCCCGACGCGCGCACGAGCACCCGGCCGTCGAGGCCGAGCGCCGCTTCGGCGTCGGCGACGGCACGACACACGGCGTCGGCCTCCGCCACCGAGCGATCGGCGACCTCGACGTTGATCATGCGCTGCGGGTAGCGGTGCATCACCGACGCGAGGTCGCGGATCGAGCGCCCGGTGGCGGCCGCGAGCGACAGGAACCGCACCGCCGTGAGCAGCCCGTCGCCGGTGGCCGCCCGGTCGCGGAAGATCACATGGCCCGACTGCTCGCCGCCGAGCACCGCGCCCGTGCGCACCATCTCCTCGAGCACGTACCGGTCGCCGACCTTCGACGAGACGACGTCGATGCCCGCCTCGCGCATCGCGTGGTGGAAGCCGAGGTTCGCCATCACCGTCGTCACGACCGTGTTCGCGGTCAGCCCGCCCCGGTCGCGCAGCGCGAGCGCGCACGCCGCCAGCACCTGGTCGCCGTCGACGATCGCGCCGTCGGCGTCGGCGAACAGCGCCCGGTCGGCGTCGCCGTCGAGCGAGACGCCCGCATCGGCGCCGAGCCGCACCACCTCGTGCGGCCACCACCTCCGGATAGAGCGCGCCGCATCCGTCGTTGATGTTCTTGCCGTCGGGCTCGGCGTGGATCGCGTGGACCTCGGCGCCGAGGCGTCGCAGCAGCGCCGGCGCGAGCTCCGACGCCGCGCCGTTCGCGCAATCGATCACGACCTGCATGCCGTCGAGCCGCGCGTGGGCCGCCTCGAGGAGGTGCGCGAGGTAGCGCTCCCGGCCGTCGCCGACCGGTCGCGTATCGCCCGGGCGGTCTGGCGCGACGCTGGTTCGCCCATCGCCGCCTCGATCTCGTCCTCGACGTCGTCGGGAAGCTTCGTGCCCGTGGCGTCGAAGAACTTGATGCCGTTGTACTCGGGCGGGTTGTGCGAGGCCGAGATGACCACGCCGCTCGAGGCCCCGAGGTCGGTCGTGAGGAACGCGATCGCCGGCGTCGGCTCGACGCCGGCGATGAGCGCATCGCCGCCGCCCTCCCGGATGCCTTCGACGAGCGCGTCCTCGAGCCACTCGCCCGACGCGCGCGGGTCGCGGCCCACGACGAACGTCGGATGCGCCCGCCCTGGCGCCCGAGCACGAGCACGGCGGCCCGCCCGAGGCGGTAGGCGAGGTCCTCGGTGAGCTCGGTGCCCGCCAGGCCGCGGACGCCGTCGGTGCCGAACAGCCGTTCCGTCACGGCGCGAAGGCTACCCCACGGGCTTCACGCCTCGCACGATCGCCCCGTGCATGCCGTCGGTGAGCTCGTGCGTCGGCTCGATCTCGATGTCGATGAAACCGGCTCGGTCGAGCTCGGCCCGGTACTCGGCGAACGACAGCGCGCCGGCGATGCAGCCCACGTACGACCCGCGCTCGGCCCGGTCGGCCGGCGTGAGGTGATCGTCGGCCACCACGTCGCTGATGCCGAGCCGGCCACCGGGGCGCAGCACCCGGAACATCTCGTCGATCACGCGCGGCTTGTCGGTCGACAGGTTGATCACGCAGTTGGAGATGATCACGTCGACGCTCGCTCGGGCAGGGGGATCTCCTCGATGAACCCCTGCAGGAACTCGACGTTCTCGGCGCCGGCCTTCCCCGCGTTCGCGCGTGCCAGCTCGAGCATCTCGTCGGTCATGTCCAGACCGTACGCCTTGCCCGTCGGGCCCACGCGCCTCGCGGACAGCAGCACGTCGATGCCCCCTCCCGAGCCGAGGTCGAGCACCGTCTCACCTTCGCGCAGCTCGGCGACCGCCGTCGGGTTGCCGCAGCCCATGCTCGCGAGCACGGCTCCTCGGGAAGATCGGCCCGGTGGTACGTCGTAGAGCGCGATGCCGATCCGTCGTCGGGAGCGCACCCGTCGCAGCAGCTCGTGATGTCGGCCCCGTTGTCGTCGGCCGCCCGGCCGGTGGCGACGACCTTCGCCGCGGCCGCGTACCGGTCACGCACCTCGTCCCGTAGCTCGCTCATCGCTCTGCTCCTTCCCCGAAGCGCAGCACCTCGCCGAGCCGTCGGATCGCGTCGTCGCGCAGGGAGTAGTAGGCCCAGACCCCGCGCTGTTCCCTGGTGAGCAGCCCGGCATCGACCAGCTTCCGCATGTGGTGGCTGACCGTGGGCTGCGAGAGGCCGAGGAACTCGGTGAGGTCGCACACGCACACGGCCTCGCGCGCCGTCGCGAGCAGGTTCACGATGCGCACCCGATGCGGGTCGCCGAGCGCTTTGAACAGAGCGGCTGTCGTGGCGGCCTCGTCGGTCGTCATGTCATCGGCCGCGATCGGCACGCAACACTGCGCGGGGGCCTCGATCATCGCGATCGGCCTCACCGTCATCGGATCTCCCTTTCGGCGATCCCATGACATCCCATCGAACATCCCATCGATATCAGTCGATGTTACACAGGCAATCCTGACAGAGGCATCGACGAACGTCAATGCATGTCATGCGTCCCGCCGTCGTGGGATCCGCGGTTCGTGGGAGGATGTTGCCATGGACGATCGACTCGTGCGGGTGTTCGCGAGCCCCGACACCGTGGCCGGCGAGATGATGCGCGGGCGCCTCGAAGCCGAGGGCATCATCGCCATGCTGAAGGGAGAGGGCGAAGGGCCCTACCGGGCCGGCCCCGTCTACGTCTGGGTGCCCGCCGAGCACGAAGCGGCCGCGCGGGAGATCGTCGACGCCGTGAGCTCCGGGGCCTACGCGCTCGACGACGACTTCGAGGAACCGGGCGAGCCCGCGACGAGGCCATCGCCTGAACCTTTGCCTGAGGCGTCGGAGGCGGCCCTCAGGCCCGCCGCCTGCGCCGAGTCCCTCGCTGCGCTTCGACCCCCTTGTAGTTCGCGAACCCCTCGAGCTCGTGCTCCACCTCGACGAGGTCGGCCTGGTCGCGCATCACGACATCGATCGGCTTGTACGCGTCGGGGTGCTCGTCGAGCAGCGCCACGGCGTCGGAGGCCTGCCAGGAGCGTCCGGCCATCCGCGACTCGAACGAATCGATCGACAGCGTCTTTCGTGCCTTGGTCCGGCTCATGCGACGGCCCGCTCCATGCGCGGACGAACGGTACGAGGCCTCGTTGCCGAGCCCCTGCACCACGTAGGAGCGCTGGCCCATGCTGCCCGGGATCAGCCCGCGGTCGCCGACGCCCGCTCGGATCGCGCCCTTGCGCGTGATCCAGAGGAGCCGGCCTCCGACCTCCTCGAGCTCGGTGTAGTTGTGATGGCAGTTGACCTCATCGGTCGACCGGATCTCCCGGCCGAGCTCCGCCTCGAGCTGATGGTGGGTCGCCACGAGTAGCAGCCGGCGGTTCTCGCGCGCGTACCGCTGGGACCAGCCGAGATCGCGGATGTATGCGTCGAACTCGGGCGTTCCACGTTGGAGCCAAGCGAGCTCCGGGTCCTCGAGCCTCGTCCCGAGTCCCTCGTGCAGGCGCCGGGCAACCTTCGTGTGCAACGAGGCGAGCTGGTTCCCACCCCCCCGAGAACCGGAGTGCAGCAGGATCCAGACCTCGCCGTGCTCATCGGCGGCCAACTCGACGAAATGGTTGCCTGAGCCGAGCGTGCCGAGCTGCGAGGCCGCACGATCGGGATGTGCCAGCGACCCGGGGGGCGGGTGCTCGGCGAACCAGGCGAGCGCGTCCGTTGACGGCGCACGGTGCCAATGTCCGAGTCCCGCGGGCACGCGTCGTCGCATGCGATCGACCCACCCGTCGAGCCCCACGTCCGGCAGCTGACCGACCCTCAGATCGAGCCGCCGCGCGGCCATGCCGCACCCGATGTCGACGCCGACGGCCGACGGGATCACGGCGGATCCGGTCGGGATCACCGACCCGATCGTCGCGCCCACGCCGAGATGGGCGTCGGGCATGAGGGCGATGGGGCCCGAGAGGATCGGGAGGCGCGCGGTGCGCTCGGCCTGCTCCCTCGTGGCCTCGTCGAGCTCGCTCGCCCAGCTGCGCACGCCGGGAGCGATCTCGCGGGGCATCGCGCCGACCTCCTTCCGTCTGCTCCGGGTCACGGTGCCCGAGCGCTCGGAGGATCAGCGCTTGGAGTACTGCGGTGCCTTGCGGGCCTTCTTCAGACCGTACTTGCGGCGTTCCTTCTCGCGCGCGTCGCGGGTGAGGAAGCCCTCGGCCTTCATCTGAGCTCGCAGCTCGGGATCGAGATCGATCAGCGCGCGGGCGATGCCCAGCCGGATCGCGCCGGCCTGCCCGCTGACGCCGCCGCCCTTGATCGTGGCGATCACGTCGAAGTCCTTCTCGCGCCCGCACAAGCGCAGGGGCGACTGCGCCACCATGCGGTGCACGCGGGTCGGGAAGTACTCCTCGAGGTTGCGGCCGTTGATGTCGAACTCGCCGGTGCCCGGCACGAGGCGAACCCGCGCCACGGCCTCCTTGCGGCGGCCGGTCGTGATCTTCGCGGGGGTCACTGCGCCACGTGCTCACTCCTCGGTGTTGTCGGTCGTCTCGGCGGGCTCGGCGTCGGCCTTGGCTGTCTTCTTCGTCGCGGTCGCGGCGGTCTTCTTGGCGGTGGTCTTCTTGGCGGTCGTCTTCTTGGCGGTCGACTTCTTCGCGGTCGTCTTCTTGGCGGTCGTCTTCTTCGCGGTCGGCTCGGCGGCCGGTGCCTTCGTCGGAGCGGTCTCGTCGGCCTCGACCTGGTCGCCCGGCGTGCGGTGGCGCGTCTTCAGCTCCGTGACCGGCTTCGGAGCCGGCAGGCCTTCCCATCAGGGGGCTCGCCCAGGGTGTAGGCGACGGGCTGCTGCGCGGCGTGCGGGTGCTCGGGCCCGGCACGACGTGCAGCTTGCGGATCATCGAGCGGCCGAGCCGGTTCTTGGGCAGCATGCCCCTGATCGCCTTCTCGACGGCGAACACGGGCCGGTTGCGCATCAGGTCGTCGTAGCGGGTGGCCGTGATGCCGCCCGGGTACCCGGAGTGCCGGTACGCGAACTTCTTCATCTCCTTGCCGCCGGTGAGCTCGACCTTGTCGGCGTTCACGATGATCACGTGATCGCCGGTGTCCATGTGCGGCGCGAAGATCGGCTTGTGCTTGCCGCGCAACAGCGCTGCGGCCTCCGACGCGACGCGGCCCAGCACCTTGCCGCTGGCGTCGATGACGTACCAGCGGCGTTCGATGTGCTCAGGCTTCGGAGAGTAGGTCTTCATAGACGTGGATATCGGCCAGGAAGGCTCCCGGCCGACGCGTCAGACTACCCGCGGGAGCGCGAGGCGTCAAAGCAGATCACGTCCCCTGCCCCCGTCGCCGGCCGTAGACGACCCGTTCGAGCGTGAGCCCGTGCGGCGGGGCGATCTGCCGCGCCGCGGCGCGGTCCCGAGCCTCGAGGATCGCCGGCACGGCGTCGGGGTCGACCTTGCCCTCGCCGACGGCGACGAGCGTGCCGGTGAGCGCGCGCACCATCTGATGCAGGAACGCGTTCGCCCGGAATCCGAGCTCGAGGCGGTCGCCGTGAGCATGACGCTCACCCGCTGCAGATCGCGCACGGTCGGCCTGCCCGGCCCCGGATGCCGGCAGAACGAGGTGAAGTCGCGCTCCCCCACGAGGTGTCGTGCGGCCGCGCGCATCGCGCGAAGGTCGGGCGCGCACGGATGGTGCCACACGAACCGCGCGGTGAACGGGTCGGGCACCTCGCCGACGTCGATGCGGTAGCGGTACTCGCGAGCCGTCGCCGAGAAGCGCGCGTCGAAGCCGCGGGCGCCTCGTCGACCGACGAGAGCCACGACCTCGGGTGCGAGCCGTCCGTTGATCGCGTCGCGGATCGAACGCGTTCGCGCCCCGACGGCGTGGTGAACGAGGCGACCTGGCCACGAGCGTGCACCCCGGCGTCGGTCCGCCCGGCCACCGAGAGCTTGACGGGACCGGCGCCGACGACCTCGAGCGCCTCGGTGAGCACCCCCTCGACGGTCCGGATCGCCGGATCGCGCTGGGCCGCCCACCCGCGGAACCCCGTGCCGTCGTAGGCGAGCAGCATCCGGATCGTCCGCTCACGCATCGCCGGGAGTATGGTCGACATCGGCCCTGCCGGCAGGGGTCGAACGGCACGTTCTCGAACCGCCAGACCGGCAGAGGCTTCAGCGAAGAGGTCCCATTCGGGGGCCGGAAGGAGGGGGACTCATGAGTCCACGCACCGTGCCACGCACGATCGCCATCGGGGCGGCCATGGTGTGGCGCTCGTGGTGCTGCCGGCGTGTGGAGGCGACGATGACGGCGGTGACGCCGGCAGCGACACCGCCACCGAGACGGCGAGCGACGCCGGAGGCGAGGCCACGGTCGCCGTCACGCTGCAGGAGTTCGCCGTGTCGGCCGATCCGGCCTCGGCTGCGGCCGGGTCGGTGACGTTCGACGTCACGAACGACGGGCCCGACGACGTGCACGAGTTCGTCGTCATCAAGACCGATCTCGCGCCCACCGACCTGCCGACCGACGAGGACGGCGCCGTGCTCGAGGACGGCGAAGGCATGGAGGTCGTCGACGAGATCGAGGACATCCCCGTCGGCGAGACGCCGACGCTCGACGGTCGATCTCGACGGCCGGCGCCTACGTGCTGATCTGCAACATCCTGCAGGAAGAGCCCGACGGCACGCTCGAGGCGCACTACGCCGAGGGCATGCGCACCGGCTTCACGGTCGAGTAGCGACCGGGGAACGCGTGAGGCCGGGGCTCGATGCCCCGGCCTCGTCGCAGCGTCGATCACGCGGAGGCGCGACTCAGTCGCCGCGCTCGACCAGCTCGATGCGCGCCATCGGCGCGGCGTCGCCCTTGCGCGGCCCGAGCTTCAGGATGCGCGTGTACCCGCCGTTGCGCTCCTCGAAGCGCGGCCCGATCTCGTGGAACAGCCGGGCCACGACGTCACGGTCGGGGATGTCCTTCAGCACGTCGCGGCGGGCGGCGAGATCGCCCTTCTTCGCCTTCGTGATCAGCTTCTCGGCGTACGGGCGAAGCGCCTTGGCCTTGGCCTCGGTGGTGTCGATCGCCTCGTGCGTGAACAGCTGCGCCGCCAGCGTCGAGAGCAGCAGACGCTGATGGCCCGGGTTCGAGCCGAGGCGAGGGCCCTTCTTGGGCTTGGGCACCGCCTACTCCTCCCGCAGTCCGAGGCCCAGCTCCTCGAGCTTGGCCTTCACCTCGTCGATCGACTTCTGGCCGAAGTTGCGGATGTCCATGAGCTCGGACTCGCTCTTCAGGATCACGTCGCCGACCGCGTTGATGCCCTCGCGCTTCAGGCAGTTGTAGGAGCGCACCGAGAGGTTCAGCTCCTCGATCGTGATGGCGTAGTCGCCGGGCACCTCGTCGTCCTCGGCGGGACCGACGGTGACGCTCGCGGCGTCGGCCAGCTCGCTGAAGAGCGTGACCAGCTCGAGCAGCGTGCCGCCCGCCGACGCCACGGCCTCACGCGGCGTGACCGAGCCGTCGGTCTCGACGTCGAGGATCAGGCGGTCGCGGTCGGTCATCTGCTCGACGCGTGTGTTCTCGACCGTGTAGCTCACCTTGCGCACCGGCGAGAAGATCGAGTCGACCGGGATCACGCCGATCGGATCGCGCGGCTTCTTGTTCTTGTCGGCCATGCGGTAGCCGACGCCGCGCTCGACCGTCATCTCCATCTCGAGGCTCGCGCCCTTGCCGAGCGTGGCGATGTGCAGGTCGGGGTTCAGGATCTCGACGCCCGCGGGCGGCGCGATGTCGCCGGCCGTGACCTCGGCCGGCCCCTTGGCCTTCAGGTAGACGGTGGTCGGCTCTTCGAGCTCGGAGCGAGCCACCAGCTCCTTGAGGTTCAGGATGATGTCGGTGACGTCCTCGGTCACCTTCGGGATCGTCGAGAACTCGTGCAGCACGCCGTCGATGCGCACCGACGAGATGGCGGCGCCGGGGATCGACGAGAGCAGCGTGCGACGGAGCGAGTTGCCGACGGTGTAGCCGAACCCGGGCTCGAGCGGCTCGATCGCGAACCGGGAGCGGGTCGGCGAGACGACCTCTTCGGAGATCTGAGGCCTCGCGACGATGAACATGCGGTGGTTCCCTCCTTCGGCGGGGGATCAACCATTCCTACCCCGCGTCGTCTGTCCCGCGGAGCGTGCTCCGCGGGTGCGCCGTCGGTCAGACCCGGCGGCGCTTGCGCGGCCGGCAGCCGTTGTGCGGCACCGGCGTCACATCTTGGATGCCCGTGACCTCGAGGCCCGCGGCGGCGAGCGATCGGATCGCGGTCTCACGGCCCGACCCCGGGCCCTTCACGAACACGTCGACCTTCTGCAGACCGTGCTCCTGCGCGGCGCGCGCGGCCTTCTCGGCGGCGAGCTGCGCGGCGAACGGCGTCGACTTGCGCGAGCCCTTGAACCCCACGTTGCCGGCGCTCGCCCACGACACCGTGTTGCCCTGCAGGTCGGTGATCGTGACGATGGTGTTGTTGAACGTCGACTTGATGTGGGCCTGGCCGTGAACGACGTGCTTCTTCTCGCGGCGCTTGGTCTTCTTGACCTTGGGCTTCGCCATGCGTGTGCAGCTCCCTCGCGTCTGACTACTTCTTGGTCGCCTTCTTCTTGCCGGCGATCGCCTTCTTCGGACCCTTGCGCGTGCGGGCGTTCGTGTGCGTGCGCTGGCCGCGCACGGGCAGCGCGCGGCGGTGGCGGACGCCCTGGTAGCAGCCGATCTCGATCTTGCGCTTGATGTCCTGGGCCACCTCGCGGCGGAGGTCACCCTCGACCTTGAAGTTCGCGTCGATGTACGCGCGGATCTTCAGCACTTCGTCCTCGGAGAGGTCGCGCACCTTGGTGGCGCCCTCGACGCCCGAGCCGGTCACGATCGCCTTGGCCCCGGAGGTGCCGATGCCGTAGATGTAGGTCAGCGCGATGTCGAGCCGCTTGTCGCGCGGAAGGTCGACGCCTGCGATACGAGCCACTGGACGGTCCCCTCTTCCCTCTCAGCCCTGCCGCTGCTTGTGCCGCGGGTTCGTGCAGATGACGAGGATCTTCCCCCGGCGCCGGATCACGCGGCAGCGGTCGCAGATCCTCTTGACGCTGGGCCGAACCTTCATCCGCTCGTCAACTCCTACTTGTAGCGGTACACCACACGGCCTCGGGTGAGGTCGTACGGCGACAGTTCCACCAGGACCCGGTCCCCCGGCAGGATGCGGATGTAGTGCATCCGCATCTTCCCCGAGATGTGGGCCAACACCTTGTGTCCGTTCTCGAGCTCCACCCGGAACATGGCGTTGGGCAACGGCTCGATGACCGTTCCCTCGACCTCGATCGCGTCTTTCTTCGGCACGCTCCAGCTGTTCCCTCTCGAACGGGTTCTCGCCCTGGCTCCCGGGACGTGCACGAACACCCTCCGGGAGGGGGCGAACGGTCAGTATAGGGGCCGACCAGCGCGAACGTCCACGAAAGCCCTCATCCGCGGGCCGTGAGCACCTCGGGACCGTTCTCGGTCACGGCCACGGTGTGCTCGAAGTGCGCGGCGAGCGAACCGTCGGCCGTGACGACCGTCCACTCGTCGGACAGCACCCGCGTCTGCTCGTCGCCGAGCATCAGCATCGGCTCGATCGCGATCACCAGCCCCGGGCGCAGGTCGGGGCCGCGGCCGGGGCGGCCGAAGTTCTGGATGAACGGGTCCTCGTGCATCGAACGGCCGATGCCGTGGCCGCCGTACTCGCGGACGATGCCGAGGCCCGCCGGCTGACGCCACCGATTCGATCGCGTGGCCGATGTCGGACAGACGCCCCCCCGGCTGCACCGCCGCGATGCCCGCGTACAGGGCCTCCTCGGTGGTCTTCACGAGCCGGGCGGCGTCCTCGCTGGGCGCGACGCCGCCGACGAAGACGGTCACCGCCGAGTCGGCGTGGAAGCCCTCCCAGATCGCCCCGAAGTCGAGCGAGAGCAACTGCCCCTCCTCGAGCCGACGGGTGGACGACGGTATGCCGTGCACGATCTCGTCGTCGATCGAGGCGCAGATCGTGGCCGGATACGTGCCCCGGTACCCGAGGAACGAGGGCGTCGCGCCCTGGTCGCGGATGTACGCCTCGGCGACGTGGTCGAGGTCGGCCGTGGTCGCGCCCGGTCGCACCGCCTCGAGCACGGCCGAGATCGTGCCCGCCACGATGCGACCTGCCCGTCGCATGCGGTCGAGCTCCTCGGGAGACTTCCTGATGATCACGAAACACCCTCCAGCGCGTCGTTCGTTCGGGTGGCGACCTCGCCCTCACGCACCTCGGCGTCGATCTCCATGAGCAGGTCGCGCGCGCGATAGAACGCCTCGAGCGGGGCGGTCTGCTCCCGGTACAGCGCGAGTCTACGACGCACCGTGAGCTCGTCGTCGTCGGCGCGCCGCTCCAGCGCGGCATCGTCGGTGTCGCAGACGCGATCGTTCGCGGGCGGCTTGAACTCCAAGTTGTAGGTGCGCTTGCACGCCGGGCACGTCCATCGGTTGGAGAGGCGCCGCACGGCCATGTCGTCGCTGATCGCGAACTTCAGCACCGCCGAGAGCGGCTGCTCGGCCTGGGCGAGCGCCCTCTCGAGCGCCTCGGCCTGGGGCACCGTGCGCGGGAAGCCGTCGAGGATGAACCCCTGCCGAGCGTCTGGCTGCGCGAGGCGGTCCATCACCATGCGGACCACGAGCTCATCGGGCACGTACTCGCCACGGTCCATGTAGGCGCGGGCCTGGATGCCGAGGCCCGAGCCGCGCTGCACGTGCTCGCGCAGGATGTCGCCGGTCGAGATCTGCGGGATGTCGAAGCGATCCACCAGCAGCTGGGCCTGTGTTCCTTTGCCAGCCCCCGGAGGTCCGAGCAGCACCAGCCGCATCGGCGCCTACTTCAGGAAGCCTTCGTAGTGGCGCATCAGCAGCTGGGACTCGATCTGCTTCATCGTCTCGAGCGCCACCCCGACGGCGATCAGCACCGAGGTGCCGCCGAACGGGAACTGCTGGAAGTCCCAGATCTTGAACACGATCGTGGGGACCAGGGCGATCGCGGCCAGGAACAGGGCGCCCGGCAGCGTGATCCGCACGAGGATGTCGTTGAGGTAGGTGGCCGTCGGCCCGCCGGGCCGGATGCCCGGGATGAACCCCCCTGCTTGCGCAGGTTGTCCGCCTGTTTCACGGGGTCGAACTGGATCGCGGTGTAGAAGTAGGCGAAGAACACGATCATCGACGCCAGCACGATCATGTACACGTACGTCGGGTTGCCGGCGTTCAGGTACGTGTCGACGAAGTTCTGGAACCCCTCCCAGGGCACGATGCTCGCGAGCAGCACCGGCATGTACATCACCGACGTGGCGAAGATGATCGGGATCACACCGGCCTGGTTCACCTTGAGCGGCAGGTAGGTGCTGCCGCCCGTCGTCATCTTGCGGCCCACGATGCGCTTGGCGTACTGGATCGGGATGCGGCGCTGCCCCTGGTCCATGAACACGACGGACACGATGATGCCGAGTCCGATCAGCATGATGATGCTGAACTTGAACCCACCGCCCTGGCGCAGGATCGAGCTGCCCTCGCCCGGTAGCGACGCGATCACGCTCGTGAAGATCAGGATCGACATGCCGTTGCCGACGCCCCGCTGCGTGATGAGCTCCCCGAGCCACATGATCATCGCGGTGCCCGCGGTGAGCGTGAGCACGATCAGCCCGATGTTGGGAGCGGTGAACGTCCCGGCGGGGAACGGGTCGGGAAGCCCGGTGCCGCCGGAGTGGAACAGGAACACGATGCCGGTCGACTGCAGCACCGCGAGCACGACGGTGACGTAGCGCGTGTACTGGTTGATCTTCTTGACGCCGACCTCGCCCTGGTCCTGCAGTGACTGCAGCTTCGGGATCACGACCGTGAGCAGCTGCATGATGATCGAGCTCGTGATGTAGGGCATGATGCCGAGCCCGAAGACCGCCATCTGCCCGAGCGCGCCGCCCGAGAACAGGTTGATCAGCTGAAGGAAGCCGCCCTCGCCCGCCTCGATCGCGTCGCGGATCGGCCCGAAGTCGACCACCGGCACGGGCACGTACGACCCGAACCGGTAGATGGCGATGATGAACAGCGTGAACAGGATCTTGTTGCGAAGGTCCGGAAGCCGGAACGCGTTGAGGAAGGCTTTCAGCACGGGCGTCTATCGTACCCCGGCATCTAGGCCTCGATGAGCTCGGCGGTGCCGCCCGCCTGCTCGATCTTGGCCTTGGCCGCCTTCGAGAAGGCATGGGCCTTCACCGTGAGCGCATGGTCGAGCTCGCCCCGGGCGAGGATCTTGACCGGCAAGCTCTTGTGCACGAGGCCGTGTGCCGCCAACGCCTCGGGCGTCACCTCGCCGCTCTCGTAGTACTTCGAGAGCACCTCCACGTTGACCACGGCGTACTCGACGCGGTTCACGTTCGTGAAGCCCTTGAGCTTGGGCACGCGCCGCTGCAGCGGCATCTGGCCGCCCTCGAACCAGGCCGGCACGTTCTTGCGCGCCCCCGTGCCCTTCGTGCCGCGTCCGGCGGTCTTGCCGCGGACGCCGGCGCGCCCACGCCCGACGCGCTTGCGATCCTGCTTCGCGCCCTCGGCGGGCTTCAGGTGATGGAGCTTCATGTCGCTTCCTCTCCGGAGGGGCGCCTCAGGCGCCCTCGACCTCTTCGACGCTCACGAGGTGCCGCACCTTCTCGATCATGCCGCGGATCTCCGGGCGGTCCTCCTTGATCACCGAGTCGTTGATGCGGTGCAGGCCGAGCCGGCGCACCGTGTCCTTCTGGTCACGGGGCCGGTCGATCACGCTTCGCACCTGCGTCACCTTGAGCCGGCTCATCGCCGGCCCCCACGCGGGCCTTGGCCCCGTCGCTGGTCGCGGCTCGATGGCTGGTCGGAGTAGACCTCCTCGAGCGCGGCCGTGCGGGCGGCCTGCAGACGCACCTCGGCGGCGGCGACCGCCTCGAGCATCGGCTTGGGCGCGATCTCGTGCACGTCGCGCCCGCGCAGCTGGGCGACCTGCTGGGGGCGACGCAGAGCCTTCAGCCCCGCCACCGCGGCCTTCACGATGTTGATCTGGTTCGAGCTGCCCATGGACTTCGACAGGATGTCCTTGATGCCGGCGGCCTCGACCAGCGCCCGCACCGGACCTCCGGCGATCACGCCGGTCCCCGGGGCGGCGGGCTTCAACAGCACCACGCCGGCGCCGGCCTCGCCCGATCACCTCGTGCGGGATCGTCGTGCCCATCATCGGCACCTCGAACATGCGCTTGCGGGCCTCCTCGACGCCCTTGGCGATCGCCGCGGGCACCTCCTTGGCCTTGCCGTAGCCCAGCCCGACCCGACCCGCGCCGTCGCCGACGACGACGAGCGCGGCGAACGAGAACCGTCGACCACCCTTGACGACCTTGGCCACGCGGTTGATCGAGATCACCCGTTCCTCGAACGGGCTGCGGTCCTGCTGATTCGAGTCGTATCGCCTGCTCATGTCAGATCTGGAGTCCTCCCTCGCGCGCACCCTCGGCGAGCGCGGCGACGCGGCCGTGGTACAGCCGGCCACCGCGATCGAAGACGGCACGCTCGATGCCGGCGTCCTTCGCGCGGCTCGCCAGCAGCTCGCCGGCGGCCTTCGCGCGGGCCGTCTTGTCGTCGCCGGAGACCTCGCGGTCGCTCGCCTGTGCGAGCGTGCGAGCGTCGACGTCGTCGATCAGCTGCGCGTAGATGAACTTGTTCGACCGGTACACGGCCAGCCGCGGCCGGGCGCCGTCGCCCGCGACCTTCTTGCGGACCCGGGTGTGGCGGCGTTCGCGCGCCGCTCGCTTCTCGTTCCTCGCCATCACGCAGCACCTGTCTTCGCGGCCTTGCCGGCCTTCTTCCGCACGTACTCGCCCTCGTACCGGATGCCCTTGCCCTTGTACGGCTCGGGCTTGCGGATCTTCCGGATCTTCGCGGCGATCTCGCCGACCGCCTGCTTGTCGTTGCCGCGCACCACGATCTGGGTGGGGGCCGGCACCTCGAACTCGATGCCGTCGGGCACCGGCACCACCACCGGGTGCGAGTAGCCGGCCTGCACCTCGATGTCCTTGCCTTTCATCGCGGCCCGGTAGCCCACGCCCACGATCTCGAGCTTCTTCTCGTAGCCCTTGGTCACGCCTTCGACCATGTTGGCCAGCAGCGAGCGCGTGAGACCGTGCAGCCCGCGGTTGAACCCCTGGTCGTCGGGGCGCTCGACGCGGGCGACGCCGCCGTCGACCACGATCGTCATGTTCGCGTGCATCGTCTGCGTGAGCTCATCCGCGGGGACCCTTCACCGTGACGACGTTGCCGTCGCCGACCGTGATGTCGACCCCGCTGGGGATCTCGATGGGCTGCTTTCCGATACGACTCATCGTGTCCGTTCCCTCGTGTGTGCCCCGGCGCTACCAGACGTAGGCCAGCACCTCGCCGCCGATGCCCTTGCGGGAAGCGTCCTTGTCGGTCATCACGCCCTGCGACGTGGAGACGATCGCGACGCCGAGCCCCCCGAGCACCCGCGGCAGCTCGTGACGCCCCGTGTACACCCGGCGTCCGGGCGTCGAGACGCGCTTGATGCCGCTGATCGTGCGCTGCCGCTGCTTGTCGTACTTCAGGCGCACGCGGAAGGCCTGGTGCACGCCCTCGCCCTCGCGCTCGAAGCCGTCGATGTATCCCTCGGCGTCGAGGATACCGAGAACGGCCTCGTTCACCTTCGAGACCGGCACCGGCAGGTCGTCCTTGTACGCCAGGTTCGCGTTGCGGATGCGCGTGAGCAGGTCGGCGACCGGATCGTTGACGTTGCTCGAGAACCGCCGTTCCTTGGTCACCATGATGCTTTCGTCACCCCCGGCAGCTCGCCGGCGTGCGCCAGCTCTCGGAAGCAGATGCGGCACAGCAGGAACCGCTTGTAGACGGCGCGGGACCGCCCGCACCGCTGACAGCGCGTGTACCCGCGCACGCGGAACTTCGGCTGGCGCTGCTGCTTGTTCTTCAGTGCCTTCTTGGCCATGAGTGCGTTCTCCTACCCTGCCTGCGCCACGTGCTCGACGCCCGCGAGCGGGAAGCCGAGGGCGATCAGCAGGCTTCGAGCCTCGTCGTCGCTGGTCGCGGTCGTGACGATCGTGATGTCCATGCCGCGGACCAACGCCACCTTGTCGTAGTCGATCTCCGGGAAGATCAGCTGCTCGGTGACGCCCATCGTGTAGTTGCCGTGGCCGTCGAACGAGCGGGGGCTCATGCCCCGGAAGTCGCGGATGCGCGGGAGTGCGAGCGAGACCAGCCGGTCGTAGAACTCCCACATTCGGTTGCCCCGCAACGTGACCTTGGCGCCGATCGCCATGCCCTCGCGAAGCTTGAACCCGGCGATCGACTTGCGGGCCTTCGTCACGACCGGCTTCTGACCGGTGATGATCGTGAGGTCCTCGAGCGCCGCGTCGAGCATGCGCCCGTCCTTGACCGCGTCGCCGATGCCCATGTTCACCACGATCTTGTCGAGGCGCGGCACCTGCATCACGTTGTCCAGCCCGAGCTCCTGCTGCAGCGCCGGCACCAGCTCGTCGCGGTAGCGCTGCTTCAGCCTCGGTGTGTAGTCCTCGCTCATAGTTCCGCCTCGCACTTCCGACAGATGCGCACCTTCCTGCCGTCCTGCTCCACGCGATGCCCGATGCGCGTGGGCCGGCCGCAGCTCCCGCAGACGGGTTGCACGTTGGAGATATCGATGAACGTCTCGACGTCGATGATGCCGCCCTGCTGGATCGCCTGGCTCGAACCGCTGGCCCGTCCGGCGGCGCGCTGATGCTTCTTCGCCAGCGCGACACCGTCGACCATGATCCTGCCCTCACGGGGCAGCACCCGGACCACGCGTCCTTCCTTGCCGCGGTCCTTGCCCGCCATCACGCGGACCGTGTCGTCCTTCCTGATGTCGACCCCTGGCATGGCTTACAGCACCTCCGGCGCGAGCGAGATGATCTTCATGAACCGCTTCTCGCGCAGTTCGCGGGCCACCGGTCCGAAGATGCGGGTGCCGCGTGGGTTCTTCTGCTCGTTGATGATCACCACGGCGTTGTCGTCGAAGCGGATGTACGACCCGTCGGGACGACGCCGCTCCTTGGCCGTGCGCACGACGACGGCCCGAACGACCTCGCCCTTCTTCACGCCGCCGCCGGGCAGGGCGTCCTTCACGGTGCCGACGATCACGTCGCCGACCCCCGCGTAGCGACGGCCCGAGCCGCCCAGCACGCGGATGCACAGGACCTCTTTGGCCCCCGTGTTGTCCGCGACCTTGCAGCGCGTCTCCTGCTGGATCACTTCCGGCTCCCTCGCGTTCCTACGTTCACTCGATCGGTGCTCTCACGGCGGTCACTTCGCCCGTTCGACGATCTCGACGACCCGCCACCGCTTGCTCTTCGAGACCGGGCGCGTCTCCATCACCCGCACCGTGTCGCCCACGTGCGCGTCGTTCTGCTCGTCGTGCGCGGCGAACTTCGACGAGCGGCGCACGGTCTTGCGGTAGAGCGGGTGGGTCACCTTGCGGTCGACGCGCACCAGCACGGTCTTGTCCATCTTGTCCGACACGACCACGCCGGTGCGCACCTTGCGGGGCCCGCGGTCGGCGGTCGTGGCGGTCACGGTCTGCTCGTCGCTCACTGCTCCTCCTCGGATGCCGCCTCGCGCGCCGCGGCGATCGCGTCGAGCTCCAGCTCGATCTCGCGCTCGCGCAGCACGGTGGCGATGCGCGCCACCTCGCGGCGCACCTCCCTGATGCGGGTCGGGTTGTCGAGCTGACCCGTCGCCAGCTGGAAGCGCAGGTTGAACAGCTCCTCTTTGGCGGCGTCGACGCGCGCCAGGAGCTCG
>CAVSLG010000017.1:0-77786 GCA_963728665.1 uncultured Actinomycetes bacterium | reverse complement strand
ATGAGACCCTGCAGGCGTACGGCGAGAAGGTGATCCCGGCGATCGCCGAGCACGTGCTCGCGAAGTCCTGAGCCGCCCTCTATGCTCCGCGGGCGACCGTCCGCCGACCGAGAGGAGCGTGCCGTGGAGGATGAACTGCTGAACGCCGTCGAGGATGCGATCGACGATGCCGTCGAGGAAGCCGCGGCGGCCGAGGTGCTGCACGCCGATGCCGTCGATAAGGCCGGGGCGGCCGCCGAGCTGCGGGCCGCGGCCGACGAGCTCGAGGCCGAGGCGATCGTCGAAGAGGCGGCCGCCGAGACGCTCGCGGAGGCGGCGGTCGAGGACATGGTCACGGCCGAGGTGCTCGCAGAGGCCGCCGACGAGGAAGGCGCCTGAGCATCGAACGCCGCCCGCGACGCGCGAGCACGCGCCCCGCGGTCTCGGGCGAACCGCCCAATAGGATGGTTGGCGCATGATCGCCGCGATCCCGTTCCGCACGTTCCCGCAGGTCTCGATCGGACCTGTGACGATCCGCACGTTCGGCGTCTTCGTCGCGCTCGGCATCCTCGTCGGCGTCGGGGTCTTCCTGCGCTACGCGCGCGAGCGCGATCTCGACGCCGACCTGCTCTCACGGTTGGCGTGGTGGGTGATCGTGCTCGGCATCATCGGCTCTCGCCTGCTCTTCGTGGTCACGCACTGGAGCGACTTCTCCGACGACCCCCTCTCGGCGTTCGCCGTCTGGCAGGGCGGCCTGCAGTTCTCGGGCGCGTTCCTGATCTCGATCGTCGTGATCGTCTGGTTCACGCGCCGACATCCGGAGATGCCTGGGCTGACCGTGAGCGACGGCATCGTCTACGGCCTCGCGCCCGGCCTCGCGATCGGGCGCCTCGGGTGCATGGCGGTCGGTGAGCACCTGGGCACGGCCACGAGCTTCCCGCTCGCATGGAAGTACCTCGGCGGCGAGACCCGTGAGCCGATCGACGGCGGGGTCGGGTCGGTGATCCACAACACCGCGATGTACGAACTGCTCCTGCTGCTGCCGCTCGTCGCGCTGCTGTGGTGGCTGCAACGCCGGCCCCTGGCGCCCGGATGGCTCACCGTCACGTTCCTCCTCTGGTACGGCACGCAGCGGTTCCTGACCGACTTCCTGCGCGCCTACGACGAGACGGTCGCCGGCCTGACCGGCGCTCAGTACCTGTGCATCGGCATGGTGGCGGGCGGCCTGCTGCTCGCGCTGCGCCTGCGGCGGCGTGCACCGAGCGAAGCCGAGCTCGCGCCATCGACCTGACCGCTGGTCACAGGTCGATTCGACCGGTTTCATCGATAGGCATAGCGTCCTCCCAGGTCGTAACGGGGGGGTACGTCATGCGGAGGACTCGGATCACGGTACTGACCACGACCGCGCTGGTGACGCTCGTCGCCGCGTCGGTCTTCGCCTTCGGCTCGGGTCGAGACGCCGGTCCGACGCGCGAGCTCCGAGCGGCCGAGGTCGATGGGGCACACCGGCGTGGCGGTCAGCCGAGCGGCGACCGGTCCGATCACGCGAGCGGAGGCGGCGGCGCTCGAACCCCTCGCCGCTGCGCCGGGGTGGGCCGGCGAGATCAAGGTCGGCACCGAGGACACGTGGGAGCCGAGCATCGCTGCCGACCCGAGCGGTCCTTACGTCTACGTGATGTACAACCGCTTCGGGGGACCGAAGGCCTGCAAACAGTGCCCGCCGATCCCGATGCTGCTGCGGGTCTCGAGCGACAACGGCGCCACGTGGAGCGCCGAGACGTACCCATGCCCCTGTCCGGGCGTGAAGCAGTTCCAATACGACCCGGTCGTGAAGGTCGCTTCGAACGGCGTGGTCTACGCCACCTGGATGAACAAGTACGACATGGTCTTCAGCAAGTCGACGAACCACGGCGCCACCTGGACGGCACCGATCGAGGTCTCGGGTTCGCCCTGGGGTGACAAGCCGTGGATCGGCGTGAGCCCCGACGGCGTGCACGTCTACATCGCCTACGCGACCAGCTCCGACGTCTGGGTGGCGGCGAGCCACAACTCCGGGTCCTCGTTCGCGCCGGCGGTGAAGCTCAACGCCGACTCCGGCCGCTACCGCTACCCGAACGGGCTCGAGGTCCTCCCGAACGGCACGGCAGTGCTCTCGGCGTCCGACTACCCGGGCAGCAGCCAACAGGCGAGCGGGCCGATCAACATCGAGACCTGGCGCACGACGAACGGCGGCTCGTCGTGGACGCGCACGGTGCTCGGCCAGGTGTTCACAGGGGTGAACTTCGAGACATCGTCGACCACGGCGCTCGGTAGCGACAGCGCCGGCACGCTCGTAGCGCTGTACTCGGGTGCGACGAGCCTCGGCGGCAACGGACACATCTGGTCGAGGCGATCGACCGATGGCGGCGTGACGTGGGCTCCTGCGGTCGAGCTCGGCAACGGCGCCGCCAACGCCAGCTTCCCCGCGATCGCGGGCGGCGCCAGTGGACAGTTCCGCATCCACTACGCGGACAACCGGACCGGCGCCTGGAACACGTTCTACCGCTCGTCGACCGACGGAGGACAGTCGTGGAGCGCTGAGGTCGACATCTCCGACGCGGATTCCGGGGCGACCTACAAGACAGCCGCCGGCTTCGCCTCGGAGTACGGCGACTACGGCGCGATCGACATCACGAACACGGGCAAAGCCGTCGCGGTCTGGGGCGAAGGTGCCAGCTTCTCGGCCGGCCCCGGCGGCATCTGGTTCAACCGGCTCCTGTAGCGCTCACCCCAGCAGCCGCTCGGAGAACGGGTAGGGCGCGAACACGCGACATCCCTCGGCGGTGACGAGCACCTCGTCGCCGAGCTTCACCCCGTCGCGCCCGCCGACCTCCCCGGCGTAGAGCTCGACCACCAGCGTGGTGCCCTCTTCGAGCACGGTGTCGGGGTTGGGCTGCACGTCGGACGGGTGGCACAGGCTCGGGTTCTCCTCCTCGAGCCCGACGCCGTGGAAATAGCACTCGTACCGCTGCTCGGCGAACCGCTCGGGGAGGGGCGGCGCCTTGGCAGCGAGCTCCCCACACGTCGCCCCGGGGCGCACCAGCGACTTCATGGCCTCGAGCCACTCGTACGACTCGCGGTGGATCGCGCGTTGCTCGGCACTCACTGCGTCGCCGACCGGGAACGTGCGTGAGACACAGAAGAAGCACCCCTCGATGCCGACCGTGTCGGTGTCGACGAAGACGAGGTCACCTTCCTCGAGCCGGCGATCGGTGGCTTCCGCTCTCCATGGGTTCGTGTTCGGGCCGGAGCAGACCGTGGTCGTGGCCAGGTACTCGCCACCACCGCGGACCATCACGTCCGAGAGCACCGCGAGCAGGTCGCGCTCGGTGACCCCCGGCTCGACCGCGGCTTCGAACGCGGTGAGCATCTCCTGCACGAGACCTGCGTTCAGATCGAACAGCTCGATCTCCTCGGCGGTCTTCACGCGACGAGCCTGCTGCGTGACCGGCGCCGAGTCGACGGGTCGCACCCCTCGATCGAGGAGCGCCAGGAACGCCGGCGTGCCGAGGCGGTCGACGGCGATGCGGTCGCCGTGCACGCCGAGCTCGCGTACCGCGGCCAGCGTCTCCTCGGCCCAGGTCGCAGCCTGCGGTCCAGGGTCGTCGTAGAACTCCCATGCGTGCATCGGTCGCACGTCGGGGGCGCGCAGCTTCGAGCGGTGCACCGAGTTGCCGTGCTCGAACAGGATCGGGGTGCCCTCCTGCGGCACGACCGCGCATCGCGCGAACGTGCTCATCGCGTAGACGGGCATCGCGGTCGCCCCGGTCGCGTACCGCACGTTGGGTTCGTTCGAGAGCACCAGTGCCTCGACGTCGTGATCACGCATCGCCCGTTGCAGGCGCTCGAGCCGCCCCAGCCGCAAGCCCTCGAGATCGACGTCGTGCCTCACGGGAACTCGATCATGCGCCCGATGCCTCGCTCGAGCGCGCGGTCGTAGCACAGCGCGCCGAGCGCCACGTCGTCCATCGCGATGCCCATGTCGAGGAACACCCGCCGTCCACTCGTCGGCACCGTGAGGGTCCCCGCGACCACCTGGGCCAGCTCGCCGTCGGGGTCTCGGAACCCGTCCCAGTGCTGATCGCCGACCGACGCGTACTGCCCGGGGTCATCGACCACGTAGAACGTCGCCGCGTTCGCCGCCTCCGCACCGAGCGCATCGTCGTAGTCGATGGGCAACAGCACGGCGTCGGCCTTGGTGTTCGCGGCGTCGAGCCGTGGCTGGAGCGGCACCGTCACCACGGTGACGACGAGGTCGGCTCCTTCGAGCGCATGGCGAGCGTCGGACGCGACCACGCCCTCCCGGTCGCCGGCGAGGGCGAGCAGGGCTCGCGAGGCTTCCGGCACGACGTCGAAAACCCGGACCTGCTCGATGCCGGGGCGCTGCTCGAGCAGCAGCTCCAGGTGGCGGCGCCCCTGCACGCCGGCGCCCACGATCGCGAGCCCTCGCGGCTCGTCGGGCACCTGGCGCATCACGACGCCGGAGACCCCGGCCGTGCGCATCTCGGTGATCCACCCACCGTCGATCAGCGCGAGCGGCCGGCCGGTCTCGGCGTCGGTCAGCACGAGAACCCCGTAGATGTACGGCAGGCCCTTGGCGCGGTTCTGCTCGAACCCCGCGACCCACTTGATGCCGACACGGTCGCTGCCGCCCAGGTAGGCGGGCATCGCGTTGATGAACGCGTCGGCACGCGGGCGCACCGCCGGCTTCGGCGGGTTCTGCACGAGCCCGGCCGCCTTCTGCCGGAACGCGTCCTCGAGCACATCGACGACGTCGGTCCAGGAGAGCTCGAGCGACTCGAGCTCGTCACGCCCGAGCACCAGCATCTCGTGAGTCGTCATGGCGGAAGTCTACGGACGCGCCGGCGCCGCGAGCTCCACCCTGAACCCCGTCAGCCCACCAGGGGCGGCCGGCGCTCACCGACCCGGGTCGCGCGCTCGAACGCGTGCGCGAGGCGCAGCACCCCGAGGTCGTCGCCGCGACGCCCGACGATCTGCAGGCCGACAGGCAGCCCGTCGTCGGTGAACCCGCCCGGTACCGAGATCGCCGGCGAGCCGGTCACGGTGATGCACCAACACGACTCCATCCAGTCGAGGTATGTCGGCATCGCGGCGCCCTCGATCGCGGTCGGGAACTCGACGTCGACGTCGAACGGCGGCACCTGCGTCACCGGCATCACCAGGAAGTCGAACCGCTCGAAGAACCGCACGACCCGCGCGACCAACCCGGTGCGCAGTCGCTCGGCCCGGGCGATGTCGGCGTGGGTCAGCCGCAGACCCTCCTCGACGTTCCAGACCACCGTTGCCTTCATCTCGTCGCGGTGTGTGACGAGCAGGTCGGCGAGATCGGCCGCGAGCATGTGCGCCCGCAGGGTGAAGAACACGTCCCGTCCGTCGGCGAGGTTCGGGAACGCCTCCTCGGTGCGGCACCCGAGCGCCTCGAACGTTGCACGAGCGGCGTCGACGAGCGCCGGGATGCGCGGATCGAACGGCATCGAGCCGCCCGCCGTGGGCGCCCACGCGACCGTCGGCGCGCCGAGGTCGGCATCGAGCGGCGGCGCGAACGCAGCCCCAGGCTCGGACAGCGAGATCGGCACCCGAGCGTCGGGGCCGGCCATGGCCGAGAGCAGCAGGGCGGCATCCTCGACCGTGCGACCCATGGGGCCCTCGACCGACAGGTCCTGCCAGGCGTTCGACGATGGCCACGACGGCACCCGCCCCGGCGATGGCCGGAAGCCGACCACGTTGCAGAAGCTGGCCGGGTTGCGCAGAGAGCCTCCGAGGTCGCTGCCGTCGGCGATCGGCACCATCCCGCACGCGAGGGCGACGGCAGCGCCTCCGGACGACCCTCCACACGTCCTCGCCACGTCGTACGGGTTCAGGGTCCGGCCGAAGACCGGGTTGAACGTCTGTGAGCCGGCGCCGAACTCCGGAGTGTTCGTCTTGCCGACCACGATCGCGCCGGCGATCCCCGCGCGCTCGACGAGCAGGTCATCGGCATCGGGCACCGAGTCGGCGAAGATCGGCGAGCCGCTCGTCGTGCGGATGCCGGCCGTGGCCACCAGGTCCTTGTGGGCGATCGGCAGGCCATGCAGCGGACCGGTCGCCTCGCCCCGAGCGAACGACTCGTCGGCGCGTCGAGCGGCGCCCACGGCCTTCTCGGCGACGAGCGTCACGATCGCGTTCACGGCGGGGTTCACCGCCTCGATCCGCTCCATGTGTGCGGTCAGGACCTCGCGGGCGGAGAGCTCCCCTGCCCGCACCAGGCGCGCGAGCTCGGTCGCCGACAGGAAGCACAGCTCGCTCGACGCAGTCACGAGCGGCAGGCTACGCGGGCAGCAGCTTCGCCGATCAGGGCGCTCCCGAACGCGACCATCCAGAAGATCACGGGGTACGCGATCCAGCGCTCCATGCCGCCGACGCCCAGGGCAGCACCCGGGCCCCAGCCGATCAGCGCGTCGGATCCGAGCACGACGGCGAAAAGCGCGATCGTGCCCAACGCCACCGCGATCGCGCGCATCGGCCCCATTAGCAGCTTCCTCGACATGATCGCGGCGACGCCGCCGGCGACGAACGCGAGCATCGCGAACAGCGGGTGCCAGCCGGCGACGTTGCCAGGGAACACCCCGACGCCCACCACGCCGACGCCGAACAACGCCAGCGCGATCGAGAAGCCACGCCTGGTGCCGGCGCGCACGAGCAGCACGTCGGCGACCAGGATCATCGCTCCTGCCGCCAGGACGGTGGCGATGAAGATGCCCCGCGACGGCTGCAGCATCACGCTGTCGGGAGGGATCGTGCCCCCCAGGTCGCTGATCGTGTTCTCCGACGTGGTGAACGTGCGCGGGTAGAGCGCCTCGCCGGTGATGAAGCCCATCAGCATGCCGATGCCGGCGACGCAGAGCAGGGTGCCAGCCGCGATCACCCGCCGCCGCGGTTCCTCTGCCGTTCGGTCGGGTTCCGCCGTGGCGGTCTCGTCTGGTCGGACCTGCGTCTGCATCGTGATCGCCTCCATGATGACGGGTCTCGACCCCACGCTAGGCGGCGTCCCGGCGACCTCCATCGGCCCCCGGTCCCGGCACTCGAAGGCCGGTCGGCGCACATTCCCGAACATGCTGAACGGGCCGGGCGAGGGCCCGGCCCGTTCACGCACGATCGGCCGGGGATGTCAGCTGCGGACGCGGTTGCTCGCGATCGCGCGCCACGCCAGCACGAGCAGCACGGCGGCAACGATCGACGCGATCCAGTCGACGCCGGCCGTGTCCTGGAAGATCGCGCCGGCGGCCCAGCCGCCGATCAGCGCCCCCACGATGCCGAGCACGATCGTGCCGACGATGCCCATCGGGTCGTCCCCAGGCACCAGGAAGCGCGCGACGACGCCGACGATCGCGCCGATGACGATGTAACCGAGGATGGACTCGACGTCCACATCTCCCCCCTTGTTGCCCGCCTGTGCGAGCAGCCCAATGTTGGCAAGCATGGTTCCCTCCTCCGGAACGCGCTCCGTGCGCGTTCGCGAGGACGACCTTCCCCGGCACCACGCGACGTCAAACACGTCCTTGACCCGGACCGAACGTATGTTCTAGTGCCGAGTCCGGTCAGATCGTGAAGCGCGCCAGGTTGCGTTGCTCGATGCCGCCGATCTTCGCGAAGCCGCCCCCGACCCACAGGCGCCTCCCGATCGCGAGCATCGTCCACGGTCCGTCGAAGTTCCCACCGTGGGGCGCCAGCTGCGGGATCCAGTCGCAGAACGCCCTCCCGGTCCGAGGACGCACCGAGATCAGGCCGCGCAGGTGCCGACCGCATTTGTCCTGCTGCAGCTCGGCGAGCCCGAAATGGCCCCCGAGGAACAGGCGCTTCCCGTTCGGTGAGAGCTCGACGGCCTGCACGTTGCCGACCAGTCGTTCCCGCCAGTACCGGATGCCGACATCGCCGCCGGGCTTGAACGCCGCGGCGAAGTTCGGACCGCGCCCGAACCCCCCGTACAGCCGAGACGGCGTGGCCTCCAGGTCCCATGCCGTTTGCGGTCGGCCCACCTTCCCGACGGGGATCTTCCACGTTCGCAGGGCTCCGCTCTGCGAGGCGACCTTCGCAACGCTCTCGCGGGGGAAGGTCGAGCCGCCTTGCGCCATCTCGAAGAACGCGCCGCCGATGAAGATCGAGTTCCTGCTCGCGTCGAAGGTCATGTCGCGCACGGCTCCACCCACCGCGCGCGGCCGCCACTCATCCGAGAGGCCGCGCGAGGGGAGGTCCCAGGCGGCGAGCTTCGCCCGGCTCAAGCCGTCGACCCTGCCGAATGCGCCACCGGCGTACAACCGATCGGGCGATGCGAGCAATGTCAGGACGCGACCGCCGATCGCCGGTGCGAAGCCGGCGATCGCGGCCCCGTCGGAGAGCTGCACGGCCCCCAGGTTCTCGACATCGGTCCCCGCCAGGCGATCGAACCGTCCACCGACGTAGACCACGCCGCCCGAGACCGCGAGGGCTTGGACGCTCGCCCCGTCGCCCGGGACCCGAGGTCGCCATGAGCGGACGGGGTTCCCCGTCGAGAGATCGAGCGCCGCCAGGTTCGCGACCGTGAGGGGCTTCTTCCCGCTGCCGCGCGGCGGCAGGAGCGTGGTGAAGTCGCCGCCCATCAGGAGCAGGTCGCCCGCGCGAACCAGGGCGTAGACCCTCCCGTCCGCCATCCACGTGCGGTCGGGCCGCGCCCTCGGTGCCCCGGTAGCGGTGCCCGAGAGCGCCGACGAGAGCGAGGCCACGAGTGCCATGACGACGACGCGCGAGACCAGGCGGGATCGTTCCAGCATCGACGGGACCTCCGTTCCTGCCGACACCCCTCCGGGCGCCGGCTGCGGCAACGAGCATAGGGGTGGATCTGGCGTGGCGATCACGGCAGATCGGCCCAGATGATCAGGGGCCGGACGGCACTCCCGACAGGATCACCAGCGCGTCGACCGCAACGCACCCATCGGGCGAGACGATCACCGGATTCGCGTCGAGGGCGCCGAGCAGGTCGCCGAGGTCGGCGGCCAGCACCGACAGCCGTGACACCGCGAGCGCCAGGGAAGCCACGTCGCTCGGCTCGGCACCGCGCACGCCGTCGAGCAGCGGCCGTACCTTCAGTCGCCCGATCAGTCGCCTTGCCCCCGGCTCGTCGAGGGGCGGGAGCGCCAACGCCCGGTCGTGCAGCAGCTCCACGAGGACCCCGCCTGCTGCGACCAGCACGAGTGGGCCGAACGTCGGGTCGCGCACGAGGCCGAGCGCGACCTCGACGCCGTCGGGCGCCATCGCGCCGACCGCGACCTGCGGGCCGAGCCGCCCGGCGATGTCGTCGTACGCCGCGCGCACGGCGTCGGCGTCGGCGAGGCCGACCCGTACCCCACCCGCGTCGGACTTGTGCTGCACGCCCGGTGCTGCGGTCTTCAACACGACGGGGAACCCGATCGTCTCGGCTGCGGCGACCGCGTCGTCGGCGGCCGACGCCGGGCGGGCCTCGACCACGGGTACGCCGTAGTCGGCGAGAAGGGCAAGACCCTCGAGCTCGCCGATCTCTTCTCCGGTGGTCAGCCGCTCCCGCCACCGCGCGCGCACCTCGTCGGACACAGGGGCGGGAGGCGTCGCGACCTCACGAGCCCGCACGTCGCGGTGGGCGATCAACGCACGCAGCGCCACCAACCCCGACGACGTGCCTTCCAGCACGGGGATACCGAGGTCGCGCAGGTACGCGGCTTCCTCGAGCGCCACGGCACTGGCCAGGTTCGAGAGCACGCAGAAGGGCTTGGTGGTGCCTTCCCAGACGTCGCGGGCCACCTGGAGGTAACCCTCGTCGTACGGCTCGCCCTGGCGGGTGAGATCCACCACGAACGCCATCGCGGCCGTGTCGGAGTCGTCGTGCAACGCGAGGAACGACTCCCGGAAGATCCGATCGGCGTCGATGCCCGTCCCCCACGCGTCGAGCGGGTTCGCGGCCTCCAGGCCCGGGTCCAGCGTGTCGTCGATCGCCGCAACCGTTCGCTGCGAGATCGCCGCGAACGCGACACCGAGGTCGTGCGCGCGATCGACGAACAAAGCGCGCTCCCCACCCGAGTCGTGCACGCTCGCGATGCCGCGCCCCGTGCCGCTCACGCGTCGCGGCGACGAGAACAGCTCCATCGCGTCGGCCATCTCCTCGAGCGTGAGCACCTCGTGCACGCCGTACGCGTCGAAGAGCGCCTCGTAGGCGCCGTGCTCGCCGGCGAGCGCCCCCGAGTGCGCGCTCACCATCGCCTTGGCTTGCTCGGTACGCCCGACCTTGAGGGCGATCACGGGCACGTCGGACTCCGAGGCCCGTTCGAGCTCGGCTCGGAAGGCATCCGGGTCGCGCACCGTCTCGAGCAGCAGCGCGAGCACGCGCGTCTCCTCGCGGCCGAGCGCGTAGCGCATGTAGTCGGCCATCGTCGCGCCGAGCTCCTGGCCGCTCGAGACGAGCAGGTTGAACCCGATGCCGCGATCGTTGAACGCGAGCGCCGCGAACGCCGACCCGCTGTGCGAGACGAACGTCACCGGCCCGTGGCGCAGGTGGTCGGGCGTAGGGAAACCGGTGGCGCGCAGCTTCACCGTCTCGTGCAGGAACCCCATGCCGTTGCCCCCGCACAGAGGGATACCTGCCTGCTTCACGATCGCCGCCAGACGCTCGGGCAACGGCGGAAGACCGGGCTCGGGGGCTCCCTCCTCGAACAGCGACGAGAACGTCACGAGCGAGCGAGCGCCCGCGGCCACCGCGTCTCGCGCCGCTTGCTCGATGCGATGGTTCGCGACGCCGAGGATCGCGAGATCAGGCGCGCCCGGCACCTCACCGATCGAGGGGAAGCACGGCAACCCCAACACCTCGTCGTACCCGGGGTTCACGGGCCATACGTCGCCCTCGAAGCCGCCGCGCCGGAGCTCCTCGATCATCGCCCGGCCGAGCGAGCCTTCCTTCACCGAGGCGCCCACGACCGCGACGGACCGAGCCTCGAGCATCGGCTCGAGACCCGGCCTCGTGCGGGTCACGTCGTCGGCGACCGTCGCCACCTACTTCTTCGCGATGGCCTTGTCCTTCACGGCCGCCTTGTACGCCTGCCAGCCGGGGATGCCGTTCACGCCGCCGCCGCCGTGCGTGGCGCACGAGCCGTGGTACAGGCCCTTGACCGGCGTGCGGAAGTCGGCGAACCCTGGGGCGGGTCGCATGTGGAAGAGCTGGTCCACGCTGAGTTCCCCGTGAAAGATGTTCCCGCCGATCAGGCCGAGGTCCTGCTCCATGTCGTAGGGCCCGATCACCTGGTAGTCGATGATCGAGTCGCGGAAGTTCGGCGCGAGCTCGTTGTACCCGTCGAAGATGCGGTTCGCGTAGGCGTCGAGCTCCTCGCGGTGCGGCTCGTTCACCCAGTCGTCGGGCACCCACTGCGTGAACATCGAGAACACGTGCACGCCGTCGGGCGCCAGCTTCTTGTCGAGCGTCGTCGGGATCGTGCCGTCGACGAAGGGCGCCACCGCGGGCTTGCGATCGATGTGGGCGTCCTGGAACGCGCGCTCCGCGTACTGCGGCGAGAAGCAGAGCTCGACCGAGCCGGTGTGGTGGTCCTGCTGCTCCTTGCCGGGCATCGACGTGAAGTCGGGGAGCTCGCTGATCGCCACGTTGATCTTCACGGTGCCCGAGCGCGTCTTCCAGCGCTCGATATCCCAGACGAAGTCGGCCGGCAGCTCGTTGCGGTCGAGCAGGTCGAGGAACCCGATCTTCGGGTGGATGCAGGAGACGACGACGGGCGCGCGCAACTCCTCGCCGTTCTCGAGCGCGACACCGACCGCACGGCCCCCGCGCGTCAGGATCTTCTTGACCTTCGCCTCGGTTCGCACCTCACAGCCGAACGACTCGGCGCTGCGACGGATCGAGTCGCTCACCGCGCCCATGCCGCCCTGCTGGAAGCCCCAGCTGCCGAGATGGCCGTCGCCGACGTCGCCGATCGAGTGGTGCAGCATCACGTAGGCGGTGCCGGGCTCGTCGGGGCCGGCCCACGTGCCGATCACGCCGTTGACCGTGAGCATCGCCTTGATCGCGTCGGACTCGAACCAGTCGTCGAGCAGGTCGGTCACGCTCATCGTGAACAGACGGGTCACGTCGGCCACGCCGCGCTGCCCGAGCTTGCGCATGTTCCACGCGGTCTGCATCTGCGGGATCAGGTCGCCGAGCTTCATCGAGCCCACGTGCGGCGGCACGCTCAGCAGCAGCGGGCCGAGCACGTCGGAGACGCCCTTCATCCAGGCTTCCCACTTCGGAAGGGTGTCGGCGTCCTTCTTCGAGAACTGGGCGATCGAGTCGTAGCTCTTCCTCGCGTCGTCGGCGTACACGGTGATCGCGCGACCGTCGGGGAACGCCTGGAAGTACGGGCCGAAGGGCGTCACGTCGTAGCCGTGGCGCTTGAGGTTCAGCTCGCGGATGATCGTCGGCGGCATCAGCGACATCACGTAGCTGTAGGTCGTGACGTTGATGTCGGGGTGATCGGCGAACGGCGCGCTCGTGTCGGCGGCGCCACCGGTCTTGTTGCGGCTCTCCAGCACGACCGTGCGAGCGCCGTGGCGGGCGAAGTAGGCGCCGCTCGTGAGTCCGTTGTGACCGCCGCCGATGACGATCGCGTCGTAGGTGTTCGAAGCCATGACGAGCTGTCCTTCCCCTGAAGACGTCTCCGGAACCCGGGCAGTATGGCTTGACTTTGAATCACCAGTCAACTCGGTAGCTCGTTGACCTCGGGTTTTGACTTCGCAGGTCATGCCGGTACAGTTGCTTGAACGCTCATACAAGGAACGGGCGTCGGCGGCCTCGAGCTGTGCGGCGTTCAGGACGGAGGCACCGTTGGCTCGCGCACGTCAGAAGAACGGCAGGGATCGCCACCAGGAGATCCTGGAAGCGGCCGCGCGCGTGATCACCGACCGCGGACTCGCCGAGACGCGCATCCAGGACATCGCCGAGCGTTGCGGCGTCTCCCCCGGCCTGATCCTCTACTACTTCGAGTCCAAGGACCGCCTGCTCGTCGAGGCCCTCACCTACGCCAACGACAAGTACTACCTCGCGCAGGCGCGCGACCTGCGACGGCTCGACTCCGCCCGCGACCAACTCTGGCGCCTGATCGACCTGTCGGTGCCGGGGCTGCTGCCCGACTTCGAGCGCCTCGAGGAGTGGGCGCTGTGGATCGAGATCTGGGTCCGAGCCCTCCGCGACCCCGCGCTCGCCAAGGAACGGGAGGTGCTCGACCGCCGCTGGCGCCAGTCGATCGCCGACATCGTGCGCCAGGGACGCACGACCGGCGAGTTCGACGACGGCGAGGACGCCGACGAGATCGGCATGAAGCTCGGTGCGCTGATCGACGGCCTCGCGATCCAGGTGCTGATGAACGACACGCAGGTCGGCCCCGAGCACATGCAGCGCATGTGTCAGGAGGTCGCAGCGAGTCTGATCGGCTTCGAGCTGGCGCCCGCGGCTTCCGGGTAGCTCGCGTCGGGACGGCAGGCCGCGCCTACTGCCCATCATCTCCTTACTCAGCCCGAGGAAAGTCACGGTCTTCTGCCACAACGGCCGCAAGGACACGACCACCTACTCCTGCAGCCCCGTCCACAACCTGGACTTGACGCTGGCACGAATCCAGGCGACTTCAGGGATGGCAGATGCTCGCCTGCCCACTTAGGGGAACCGGCGACCGTCGGCGTCCATCGCACCCTTGCCAGTGCAAGGGAAACCCGCACCGTACGAGACGCCTCTCGGGCCATCAGATATCCAAAGGCACTCGCTTGCGTCGTTCAAGGCAGCCGCACCGAAACGCGCTTCAGTCGTAGCGATCTGAACGAGGATGGCACCGTCCAGACACGTGCCGGCTTGCTCGGAACCTTCCTGGTAGCAAACCCCGTCCCAGAGCATGGCCATCTCCTCCGGCCCGAGACCCTGGAATGAGTCCTCATGGTCAGCGTGATAGGTCTTCGCCGCTGCGACCACGTTCCTAAGTGCGGTGACTGTGGCTATCGGCTCAGCCATTCCCGGTGAGGCCTGCTCGCCCCCGAGCGTCGAGTCCTTGGGACCGATGTTGGCACACGCTGAGAACACAACCGCCACGGTTACCAGGGAGGCGAACCTGGCTCCTGATGAACCTCGCATATGCAGAGTCCCTTCCTCAGCCTGTAATCGGTATCGACAACAGGTACCCCGCCCTTCAGCGGCTCCTGCAGCCCGGTGAAGTCCCTGCATCTGGTTCGCATCAGTCGGCGCGAATGACAAGCGAGATCGGCCTGAAGCTCGGCGCGCCTATCGACGGCCTCGCGATCCAGAAGCTGATGAACGACACGCAGGTGGGGTCCGAGCACATGCAGCGCATGTGTCAGGAGGTCGCGGCCAGCCTGATCGGGTTCGAGCTGACGCCCGCGACGAGCGCCTAGTCCGCCGAGCCGTCACGCCCCACGCCGTCGGCCATCAGGCAGATCAGCTCGAAGGCGATGCGCGTGGCGTTCTGCGCCGTCATCGAGTTCGGCGAGTCGAGGGAGGGCATCAGCTCCACGACGTCGGCGCCGATCAGGTGCATGCCGCGCATGCCCTGCAGCACCCGGATCGCCTCTTTCATCGTGAGGCCTTCCTCGCCCGGCTCGGGATTCGAGACCGCCGGCGCGATCGTCGTGTCGAGCGCGTCGAGGTCGAACGAGACGTACACGGGCAGGTCTCCGACGCGCTCGCGGATCAGCTCGACGGTGCCGTCGATGCCGAGCTCGTCGTCGAACTCGTCCTTCGTGACGATCCGGTAGCCGAGCTCGCGGCTCGTCTTGCCGGGGTCCATCCAGACGTCGTGACCGCGGATGCCGATCTGCACGCTGTGGGTCGCATCGACGTGCTGCTCGTGCACCGACTTCGACGCCCAGTGACCCGCGCTGTCCCGGGCCCCGTACCAGTTCGGGAAGTCGTCGTAGGTGTCGTAGTGCGCGTCGAAGTGCACGACCGCGGCCGGCTGCCCGTGCCTCGACCCGGGGCCGGCGATCGCCCGCAGGATCGCGAGCGAGATCGAGTGGTCGCCGCCGATCGAGACGGGACGCGCGCCGGCACGGTCGATCGCCCCGTAGAAGGTCTCGATCTCGCGCACCGCCCGGTCGTTCACGAGGGACTCGTAGATCGGGACGTCGCCGACGTCGTGGATGCGGCACGCGCTCCACGGATCGAGCTGCCACTTCAGATGGAAACGCCGGTACGCCATCGAGACGTCGCGCATCGAGCGGGGTCCGAGATGCTGGTCGCGCCATGTCGTGCCGTTCCCCGAGCTGTGCGGAACGCCGACGAGTGCGATGTCGCACTCGGCGGGGTCGGGGACGTGCGAGCACCGGAACAGCGTCGGCACGCCCCACCAGTGCAGGAAGTCGAGATCCTGGCGGCTGAACTCGTACTCGGACGGCTCCATCGAACGATCTCCTCGGCAGACTCGATGCGAGTCTACGGTCGGTAGTCTTCGGGCATGGACGCCCGCCCCCTGATCCTCGATGTCGACACCGGCGTCGACGACGCGCTCGCGATCCTGTACGCGGCCGCCTCCCCCGAGGTCGACCTTCTCGCCGTCACATGCACCAACGGCAACGTGCCGCTCGACCTCGTGGTGCGCAACACCCTGGCTGTCCTCGAAGCGGCCGGCCGAGACGACGTGGAGGTCGCGGCCGGAGCAACCGCGCCACTCGTCGAGCCTGCCAAGCACGGGTACGAGATTCACGGGCCGGAGGGACTCGGGGACGCGTCGGTGCCACCACCGATCGCCGAGGTCTCGACGCGTCCCGCGGTGCAGCTGCTGATCGACGAGGTGACAGCGCATCCGGGTGAGATCCTCCTGGTCTCCACTGGGCCGCTCACGAACGTCGCGCTCGCGCTGCGCGAGGACCCGAGCCTCCTCGACCTCGTCGCGGGCTACACGCTGATGGCCGGCGCGTTCCGGGGACGAGGGAACACGCTGCCTCGCAGCGAGGCGAACGTCTGGTTCGATCCGGAGGCGGCGGCCGAGGTTCTGGCGGCGGCCGAACGGCAACCGCTCGATCCGCTCCCGCTTGCGATCGGCCTGGACGTGACCGAGGATGTCGTCTTGCGACCGGCCGACGTCGACGCGATCTGCGCGCCGGCGCCGAGCTCCCATCTCGCACGCCTGATCCGCGACGCCGCCGCGTTCTACATCGCATTCGAGACATCGACCCGACCAGAGGTCGACGGATGCTTCTTGCATGACCCGCTCGCCGTCGCAGCCGCGATCGACCCATCGCTGGTGACCACCGCGACGTGCCACGTCGAGATCGAGCTCGAGGGACGGCACACGCGCGGCGAGACGGTCGCGGACTTCCTGGAGATGTGGCGCCACCCGCTGAACGCCGGGTACGGGCTCGCGCAGGCGTCCGACAATCTCCGAGCGGCGCTGCAGGTGGATGAGTCGGTGTTCGGGTCCCGCTTCGTCGAGCGGCTGCGCTCACTGGTGGAGGTGTGCGCGTGACCGCCTCCGCAGTGGCAGCGTGAGCCCGACCGGCGGCGAAACGCTCGCCGTGATCGGCGCGATCAACGTCGACCTGGTCGTGCGCGGATCGCGCCTGCCCGTCGCCGGCGAGACGGTCGTTGGCGGGGAGTTCTCTCAGCACCAGGGCGGCAAAGGAGGGAACCAGGCCGTCGCCGCCGCGCGCGCGCTTGGCACGCACGGCCGGGTCGCGATGATCGGCGCCGTCGGCCCCGACGCGTTCGGGGAACCGGCCCGCGAGCTGCTTGCGATCGAGGGCGTCGACGTCACGCACGTGGCGACCGACCGGTCGACCACCACGGGCGTCGCGCTGATCTCGGTCGACGCGAGGGGCGAGAACCAGATCACGGTCGCACCGGGCGCGAACGCCGGCCTGACGCCCGCGTCGGTCACGAGCGCCCTCGACGCGATTGGGGCCACGGTGGGAACGGTGCTGGCCAGCCTCGAGGTGCCGATCCACGCCGTCGCGGCCGCCGCACGGTGGAGCCGCGACCGAGACGTGTCGTTCGTGCTGAACCCGGCGCCGGCGCGAGCCGAGGCCCACGATCTACTTCCCTTCACCAGCGTCGTGACCCCGAACGCCCGGGAGCTCGCGGTCCTCGCGGCGCAGGCGGAGGAACCGCGGGGCGGCGCGAGACGGCTGGCGGCGGGCTACGACGGCCTGACGGTGGTCGTCACCCTCGCCGACGAAGGAGCGATCGCATTCGGCCCCGGGGGCGAGATCAAGGCAGCGGCCCCGAGGACGAGAGCGGTCGACACGACCGGCGCGGGTGACACCCTCAACGGGGTGCTCGCCACCGGGCTCCTCGAGGGTATGACACTCGCCGACGCGCTCCCCCGGGCGGTCGCCGCCGCCGCGATCTCGGTGGGTGTCGTCGGCGCGAGGGAGGGCATGCCCTCGCGTGAGCAGATCGATGCCGTCGCCGGCTAAGCAGGGACGACGGCCGCGAGGAGGTCGACGACCTTCCTCGCCCCGCTCCCGTCGGCGTCGAGATCGGGGTTGTAGCAGGCCAGCGTGAGACCGAGGCAGCGAGGATCGCGCACCAACGGCGCGAGCAGCGCGGTCAGCTCACCCCATGTGAGCCCGTCGGGCTGTGGCGCGTCCACGGTGAGCTGGCCCGGGTCGAGCACGTCGACGTCAGTGAACACCCAGTAGCGGCGATCGTCTGCGGGCCGCACGGCCGCGACGGTCGCCTCGATGCCGCCCGTCCGAATGCCTTCCGTGTCGATCGCGGTGATGCCCGGCAGGTCGTCGGGAGTGATCGAGCCGAGATCGCGCGCTTCCTCGAGGTCACGGAACCCGACGAGCGCGACGTCGGCGGGCTCGAGCGCCGGCGCGTCGACGACGTCGCCCCAGGCCCGAGGACCTCGTCCGAGCAGCACGGCCACCGGCATGTCGGCCGCCTCTCCTCCGGGCGAGTTCTCGCCGTCGTACAGGTCCATATGCCCGTCGAGGAAGACCAGGCCGGAATCGGGGAAGCGGTCGCGCACCCCGGCCATCGCGCCCACCTGCAGCGTGCAACACCCGCCGAGCACGACGAGCGTGCCGTCGGCGTCGAGCGCGTCGGCCGTGGCCCGCCGCACGGTGCGCGTGAGATCGAGGACCGAGTCCGAGCCCACGATGCCCGTCGCCGGATCTCGCTCGGCCGGGGCGAGGACCACGTCGAGATCGCCGAGGTCACGAGCACCGAGCGCCTCGACGACCCCCGCGTCGCGGAGCACACCCGGCGTGCGCACCGTGCCCACCGGCTCGCCGACGCAATCGATCGGGACACCGAAGAGCGTGACCGCGCTCACGATCGCAGCCGTTCGCCACGCGGGTCGTAGTAGGGCTCGGCCTGCAGGGTTACCGGCGCAACCTCGCCGCGGATCTCCACGCCCCAGCCGTCGCCGCCCGGGTCGCCGTGGATCCACGCGAGTCCGGCCGACCCACCGAGCGTCGGCGCGATGCCCGCACTCGTGACGTGACCGAGGCGCTCCTCGCCGCGCACGATCGACTCCCCGTGCCAGAGCACGGCCTCGGGCGCGTGCACCGAGACCAGCCGACGATCGCGGCGGGCGTCGCGGAGCGTCTCGAGTGCCTCCCGACCGACGAAGTCCGGCCCCTTGGTGCGCGAGACCGCGAACCCGAGTCCGGCCCCGAACGGCTCGTCGACGGGCCCGACGTCGTGCCCCCACGAGCGGAACCCACGCTCGAGGCGCGCCGCGTCGAACGCGAACGCTCCCGCGTGGCGCAGCCCGAGCGAGGCTCCTGCCGCGACGACGCGCTCGTACAGGTCGGCGACGAACTCGGTCGGAACGCTCAGCTCCCAGCCGAGCTCCCCGGTGAACGACACGCGGAACGCCCATGCACGAGCGCGCGCGACGTCGATCTCCCGCGCGGTGAGGAACTGCCAGGCGTCGTTCGAGAGATCCTCGTCGGTGAGCCGCGCGAGCAGCTCGCGTGACGACGGGCCCGCCAGGTGCAGCGTCGCCCATCCGCTCGTGACGTCGGTGACCGTGGCGTCGGCCGGCAGCCCGGAACGCAGCAGCATCTCCGTGTGGCGTTGCGCGAGCGTCGGCGCGAGCACCAGGAACCGATCGTCGCCGAGCCGGGTCACGGTCGGGTCCATCTCGATGCCCCCGCGGGCGTTGCAGAACAGCGTGTAGACGATGCGACCGACGGGCACGTCCAGCTCCGACGTCGCCAGCCGGTTCAATCCCGAGAGCGCGCCAGGTCCCTGCACGAGGAACTTCGAGTAGGTCGACAGGTCGTACAACGCGACGCCCTCGCGCGTGGCACGCACCTCGTCGCGCACCGCCGGGAACCACGACGGCTCCTCGAAGGAGTAGCCCACCGCGGGCTCGACGACGCCCGGCTCGAACCAGTTGGCGCGTTCCCATCCGGCCGCCTGCCCGAACGCGGCGCCCGCCTCACGGAAGGCCCCGTACAACGGCACCCGACGAACCCCGCGGCCGGTCCTCGGCTGCTTCTGGGGCCAGTGCATCTCGTACAGGCCGCCGAGCGACTCGACCGTGCGCTCGTGCAGCCACGCTCGCTGGTTCGCCCACCTGCCGGTGCGCGCGACGTCGACCTCGACCAGGTCCATCGTGGGGTGGCCGGCCACGATCCACTGCGCGGCGGCCTTGCCGGCGCCCGGCCCGAAGATGATGCCCTGCGAGTTGAACCCGGCCGCGACGAACAGCCCCGGCACCTCCGGCACGATACCCGAGCTGGAAGTTCGAATCGGGCGTGAAGCTCTCGGGCGCGCGCAGGTAGTGCGAGAAGCCGATCGTCTCGATCTCGGGCACGCGCTCACGCGCTCCCTGCGAGCACCGGCGCGAAGTGGTCCCAGTCCGGCCCGAACTCGGCGAAGCCGGCGGTCGGAACCGCACCGGGGCGCTTCGGCTTGCCGTTCGGCTCGAACGCGCCGATCAGGTAGCGACCCCGGTAGTGCCGGATGTACAGGTAGGCGTCGAGGTCCCGCAGGAACGGCGCGTCCTCGCGGGCACCCTGCGCTTCCTCGGTCATCACCCACACGTGCTCGGCCGGGTAGAGCGCGACGCTCGCGCCGGCCGAGCGCGCGAGCTCGCTCGTCCACAGGCCGCAGGCGAGCACGACCGTCTCGGCCTCGATCGCCCCGCGGGAGGTGTCGAGCCCGGTCACCCGCCCGCGCTCGCCGAAGCGGAACCCGGTCACCTCGGTCTCGGGCACGTACCGCGCTCCCCGATCGACGGCTCCCTTCGCGAACGCCATCGCTGCGTCGCCCGGGTTCACCGTGCCGTCGGTGGGGAACAGCACCGCGCCGACCAGGTCGTCGACGACCGCCGCCGGCCACAGGTCCTTCACCGCCGCCGCCTCGAGCACCTCGACGTCGACGCCGGCGTCCTTGGCCATCGCGACGCCGTAGAGGATCTCCTGCATGCGCCCCTCGGTGCGAGCGACCGTGAGCGCCCCGATGCGGCGCATGCCGGTCTCGACGCCGGTCTCCGCCGGGCAGCCGCTCGTAGGTCTCGGCGTTGATGCGCGAGAGCGCCGTGAGCGCGTGGGTGCCGCGCACCTGCGAGACGAGCCCGGCCGCGTGCCAGGTCGTGCCGTTCGAGAGCTTCCCGCGCTCGAGCAGCACGACGTCGGACTCACCCTCGCGCGTGAGGTGGTACGCGATCGAGCTGCCGATGATACCGCCGCCGACGACGACGACTCGGGCGCGTTCGGGCAGGTCGGAGGCCGCCACGACGGCCGAAGGGTCGATGTCGCGGTTCGCGAGATGCTCCGGGATCGTCATGCGCGGAAGCTTACGCGGGGACGCTTGAGGAGCACCCTTCACCGGCCGATGCCACAGGCATGCGGACGGAACTGCTCCTCACGGCATGGCTCGCCTTCTGGGCCGTGATCGTCGTGGTCGCGCTCGTGCGCGTCCTCGCTCGCCGCCAGCGCCATCGCCGCCGCTACGGCAGCGACGCGGTGACCACCGACGTCGGCGGGGCGTTCCGCAAGGCCGCGCCGTACGCGCTGCTGTTCGGCGCCTCCACCTGCCTCCTGCTGCTGTTCGCGCAGATCCGGTTGGACCGCAACGAGACGACCGCCACGGTCGTGCTCGCGATCGATGTCAGCGACTCGATGCTCGCGACCGACGTGAAACCCGATCGGTTCACCGCGGCCAAGGCCGCCGCCACGACGTTCCTCGACGAGGTCCCGCCGGGCTTCAGGGTCGGCGTGGTCACGTTCGCGGGCACGGCCACCACCGTCGCGGATCCGGGTCAGAGGCGCGCGGCGACCGCCGATGCGATCGAGCGCCTGAAGTCGAGCCGCGGCACCGTGATCGGCGACGGCCTGACCGAAGCGCTCGACATCGTCGAGGCCGAGCGGGCCGAGAACCAGGAACTGCCGGCCGCGGTGGTCCTGCTGTCCGACGGCGCCGACACCGGCAGCGTCGTGTCGCCGCCCCAGGCGACCGCCCGCGCGCGCGACATGGCCGTGCCCGTGTTCACGGTGGCGATCGTCGGCGATGAAGACCAGGAAGGCGGCGACACCGAGCTCCTCCAGACGATCGCGACCGGCTCGGGAGGGTCGCTTTCGACGGCCGCCAGCGCCGGCGAGCTCGATCAGGTCTACGAGAGCCTCGGCGCCCGCCTGTCATCGGAGCTGGCGGTCGGGAGCTCGGCGATGCCGCTGCTGATGGCATCGGTCGTGCTGACGGCCCTCGCGGTCGCGATGCTCCTCGGCATCGGCCGGCGCAGCTGACCGCACCCCCCGGAAGCCGCCACCCGCCGATTCATCGCCTGCCAGACGTAGTGGAACGCGCCGATGATGCCGCCCCGGGCCCGAGCATCATCACGATCGGGATCCAGATCTCTCCGCCGACGGTATCGGGACCCCGCGGGTCCGCCTGCGGTCCTACCGGGGCCACCACGGCCCGGAGACTCCCCGACTACCGGTTCAGCCCAGGGTGTCTCGGCCCATCGCGCGGCGCCATTCCTCGTTGAACCAGTAGAGGAAGCGGTCCTGGCGCGGATAGACGCCGCGCGTGAACGCCCGGGAGCTCACGCCGGTCTGCGCGCGTTCGCAGACGTCCCAGTCCTGCTTCGAGATCAGGTCCCAGAACTCGACCGTGGCCTCGGGCTTGAACAGCTCGGGGTCGGCGATCGTCTCGGGCCGGAACATGAACTCGCTCACCACGGTCGTGTGGTTCGGGCCCTTCGGGTAGCCGATGTAGTACATCGCGCAATCGGGGTGCAGGTTCAGCATCAGGTTCGGGAACTGGTACGTGCCGTAGTACATCTCGTGGTCTTCGGGCTCGAGTCCCGGGAACTTCGGAAGCTGGCTCTGGCCGGTGGGCGTGAACGACGTGGCGCCCTCCATCATTCGGTTGCCGTCGTCGGGGATCTCCTCGTCCCAGACCTCGCCGAACCGGAACAGCGGGATCACCTGCACGAGCTCGGGGTGCACCTGCGGGCAGTGCAGACACTCGTTGTAGTTCTCGACCACGATCTTCCAGTTGGCCCTCACCTCGTACACGAGGCGGACGCCGATGCGCAGCTCGTCCATCTTGAAGCGCTCGAACGCGGTGATCGTCTCGGCGCCGTCGGTGAGCGACTCCATGAGCGTGCGCTTCGGCCCGCCGGTCGTCATGTTCACGAACATGAAACCGGCGTAGTGACCGATCGCGATGTCGTACAGGGGGTGCTGCGAGCGATCGAAGTGCTCGTCTTCCTTCACGTTGGGTGAACCGATCAGCTGTCCGTTCAGGTCGAACGCCCACGCGTGGTACGGGCAGACGAACGCCTTGCGCACGTTCTGCGTGCCCTCGATGTCGTCGAGGAACTTCGTGCCACGATGGCTGCAGACGTTGTAGAACGCGCGCAGCTCGCCCGCGTCGTTGCGCACGATGAAGATCGACTCGCCGGCGACGTCGCGGACGACGTGGTCGCCGGGACTCGGGACCTCCTCGGTGCGACCGACGCAGATCCACTCGCCCCACCAGATCTTCTCCCGCTCGTCCTCCCACACCTGGGGACTCGCGTAGTCGGCGCTGCCGAGCGTCGGGCGCGGCTCCCACTCGACCTCGTCGTTGCGGATCTTGATCTCGTGCTCGGTCTTGGCCATGGCTGGACGGTCCTCTCGAAGCGGTTCGCGGATACCGACAAGGGTATCCCTTCACCGCTCTCGAGAGATATCCCGACACGCACGGTGGGACACGGATATCGCACCAGAAGGACCTCTCTTCTGCGAGAATCGCAACCCCATGGCATCTCCGCGGTTCGACGACCTCGACCTCCGCATCATCGACGCCCTCGCCGAGGACGGCCGACGGCCATTCACGTCGGTGGCCGAAGAGCTCGGCGTGGCCGAGGCCACGATCCGGTCGCGGGTCGCCCGGCTGCAGCGGATCGATGCGATCCGATTCGTCACCGACGTGAAGCCCCACGAGCTCGGACTGCTCTTCGCCTATCTCGGCGTACGACTCGGCGGCCGCGACGTCCGCGCAGCCATCGACGGGCTCTGCGCGATCCCCGAAGCCGTCTACGTGATCGAGTGCACCGGCCACTACGACGTGCTCGTCGAGATCGTGGCCCAGGACGGCGACGACCTTCTGCGCGTGATGCACCAGGAGGTACGCGCGGTGCCGGGCGTGATCGAGGTGGACTCGTTCGTCGGATTGCGGATCGCGAAGGGCACGTTCCGATACACCGACCTCGGCCGCGCCGGAGAACCTCCCCGGCGATGACGCTCGAGGTCTCGCGGGCTGATCGTGACCGCATGCCGGCGCTCGCGGCCGTGCTCGCGCGCGCGTTCCTCGACGATCCGATCATCCGGTGGCCACTTCCCGACGACGCCGATGACGTCGAGGACCGCGTCCGTTCGATGTTCACGTGGGCGTACGTGGACCTCGCCGACCTCGGCATGGTGTGGGAGACGGCCGGCGGCGACGGCGTGGCGGTGTGGGTGCCGCCGGGCGGGGCCGAGCAGCTGATCGAGTCCGACCAGCACGTGCGCGAACAGCTCGCGACCCTCACAGACGACGACGGTCGTCGCTACGGCGTGCTCTGGGACTGGATCGAGGCCCAACTGCCCGACGAGCCGCACTGGTTCCTCGACGCGCTCGGGGTCGAACCGGGCCGGCAGTCCCGAGGCATCGGCACGGCGCTCGTGCGGTGGGGGCTCGATCGCGCTGCGGCCGACGGCGTGCCCGTGACCCTGGAGACCGGCCGCCTCGAGACGGTCCGCTACTACGACCGGTTCGGGTTCCGAGTGGTGCGCGAGGGGAAGCCCGAACCGGCCGGCCCGCACGTGTGGTTCATGCGGCTCGACCCGTAGGAGCCGGGGTCATGACGAGCCTTCCGCGAACCGCGTGATCTCCTCGGTGTGCTCCGGGTAGTGATCGAACGTCTCGTCGACGAACCACGACCTCGCCGTGTCGTCGACCTCGACGAGCGCCTCGAGCGCGGTGCGCGCCTTCATGCGCCCGGCCTCGGCGATCGCCACCGCCTGCTCCCAGGTGAGCGACTTCGACTCCTCGGCCCAACCCGCATTCATCGCCTGCCAGACCTCTTCAGGCTGCTCCTCCGCGGCGAACGTGCCTGCCGCCATCTCCTCGAGGTGCGTGCCGGCGAGCTCTGCCCACTTCCCGCTGTGGAACACCAGGTCGCAGACCGACCATCCTGGCACGACACCGGCGACGGTCCGCAGATCCGCCGGTACGCGCTCGGCTGCGCCGAGCAACGCGGTCCACGCTTCGGCCTCTCGACGCAGCAGCTCGTCGCGATCGTGCGTAGCCATCACCGAGTCCTCGGGAACCCGAGGTCGACGCTCGACGTGCCGGGGTCGGGCCACCGCTCGGTGACGACCTTGCCCCGGGTGTAGAAGTTGATGCCCTCGGGCCCGTACATGTGGTTGTCGCCGAACAGCGAGTCCTTCCAGCCACCGAACGAGTAGTAGCCGACGGGCACAGGGATCGGCACGTTCACGCCGACCATGCCGGCCTGGCAGTCGAACTGGAACGCGCGCGCGGCGCCGCCGTCACGCGTGAAGATCGCCGTGCCGTTGCCGTACGGGTTGTCGTTCACGAGCCGCAGCGCCTCGTCGTAGGTGTCGACCCGCATCACCTCGAGCACCGGACCGAAGATCTCGTCCTTGTAGGCGTCCATCTCGGTCGTGACGTGGTCGATCAGCGAGACACCGAGGAAGAACCCGTCGCTCTCGCGGTACAGTCCGTGCTCGCGCCCGTCCTCGACGATCGTGGCGCCTTGCTCCTTCGCGGAGTCGAGGTAGCCGGCCACCCTGTCGCGGTGGTCGCGCGTGACGAGCGGTCCCATCTCCGACTCGGGCTCGAGGCCGTTGCCGATCTTCACGAGCGGCAGGCGCTCCTTGATCGCGTCGACCAGACGGTCGCCCGCGTCACCGACCGCGACCGCCACGCTGATCGCCATGCAGCGCTCGCCTGCCGAGCCGTATGCGGCGGAGACCGCCGCGTCGGCCGCCATGGCGATGTCGGCGTCGGGCAGCACCACCATGTGATTCTTGGCGCCGCCGAGCGCCTGCACGCGTTTCCCGTTCGCGGTGCCGGTCGCGTAGATGTACTTCGCGATCGGAGTGGAGCCGACGAACGACACCGCCTCGATGTCGGGGTGCTCGAGCAGGCGGTCGACGACGACCTTGTCGCCGTGCACGACGTTGAAGACCCCATCGGGCAAGCCGGCTTCCTTCAGGAGCTCGGCCACGTGGAGCGACGCTCCCGGGTCCTTCTCGCTCGGCTTGAGGATGAACGTGTTCCCGCAGGCTATCGCGTTGGCGAACATCCACATGGGCACCATGGCCGGGAAGTTGAACGGCGTGATGCCGGCCACCACCCCGAGCGGCTGACGGATCGAGAACACGTCGACGCCGGTCGAGGCCTGCTCGGTGAAGCCACCCTTCAGAAGGTGAGGCACTCCGGTCGCGAACTCGATGTTCTCGAGGCCGCGGGCCACCTCGCCCATCGCGTCGGAGAGCACCTTGCCGTGCTGCTCGGTGATCAGCCGGGCGATGTCGGCGCGATGCTCGTGGATCGTCTCGCGGATGCGGAACATCAGGTCGGCACGCTTCGACAGCGACGTGCGTCGCCACGAGGCGAAGGCCTCGCGCGCCGCGTCGACCGCCTGGTCGACCTCGTCGACGCTCGCGAAGTCGACCTCGTCCGTCTGCTCGCCGGTGGCCGGGTTGAACACCGGCCCCGTGCGTCCGCTCTCCCCCGGTACGAGCTTCCCGCCGATCCAGTGGCTGAGGCGTTCCATCGGTATCAACTCCCATCGCAGGCAGGGGTTCGGTCCTGCGGGTCGACTCGTGATCCCCCCAGCGGCTCGGGTCAGCCGGCCCGAGCCACCACGTGCACACCGACGATGGTATCGAAGCGTGGTCCCTCCGCTCGCGGGACGGTCGCCCCCTGGAGCCGGCCACGCCGGTCCTACGGTGGCGATGAGAGGAGGTGAGTTCAGTGGTGGACGTTTGGGACGAGTTCATGGCGATGCAACGCCGGATGGACGACCTGTTCCGGACCTACCTCGGACCACGTGCGAGGACGACGTTCCCCGCGCTGCCCGAGGGGTTCCGCCGGCCGTTCGTACCGGTCTGCGACGTCTTCGGCCGAGAGGGCGACCTCGTCGTACACCTGGAGGTGCCCGGCATCGACCCCGAGAAGGACGTCACGATCCGGGTCGAGGACGACGTGCTCGTGATCCGCGGCGAGCGCTCGACCAAGGAGGAGGTCGAGGAGAAGGACTTCTATCGCATGGAGTCCTCGTACGGCTCCTTCGAGCGCCGCCTGCCGATCCCCGAAGGGGTCAAGGAGGACGACATCGTCGCCACGTACGCCGTCGGCGTGCTGGAGGTCGTGCTCCCCGGTGCCGCTCCGAAGGTCGAGGAGATCGAGGAGAAGCACGACGTGAAGACGATCCCGATCAAGGCCGCCTGAGCGACCTACTCGAGAGGGAACGTCGACGCCGCCCGAGCCTGTGAGGTCCGGGCGGCGTCGTTGTGCGCATGTTCAACTCGGTTGCGCCGCCTTCCCGAAAGGCCCATCATCCGCACGTCGAAGAGGGTCCGGCCACCACTCAGGGAGGGCGAACGATGGGGCAGTTCGACTCGGTGATGCGCAACGAGCAGACGCGCCGCAGGTTCCTGCGGTCCATGGCGGTCGTGGGCGGCATGGGCGTGCTGGCTGCGTGCCGTAAAGACGTGCAGTCGAACGACTCGGGCGGGTCGAGCGCGGCCGCGAGCGCGATCCCACCGATCACCGCGGAGACCGGTGAGCTCAAGATCCACGAGTGGGCGGGCTACGACGCGAAGTGGCTCTGGCGCGACTACGCGAAGGCCGGCTACCCCGATCCCACCTTCAGCTTCCTCACGAACACCGAAGGCGTGATCGCGAAGACCGCCGGCGGCTTCTATTGGGATCTCACGCACCCCGAGATCGGATACATCCAGGACTACCTCGACCTCGGGGCGATCCAGCCGTGGGACACGTCGCTGATCCCGAACTTCCCGAAGCTGGATCCAACCCTGCAGAAGACAGGTCAGCTCAACGGCGAGCAGTACGAGATCGTGCTCGACTGGGGCTACTCGGGCGTGATCATCCGCACCGACGAGGTCGACCCCTCGATCAACTCCTACAGCTACCTGTTCGACGACGCGCTCGCCGGGCACATCTCGTGGTTCGACACGCCATGGATCCTCTCGATGGCGCACGTCACCCTCGGCCTCGAGTCCGATCCGCTCGACGCCACCCCCGAGGACCTGCAGGCGGCGAAGGAGTTCACGATCGAGAAGACGAAGAACCTGCACTCGATCTGGGTCGACTACACGGCGATGTGGGACGACGTGGCGAAGGGCAACGTGTGGGCGGCCTACTCGTGGCCCGACACCTACGTGGTGCTCAAGGCCGATCAGCCCGTGCAGTACATCAAGCCCAAGGAAGGTGTGTTCACCTGGGCTGAAGGCCTGATCCTGCACTCGGAGACCGAGAACTACCACCACGCCCACGAGTTCGCCGACGCCTGGGCGAGCGTCGAGGTGGGCCAGCGGCTCGTGAGCACGTGGGGCTACGGCCACGCGAACACCGACGTCGACCTCGCCCAGATCGATCCCGACGTCGTGGAGGTCTTCGGGCTCGACGATCTCGAGACAGCGCTGTCGAGCGGCATCTTCGACGCCTACCAGCCCCAACGGGCCGAGTACAACCGCGCCTGGGACGAGGTCAAGGCGGCAGCGGGGTAGCCGGGTCTCGTTCTCGAGCCCATGGCGACCGAGACCGCCCCTGCCGAGGACGTCGCGTCGGTACCCCGGCGCCGACGCCGCACTGGGCGATGGCGTGCGACGAGCGGTCTGCTCGCGACCCCCACGATCTGGCTGATCGTCTTCTTCGTGGTGCCCGTCGTGCTGGTGGGGCTCTACAGCGTGGGTCTGCTCACGCTCCTGCGCAACGACGACTACCTCTCGTTGGAGCACTGGCGCTTCTTCCTCACGAGCGACACGTACCTGAGCCTGTTCTGGAAGTCGGTGCGCATGTCGCTCGGGGTATCGATCACCGCGGTGCTGCTGGCCTACCCGGTCGCCTACCTGCTCGCCCTGATCGCGGGGACCCGCAAGTACACGCTGCTGTTGGTGATCATCGTGCCGTTCCTCACCAGCTACCTGCTGCGGGTGCTCGCGTGGCGCGTGATCCTCGGGGAGTCGGGCGTGGCGAACTCGTTCCTGCAGACCGTCGGGCTCATCGACGAGCCGGTTCGATGGCTGTTCAACAGCCAGTTCGCGATCTACCTCGTGCTGAGCTACGTGTGGGTGCCGTTCGTCGCGCTGCCCATCTTCGTGTCGCTGGAGAACCTCGACCATCATCTGCTCGAAGCATCGAGCGACCTCGGCGCGAGCCGCCTGCGCACGTTCTGGACCGTCACGTTGCCGTTGTCGCTGCCGGGCGTCGTCGCCGGATTCATCTTCGTGTTCATCCCCACGATCGGCGAGTACGTCACCCCTCAGATCGTCGGCGGCCCCGGCGGGTTCATGTTCGGCAGCGCGATCCAGAGCGCTTTCACCGCCGGCCTGGACTGGCAGTTCGGGTCGGCCATGGCGATGTTCCTGATCTTCGCGGTCGCCCTGCTCCTCGTGGTCTTCGGCCGCTTCCTCGACGTGCGGAGCGTGTCGGAATGAACGTCGCAGTCTCGAACGCCGGGCGACGCTGGCTCTGGGTGACGTTCTGGATCCTCGTCGTCTTCCTCTACGCACCGCTCGTGATCCTCGTCGTCTTCTCGTTCAACGACCGCGAGTTCGTCTCGTTCCCGTGGGAAGGGTTCACGTTGCGGTGGTACCGGACGTTCGTCGACAACACCGAGATCCTCGACGCCCTGCGCATGAGCCTGTGGGTGGCTGCGCTGACCGCGGTCGTCACGACCGTGCTCGCGATCCCCGCGTCGATCGCCCTCGTTCGGCGTCGGTTCTTCGCGAAAGGGCTCGTCTCGGGCATCATGCTCGCCCCGCTCGTGATCCCGTTGGTGGTGCTCGGCACGGCGCTGCTGATCCTGTTCAACACGATCGGCATGCCGTTCTCGGGACTCACGATCGCGATCGGCCACATCGTGATCGCCTTGCCGTTCGCGATCCTCACGCTCGTGCCGCGTCTCGAGCGCATCCCGCCATCGCTGGAAGAGGCGTCCCGGGATCTCGGTGCCGGCTGGTTCACGACGTTCCGGCAGATCACCTGGCCGCTGATGCTGCCGGCGATCTTCTCGGCGTTCCTGCTGAGCTTCGTGATCTCGTTCGACGAGGTGGTGATCGCGTCGTTCGTGGCCGGTGACCAGGTGACGTTCCCGGTGTACCTGTACTCCCAACTGCGGTTGCCGCAGAGACTGCCGGCCGTGATCGCGGTCGCGGTCGTGATCCTCGTGATCTCGGCGATCGTCGTGATCGTGTCGGAGGTGTTGCGCAAGGTCACCGACCGGCGACTCGAGGCCGGTACGGCCGTCCACGACGAGGAGGAGGTGTCGTTGGCATGAGCGAGACCGGCGTCGCGATCAGCATCCAGGGCGTCCGCAAGTCGTTCGGCGACGTGCACGCCGTCGACGGCATCTCGCTCGACGTCGCCGACGGCGAGTTCATCACGCTGCTGGGCCCGTCGGGGTGCGGCAAGACGACGACGATGCGCATGATCGCCGGCTTCGAGGAGCCCGACGAGGGCACGATCCTGCTGCGAGGAGCCGACGTGGTGGGTGTGCCGCCGAACAAGCGCGAGGTCAACATGTGCTTCCAGCACTACGCGCTCTTCCCGCACATGAACGTCGAACGCAACGTCGAGTACGGGCTGAAGCTCAAGAAGGTGCCGAAGGGCGACCGGCGGACGATCGTGGCCGAGATGCTGGAGATCGTCGGGCTCGGAGGCCTGCAGCAGCGCAAACCCGGCCAGCTCTCGGGCGGACAGCAGCAGCGCGTCGCGCTCGCCCGGGCGCTCGTGAACCAGCCGGCGGCGTCTGCTGCTCGACGAGCCGCTCGGGGCGCTCGACGTGAAGCTCCGCAAGCAGATGCAGCTCGAGCTCAAGCGCATCCAGCACGAGCTGAAGACCACGTTCGTCTACGTCACGCACGACCAGGACGAGGCGCTGTCGATGAGCGATCGCATCGCGGTGATGAATCGAGGGCGTGATCGAGCAGCTCGGCGAGCCCCGCGAGGTCTACGAGCAGCCGGCGACGCCGTTCGTGGCCGACTTCGTGGGCGTGCTCAACGCGATGGACGTGCGCGTCGACGAGGTGGCGGCGAAGATCTCGTGATGAGGGTGAACGAGCGCGACCGCATCGTGGTGCCGGTCGGCCCGACCGGCACGGATGCGGGCGTCGGGGTCGTCGCTGCTCGTCGCGGTTCGGCCGGAGCGGGTCGAGCTCGCTGGTCGGCGACGCGGCGACGAACGGCGAATCGCGCCTGTCGGGCACGGTGCGACAGGTCGTCTACCTCGGCACGCTCACCCAGTTCCACGTCGACACCGCGATCGGCAAGCGGCTGATCGTGCACCGCCTGAGCGACGACCGATCCTCGACGGTGAACGAGGGCGACCAGGTCGTGCTGACGTGGGCGCGCGACGACGCGGCGGTGCTCCGCTCGTAGCCGCTCGCGTCAGCCGACGAGCGCCTGGGTGCCTCGCTTCTGCAGCTGGTCGGCGACGATGTTGCGCTGCACCTCGCTCGTGCCCTCCCAGATGCGATCGACACGCAGTTCGCGCCAGAAGCGCTCGGCGACGTTCTCGCGCATGTAGCCCCGGCCGCCGAAGATCTGCACGGCGCGGTCGGCGACGCGTCCGGCCATCTCGCTCGCGTAGAGCTTGGCCATCGAGCACTGGCCGTGCTGGATCTTCACGTCGACGCCGGCGTCGATGTTCTCGGCGAGCCGGTAGGTCATGAGCCGCGCGGCCCACAGCTCGGTGAGCGAGTCGGCGAGCATGTGCGAGATCGCTTGATGCTCGATGATCGGGCTGTCCGAACTGCACGCGCTGCTGCGCGAACGCGGTGGCCTCGTCGATCAGGCGCTCGGCGGCGCCGCAGCAGCGGGCGGCGATCATCAGCCGCTCGTAACGGAACCACTCGTAGGTGAACGCCATGCCGTCGCCTTCCTCGCCGACGAGGTTGGCGGCGGGCACGCGCACGCCGTCGAACGCGACGACCGCGTGGGTGTCGGGGTACGTGTGCGTGTAGGCGGGTTCGCGAACGAGACGAACACCCGGCGTCTGCTTGTCGACGAAGAACATCGCGTGCTCGCCCTCGTGCGCGCCGCCGACGATCTTCGCCTGGAAGAAGCAGTAGGTGGCGCCGTTGAACGAGGTCACGTGCATCTTCTCGCCGTTGAGCACGTACGCGTCGCCGTCGCGGTCGGGCGGTGGCCTCGATCGCGTCGACGTCGCTGCCGGCGCCGGCCTCGGTGATCGCGTAGCACTCGTGCTGCTCGCCGCGGATCGTCGGCAGGATCCACGTCTGCATCTGGTGGTCGCTGACGACGGCCGGCGCCCACGCGGGCGGGGTGTGCACGCACCATCCGAGCGCGTTCGTGACGCGGCCGATCTGCTCGGAGACCAGCACCTGCTGCAGCGTGGTCATGCCCGTGCCGCCGAGCTCCTTCGGCATGTTCATCGCGTAGAAGCCCAGCTCGATCGCCCGATCGTGGTGCTTCGCGCGCTCGTCGTCGGGGATGCGGCCGCCGTTCGCCTCGGCGTGCTCCTCCCAGGGGATCAGCTCCTCGTCGACGAAGCGACGTGCGCGCTCCTGGATCTCACGGTCCTCTGCGGAAAGCGGATAGGTGGTCATGGCGCGGAGTCTAGGCCAGCGTCCCGGACGTCCGTGAACCGGGCCCGCTCAAGGATCCTCACGCCCGGCCACTCACGAGCTCGAACGCGTCCCCGATGATCGTCATGCGGCTGAAGCCCTCGGGCATCCCCGAGCACTGGTGTCCCGCCACGATCGTCACGTCGCGAGCGGGGCACGTGTACGCCGTCGTGCCCCAGAAGCCGTCATGGCCCCACCAGGCCTCGCCACCGACCTCCGCGCGGAACAGGAACATCGCCGCCGACGTCGGATCGTCCTCGTCATTCACGCCCTCGGCGAGCGGCACGTCGACGAGTGTCGTGGTCATCGTCGTGAGCGTCGACGGCTCGCGGAAGACCTCCCCGCCGAGCAATCCCCTGAAGAACCGTGCGAGATCGCGGCAGGTCGACATCAACCCTCCTCCGCCGTAAAGGTCGACCGACGCGTCCATGTCGGCGACGTCGTACTCACCCTCGTACTGGTGCGAGAGCGGCGGCAGGTCCGCCGGCTCCGGCTCGATCGTCTCCTGCCAGGTGTGCGTGAGCCCCAACCTGTCGTAACCCACGAGCTGACGCATCGCCGCACCCATCGACACTCCCGTCGTCCGCTCGAGCACCTCACCCACGAGGCATGCACCGGTGTCGGAGTACCCGAACCGCGAGCCCGGCGGCCCGTACGGCTTCCCGTGCGACACGGCGAACTCCACCTGCTCGAGCCGCGTCCAACGCCGGCTCGGATCTCGGTAGACCTGCGCCGTGAAGCCGTCAGTGATCGACGGGTCGTAGGCGTCGGCCGCGAAGTCATAGATGCCACTCGTGTGGGTGAGCAAGTGACGCAGCGTGATCGCGCCGGTGTCGTACCCACCGCTCCGAAGGAGCTTGTCGTACTCGCCGGGCAGCATCCCGGCAACGGTGTCATCGAACGAGAGCCGGCCGTCCTCGACCAGCCGGAGCGCGGCCGCCGAGACGAACGGCTTCGTGACGCTCGCGATGCGGAACCGGGAGCCGGGCGCGAGATGCTCGCGCGTCGTTCGGTCGGCAAACCCGGCCGCGACCTCGACGTCAACGTCGGGCGCCAGCACGTGCAGGAGCCGCCCGGGCATCTGGGGCCACTCCTCGACGTCGCGATCGACGAGCGCCTGCAGCCCTGCGACGAGGGCGCTCACGGGTGCGTGGGCACCTCGCGCTGTACGCCGGCCCACGGCCGCACCCGCTCGAGCGCCGCCCCGATGCGGAACGCGCTCACGTCGTCGTACGTTCGCCCGACGATCTGCACGCCGGTGGGCACCCCGTTCGAGGCCACGCCGCTCGGCACCGCGAGCACGGGGCACGGCGAGAGCACGTTGAACGGCGTCGTCATGTAGCAGAGGAACTGCCGGTCATTCGGACCACCGTCGTCGAAGACCTTCCCGAGGAGGCTGTCGCCCGCAGCGATGCCGGTGACCGCCCACGTCGGGCACACGAGCGCCCGGTATCGCCGGAAGAGCTTCCCGATCGGCTCCCACATCTCTTGCTCCCCTTCGAGGCCGGTGAGGTAGGAACGCGGCTCGCTCAGGTACATCCGGGCTTCTTCGGCCCACGCGAGCGCGTAGTCGTTGAGCAGATCGCCGAACGCAGCGGCGGCCCCACCGATCTCGGCCCCGAAGATCGCCGCGAAGTGACGGCGTGCGGTCGCCATGATGTGCTGCAGATCCCACGGGATCGCGACCTCCTCGACGATCGCTCCGGCCTCCTCGAGGGCAGCGCCGACGGCCCTCGTGTTCGCCGCCACCTCGGGGTCGACGGCCCATGCCCCGAGATCGACCGAGAGGGCGATGCGCCACCCCTCGATGCCCTTCAGCTGGGTCGGGATGCGCACCTTCGGACGCAACGACGTCACGTCGAGTGGGTGCGGGCCGGCGAGCACGTTCTCGAACATCGCGCAATCCGCGACCGTGCGCGCCAGCGGTCCGTCGTGGCAGAAGCGGTCGAGGTTGAACGGGGGTCCCGTCGGGACCCGCCCGTGCGGAGGCTTGAACCCCACGACCCCGTTGATCGAAGCCGGGATGCGGATCGATCCGCCGATGTCAGACCCACTCGCGAGCAGCGAGGTGCCGCTCGCGAGCGACGCCCCGGTGCCGCCGCTCGAGCCACCCACCGCTACGGACGGGTTCCACGGGTTGCGGGTCACTCCCCACAGCTTCGAATGCGTGTACCCGGTGCAGCTGAACTCGGGGGTCGTCGTGCGAGCGTGCACGACGGCCCCGCCCCTGAGGATCCTCTCGGCGATCGGCGCCGTCTCGGTCGCGATCTCGTCGACCGCGAGCGAGCCGTACCGCATGCGCCAGCCCTTCACCGGCACTTCTTCCTTCAGCGCGACCGGCAGGCCCTCGAGCGGCCGGAGACGCTCTCCGAGAACGTACCGCCTGGCACTCACCTCGGCTGCCTCGCGGGCTTGCTCGGGGCGGCGTTCGCACAGGGCGTTCACGACGGGCTCGACCTCGTCGGCGCGCCGCTCGACGCTCTCCAGCAGCTCGACGGGTGAGAGGTCACGCCGCCGCATCGCGGCGAGCGCGTCGGTCGCGGTCAACTCCCATGGCTCGGTCATGGCGCGCAGGCTACCCTGCGATCGCGATCTCGCGCCCCGCTGCAGAGGGTTCGACAGACGCCCATCCGGGAAGGGAGGATGCCGACATGAAGCTCCGACGCAGGCGCAGTTCCAACGTGGAGGATCGACGAGGCCAGAGCCCCGTCGGCGGCGGCGGCATGAGCTTCCCCGGCCTCGGCGGCGGTTCCGGCGGCGGAGGGCTCGGCGGCGGAGGGCTGCCGATCGGCAAGGGCGGCGGCATCGGGCTCGTGATCGTGCTGATCGTGCTCGCCGTGTGCGTGGCGCCGCGGCTGGGGGGCGACGGCGGCGGCGACCTCGGCGACATCCTCGGCGGCGACCCCTTCTCGGGCTTCGGCCAGGCCCAGCCGGGTGACACCACGACGCCGCTCGACCCCGACGACAAGCTCTTCGGCTTCGTGAACGCCGTCGTCGACGACGTGAACCTCACTTGGACCGACATCTTCGCCGGCACGGGACAACGCTACGAGGAGGCCACGCTCGTCGTGTTCGAGGGTCGGACCCCGACGGGCTGCGGAACCGGCTCATCGGCGACCGGCCCCTTCTACTGCCCGGCCGACAGCCAGATCTACCTGGACCTCGGGTTCTTCCGGGAGCTGCGCGACCGATTCGGGGCGCCGGGCGACTTCGCTCAGGCGTACGTGATCGCGCACGAGTACGGCCACCACGTGCAGAACCTGCTCGGCATCAACGCGGAGGCGCAGCGCATCTCACAGCAGGACCCTGGCCGCGCGAACGACATGTCTGTGCGGCTCGAGCTGCAGGCCGATTGTCTGGCCGGCGTCTGGGGCCACACCGCCCTCCAGCAGGGAGAACTCTCCGAGGGCGACCTCGACGAGGCCCTCGCGGCGGCCGAGTCGATCGGCGACGACCGGATCCAGGAGACGACCACCGGACGGATCGACCCCGAGAGTTGGACCCACGGGTCGTCAGGGCAACGTGCGAAGTGGTTCGACATCGGGTTCCGGTCAGGGGATCCGGCCAGCTGCGACACGTTCCAGGCCGATCCGCTGTGACGGCCGGACTCCCACTCACGCGATCGGGTCGGTCGGATCTCCCTCCCAAACGCTGATCGATGCAGGGCTCGAGCCGAGCCCCGAGAAGTCTCCATGCCCGATCTGCGAGGCGGTCACGACCATCGCGTTGATCGCCGACCACGCCAGGCCACCACCGAGGCTCACGCGCCGGGCGCCGGCATCGACGATCTCCGCCATCGAGAGCTCGGGTCGCGCGAGCACGTTGACCGGCTTCGACACCGCGTCGCAGACGGCTCGGATCTCGCTCACCGTCGAGAGACCGGGCGCGTAGAGCACGTCGGCGCCCGCAGCCTCGAAGGCCCTGAGTCGCGCGATCGTGTCGTCGAGAACGGGGTTGCCCCGGATGTGGTTCTCGGCCCTGGCGGTCAGCATGAACGGGAACCCGAGGGCGCGAGCTGCCTCGCTCGCCGCAGCCACCCGTTCGACCGCGAGCGTCACGTCGTAGAGGTGGCCGGCGGGGTCGAAGTCCTCGATCGACCCTCCGACCGCACCTGCCTCAGCGACTCGGGTGATCGCCGATGCGGCGAGCTCTGGGTCGGCGCCGTATCCGTTCTCGAGGTCGACCGAGACGGGCAGGTCGGTGACTCGGTCGAGCATCGAGGCGTGCACGAGCACCTCGTCGATCGTCGCTCCGCCGTCGGCACGGCCCAGGGTGAACGCGAACCCGGAGCTCGTGCTCGCGAGCGCCTCGAAACCGAGCTCGGCGAGCACCCGGGCAGAGCCCGCATCCCATGGGTTCGGGATCACGAAGGGATCTCCCGCGTGCAGCGCCAGGAACGCCGCCGCCTTCCGTTCCTGACGAGTCGTCGATCTGCTCACTCGGCTGACCGCTCTACGAGATGAACTCGAGGCGGTCCCGGTGCGCCTCGATCGCGGCGACCGTGTCGGGATCGAGCGTGTGGTCTCGCACCGGCTCCTCGACCTGGAGCCTCTCGCCGTAGAGCTCACCTGACAGGTAGCGCTGGCCCGTATCGCAGATCACGGTGACGACGCGTTCGAGCTCCGGATGGTGCTCGATCACCTTGTGCACGGCGGCGACGTTGATGCCGCTCGACGGCCCGCACAGCAGTCCTTCCTCTCGGGCGAGGCGGCGAGCGGTGACGAGGGCTTCCTCGGTCGAGACCGTGATGATGCCGTCCATCGCGGCGAGGTCGAGGTTCGGAGGCACGATGCCGTCGCCGATGCCAGGCACTCCGTGGGTGCCCCATGTGTGCTCGCTGATCAATGGGCATTCCGCCGGCTCGACCGCGAACGCGAGCAGCGACGGGTTGCGGGCCTTCAGCGCGTGCGCGACGCCGCTGATCCAGCCACCGGTGCCCTGCGCCCCCACGACCGCGTCGACCCGGCCGCCCGCCTGCTCCCAGATCTCCTCGCCGCTCGCGACCTGCGCCTCTGGGTTGTCGGGGTTCTCGAACTCCCCGGGGAAGAAGTAGCGGTCGGGATCGGCGGCCACGATCTCGCGCATCCGCGCGAGCGCGAGGTCGATGTCGGTGCCCGCGCCGGGGGTCAGCACGAGATCGGCGCCGTATGCCCTGATCATCGTCTTACGCTCGTTGCTCATGCCCTCGGGCATCACGATCGTGCATCGATATCCCTTGATCGCGGCGACCGCCGAGCACGCGATGCCGGCGTTCCCGGTCGTGCACTCGATGATCGTCATGCCGGGCTTCAGGTCGCCTCGCTCCTCGGCCTTCGAGAGCATCGCCGCGTAGATGCGGTCCTTCACCGAGCCGGTCGGGCCGTACCACTCGACCTTGGCGAGCACCTCGACCCCGGGAGGCACCACCCGCTGTAGCCGCACCAACGGGGTCCGTCCGATCGCGTCGAGCAACGTCGCTACCTCGCCTCGGTGGGCATCCCAGGTGATCGACACCGGCTCAGTTCCCTTCCGCCTGCGTGTCCATGTCAGACCGCCCGCGCACCGCGTTCGACGTACCCGAGCCGTCTCGACACGGCTTGCGCCGCCTCGGCGGTGAGCTTGCCGATGCGGGGAAGGTCCACCGCACGCATGCGGAACGCAGGGCCCGAGACGCTGAGCGCGGCGACGAGGTCACCGCCCATGCCGCGCACGGGCGCCGCGACGGCGTTCAGTCCCTCCTCGAGTTCCTCCATCGTCTGAGCGAAACCGCGGGCCCGGATCTCCGACAGTTGCGCGCGCAACTTCCGCACGTCGGTGATCGTGCGGGGCGTGAGGCGGGTGAGCGGCGCGCCGAGCATGCGGTCGCGTTCCGCGTCGGTCGCATACGCGAGCAGCACCTTGCCGTTCGACGTGCAGTGCAGCGGCGTGCGTTGCCCGACCCAGCTCACGCTCACGATCGAGCGGGTGCCCGTGACCTGGTCCACGTAGACGACGGACTCACCCGAGAGCACGCCGAGGTTCACGGTCTCCCGTGTGGTCTCGGCGAGCTCGTCGAGGATCGGCCGCGCGGCGCGCACGAGGTCGTTGCCCCCCACGGCCGCGCCGGCGAGGGAGATCAGGCCGAACCCGAGGCGGAACTTCTCTGAGATCGGATCGCGTTCCACGAAGCCCCGCTCGGCGAGGGTCGCGATCAGCCGCGATGCGGTCGCCTTGTGCACCCCGAGCTTGCGACCGAGCTCGGTCACGCCCAGCTCGCCGTGCTCGCTGATCAGCTCCAGGGCGCGGAGCGCGCGGCGGACCGACTGCAGGTTCCCGCTGCCCTCCGCTTGGTCTCGCATGTCGCAACGCCCCGGTCTCGTGCGCAACCGCGCCGCGGACGGTAGACCCGGCCGCGGGACGTGTCAACGGGCCTGACCGCTCCTCGACGCCAGCCATCGCGGGTAGGACATCGAATCCTCGAGTTCGAAGCGGAGGCCGGACGGTCTCGGACCGCGGAACACCGCCTCGGCGGTCGCGCGGAGCGTGTGCTCCAAGTCCTGCGATCCGCCCCCGGCCTCGAGGGCGATCGTCCACCACGTGTCGCTGCCGACGGTGAACTCGGTGAGCTCGACCGAGCATCCCGCAAGCTCGGCCTCGCTCACGGGTCGCTCGACGAGCTCGTCCCCCGACAGCCGGAACGAACGGCGGTGACGGGTCTTCCAGAGGGCGACCCAGCTCGAGCCGTCGGCCGGCGGCAGGGCGACGGTGCTGAGCGGGAACCCCCACTTCTCCCAGCGCTCGATGGCCCCTCGACCGCCTCCCGGCACCTCCAGCACGCCGAGGTCCCCGCGGAACGCCTTCAGGTCGAGCTCGGTGCCCCCTTTGACTTTCACCCCGAGGTCGGGGGCGGCCGGCTCCACCAGGTAGCGATCCTCTCGCCGCTCGACCCATGCGGCGAAGGGGACCGTCCATGCCAGCATGGCCTGCGGGATCCGGCCGTGGCGGATCCACCGGACCTCCAGCGACATCGACCCACCGCGACCTCCCGCGTGAGATGTGGGGTCGATCCTGCTCATCCAACGCCCTTCCCGTCGGACCCTCAAGATGAGGGTCGTTCATCGTCCTCACCGTCGTTCCGGTATCAGTCTGCCGCCCCGTCGCGGGAGAGGCATCGCCCGAAGCGGGTGACGGCCCAGGTGACCCCGGCCGACCCGCCCCCGTTCGTCGAGCCTCGGGGGTTGCGGTGCGCGCATCGTCGGCGGGGACGGCCCGCGCTGCGCCGCCTACCCTGTGCGGCGATGGGTGAGCGCTACTGGCGTGCCGCGGATCCGAAGCCGGCGTACGACGTGGTGATCGTGGGGGCAGGGGGCCATGGCCTCGCCACCGCGTACTACCTGGCCGCGAACCACGGCATCACCGACGTCTGCGTGGTCGAGAAGGGCTGGCTCGGCGGCGGCAACATGGCCAGGAACACCACGATCATCAGGTCGAACTACCTCTGGGACGAATCCGCCGCGATCTACGAGCACTCGTTGAAGCTCTGGGAGTCGCTCGAAGACACCCTGTCGTTCGACATGCAGTTCTCTCAGCGCGGTGTGCTGAACCTCGCCCACGACCTCGGTGACGTGCGCTCGAGCGTGCGGCGCGTCGAGGCGAACCGTCTGAACGGCGTCGACGCGCAGTGGCTCGACGCCGGCGGGGTGAAGGAGTTCGCACCGATCGTGAACGTCTCGCCAGACGTCCGCTACCCGGTGCTCGGGGGCACGCTGCAACGCCGGGGCGGCGTCGCGCGCCACGACAAGGTCGCGTGGGGATACGCGCGTGGCGCCGACCGCCTCGGCGTCGACATCGTGGAGCACGCCGAGGTCACCGGGTTCCTCCGCGGCGACGGCGGCAGGGTGGAAGGCGTCGAGACCTCACGCGGCACGATCCACGCTGGGAAGGTCGCCCTCGCAGCGGCAGGTCATACGACCGTCCTCGCGTCGATGGTCGGCCTGCGGCTCCCGGTGCAGTCGCACCCGCTCCAGGCGCTGGTGAGCGCGCTGTACGAGCCGGTGCTCGACTGCGTCGTGATGTCGAACGCGGTGCACGTCTACGTCTCGCAGGCCGACAAGGGAGAGCTCGTGATGGGAGCCGGCATCGACGCGTACAACGGTTACGGGCAGCGCGGGTCGTTCCACGTGATCGAGCACCAGATGGCAGCGGCCCTCGAGCTGTTCCCGCTGTTCGCCCACGCATCGATGCTGAGGACGTGGGGCGGCATCGTCGACGTCTGCCCCGACGCCTCGCCGATCGTCGACCGCACCCCGATCGATGGGCTCTTCGTGAACTGCGGGTGGGGAACCGGCGGCTTCAAGGGGACCCCCGGCTCCGGGTGGGTCTACGCCGAGACGATCGCGAACGGTGAGCCCGGTGCGCTGGCGCGGCCGTTCTCGCTCGACCGGTTCACGACAGGCGCCCTGATCGACGAGCACGGCGCGGCGGCGGTCGCGCACTGAATGGCCGAGCATGGGCATCCGGGCCTCGACCGTGCGGACGTTCGCCCTCTCGCTCCCCGAGACGGAGGAGCGCGAGACGTGGGAGACGGCGACGTTCCGGGTGCGGAGCAAGATCTTCCTGATGTTCAGCGAGCAGGAACGCCACGCCTGGATCAAGTCGGTGCACGACGAGCAGCGCGCGCTGATCGCGATGGATGCCGACGCGTGGTTCGCTCCGCCGTACGTCGGTCCGAGCGGATGGGTCGGAGCCGTGCTCTCGAAGGCCGACGGCGACGAGGTGCGCGAGCTGATCATGGAGGCGTGGCGCATGACCGCCCCGAAGCGGCTGGTCGCGTCGTTCGACGAGGGACCTGGGTGAGTTCGTGCTGTTGATCCCCTGTCCGTGGTGCGGTCCTCGCGACGAGGTCGAGTTCCGCTACGGCGGCCAGGCGCACGTGAGCTACCCCGCCGACCACGAGGCGTTGACCGACGAGGAGTGGGCCGACTACCTGTTCATGCGCGACAACCCTCGCGGGTGGTGGTCGGAGCGATGGATGCACGCCGCCGGGTGCCGCCGGTGGTTCAACCTCACGCGGAACACGGCCTCGAACGAGATCGGGGTCGCATATCGAGTCGGTGAGAACCCTCCTGGCGGATCGGGGGACCCATGAGCGAGACCCCGGCGTTGCGGGGGTCGGGCGGGACACCTGGCCTGCGCCGAGATGGACGACGACGGCCCGACCCTCGCGCGTGCCTTTCTCGGGTCACTGACGTCGAAGGACCGAACCGCAATGACCTCGCTGCTGGCCTCGGACGTCGACTTCCGCAGCCTGACGCCCAGCCAGGAGTGGCGGGCGACCACACCCGAGGAGGTGGCCGAGATCGTGTTCGGCTCCTGGTTCGAACCGCACGTGTTCCCGTCAGCCGACGAGGAGCGCATCAGCCGGATGAGCATGATGTGCTCCTGCTACCTGCCCTCGGACGAGGCCACGCCGGGCTGAGGAGGCCGGCGTGACCGGCCGTCGGCTCGACGCACCGGCAGGTCACGGCGTCGACCGGACGCGTCCGATCGCGTTCACGTTCGACGGGGCGACCTTCGAGGGACTCTCCGGCGACACACTGGCGAGCGCCCTCGTCGCGAACGGGGCCGACGTCGTGGCTCGCTCTCCCTTGCTCGGACGACCCCGAGGGGTGTTCTCCGCAGGCGTCGAGGAGCCGAACGCGTTCGTCGAAGTCTCGGCCCCGGCGTTCCGCCCGATCGTGCCGGCGACCGGCGTGCCGCTCGTCGAGGGGCTCGTCGCGTCGGCTCGGCCCGGTGTGGGACGCCTTCCTGCCGACGACATCGGAGCGCCGGCCGCCCACCACCGGCACGTGCACGTCGAGACGCTCGTGGTCGGCGCTGGCGTCGCGGGGCTGCGCGCGGCGCTCGACGCCGCGGAGGCCGGGGACCGCGTGATGCTCGTCGACGAACGCTCGTGGCTGGGCGGCACGGCCACGACGGGCGACGGCGTCGACGGCGAGCCCGCGCTGCCGTGGATCGCGGCGACGGGCGGAGCGCTCGCGAGCGCTTCCGAGGTGACCGTGCTCACCCACGCCACGGCGCTCGGCGTCTACGACGACGGCTATGTCGTGGTGTACGAGCGGTCGGCGCCCGTGGAGCGCGTGCACCATGTGCGCGCCCGCAGGGTCGTGCTCGCGACCGGCGCGCACGAGCGCCCGATCGGCTTTCGGCGCAACGATCTGCCGGGCGTGATGCTCGCCTCCGCCGCGAGGATCTACGCCGACCGCTTCGGCGTGCTGGCGGGCGAGCGCGCGGTGGTCTTCAGCACGAATCATGCGGGCCACGAGGCGGCCATCGCGCTGGTCGAGGCCGGCATGCACGTCGCCGCGATCGTCGACCCGGGCGACGGCGGCCGGGCGAGCGACGCCGCCCGCGGCGCCGGCATCGAGGTGCGCACCGGGTGGTCGGTGCTGGCCGCGGACGGCGATCCGCGGGTGCGCTCGGTCACGCTCGTCGGTCCGGGCGGGGTCGTCGACACGCTCGAGGCCGATCTCGTTCTCGTCTCCGGTGGCTGGAACCCGACGACCCAGCTCTGGCGAGGCGTCGGCGGAGGGCTGCGCTGGGACGACGAACGTGCGTGCTTCGTTCCCGACGGCATCGCGCCGCCATGGCTCTCGATCGTCGGCGCCGCGGCCGGCGAGGTGCCCTCGGCCGTCCCGTACTGGTACACGCCCGCCGACGACCTCTCGGAGCACTTCGTCGAGCTACAACGCGACTCGACGGTGGCCGACGTGCTCGACGCGGTCGGCCACGAGCTGCGCTCGACCGAGCACGTGAAGCGTGCGACGTACATCGGCACCGCGATCGACCAGGGACGGACGAGCGGCGTGCTCACCGCGGCGATCGTGAACGAGGCGTGGGGCGAGGGACCAGGCGCGCAGGGGCCCACGAACAGCCGTCCGCCCTACACGCCGGTCCCCTACTCGGTGCTCGCCGGCCACGATCGTGGCCCCACGCTCCTCGATCCAGTGCGGACCACACCGATGCACGAGCGGCACGTCGAGCGTGGCGCCGTGTTCGAGAACGTCGGCCAGTGGAAACGCCCCTGGTACTTCCCGCTTCCCGGCGAGTCGATGCACGCGGCCGTGGAACGCGAGTGCTTGGCGGTCAGGCGCGCCGCCGGCGCGATGGACGCCTCGACGCTCGGCAAGATCGAGCTCGCCGGCCCCGACGTCGGCGCCTTCCTCGACCGCCTCTACACGAACCGTATCTCGACGCTCGCGGTGGGCTCGATCCGCTACGGGCTGATGCTCGGCCTCGACGGCATGGTCTTCGACGACGGCGTCGCGATGCGCCTGTCCGAGGACCGTTTCCTGATCACCACGACGACCGGCGGAGCCGCGAAGGTCATGGACCACGTCGAGGAGTGGCTCCAGACCGAGTGGCCCGACCTGCAGGTGTACGCCACGAGCGTCACCGAGCAGTGGGCGACGATCGCCGTGAACGGGCAGCTCGCTCGCGACGTGCTTCGTGCCGCCGGCACCGACATCCACGTTGAGGCCGCGGCCTTCCCGTTCATGACGTGGCGCGAAGGCCAGGTCGCGGGCATGCCGGCACGTGTTGCCCGCGTGAGCTTCAGCGGTGAGCTCGCCTACGAGATCAACGTCGCGGGCTCCCTCGGCCTCGCGATGTGGGACGCAGTCCTCGCCGCCGGCCAGCCGTACGGGCTCACGCCGTACGGCACGGAATCGATGCACGTGTTGCGAGCCGAGAAGGGTTTCGTGATCGTCGGCCAGGACACCGACGGCACGGTGACCCCGCACGACCTCGGCATGTCGTGGATCGTGCGCACGGACGACTCCGACTTCATCGGCCGTCGATCGCTCCGCCGGGCGGACACGGTGCGGCCCGACCGCAAACAGCTCGTCGGATTGCAGCCGACCGACCCGGGGGTCTGGCTACCTGAGGGTGCGCAGCTCGTCTCGCCCGAGCACGCGTCGGCCGAGCCGCCGGTGCCGATGCTCGGCCACGTCACGTCGAGCTACCGCAGCCCCGTGCTCGAGCGCACCTTCGCGCTCGCGATGGTGGCCGGCGGACGCGAACGCATCGGCGGTCACGTGGTGTCACCGACACCCCGCGGGCCCGTGGAGTGCGCCGTGGTGTCGCCGGTCTTCTACGACCCCGAGGGAGCGCACCGTGACGGCTGAGGCGTTCGAGCGCGACCCGCTCGCATCGCGCGTCGCCGATCTCGCCGCGGTGGCGGAGCGAACCGGCGGCCGCGTGACGCTCGAGCACGTGCCGTTCCTGGCGCAGGTCGCGCTCCGGCTCGATCCGTCGCTGGCGGGAAGGGCGCCGTACCCGCTGCCACTCGAACCGAACACCGCCTGGGATGACGGACCCCGCGCAGTCCTCTGGCTCGGACCGGACGAGTGGCTCGTGCTCGGCCCGCCGCACGCAGCCAGTGAGATCGCAGCCGAGCTCGAGGCGGCGCTCGAAGGGTCGCATCGATCGGTGATCGACGTGAGCGCGAATCGCGTCGCGATCGAGCTCGGTGGTCCCGGCCGGTTCGAACTGCTCGCGAGCGGATGCCCGATCGACCTGCACCCGCGAACGTGGCACCGAGGGATGAGCGCCCAGACGCTCTTCGCGAAGACCCAGGTGATCCTGCACGAGCGAACCGACACGACGGGCGTGCTCGTCCGCAGCTCCTTCGCCGACTACCTGCTCGACCGACTCTCCGCCGGTCTCGCCTAGCACGCCGGACGTCGGCCACGCGCTAGAGTCCGCGCATGTCGCTCGAGGCGAGCAAAGCACAGGCGACGGGCGCCGCCGGAACGGTGCTGCTCACGCTGTGTGCCGGACAGTTCCTGATGGCGCTCGACAGCTCCGTGATGAACGTGTCGATCGCCACCGTCGCCGACGACCTCGACACCACGGTGACCGGCATCCAGAGCGCGATCGTGCTGTACACGCTCGTGATGGCGATGCTGATGGTCACGGGCGGCAAGATCGGCTCGATGATCGGACGCAAGCGCACGTTCGCGATCGGGCTCGTGATCTACTGCTCGGGTTCCCTGACGACGGCCCTCGCGCCGAACCTCGGCGTGCTGCTCTTCGGATGGTCGCTGCTCGAAGGGATCGGCGCGGCCCTGATCATGCCCGCGATCGTCGCGCTCGTCGCCGGCAACTTCCCCGCGGAGGGGCGGCCTCGTGCCTACGGATTGATCGGGGCGGCCGGGGCAATCGCGATCGCCGTGGGACCGCTGATCGGCGGGCTCGCCACGACCTACGGGTCCTGGCGGTGGGTCTTCGCCGGCGAGGTGGTCGTCGGCGCTGGCATCTTCATGTTCAGCCGCCGGATCGCCGACGAGCCGGTCGAGAACCCTCCGCATCTCGACCTGCTGGGCTCCTTCCTCTGGGCACTCGGGATGGGCCTCACGATCTTCGGCGTCCTGTTCTCGGGCGACTGGGGCTGGGTGATCGCGAACGAGGGCGCCCCGACGGTGTTCGGCCGACTGTCGCCCGTGATCTGGTTGATCCTCGGGGGCCTGGCGACGATCGGGCTCTTCATGCGGCACGTGCGTCGTCTCGACGCCGGAGGAGGCGAGCCGCTCGTCACACCGTCGCTCTTCCGGAACGAGCAGATGACCGGCGGACTCGTGATGTTCTTCTTCCAGTTCGTGGTGATGATGGGACTCTTCTTCGTGATCCCGCTCTACCTGTCGGTCGCCCTCGGGCTCTCGGCGATCGACACCGGGATCAAGATCACGCCGCTCTCGCTCACGATGTTGCTCGCCGCGGCGGGCGTCCCGAAGTTCTTCCCGAACGTCTCGCCTCGGCGTGTGGTCGAGCTCTCGCTCGTCGCCGCGGTCTTCGGCATCGTCGTGCTCTTCAGCGCGATGGACGTGAACGCGAGCGCGGCGATCGTGACGGGTCCACTCATGCTGATCGGACTCGCGATGGGGGGCCTCGCCTCGCAGCTGGGGAGCGTCACCGTCTCGGCGGTCCCCGACGACGAGAGCCCCGAGGTCGGCGGCCTCCAGAACACCGCCACGCAGTTCGGCGCGTCGCTCGGCACGGCGCTCGCGGGCTCGGTGCTGATCGCCTCGCTGTCGGCGTCGTTCCTGACCGGGATCGCCGAGAACCCGGACGTACCGCAGCAGGTCGTCGATCAGGCGACCGTGCAGCTGACGAGTGGTGTGCCCTTCATCTCGGACGCGGATCTCGAAACGGCGCTGGACGACGCGGGGGTCGACCCCACGACCACCCAGGCGATCGTCGACGTGAACGAGCAGGCTCGCGTGGACGGCCTCCGCTCCGCGCTCGCGCTCCTCGCGATCGTCGGGGTGATCGCGCTCTTCTTCACCAAGCGCATCCCGACTCGGCAGCCCGGCGGCGTCGCGACGGGCGACGGTACGGCGTAGGAAACCGAGGGCCGAACGGCCCACTCATGGCGGGCCGGAGGGGATCGGCGCGTCGCCGTCGAGCGCTACGCTGTGAGTAGGCCGGCTGCCGGCCTCCCGAGCGCTCTCTCCCGAGGCCGGACTGCCGAGAGATGGAGGGAAGGAGGTCGACGATGGCAACCGCAACGAAGCCATACGTCGTGCCGGAAGGGATGGTCGAGCCCGTACCGGAGATGCGTTCGGGCTGGATGACGTTCGCCGGCATCGTGTTCCTGTTCAGCGCGTTCGCCAACCTCATCTGGGGGCTCGGTGCACTCGCGGACAAGGCCTACCTGGACGAGGGGGGTCTGCTCTACAGCACCCTCAACACCTGGGGGTGGGTCGCCGTGATCTGGAGCGCCGTCGTGTTCATCGGTGCGCTGCTCCTGTTCACCCGCTTGCCCGCGGCACCGGTCGTCGGCATCATGCTGGCGTCGGTGAGCTGCCTGTTCTGGCTGTTCGCGCTTCCGGTGCTCCCGCTCTACGCGATGACCGTGATCATGATCGACGTGCTCGTGATCTATGGCCTGACCGCACACGGGTTGGACTCGGCGTAGCGAACGGGCTCCTACGAGCAGCGCCACGATCCACCTGGGCAGTGCACAGGCTGCACCGCCCAGGCGTCGTGGTGCTCGTCCGACCCCTGGTGATCCCGGTTCGTGCGGGTCCGGGCTCAGCGATGGGTGCCGGCGCTGGCGGCATCGGGCACCATGCGGTCGGCGCGGAACCGGTCGGGCGCGAACGGCGCGATCAGCGGGTCGACCCGGCCGGTCGCAAGCATCTCGGCCATCGTCTTGCCGAAGATCGGCGCGCCCTTGAAGCCCCACGTGCCCATGCCCGACATCAGGAAGAAGTTGCGCACCTCACTCTCACCGAGCAGCGGTGACGAGTCGGGCGTCATGTCGCAGAGTCCCGTCCACTGCCGCATCAACCGAGCCTTCGCCATGAACGGCAGCAGCTGGATCGTGCGCTTCGCGGCTTCCGCGACGAAATCGAACGTCGAGCGCGTCGAGTAGGTGTTGTACGGAAGCGTCTCCGCCCCGACCACCAGCTCGCCGCGCGCGGTTTGCTGCGTGTACACGTACAGGTCCATCGACGAGACGAGCCCCCACAGCACCGGCCGGTAGGCCTCCGTCACGAACGCCTGCAGTGCCATCGTCTCGATCGGCAGGCGCACGCCCGCCATGCGCGCGAGCACGCTCGACCATCCGGCGACCGCGCTCACGACCCGGCCGGCGGCGAGCGGTCCGCGGTTCGTCATCACGCCGCGGCACTCGCCATCGGCGACATCGACGTCGACGACCTCGACCCCCTGGTGGATCTCGACGCCCCGCCGGTTCGCCGCGCTCGCGTACCCCCACACCACCGAGTCGTGACGCGCGAACGCCCCCGGCGGGTGGTAGCTCGCGCCGATCACCGGCAGTTCCCCACCGGCGGTCAGGTCGACCAAGGGACAGACCTCGAGCACCTGCTCGGAGGTGAGGATCTCGGTGTCGACGCCGTAGCGCCGATGCAGCAGCACCTTCTCGCGTTCCACCTGGAGCGTGTCGATCGAGTGGCAGAGGTCGAGGTTGCCCTGGGTGCTGAACAAGATGTTGAAGTCGAGCTCCTGCGAGAGCGAGCGGTACATGCCGAGGCTCGTCGCGTACAGCGGCACGGTCTCGGTCGTGTTGTAGGTGGCGCGCACGACCTGCGTGTTTCGCCCGCTGCCGCCGCCGCCGATGTAGGAACGCTCGAGCACTGCGACATCGCGGATGCCGTGGTACTCCGCGAGGTGGAACGCGAGCGAGAGCCCGTTCACACCGCCGCCGACGATCACGACGTCGTAGCGTGGCTTCAGGTCGCGCTGCGTCAGGAACTCACGGTGCTTCAACAGGCCGCTCACGGCGCGAGCACCTCCGCTGCGTCCGTGCGGACCCGTTCTTCGACGTGCGCGGCGAGCATCGCCGGCACGAGGATCGTGATGCTGGCCGGCTCGACCAGCACTTTCGCAGCCGTGCGGGCGACCTCGCCCTGGACCCACCCCTCGGACGGCAGCTCGAGCTCGGAGAGCCGGGAGAACGCCTCGGGGGCGTCGGCGCCCTCGAGCACGAGAGAGACCCACGCATCGGAGACGTCGACGACGAGGCAAGCCGCTCCGGCCGACGTGCGGACGTCCGAGACGTCGAGCACGCCGACGAGCATCACCTCCCGGGGTGCGAGGCGCAGAAGCATCGCGTCGGTGGGAGCCCCGACCCCGTCGCAGATCTCGCTCGACGCGAGCACCGTGACGACCGAGGGAAGCTCGACCCGCAGCTCAGCCACGCATCCGCCCCCCTTCGGGGTCGTAGAAGGGGGTCTGCACGACCGTCGCCGTCGCCCCCGGTCCCGTCTCGAAACGCTCGGGGAAGCCGCCGTCGAGCGCGTGCACCCAGCCCAAACCGATCTCTCGCTCGAGCGCGATCGAGCGCTCCGCCGACGTGATGCGCCCGACGACGGCGTCGCCCACGATCAACGGCTCCCCACGCAGGTCTGCGGTGTCGGCGGGGCCGCCGACGAACTCGAGCCCGACCTGGCGCCGTGAGGGCGCGAGCGCGCCCGTGCGCTCGAGGGCACGCTTGCCCACGAACCACGGCTTCGACATGTCGACCGCCCACGACATGCGGAGCTTCGCGGGGGTGTCGTCGGGCATCGTGTCCTGCCCGAGGTAGAGGTGGCCCTTCTCGAGACGCAGCAGCTCGAGGGCATCGAGGCCGTGCGGACGCATGTCCCACCGGTGGCCCGCTGCGGTGAGCGCGGTCCACAGCTCGGGCCCGCGGCGGCGCGGGTGATGCAGCTCGAACGCGAGCTCTCCCACGAACCCCGTGCGGATCGCGCGACAGGGCACGCCGGCCACCATGATGTCGGCGAACCCCGGATACGGCACGGAGGCGGCATCGATCGCATCGTCGGTGAGCCCCTCGAGCAGTTCGCGCGCGTGTGGACCGGCGACGTTGATCGCCCCCCACTGCGCGGTTCGGTCGAGCACGTGCACGTCGAGCTCGAAGCGGTCGATGAAGTTGCGCAGCCGCGCGTCGGTCCGTCCGGCGCCGCCCGAGGTCGAGTTGAGGTACCACTCGCCGTCGCCGACGAGCGCGAGCAGCCCGTCGTCCATCACGTACCCGGCCTCGTCGAGCGTGAGCACGTAGCGCGTGCGGCCGGGTTCCAGATCGTCGGTGCGGCACGGGAACAGCCGATCGACAAGCTCGTCGGCATCGGGCCCGGCGATCGTGAACTTGCCGAGCGTGCCGACGTCCATCAGGCTCACGCGCTCGCGCACCGCGCGGTACTCCTCACGCCAGTCGCCGTAGGCGAAGGGACGGAGCCACCCGCCGGAACGATCGAGGCGGGCGCCGGCAGCGACGTGCAGCTCGTGCAGCGACGTGCGCTTGTCCACGGTCTCGTGCACGCCGGCGGCGAGCGACTCGAGCGTGACCGGTCGCGCCGGCGGGCGCGCGGTCGTGCGGGGCGCGGGCGGGCGCGCGGTCGTGCGGGGCGCGGGCGCGGATGCCTCGGACGCGGCGTCGGCTCCGTCGCCTCGCGACGCGGCGAAGCACGACAGCGCCCGGCCGCACATCGCCCCCTGGCACGGGCCCATCGTCGTGGTCGTGTAGCGCTTCAGGATCTCGGCGTTGCGGAACCCCTCGTCCCACGCCTGCGCGAGGTCGTGCATCGAGACGTCTTCGCACAGACAGACCGTGCCGTCGTCGACGCACGAATCCAGGTGCGGGCCGCCCCGCGCCGCGTCGCCCACCACCGTCACGGCCTCACCGGGCAGCGCCATGCGCGCGAGCCCGTCTCGCGGGGCGAGGCCGAGCGAGAGCACGAGCAAGTCGCAATCGAAGCGCTTGCCCCGGTCGCCGCGCCGCAGCACCACCGAGCGGAGCGACGAGCCACCGCGGGCCTCGTGCACCTCGCCGTCGACCACGACCTCACCGAGGCCCGCAGGCAGCCGGCCCGCCTGGGCCGCCGGCACCGCCGTGGCCACGACCTCGACCCCTGCTTCGAGCACGGCCACCAGGTGCTGCAGGCCTTCCTCGGTTCGCACGACACCGACCGCGCGGCCGCCGGGACGCACCCCGTGCACCCCCGCCAGGGCCGACGCCGCTCGCCCGAGCATCACGCCCGGCAGGTCGTTCCCGGGGAACACCGCGTGGGCCTCGGCGGCCCCGGTCGCGACGATCACCCGCGACGGATGCACGTGCACGAGCCGACCGTCACCGGCCAGCGGCACGTGTGGACCCTCGTACACCCCGAGCGCGGTGTGGTCCTCGAGCACGGTCACCGTGTCGAGCGAACGCACCTCGGCCTCGAGCGCGCGCAGCCGCTCGAGCGTGAGCCCGGGTGCGATCGTGTGGCCGATGCGCCCTTCGTCGCAGACCAGCACCGTGCCGCTCGCGGCAGCGTCGCGCGCAGCTTCCAAGCCGGCGATGCCGGCCCCGATCACGAGCGTCTCGACGTGCACGTGGCGGACGACCTGCCGTTGCGCGGCCGTGGTCTCGGGCAGGGTTCCGAGCCCCGTGGCGCGTCGGATCACGCGCTCGGCGACCGGCCACGCGAACCGCGGTGTGATGAACGTCTTGTAGTAGAAGCCGACCGGCATCAGCCGATGCAGCGAGTCGGTCACGTGCAGTAGGTCGCGCTCGACGCTCGGCCATCCGCCCGTTCGCTCGACCCTCATGCCGTCGCCGCACGTCGTCGTGCACGCGTGGACCGCCGGCCGTCCGTCGACCGTCATCAGGCAGTTCGGGCAATCGCCGGTGCCGCAGTAGATGCCCCGGCGTCGGTGGTATTTCAGCGAGCGGGAGAACGTGCGCACGCCGTCGCGGAACAGCGCCGACGCGACGGTGTCCCCGGACTCGAACGGCACCGCCCGCCCCTCGAACTCGAACGAGCCCATCGGTCAGCGCACCTCGTTCGTGCGGGTGTCGCGAGTGACCGTCGTCCAGGTGCGGCACCCCATCGCGTGGAACCACCGCTCGCGCTGTGGGCCTTCGGGATTCTCGGGCAGGTAGACACGCGCGAAGTCCGCCTCGGTGTCGGGGGCGTCGAGGTCGCGCCACTCCCCGCCGAACGAGAACTCGGTGAACGGCCTCGGGCCGCAGTGCGAGCAGGGGATCTGGATCGCCACGCCGGCTCCCTATCCCGCGCGCTTCTTCAGGTCGCGCAGCACGCGGTGGGAGGCCACGTAGCCGGGAGCGCCGGTCACGCCTCCCCCCGGGTGCACACCGGCGCCGCAGAGGTAGAGGCCGTCGACCGGTGTCGAGTAGCTCGACCACCCGGGCAGCGGTCGCATGAAGAACAGCTGCTCGATGTTCAGGTCGCCGTGGAAGATGTTCCCCTCGGTGAGGCCGTACGTGCGCTCGAGGTCCAGCGGCGTCACGGTGTAGCTCGCCTCGACCGCGCCCGGCACGTTCGGCGCGTACCGGCCGATGCGTTCGATCACCTTGTCGGTGAGCTCCTGCTTGCGGCCGTCCCAGGTTCCCTCGCGCAGCTCGAACGGCAGGTACTGCACGAAGCAGGTCATCACGTGCCGGCCCGGCGCGACGCCCTGATCGACGAGCGTGTCGTCGACGTTCGACGCCGTGACGCAGTCGACCCAGAGCTCGTCGGGCAGCTCACCCCATTGGTGCTGGTCGTAGCTGCGCTGCGCCTGTTCCAGGGTGGGCACGAGCGTCGCGAGCGACCGCTGGTTCGGGCTCGCGCCGTGGGGCATGCCCGTCCAGACGGGCTCCTCGCGGAGCGCGAGGTTCACCTTCGCGCACGGCCCGGACATCTTGATCGCGGACACGTCGTCTCGGAAGTCCCCCGGCAGGTCGCCCTCGTCGAGCATGCCGAGGAACGTCCGCTTCGGATCCGCGTTCGAGACCACGACCCGGGAGACGATCTCCGTGCCGTCGCCGAGCACGACGCCCACGGCTCGCCCGTCGCGGGTCGAGATGCGCGTCACGGGGGTGCTCGTGCGGATCTCCGCGCCTGCCTCGGTCGCCGCGGTCGCCATCGCTCGCGTGATCGAGCCCATGCCGCCGATCACGTGGCCGTTGAACCCCTGCACCTCGTGTTCACCACCAGAGAGCATGTGGAACATCAGCCCGATCGCCGTGCCCGGGCGATACGGCGGGGCGTGCATGCCGTAGACGTTGTTCGCGAGGTAGAGGCGCTTGACCTCGTCGGACTCGAACCACCGGTCGACGAACTCGCCGAGCGACCCCGTCGTGAACCGGACCAGGTCGGTGAGCTCGTCGCCGCCGAGCCCCTTGAGGCGCGTGTAGGCGCGCTTGCCCTCCTTCACCTTGCCCCAGCCGGTCGCGTAGAGGTCGGGCGGCTCCTCGAGGAAGAACCCCTGCAGGTGGCCGGCGAGGCGGTGCAGGCGGTGCGTCACGTCGACGAAGGTTCTCGCGTCGGCCTTCGAGAAGCGAGCGATCTCGTCGGCGGTGCGTTCGTCCTGCTCCCACCACGCGAGCGTGCGGCCACCTTCCAGCACGACCTGCAGCGCCGGCTCGCATGGCACCATGCGCAGCCCGTGCCGGGCCAGGCTCATGTCCTTGATGATCTCCGGCCGCAGCATCGACGCGATGTACGACGTGGTCGAGGCCCTCACGCCGGGCATGATCTCCTCGGTGACGCAGGCTCCGCCAACCACGTCGCGGCGCTCGAGCACGAGGGTCTTCAGGCCGGCTCGGGCGAAGTAGAAGGCCGCCGTGAGGCCGTTGTGTCCCGCGCCGACCACGACGACGTCGTACCGCTGCTCCAACGATGACCCCCGTTCACGTTCCGAGGAAGCGCAGTCTGGCACGGAGGACGGGTGTGCACACACGGGGAACGTGACCCCGGGTTGCCGGGCGTCGACGTCAGCCGGGTTTCGTCAGCCAGCCGCTGTCGGCGGTGTTCCATGCCCCGTCGAGGTAGCTCCCCGGAGCGGGATCGACCTCGTAGTAGTCGCCGCCCTCGCAGTCGAAGGGGCACTGACCGTCGGGCATCGGGTCGCAGATCGTCTCCATCGTGCCGCCGCCGTCGAACCACGGCCCGCCGTCCGCATAGCACATCACGTCGTTGGCCTCGTAGCAGTGCCCCGCGCCCGAGATGTGCGGCGCCGAGATGCTGCACGGCGCCCAGCGTGTGTCCGACCTCGTGCAGGAAGATGTACGACCCCGGCCCAGGTCGACCCACTGATCTCGACCATCGCGAACCGTGGGCCGAGCTCGGTCCGGTTGTTCGCGTTCATGGCGGCATCGGACTGGTCGTCGTAGTAGATCGTTCCCTGGCCCGACGGCCCGTAGCAGCACGTGATGTTGTCGACGAAGACGACGTAGGTGATCGGGGGGCATCGAAGTTCTCGTCACCGAGGCCGTTGACTACCCGGTACCGGAGCGACCCGATCAGGTCGTCGAACGTGAACGTACCGTCGTCGCCGATCGGCACCAGGGCGATCGACGAGACGGTGATCCTCCGACCGTTCTTGCAGTACATGCGCAGGTGCTGCCCGTCGGTCCCCGGGGTCTGCGCGTCGAGGTTCGCGTCGGCCATCGCGACCGAGTCCCGGACCCACGAGCGGAACGTGGCCGCCCGCGACGTCGTGTCGCTCGGGTACCCGTAGAACACACGGATTCGCCGCCCGTTGAGCCCGTTCCCGGCGCACAGATCCGACGGCGCCGAGCGAGCATCGGTCGTCGCCCTCGTCGCGGTCCGTTCGAGGGTCGGAGGAACCCGATCGCCGCCGTGGGTGCACAGCCCGTTCGCGACGGCGACGAGGCCCGGTCCGCACCGGGCCTCCGCTCCGAGAGCACGTGAGGCGACACCGGCGGCGGTGGAACCCGTGGAGGCGAAGGCGACCGACACGAGTGCCATGGCCACCACCATCGGAACGATCGCTCGTCGCATGGTGGAGGTGTCGACCCGCGAGGGCCCCCGCCTTGAATCCACCCTCAGTCGGCCGAGCGGGCGATGACGATGATCTCGGGACTCGAGTCCGTGTGGCCGGAGCCGTCCCAATCGCCCAGCAAGCGGATACCGTCGTAGACCGAAGCCAGCCGTGGATCGGTGAAGATCGCGTCGACCGGCATCGGGATCCGTCAGGCCTCGAGCGAGGCGAGCATGCGCTCCTGCCACTCGACGGTCGCGGCGACCTGATTGAACGTGAACACGTGCAGGGCCTCGATGTGCGCGCTCGGATCGGCGAACGCGGGCCCCATCCCCTCGAGCAGCGCGTCGGGACCGAACTTCCCGGGCGTCAGCAGGTGGCCGACCATGCGCTTGTTCTTCTTCAGGTACCGGGCGCTGTCGGCGATGCCGATGCGGGCACTGATCGTCATGAGCTTGGTCATGTCGGCCACGCCCGGGGTGCCGAGGTGGACGGCAAGGGTCACGCCCTGGCGGCGCATCTCGGCGATCCATCGGACGATCGCGTCGGGGTTGAAGCACATCTGCGTGGTCATGTACGACACGTACCGCTGCTTCTCGAGCAGCACCTCGAGCAGGCGCTGATCGCCGATGTCGGCGTGGCCCTCCGGGTAGCTCGGCGACCCGATCGTCTCGAACGGGTGGCCGAGCTCGTGCATCGCGCGGAGCAGGGCGAGTCCGTCGTGGAAGTCGCCCGGGTCCTTGGCATCACCCCCCACCACGAACGCCTCGCGGAACCCGGCCGCACGACATCGATCGAGGAGCGCGCCGAGGTGGGCGCGGTCGCGGATCATGTGGGCCGACAGGTGCGGCACGGCGTCGTGACCATCGTCGGTCAGCTGCTCGGCGAGCTCGATCGTGGACTCGATGCCGTGGCTCGGCGACGCAGTCACCGTGACCGTCGCGCGGTCGGGCAGGGCCTCGGCCGCCCCCCGGGCGTTCTTCAGCGGGATCAGCTCGAACTTCGGCGCCGCCACGAGCGCATGCAGCGCGACGCGTTGCTCCTCGGGGAGCACGTCACCTCGTCGTCTGCCGAGCCTCACCGCCACCTCGTTCCACCTTCCACGTGACCGCCGGACATGATGACCTATCGGCCGCGCGATCCGTGAACCCGAGCCGGACCCCGGGTCACACGTTCGAGTCCGGGAAGCTCGCCTTCTTCCGCTCGATCCACTCGCGCAGCTCCTCGTCCTTCGCCTCGTCGATCGGCGGCGCCTCGTACTCGGCGAGCGTGCGCTTCCAGACGGCGTTCGCGCGCATCGCGGCGTCCAGCGAGCCTTCCAGCTCCCACTGCTCGAACGAGTTGTTGTCGGCGATCTCGGACCGGTAGAACGCGGTCTCGAAGTTCGCGAGCGTGTGCGCCGTGCCGAGGAAATGCTGCCCCGGCCCGTTCTCCACGATCGCATCGAGCGCCTGGCCGTTCGGCGAGAGGTCCATACCCTTGGCGAACGCGTGCATCTGCCCGCACTGATCGAGGTCGAGCACGAACTTCTCGTAGCCCATCGCGAGCCCGCCCTCGAGCCAACCGGCGGCGTGCAGCACGAAGTTCACACCGGCGAGCACCGTCGGCTGCAGCGTGTTCGCGGACTCGTAGGCGGCCTGTGCGTCGGCGACCTTCGATGCGGTGAGCGAGCCGCCGCTCCGGAACGGCACCCCGAGCCGGCGCGCGCATGCCGCGAGCGCGTACAGCACGAGCGCGGGCTCCGGCGTGCCGAACGTCGGCGCGCCCGACTGCATCGACATCGACGACGCGAACGAACCGAAGACCACCGGGGCGCCGGGGCGCACGAGCTGCACGTAGGCCATGCCGGCCAGCGCCTCGGCGAGGGTCTGCGTGGCGGCGCCGGCCGCTGTCGCCGGGCTCATCGCCCCCGCGAGGATGAACGGCGTCATGATCACGGCCTGGTTCGCCTCGGCGTAGGCCTTCGCCGCGCCGAGCATGATCGTGTCCCACACGAGCGGCGAGTTCGCGTTGATCAGGCTCAGCACGTGCGGCTGCGTCTCGAGCGCGTCGGCGCCGAAGAGGATGCGTGCCATCTCGACCGTGTCCTGGGCGCGCTGCGGATGCGTCACCGAGCCCATGAACGGCTTGTCCGAGTACCGCATGTGCGCGTAGACCATGTCGTAGTGCCGCTTGTTCACGGGCAGATCGACGGGCTCGCACACCGTGCCGCCGGAATGGTGCAGGTACGGCGTCGCGTACGCGAGCTTCACGAAGTTGCGGAAGTCCTCGATCGTGCCGTAGCGCCGTCCGCCGTCGAGGTCGCGCACGAAGGGTGAGCCGTATGCCGGTGCGAGCACGGTGGCGGCGCCACCGATGTGCACGGTGTTGGCGGGGTTGCGAGCGACCTGGTCGAACTCGTGCGGCGCCGTCGCCTGCACGAGTCGGCGAGCCAGGCCCCGAGGGAACCGCACGCGCTCGCCGTCGACATCGCATCCGGCGTCCTGAAGCAGCTCGAGCGCGTCGGGCGCCTCGCGGAAGTCGATGCCGACCTGCTCGAGGATCGTGTCGGCGTTGTGCTCGATCGTCGCCAGGCCCTCCTCGCTCAACAGCTCCACCGGTTTCAGCTCCCGCGTGATGAAGGGCACCCGTTCGGCGACCGCGGCGAGGCGAGCGGCCGCCCGTCCCTCCCGTCCGCCGGTACGACGCCGGCGCGGCGCCGCCTCGGTCGTGGCTGCGGTGTCGTCGTTCATGTGCTGCTCCTCTCGGGTTCACTGGTGCGCCTGCGGCGGCGAGGGCGGCCGCTCGACGCGACGATGCGCGGGGTGGGCAGGTCGACGACGGCATCGAGCCGGGGGAACGGATCGGTCGCGTGCGGGATGCCCATCGCGCCGACGAAGTGCTCCTGGAACCGCGGTTCAACGGCGGTCTCTAGCTTCTCCACACGTCGCACGACCACCTCGATCTCGTCGCGCGCGGCGCGGTTCAGCAGCGCGATGCGTGCCCCGGTGCCCGCGGCGTTCCCGGCGCTCGTGACGTGCTCCGGGTCGCAGTCGGGCACGAGCCCAAGCACCATCGCGTGTACGGGGTCGATGTGTGCGCCGAAGGCGCCGGCGAGCCGGATGCGGTCGACCGTCTCGATGCCGAGCGCATCCATCAGCAGACGGCACCCCGCGTACAGCGCCCCCTTCGCGAGCTGGATCTGTCGCACGTCGTTCTGCGTGATCACGAGCCGCGGGGCCCCCGGCGCGTCGTGCAGCACGTAGGAGAACGTCCGTTCGTCGGCCTCGATGCGATCGCTCCGGTCTGCGAGCGAGCCGTCGATCACACCGTCGGTGGTGATCACGCCCGCCAGGAAGAGCTCAGCGATCGCCTCGATGATGCCGCTGCCCGCGACCCCGGTCACGGAGGCGGCGTCGAACCCCGGCTCGTCGCTCCACCGATCGTCCCCGATCACCCGGAACCTCGGCTCGAGCGTCTCTCGGTCGATGCGGACGCGCTCGATCGCTCCCGGCGCCGCACGCTGCCCGCACGAGATCTGGGCACCCTCGAACGCCGGCCCGGTGGGGCTCGACGCCGCCAGCAGCCGTTCGCGGTTGCCAAGCACGATCTCCGCGTTCGTGCCCACGTCGACGATGAGGTTCACCGTGTCCTGGTCGTGCGGCGCCTCGGAGAGGATCACGCCGGCCGTGTCCGCGCCGACGTGGCCGGCGATGCACGGCAGCACGTACACGCGTGCCCCCGCGTTCGTCGTCGTGAGATCCAGCTCGTGGGCGGAACGATGCACGGCCTCGTCGGTCACGAGGGCGAACGGCGCGCCTCCGAGCTCGGTCGGATCGAGCCCGAGGAAGAGGTGGTGCATGATCGGGTTGCCGACGATCGTGAGCTCGAGCACGTCGGTCGCGTCGACACCGCTCTGCGCGCACAGGTCGGCGATCAGGCCGTCGACGCACCCTCGGATCGCGGCCGTCAGCTCGGCCTCGGAGCCCGGATGCATCATCACGTAGCTCACCCGGCTCATCAGGTCCTCGCCGAAGCGGATCTGAGGGTTCATCGAACCGGCGCTCGCGAGCACCTCCCCCGTGTGCAGGTCGCAGAGGTGCCCGGCCACCGTGGTCGAGCCGACGTCGAATGCCACCCCGAGCGCGACATCGTGGAACCCCGGCCACGTCGCCGCGATCGTCGTCCCGTCGTGCACGGCCACGGTGACCTTCCAGTCGTCAGAGCGCAGGGTTCGCTGCAGCGATGCGAGCACGTGCGGATCGCAGGAGAGCCCCGTGAGCCCCCAGTCGCGTTCGAGCGCCTCACCCAGGCGTTGCAGGTCGCCGCTGGGGTCGGCGAGATCGGGCTCGCGCACCTCCACGTAGTGCAGCCGCACGACCGGATCGATCTCGATCGGATGCGCGTCGGCCTCCTTGCGCACGACCTGCCGATGCAGCTGGCTCTCCGGCGGCACGTCGACGACGAGGTCGCCGGTCACGCGCGCGTGGCATCCCAGGCGACGGTCGGCGGCCAGGCCCGATCGTTCCCGGTAGCGGATCTCGGGCTCGCTGAACGGGGTCAGATGGTCGACGCGCGACGTGATGGCGTGTTTGGCGAACTCACCTTCGGCGACGACGACCTGGCAGCGTCCGCAGATGCCGCGCCCGCCGCAGACCGAGTCGAGGTCGACCCCGAGCGAGCGGGCGGCGTCGAGCAGGCTCGTCCCGTCGGCGATGTGGCCCCGCTTCCCCGAGGGCGTGAAGACGACGAGCGAGCCCTCGGTCTCGGTCACGGCTGCGGGGACACCTCCGGCGCCTCGGCGTCGGGAGCGGTGCGGCGGCCCGCCCGACCTCCACGACGACGTCCGGTCGCCGAACCTCCTTCGCTGCGCCCCTCCCCGTACCGGCCGATCCACGCCGCTGCGTGCTGGTCGGTGCCCATGAGCACGTCGGCGGCCATCACCGCCTGGCGCACCTCCTCGTGCAGGGGCGAGGTGATCGCGCTCGTCATGCCGTTCGCGATCGCCATCGCGAGGAAGGCCCCGTTCAAACCATGGCGGTTGGGCAGCCCGAACGAGACGTTCGAGGCGCCGCACGTCGTGTTCACGCCGAGCTCGTCGTGCAGCCGTCGCACGAGCGCGAACACCTGGCGCCCCGCCGTGCCCATCGCACCGATCGGCATCACGAGCGGATCGACCACGATGTCGTGGGCAGGGATGCCATGGTCGGCAGCCGCGCGCACGATCTTCTCGGCGACGCCGAACCGCACGTCCGGGTCCTCGCTGATTCCGGTCTCGTCGTTCGTGATCGCGACGACCGCCGCGCCGTGCTTCGCGACGAGCGGCAGCACCGACTCGATGCGATCGTCCTCGCCGGTCACGGAGTTCACCAGCGGCTTCCCCTCGTAGACCGCCAGTCCGGCCTCGAGCGCGGCCACGATCGAGGAGTCGATCGAGAGCGGCACATCGGTGAGCGACTGCACGAGCTTCACGGTCTCGGCGAGGATCGCCGGCTCGTCGGCGAGCGGGATACCGGCGTTGACGTCGAGCATGTGCGCCCCGGCGGCGACCTGCGCCTGGGTGTCGGTGATCACCGTGGTGAAGTCGCCCGCCTTCATCTCCTCGGCGAGCTTCTTCCGCCCGGTCGGGTTGATGCGTTCCCCGATGATCACGAAGGGCCGGCCGGTGCCGATCACGACCTCGCGGGTCGCGGAGCTGACGACGGTCTCGGCCACCGCTATCCGTCCTCGCCCGAGGGCCGCACGGCATCGCCGGAACCGCTCACGTCGGCTCCGCCCTGCACACCGCCGGCGCGGATCGTCGTCTTCAGCAGATCCTCGTCCCACTCGGAGAGGATCTTCACGGTCTCGGTGTCGACCTCGTGCTGCAGGTCGTCGCCGCACGCACGCGTGTCCATGCGCATCTGCTCGGTGTAGTCGTCGGAGCCGATCAGCCCGGCGACCATCGCGGCGGCGTCGACGGCTTCCTGGAAACGATCGGGCAGCAGCGCCCGGGCGCTCTCGCCGCCATCACCGCGGGCGAGCACCTGCATCGGGATATCGCGCCAGCGGATCACCGTCAGCTCTGCCACTCGTATCCCTTCCTGATCACGTCGGCTCCATCCCCTTGCTCGGCTACGACGCCGTCGCGGCCGCGCGCTTGGCCATCACCAGCGCCTGCGCGGTCTCGGCAGCCACCGCGGCATCGCGGCAGTAGGCGTCGGCGCCCACGGCCTTGCCGAACTCCTCGTTCAGCGGCGCCCCTCCGACGAGCACGATGTACTTCTCGCGCAGGCCCTTGGCCTCGAGCTCGTCGATCACGACCTTCATGTAGGGCATCGTCGTCGTGAGCAAGCGCGCTCATGCCCAGGATGTCGGGCTGGTGCTCCTCGAGCGCCGCGAGGTAGTCCTCGACGGGGTTGTTGATGCCGAGGTCGATCACGTCGAACCCGGCGCCCTCGAGCATCATCGCGACCAGGTTCTTCCCGATGTCGTGGATGTCGCCCTTCACCGTGCCGATCACGACCGTGCCCATGCGCTCGGCGCCGGTCTCGGCAAGCAGCGGGCGCAGCACCTCCATGCCGGCCTTCATCGCGTTGGCCGCCAGCAGCACCTCGGGCACGAACAGGATGCCGTCGCGGAAGTCGATGCCCACGATGCGCATGCCCTCGACCAGCGCGTCGTTCAGCACTCGGTCGGCGGCCCAGCCACGGCTCAACAGGATGTTCGTGCCCTCGAAGATCTCGTCGGCCAACCCGTCGTAGAGGTCGTCGTGCATCTGCTTGACGAGCTCGTCGTCGGGGAGCGTCGCGAGATCGAGCTCTTCTTCGTCGGCCATGTCGCCTTCCTCCGCTGCCGTGTCACACCTTCTGCCGTTCGCCCTTGGGGTCCCAGAGCGGGTCGTTCGTCACCGTGGCTGCCAGCCGCTCACCGAAGTACTCCACCTCGACCGGGGTGCCCTCGACCGCGAGCTCGGCCGGCAGGTAGCCGTAGACGATGCCGCGGCCGATCGAGTACCCGTAGGTCGCGCTCGTCACGTACGAGACGACCCGGCCCTCGTGCCACATCGGCTCCTTGCCCATCACGACCGCGCGATCGTCGTCGAGCGTCAGGCAGCTGAGGCGCTGGCGCGGGCCCCCCGGCGTCGCGGATCGCCTCGAGCGCGCCCTTCCCGGTGAAGTCCTTGTCCCAGCGCACCGCGAAGCCGAGTCCGGCCGCGAGCGGGTCGTGCTCGGTGTCGATGTCCTGCGCCCAGAGGCGGTAGCCCTTCTCGAGCCGCAGCGAGTCGAAGGCGCCGCCGCCCGCCGCGACCAGGTCGTGCTCTCGGCCCGCCTCCCAGAGCACGTCCCACGCCCGCTGCCCCATCGCGATCTGCCCGTAGAGCTCCCAGCCGAGCTCGCCCGCGTAGCTGATGCGCTGGGCCCATACCGGCGTGACCTCGCCGATGCTCAGGTATCGCGCCGTCAGGTACGGGAACGCCTCGTTCGACACGTCGACGTCGGTCACGGCCGACAGCACGTCGCGCGCCCTCGGCCCCCACAGGCCGAGCGCGAACAACGACCCGGTGCGCACCGTGATGTGCACCCGCTCCCCGTCGCGGATCTGCGAGCGCAGGAACGCCTCGTCGTGGTGGCCCGAACCAGCGCCGGTCACGACGCGGAACCGGTTCTGGCCCTTGCGCGTCACCGTGAGGTCGAGACGGATGCCGCCGCGCTCGGTGAGCGCCGCGGTGTAGACGACCGAGCCGATCGGGCGGTCGATGCGGTTCGCGAACACCCGCTCGAGGTAGGCGAGCGCATCCGGCCCGGTCACGTCGAACTTCGCGAACGGCGTGATGTCGAACAGGGCCACGCCCTCGCGGGTGGCGAGGTGCTCGGCACCGACCTCGGGGGACCATCCGCGCGCCGCCCACCCCGAGCGTCGCGCCCATTCGTGCGTGACACCACCCACGAGCTCCCGGTTCGCCGCGAACCACTGCGGCCGCTCCCACCCCGCCCCCTGGAAGAACTCCGCACCGAGCTCCCGCTGGCGCTCGTAGAAGGGCGTGAGCTTGAGGCCCCTCGGCTTCGACGGCTGCTGCAACGGATGGATGATGTCGTAGACCTCGCGGTACTGCTGCTTCCCGCGTTCGAGCACGTACGGCGTCGACGTCTGGAACGGGTAGAAGCGGTTCGCGTCGGCCTCGGCCAGGTCGTAGCTCGGCGAGCCCTCGACCATCCACTCGACCGCCTGGCGAGCCATGCCGCCGGCGTGGGTGACCCACACCGCCTCGCAGACCCAGAAGCCGCGCACCGTGGCGCTCTCGCCGACGATCGATCCCGCGTCGGGCGTGAACGAGAACATGCCGTTCAACGTGCGTGCGGGATCGGTCGGGCGCATGTGACCGGCGAGCGCCGGGAACATGCGTGCCGCCTCCGTCTCGCACAGGTCGAAGTCCCCGGGGGTGAACGGCATCAGCGACGGCTGCATCGCGAGACCGGGACGCCGGATGCCGTGCTGCGGCGTCACGATCGGCTCGTGGCGGTAGTTCCCGACGCCGTAGTGATCGTCACGCTGTCGGAAGTAGAGCGACATGTCCTGATGGCGTACGACGGGCTGCTGCGCCCACGCGTCCCCGTCCAGACCGGACAGCTCGGGGATCGGATCGGTCCACACGAGCTGGTGCTGCACGGCCACGAGCGGGATCGGCACCATCGCGAGCGCGCCGACCGTCGGGCCCCAGATGCCCGCGCACAGCAGCACGCGCTCGCACTCCACGGAGCCGCGATCGGTCTGCACGCCGTGCACACGCCCGGCGCGGATGTCGAACCCGGTGACGGTCACCCCGCCCTCGAACCCGACGCCGGCGGTCAGCGCCTTCCGCGCGAGCGCCTCCACGATCTTCACGCCCTTGCCCGCGCCGTCGCTCGGCACCCAGTAGGCGCCGAGGATCGACGATGGGTCCAGGAGCGGAGAACGCTCGGCGGCCTCGGCCGGGGTCAACAGCTCGGTGCCCTCGATGCCGTAGGAACGCGCGAACCCCTGGCGGCGCTTCAGCTCTTGCATGCGCTCGACGGTCGTCGCGACCTCGAAACCCCCGACGCCGTACCAGACCTGCTCCCCGTCGAGATCGAGCGAGTCGTACAGGGCGACCGAGTCCTGCGCGATCCGGCACATCGTGCGCGACCCGTTCGTCTGGAAGATGATGCCCGGCGCGTGGCTCGTCGAGCCGCCGGTTTCGAACAGGGGTCCCTGCTCGAGCACGAGCACGTCGGTGACGCCGAGCTCGGTCAGGTGATACGCGGCGGACACGCCGACGATGCCGGCGCCGATGATGACCGTCTGGGCGCGATCCCGCATGCGTTGCATCTCCCGCTCCGTGCGACCGCGCCATGGTCCCACGGCCGAGTGCGCGGGCAACATCCTGGTCGCGCGATGCGCAACCCTGCGGGAGCCGCGCCGGTCATCGATCCTCGACGGGCGAGGTCTCCTCGACGTGATCGGGCGTGTGGTGCACGGCAGGGACGGACCCCAGCTTGCCCGCCTGGAAGTCCTCGAACGCCGTGACGAGCTCGTCACGGGTGTTCATCACGAAGGGGCCGTACCACGCCACGGGTTCGCGGATCGGACGGCCGCCGAGCACGAGCACCTCGAGCTCGGGTATCCGAGACTCCTGCCTCGTCGATGCGGCGAGACGCAGGCCGTCGCCGGGGCCGAACACCGCGAGTTGTCCCGTCTCGATCGGCCTCGCGTCGGCGCCGACCGACCCAGCGCCCGCCAGCACGTACGCGAGCGCGTTGTACGAGCGATCCCACGGCAGATCGAGGGTGGCGCCGGGCGAAAGGGTCGCGTGCAGCAGCGTGATCGGCGTGTACGTGTCACCGGGGCCCGCGTGTCCGCCGAGCGACCCGGCGATCACGCGCACGAGCGCGCCGCCGTCGCTCGAGGCGAGCAGGCCGACCTCGCCGGCTCGCAGATCCTGATACCGGGGAGGCGCCCACTTCTCGGCCTTCGGAAGGTTCACCCACAACTGGATGCCGTGGAAGAGTCCGCCGCTCACGACGAGCACCTCCGGCGGCTTCTCGATGTGCAGGATGCCGGCGCCCGCCGTCATCCACTGCGTGTCGCCGTTCGTGATCGTGCCGCCCCCGCCGTTCGAGTCCTCGTGCTCGAACGTGCCGTCGATGATGTAGGTGACGGTCTCGAAGCCGCGGTGCGGGTGCCACGGCGTGCCCTTGGGCTCGCCGGGCGCGTACTCGACCTCCCCCATCTGGTCCATGTGGATGAACGGGTCGAGATCGGCGAGATCGACACCCGCGAACGCGCGCCGCACGGGGAACCCCTCGCCTTCGAACCCGCCGGGAGCGATCGTGACCATCTTCACCGGTCGGTGCACGAGCGTGGCGTCGAACGGCGGCACCCGTTCGAGCGTGGTGATGTCGTCGACGGTGACGGCCGGCATGACTCGCTCCTCTCCCCGATCCCAGGATCTCCTGGTCACCCTCGAGAACGATACTTGCGTGCACAACTATTCCCTGGCCAAGCGGAGCGCCACGAGGGCGGCCCGATCAGGGCCGCCCTCGTGTGCCGGCCCGACTCGTCGGGTCGGCCGGATCCGTGTGCGTCCGGCTACGAGGCCTGCGGGAGCCACGCCTCCCACACGTCCGGGTTCGCATCGATCCAGGCCTGTCCGGCCTCGAGCGGATCGGTCTTCTCCTGGATCGCCAGGGCCACCTCGTTCTGGTCCGCTTCCGTCCAGTTGAAGTTCTGGAGGAACTCGAACGCGGCGGGGTCCTTCTCCTCGAGCTGCGCGCTCAGCGCCTTGTAGAGCACGTCGTCGGCGTAGTCGCAGGCGTAGCCGTCGGCGTCGGCGTTCTCGAGCGCCGCGGCGCACTCGGCGTTGCCGTCGTAGGGCGGAAGCTCGACCTCGACGAGGTCGTACTTCGCCTGCGCCCAGTGAGGTGACCAGAAGTACATCAGCAACGGGTCCTGGTTCGCGGCAGCCTTGTCGAGCGCTGCGAGCGAGCCGGTCTCCGAGCCTGAGTACACGAACTCGAGATCCAGTCCCAGGTTCTGCGCGATCTCCTCGTCGTAGAAGCCGAAGTTCGGGTCGGAGCCGAGGAACTGACCCTTGTCACCGGTCTCGGCGGTCGCGAAGACCGACTCGTTGCCGATGATGCCCTCGTACGACGCGAACTCGGGGTGCTCGTCGAGCACGTAGGACGGGATGAACCATCCGATGTTGCCGAGGATGCCGAGCTCACCGCCATCGACGACGCCACCGTTCGGGTCGTCGATGTACTGCTTGTAGTCCTTCGGGTGCACCGAGGGCCATACCTCGAGCGACGCGTCGATCTCGCCCTGCTGCATCGCGGCGAACTGCGGGAACTCGTCGATCTTCACGAGCTCCACCTCGCAACCCATCTCCTGCTGCATCAGGGCGGCCGCCACGGCGGCGTTCGCCTCGGCCCCCACCCACGCGTTCACGGCCAGGTTGATCGGCTCAGTGCCGCACTGGGCGACGGTCGTCGAGGTCCCGCCGGTGTCACCTCCGGTGTCGCCACCCCCCTCCTCGACATCGCTACACGCCGCAGCGAGCAGCGACGTCGCGGCCAGCCCCGCGACGAGGAGCTTCCAGCCTCGGACCTTCATACTTCCTCCTTCCGTTCCGTCGGTCGATCCACGATCGCCCGCACCCGGGGCCACCATGCCCCCGTGCCGACCGGTCCTCGACCGGTCCGGGGCGCCGTACCCATCGCTTGAGTTATACGGTCGAGCACGACCGCCAGGAGCAGGATCGACAGACCTCCTGCGAGTCCTCGGCCGATGTTGCGCTTCGACAGGGCCACGAGGATGTCGAAGCCGAGTCCCCCGCCACCGATCAACCCGGCGATGATCACGACGGCGAGCACCATCATGATCGTCTGGTTCACGCCGAGCAGGATCGACGGCCGGGCGAGCGGGAACTGCACCTTCCGGAGCAGCTGCCGCTTCGTGGACCCGTACGCCTCGGCGGCTTCCACCGTCTCCTTCGGCACGCCCCGGATGCCGTGATCCGTGAGCCGGATGCCAACGGGCAGGGCGTAGATCACGGCTGCGATCACCGCCGGCACCCGTCCGGGAGCGAAGATCAGGAGCACGGGCACGAGGTAGACGAACGCCGGCATCGTCTGCATCGCGTCGAGCACTGGCCGGATCGCACGCTCGAACCCGTCGTGACGCGACGCGAGCACCCCGATCGGGATCGCGATCACGATCGCGATCAGCACCGCGATCAGCACTTGGGTGAGCGTCTCCATCGCGAGGTCCCACACACCCAGCAGGCCGACCCCGAAGATGCACAGGAACGAGACGACCGCCAAGCGCACTCCCGACACCTTCCACGCGATCACCGCTGCGGCGCCCGCGACCATCCACCACGGCACCCCGACCAGCAGGTCCTGCAGCGGATCGAGCAGCCACCGCAGCAGGAACCGGGAGATCCAGTCGGCGACACCTGTGAGGTTGTCGCGCGACCACTCCACGATCGCGTTCGCCGGCGCCGCGACCGATGTCGTCCAGGCCTCGGGCCAGTCCTGCTGGCGGAGCACCTCGCGGCCGATCACCACGGCGGCGGCGATCGCGGCGATCGTCGCGATCCACATCGTGCGACGGGAGATGCGCCGGCCCGCCGATCTCGATACCGTCGTCGGCCGCGTGCCCTCGCAGGCTCCACGCCGTCGTCACCCGGTCGAGCACGATCGCCATCATCACGATCGCGATGCCGCCGTTCAGTGCCTCGCCGACGTCGAGCTGCTTCAGGCCGTCGAGCACCTGCCGGCCGAGGCCCGGGGCACCGACCACGGCGGCGATCACGACCATGCCGAGAGCCATCATGATCGTCTGGTTGACGCCGAGCATCATCGACGGCTTGGCCAGCGGGATCTGCACCTTCGACAGGGTCTGGCGCGGCGTCGATCCGTAGGAGTCGGAAACCTCGAGCGCGGTCGGCGACACGTTGCGGATGCCCATCGCCGTCAGCCGAACCGCGGGGGGCAGCGCGAAGATCACGGTCGCGATCAGGGCAGGCGGTGCGCCGATGCCGAAGAGCAGCACGCACGGGAGCAGGTAGGAGTACGCAGGGATCGTCTGCATCGCGTCGAGGAACGCGCGCAGGCCACGTTCGACCCTCGGCTTGCGACCCGCCCAGATGCCGAGCGGGATGCCGATCACCAGCGAGACGCCCACCGCGACGAGCACGAGCGAGAGGGTCTCGATGCTGTCCTCCCACACACCCAGCACGCCGAACGTCGCGACGCCCGCAGCCGTCAGCAGGGCCAGTCGCCAGCCGGCGACCATGCCGGCGATCCCGCACGCCGCCACGGTGAAGCCCAGCCACGTCATGCGCTCCAGGGCGACCTGGACCCCGTCGACCAAGGCGGTGATCGCCTTCCTCGATCGGGTTCAGGATGTAGACGAACAGCCAGTGCGTGGCCTGGTTCTCGATGATCCACGTCTCGACGCCCTGCGAACCAGTCCTCGATGCCGACCACCCAGCGCTCGGGGAACCCCGGGTTCAGCCAGACGAGCCCGATCGCCGCGACCACGGCCGCGACGGCCAGCCAGGCGAGCCGTCTCGGCCAGGGGTTGAGCTCGGCGTGGATCACCGGCCCGGTCGGCTCGGCGACGCCGACGTCCTCGAGCCGCTCGAGCGGTTCGATCGCCACGGTCAGTGCTCCTCGACGAGTGCGGCCATCACGGCGGCGCGATCGACCATGCCGACCACCTGCTCCCCGTCGACGACCCGCATCGGCCGATCGGACGACGGCGAAGCCCGCGATCAGCTCCTGCACGATCGTGTCCGCGGACACGTCACCAGCGAAGTCGAGGCCGTTGCCGGCAGGGATCGGCTGGATGATCGAGCGCGCGGTCAGCACGTGGGCGCGCGGCACGTCCTTCGTGAAGTCGGCGACGTAGTCGTCGGCTGGGTGGGCGACCACCTCCTCGGGAGTGCCGACCTGCACGAACTTGCCGTCCTTCATGATCGCGATCCGGTCGCCGAGCTTCAGAGCCTCGGCGAGGTCGTGGGTGATGAAGATCATCGTCTTCTTCAGGTCGTGCTGCAGGGCGATCATCTGGTCCTGCATGTCGCGCCGGATCAGCGGGTCGAGCGCACTGAACGGCTCGTCGAACAACAGGATCTCGGGATCGTTCGCGAGCGCGCGGGCCAGTCCGACGCGCTGCTGCATGCCGCCCGAGAGCTCGTCGGGATACGACGCGCCCCAACCCTCGAGGCCGACCTTGCCGAGCACCTCGTGAGCCGTCGTGAGGCGCTCCTGGCGACCCTGCCCCTGCACCTCGAGGCCGAACGCGACGTTGTCGGCGATCGTGCGATGCGGGAAGAGCCCGAAGTGCTGGAACACCATGCCGACCTTGCGGCGGCGGATCTCGCGCAGACCGGTCGTCGTCGAGCGCGACGACGTCCTCGCCGTCGATCAGCACCTGCCCCGCCGTCGGGTCGTGCAACCGGTTGATCATGCGCACGAGGGTCGACTTGCCCGAGCCGGACAGCCCCATCACGACGAAGACCTCGCCCTGGGCGACGTCGAAGGAGACGTCGCGCACCGCGGCCACGCACCCGGTCTTGGCGAGCAGTTCCCCACGCGGCAGGTCGGCGTCGGGCGTGCCCACGATCTGGTCGGCCTTGGGCCCGTAGACCTTCCACACGTTGCGACACGACACCGTGGCGTTCGGCGTCTCGGCCAAGGTGCGGCACCCCCTCCCGGGTCGGGCCCTCGACGGACCCACCGTACGGACCGACCGATACTCGGTTCTCCCTGCGGGCGCGCGCAAGTCAGGGGTTGCGGAGCCGACAACGGCAGGGTGCGTCGGCGCGACGTCAGGCGAGGCCGAGCACGAGCAGGCCCGTCACGACCAGGGCGATGCCCACGTACTGGTTCGCGACCGGACGCTCGTGCAGGAACGCGATCGAGAGCGCGACGGCGATCAGGGGGAACACGGCCGAGGCGATCAGCACGATCGACAGCAGCCCCTGCGACGCGCCGATCGAGTAGGTCACGACCCCGAGGAGGTCGGCGGCGCCCGAGGCCAGCGCGATCACCAATCCCATGTTCCAGCCCGAGGCGGTCGAACTCGCGCCGCCGGACGATCGACAAGCGCGGTGAACATCGCGAGCTGCGCGCACCGCGACGCCCAGAGCCCCGGCACCCATCCCACCTCCTGGGCGAAGTAGCCGAGGAAGAACCCACCGATGCCGAACAGCACCGCCGAGACGACCGCCCACGGCAACCCGGGCGGCCTCGTGTGCGTTCCGGCCCGCAGCTTGGCGAGGTCGGTCGACGTGAGCATCACGCCGATCACCGTGATCACGCCGCCCACGATCGCCGCGGGACCGGGGCGCTCGCCGAGCACCACGACCGCGAGGGTGACGCCGACGACGGCGTAGGTCGCCCCGATCGGCGAGACCACGGCGACCGGCCCGAGCTGCAGCGCCCGGTAGTGCGACAGGTACGCGCCGCCTGAGGCGAGGCCGTTCATCACGACGAACGCCGGCGTACGGCGCCATGACGCTCGGGTCGTGCCCACCGGCGATCATGAACGCCGGTCATCACGACCGCGCTCAACGCCTGCGCGACCATCACGGTCGGCAGGCTGCCGATGCGCCGCCCACCGACCGCGCCCGTGAAGTCGGCGAGCCCCCAGCCGAGGGCGGCCGCGAGGCCGTAGATCACGCGGGGCGGACTTCCGCGAGGGCGTCGACGGCCACGGCGCCGCGCTCGCCCACGAGCAGGGGGTTCGCCTCGAACGAGGTCAGCCGACCTCGGAGGTCGTGGGCGATGCGGGCGATCGCCTCGACCGCCTTCGCCGCCGCGCGCAGGTCGTGGTCGTGCGGGTCGAGCCCGCAGTGCGACGCCTGATCGGCGACGTAGGCGCGGGCCTGCGCCGGGGTCAGCGGGCACGGCACGAAGACCGCCTCGCCTTGCTCGGCGAGCGCGCCGCCGGGTCGCATGGTGATCATCGGCCCGAACCGCTCGTCGACGACGGCGCCCACGAGCACCTCGGCGCCGCGCACCATCTGCTGCACGAGCACCTTCGGCGCGCGTGCCCCCGGCCCGCTTGGCCGCCTCGAGCACCTCGGCGGCGGCGACCTCGACATCGGTCGCGTTCCGCAGACCGAGCCGCACCCCACCGAGCTTCGCCTTGTGCGGGATCTCGGGCGCCTGCGCCTTCACGACGACCGGGAACCCGATCGTGCGGGCGAACGCCGCCGCCTGCTCCGGCGTCGCGCAGCGTCCGTTCCTTCGGCCGGGCGACCCCGTAGAGCCGCAGGATCCTGGCGCCCGGTCTCCTCGTCGATCGGCCCCTCGTGGCCCCGCAGCACCCGCAGGGCCTTCGCGCGGTTGGGGTGCGGCGGCAGGTCGTCGGCGGTCGCCCGCCCCTTCGCGCCCTGGAACTCGACGAGCGCCCTGATCGCGCCCGCAGAGGCGTGGTGGCCCTGCAGGAACGGCAGGCGTGTGCTTCCTCGTGAACGACTTCGCGGCCGGCGATGTAGGCGAGCGGACTCATCGCGACGCTCGCGAACACCACTCCGGTCTCGCGCCGCAGCGTCGCGCACCTTCCGCAGCACGGGGTCGGCCCACGGCGTCTCACCCTCGAGCCTCGGAGGGAACGCGTCGAAGGCGATCAGGCCCACCGACGGGATCGTTCGCGAGCGCCTCGAGCGCTCCCTCGTACATCTCGGTCTCGACCGCGGCCTGTCCCGTGACGTCGAGCGGGTTGTTCTGCGAGGCGAAGTGCGGCAGCACCTTCGTCAGCCTGCGCCGGGTCGTCGGCGAGAGCTCGGGCAGACTCGAGGCCGGCGGCCCCGGCGGCCTCCGCGAACAGGGTGCACGCGCCGCCCGACTGCAGCGCCGCGGCCACGCCGGTCGTGCGCAGCTTCCTCACCTTCGAGAGCAGCAGGGCCGCTTCGAACATCGTCACCGGGATCCTCGACCAAGATCACGCCCTGCGCGCGGAGCCAGGCGTCACGCAGCGTCGTGTTGCCGGCCAGCGCCCCCGTGTGCGCCACGATCGAGCGGCGGGCCGCCTCGCTCCTGCCCTCGGGCGCGCAGATCAGCACGGGCTTGCCGGCGCGGCGCAACGCATCGAGCCCGCGGTCGATACCCTCGACGTCGCGCATCGTCTCGATGTAGCTCGTGACGACCTTCGTCTTCGGGTCGGCGGCCGCCCACTCGAACATGTCGCCGAGCCCGAGCACGGCCTCGTTGCCGACGCCGAGGATGATGCGCAGCCCCACCCCGCGATCCGATGCCAGCTGGTTCATCGCCCACGCCACCGTGCCGCTCTGGCTGATCACGCTGATCGTGCCGGGGAGCGGCTCCGGAGGCGGGGTCGTGCCGTAGGGCGCGACGCGGTCGACGTAGTTCACGAAGCCCTCGACGTTGGGGCCGAGCACCGGGATGCGGGTGCGCAGCGCGGCCTCTCGCAGCTCGGCCTGCAGGGCGGCGCCTTCCTCGCCCGCCTCGGCGAAGCCCGACGAGACCACCATGATGCCTCTCGCACGCCGCGGGCGCCGCAGTCGTCGATCATGCGAACGACCACCCTCGCCGGCACGACGAACACCACGAGATCGACGCCTCGCGGCAGCTCGCCGATCGCATGCAGGCAGCGGCGGCCCCACACCTCGTCGTACTTCGGGTTGATCGGGAAGAGCTCACCCTCGTACCCGACGTGCCGCAGGGACCGCTCGATCTCGGGCGCCCACGAGTCCGGGGACTCCGACGCGCCGACGACCGCGATCGATCGAGGAGCGAGCAGCGGCGTGAGGTCGTACCGGAGGCGCCGCGAGCGCGATCGGCTCACGCCGGCTCCCCCCGGAAGCGCTCGTCGCGCCAGGCGATCGCTGCCTTCAAACCCTCTTCCTGGGTGATGCGCCGGAACTCGTCGCGAGCGGGGAGGTTCGCCGTCTCGATCAGCACGTCGAGCTCGGTGTTGGCGGCCATCGCCGCCCGGAACCCGGCGACGTCCCACGCACGGTTCACCGCCCGCTTCGTCGTCTGCACCACGAACGGCTCGTTCTTCGCGATCTCGTTCGCGAGGGCCAGCGTCGCGTCGTCGAGCTCGCCGGCCGGCACCACGCGGTTCACCATGCCGATGCGCAGGGCCTCGTCGGCGCCGACGCGATCCTCGCCCGTGAACAGCAGTTCCTTCGCCCGGCGCACGCCGACGACCCACGGCAGGAACATCGACACGACGCCCGAACCGAAACGGATGTCGACGTAGCCGAACTTCGCGTCGTCGGCCACCACCGCGAGGTCGCAGGCGAGCATCAGGTCGGTGCCTCCCGCCAGGCAGTACGAGTGCACCTGCGCGATCGTGGGCTTGGGGCACTCGGTGAACTCGAGCATGCGCTCGGTCGAACGGGAGAGCTCCTCGTGCCAGGACCGCGCGTCGTGCTCGCCGCCCTCGGCGTCCTCGTTGAGGTCGTACCCGGCGCAGAACGCACGGCCGGCGCCGCGCAGGACCACGACGCGCACGTCGTCGTCCTCGCTCGCCGCGCGCAGGGCCGTCGACATGGCGTCGATCAGCTCGCCGTTGAGGGCGTTCAGGGCATCCGGACGATTCATCGTGAGTCGTCGGACCGGTCCGACGTCCTCGACGAGCAGCACCGATCCCGCGGCGGTCGACTGGCTCACCGTCTTCCTCTCTTCGTCGGTCGATACCTCATGCGTCCGGCAGGTGCCGAGCGCGAGGCCCGGGATGCTAGCGCGACCTGAGCCGATCGAGCACCTGGCCGGCGGCGCGGTCACCCGACCGCAGCGCGCCCTCCATCGTGCCGTGGTGATCGCCCGCGGTGTGCTCGCCGGCGAACGCGAGACGCGCCGACCGGTTCGGCGAGCACATCGCGCCGCTGACCACGATGCGGGGTCCCAGCTCGAGTACGCCCCGAGCGTGTACGGGTCGTCGGCCCACGCGTAGAGCACGGGCTCGACCACGAGCGTGAGGTCGGGGTTCATCGCACGCACCGCCTCGAGCCAGGGCAGGACCTCGCCCCGGGTCACGCCGAGCGACTCCTGCGCGGCGTGGGAGCCCGCGAACGCGGCGACGCAGCGTCGCGTCCTGCCGTCCTCGCCGTTCGCCGTCCAGCACCACATCGATCGATCCGTCGCCTGACGCGACCGCGCCGGAGGGTGCTCCTTCGTCGCGACCGCGAACTTCGACGCCTCACCCAGGCGCAGCGACGCGAGCGCCGACGCGAGAGCGTCTGGGAGCGCTGGCACGAACGTCATCCGCGCCGCGATCGGCGACGGGACCGCGACCACCACGGCGTCGGCGCGCTCGGCGTGCGGACCGACCCTCACCGTGACCCCTTCGTCGTCGTGCTCGATCGCGTCGACCGCGTGCCCGGTCCGCACGTCGGGCAGTGACGCCGCGAGCTCGCGAGCGATCGCCTGGTTCCCGACGCCCACCCGCACGTACGAGATCGTCGTGAGGCGAGAAGGGCCGCTCGCCCCCGAACTCGGCGAGCGCGACCTCGTGCAGGTCCATGGCGCACGTGCCTGCCAGCCGCACCGTCACGATCGACCGCGCACCCTCGTCGCCGTCGAGCGAGGCCAGGAACTCCCCGACAGACATCGACGCCACCTGCTCGGGCGGAAGAGCCGCGATGGCGTCGTTCGCCCGCTCGAGGAAGCGATCCTGCGCCTCGAGCGACGCGGCGCCTGCACCCCATGGCTCACGCCGCCCGTACGAGGCACCGGTCTCGACGAGCGCGAGCTCGAACCGCTCCGCGACTTCCCGCACTCGCGTGTCGCCCGCCATGATCCATTCGGCCCCCAGCTCCACGACAGCGCCGTTCGTGAGGGTGACCGACCAGACCCTGCCCCCGACGCGTTCCCTCGCCTCGAGCACCGTGACGTCGACCCCCGCGTCGGCGAGCCGACGGGCGGCCGACAGACCGGAGAACCCGGCACCAACCACGAGAACCCTCGGCGCCGTATGCATCAGTGACGGGGTCCTCGTGGACTACCGGAACGCGGCGCGCATGGGCGACACTTGCAGGGCACGGTGCGCCTATGGTACTCAGCGCCATCGACCTGAACGGCCGCTCAATATCGTTGGGCGCCGCAACGAGGAGGCAGTAGCATGATCGGAAGGCACCCGATGGAGAACCGCTGGTCGCGACGGCAGTTCCTGGGAAGGGCGGCCGGCGGCGCCGTCGCGCTCCCTTCGCTCTCCGCGATCCTCGCCGCGTGCTCGAAGCCCGGAGAAGACACGGATCCGGGTTCTGGCTCCTCTGCATCGGAGATCCCGATCGCGACCCTGGAGAATCCGGTCGAGCTGCCGGTGACGATGGACACGATCGCCGCCGACACGCCGATCGAGTCGGGTCCGCTCGTGCTCTACAACTGGGCCGACTACATCCACAAGAAGGTGGTCGCCGAGTTCGAGGAGGAGTACGGCGTCGACGTGGAGATCACCACCTACAACAACATGGAGGAAGGGCTCCAGAAGGTCGCGAACGGACAGATCACGCCCGACGTCTTCGTGCCGACCGTCGGCTACCTGCGTCGCCTCGTGCAGAAGGACCTGCTGCTGCCGCTGCAGCAGGAGTTGATCCCGAACATGCTCGCGAGCGTCTGGCCCTCGTACTCTGACCCCGGCCCCTACTACGACCTCGCGTGGAACTACAGCGTGCCCTACACGATCTACACGTGGGGGGTGGCGTACCGACGCGACCGTGTGAGCGACGAGGACGCCGCCGCGCAGGGCTGGGATGCCCTCTGGAACCCTGAGCACGCGGGCGAGATCAGCCTCTACGACTCCTACGGCGACACGATCGCGGTCGCGATCCTGCGCAACGGCAGCCTCGACGTGAACACCGGCGATCCCGCGCTGATCGACGAGGCCAAGGTCGCGATCCTCGAGACGATCAACGACTACGAGGCTCGCCTGACGATCAACGGGGTCTACGCGAAGCTCCCGGCCGGCGACTTCACCGTCGCCGAGGCGTGGTCGGGCGACATCGTCGGGGCGCAGTTCTACCTCCCCACGGGCACCGGCACCGACGTGCTGGGCTACTGGCGACCCGAGCCGGGTCAGACGATGATCGGCAACGACACGCTGGTCGTGCCGGCCGCAGCCGAGCACCCTCGCCTCGCGCACGAGTTCATCAACTTCATGCTCGACGAGAAGCACGGCACGGACAATTTCGTGAACTGGAACGGCTACCAGCCCCCGTTCGTGTCGATCCAGCCGGAGGCCCTGATCGAGCAGGGCGTCGTGCCCGAGAACCTGACCGACGCGGTCGTGACCGAGGAGATGTTCCTCGACGACCTGACCCCGATCGAGCTGTCCCCCGAAGTTGAGGCGCTTGTGGCTCGATGCCTGGACCGAGATCAAGGCGGGTGCCTGAGATCGAGACACCGGCGACGCACGACGAACGGCCTCGGCGCCGCTTCCGGCGGCGACGAGGCTCCGTCGAGGAGCCGAGCCGCAAGGCCGGGGCGTGGCACCCGCGCTGGTACTGGCCCTCGTTCGTGGCCCCGGGCAGCCTCTGGCTGGCGCTCTTGTTCGTGCTGCCGTTCTACGTCGTCTTCTCCGTGGCGTTCGGCACGGTCGACTTCGAGAGCTTCGGCGCTCCGGTGCCCTACTACGCGCCGTGGTGGTGGTCGTTCGATACCTTCAACGACGACCCTCAGCAAGTTCTACGAGGGCACCGCGATCTACCGGCCGCCGCTGTTCCGCACGTTCGTCTACGTGTTCTCTGCGACGGTCATCTGCCTCGTGGTCGGGTACACGGTCGCGTACTTCGCGGCGCGCGGCGCGACGAAGTACAAGGGCCTGATCCTGATCCTGCTCGTCTCGCCGCTGTGGATCAGCTACCTGATGCGGATCTACGCGTGGCAGGGCCTGCTGGAGGTCGACGGACCGATCAACCTCCTGCTCAGCCCGCTCGGTTTCGGCGACACGAACTGGCTGCAGGGCATGCACGTCACCGTGATCCTCGGCCTCGTCTACGGGTACATCCCGTTCATGATCCTGCCCATCTACGCCTCGCTCGACCGCATCCAGGAGAGCCTGCTCGAGGCAGGGCGCGACCTCGGCGCCAGCGGTCGGCAGACCTTCTGGCGGGTCACGCTCCCACTGTCGCGACCCGCGATCCTGGCCGGCATCGTGATCGTCACGCTGCCGATGTTCGGCGACTACTACACGAACGACCTGCTCGGATCGACGAAGACCTCGATGTTCGGCAACCTGATCGCCGAGCAGCGATTCCAGAACGGGGGGTCGACGCGGATGGCGTCCCTCGTGCTGATCCTCGGCGTGATCGTCATGGTGCCGATGCTCTACTACCTGCGCGAGACGAAGCGCGCCGCGGAGCAGGCATGAGCGCCGCGATCGAGCCCACGCCGGCGACCCCCGCCACCGGGTACTTCAGGAACCCGTGGCGGAAACCCCGCGTGCTGCAGGGCGTGACGATCGGCTACCTGCTCTGGTCGCTGCTGCCGGTCGTGATCGCCGTGATCTTCTCGTTCAACGCGGGCCGCTCCCGCATCTCCTGGCAGGGGTTCTCGTTGCGGTGGTGGACCCAGGACCCCACCGACTCGCTGCTCCGCGACGAGGCGATGCGCACCGCGATGACGCAGACCTACAAGCTCGCGATCCTCACCGTGCTCGTCGCGGTGCCGCTCGGCACGCTGTTCGCGATCGGCATCGACCGGTGGCACGGCCGCCCCGCCCGGGCGGCCAACTTCACGATGCTGCTGTCGTTCGTCGTACCAGAGATCATCCTCGGCGTCTCCCTCTACATCTTGTTCACGAACCTGCTCCAAGGGCTCGTGCCGTTGGGGACGCCGGCGCAGGTGCTCGGTCTCATCAGCTTCCAGCTGAGCTACCCGGTGATCATCGTGCGGGCCCGCCTGCTCACGATCGGTCCCGAGTACGAAGAAGCCGCGCATGGATCTCGGCGCCACGCCGAGCCAGGCGATCCGCAGGATCCTGCTCCCGCTGATCGCACCGGCGATCCTCGCGAGCGTCGCCCTCGTCTTCGCCGACGTGGTCGACGACTTCGTCACGGTCGCCGCGCTGTCGGCCGAGGCCAGCAGCGAGACGCTCGCCCAGAAGATCTACTCGGCGTCGCGCTCCTCACCGACGCCCGAGGTCAATGCCGCCGCCACGGTGATGCTGATCACGACCTTGCTCGTGGTCGCCGGAGGCTTGCTCTTCTACCGACG
>CAVSLG010000016.1:0-40015 GCA_963728665.1 uncultured Actinomycetes bacterium | reverse complement strand
GTACGAGGCCGTGATCGGGCTCGAGTGCCACGTCGAGCTCAGCACCGAGACGAAGATGTTCTGCGGCTGCCGCAACACGTTCGGCGCACCGCCCAACACCAACGTCTGCCCGGTCTGCCTCGGGCATCCGGGTTCCCTGCCGGTGCCGAACCGGGAGGCGATCCGGCGCATCATCACGATCGGGCTCGCGCTCGGCAGCGAGATCGCGCCACACTCGCTCTTCCACCGGAAGAACTACTTCTATCCGGACATGCCGAAGAACTTCCAGATCAGCCAGTACGACCTGCCGATCTGCGTCGGCGGACACCTCGACGTCGAGCTGCCCGACGGCACGACGAGCCGCGTCGGCATCACGCGCGTGCACATGGAGGAGGACACGGGCAAGACGACGCACGGCAGCCCGAGCGGACGCATCCACGACGCCGACGCCGCGCTCGTCGACTTCAACCGCGCCGGCGTGCCGCTCGTGGAGTGCGTGAGCGAGCCCGACATCCGCTCGCCCGAGGAGGCCGCCGCGTACCTGCGCGAGCTGCGCGCCACGCTCGAGTCGCTCGACGTCAGCGACGTGCGCATGGAGGAGGGCTCCCTGCGCTGCGACGCCAACGTCTCGATGCGCCCGGTGGGCACCGAGGCGTTCGGCACGAAGGTCGAGATCAAGAACATGAACTCGGTGCGCTCGCTCGAGCGTGCCCTCGACTACGAGATCGCGCGCCAGACGAAGGCGCTCGAGGCCGGCGAGACGATCGTGCAGGAGACCCGCCACTGGAACGAGGACGCGGGCGCGACCGCGTCGATGCGCTCGAAGGAGGAAGCCTTCGACTACCGGTACTTCCCCGAGCCCGACATCCCGGCGATCGAGCCGGCGGCGGAGTGGATCGAAGAGCTGCGGGCCGCGCTGCCCGAGCTGCCGAGGGCTCGCCGCGAGCGCTACGTGGCGGAGCACGGCCTGAAGCCCGAGGTCGCCCGCGTGCTCGTCGCCGATCGCGCGGCATCTGCGTTGTTCGAGGAAACCGTCGCGCTCGGCGCCGACCCCGCGGCGGCCGCGAACTGGATCACGCAGGACCTCGCCGGGCTCGCGAACAAGCACGGCGCGGAGGCCGCCGCTCGTGTGAGCGCCCGGCACCTGGCGGACCTGCTCGCGATGCTCGGCGAGGACGCGATCAGCGGCGCCGGCGCGAAGCAGGCCCTCGAGGAAGCGGTCGAGACCGGCGACACGATCGGCGCGATCGTCGAGCGCAGGGGGCTTCGCCAAGTCTCCGACACGGGTGAGCTCGGGGCGATCGTCGACCAGGTGCTCGCTGAGAGCGCCGATGCCGCGCAGAAGTTCCGCGACGGGAACGAGGGCGTGATCGGCTTCCTCGTGGGACAGGTCATGAAGGCCTCGGGCGGCTCGGCGAACCCGAAGCTCGCGCAGGAGTTGTTGCGCGAGCGCCTGCAGGGCTGAGGTCTCGCGGTGGCCGGGTCTCCGGCGGGCCGTGCTCCCGCGGGACGTCCGAGACGCATCCCGCTGTGGCAGCTGGCCCTCTACGGCGTGTCGAGCCTCCTGCGGGGAGCGGTGCACCCGTTCGTGCGCATGTGGCGCTCGAGCGACCCGATCGACAGTTACGCGCTGAACCACTTCACGAGCGTCGCGGGCGACGCGATGCTGGCGATCGCGTTGGCCGACTCGGTCTTCTTCTCGTTGCCGGTCGGGGAGGCGAAGCTGCGGGTGGCCGCCTACCTCGCCCTGACGATGGTGCCGCTGGCATTGGCCGGGCCGCTGCTCGTGCCTCTGTTGGACCGGGCGGGACCTCGCCGTCTGCTGGCGTTCGGCTCGGCGGCGGGAAGGGCCGCGATCGCGATCTACGCGGCCCCCCGGTTCGGCACGCTGGTTCTCTTCCCGGCGGCCCTCGCCCTGCTGGTCCTCTCGAAGGTGCACGGCATCACGAAGAACGGCCTCACGATCGCGTACGCCGGCCGGGGTGACGGGCTGATGCAGGCCAACGCCCGGCTGGGTCGGATCGGCGCCGTCGGCGCGATCCTCGCGGCGCCGATCGCGTTCGCGGCGATCAGGCTCGGCGACTCGCCGGCGGCCCTGTACGCCGCCGCGGTCGTCTACGCCGGATCCGCCCTGCTCACGCTGCGCCTGCCGCATCCCGGCCCCCCGCCGGCTCGGCAGCGGCGGCGTGAGGTCGCACCCCGAGGCGCGGTGCCCGAGCTCGCGGTGCCTGCGGTGGGGGCGGTCGGGATGCGCGCGGCGAGCGGGTTCCTGCTCTTCCTGCTCGCGTTCTCGCTGCGCGACGACGGCGCGCCGATCTACTGGTTCGCGGTGCTCGCGGGCGCCGGCGTGGTCGGCACGTTCGTCGCCGACGTGGTCGCGCCTCGGGTCCCGCGCACCACGCGCGAAGAGGCCGTCGTGATCGCCTCGGTCAGCGCGGCGTGCATCGGCGCCGTGCTGGCCTTCGAGCTGTTCGGGCTGGGGTTGCTCACGGTCTTCACGTTCGTGGCGGGGGCCGCGACCGAGTTCGGCAGGCTCGCGTTCCAGAGCCTGATGCAGCGGTACGCGCCGCCGGGGGCACAGGGGCGTGTGTTCGTGCGGTACGAGGCGATGTTCCAGCTCGCATGGGTGGCAGGGGCGTTCGCGCCGGCGCTTCTGCCGATCGACTTCCGCACGGGCATCCTGATGCTCGCGGGGTTCTACGCCGTGCTCGGCGTGGGCACCGTGCTTCGCGCTCGAGCTCGCGCGGGCGACGCACGGCATCCTCCGATGCCGCCTCCACCCTGAGGCGCGACCCGTTCGTGAGGTGCGGCGTAAGCTTTCCCGAATGCGCCCGCCGGGCGCCGCTCGAACACAGGAGGGTGCACCGTGGCTGAGTGGGTGACCGTCGGCAAGGCCGACGACATCGCCGAAGGCGACGCGACCGCGTTCGACGTGAACGGCGAGCAGATCGCCGTCTCGCGGGTCGAAGGCAAGCTCCATGCGTTCAGCGACATCTGCACGCATCGGCAGTGCAACCTGTCGCTGGGTGGCGAGATCGAGGGCACCACGATCGAGTGCGAGTGCCACGGCAGCGTCTTCGACATGACGACGGGTGCGGTCGTCGAGGGCCCTGCCGAAGAGCCGATCGCCACGTTCGGGGTCTCCGACGAGGGCGGCGAGCTCAGGATCGAGGCCTGACCCCGCGGTGGCCGACCGGTCGTTCGTGATCGTCGGGGCATCACTCGCCGGGGCGACCGCGGCCGCGACCCTGCGGGGGGAGGGGTTCGACGGGAGCGTCGTGCTCGTCGGTGCGGAGCCGCACCTGCCGTACGAGCGCCCGGCGCTGTCCAAGGAGTTCCTGCGCGGCGAGCAGCCGATCGAGGAACAGTACGTGCGCCCCGAGGCCTGGTACGCCGACCACGAGGTCGAGACCCGCTTCGGTGCCCGGGCGGTGCAGCTCGATGTGCGCGGCCGAGAGGTCGTGCTCGCGGGCGGCGACCGTTTGGCCTTCGATGCGTTGCTCGTCGCGACCGGAAGCCGCAACCGCAGGCTCGACGTGCCCGGGGCGACGCTGCCCGGCGTCGTCGACCTGCGGACGGCGGCCGATGCACAGCGCATCAAGGACGCGGCCGTCGAGGGCGCCCGGGTCGTCTGTGTCGGCATGGGGTTCATCGGGGCCGAGGTCGCGGCGTCGATGCGCATGCTCGGCCACGACGTGACGGTCGTCGAGGTCTTCGAGACCGCTCTCTACCGGGTGCTCGGCCCCGAGATCGGCCGGGCGATCGAGGCCATGCACCGCGACCACGGGGTGCACATGTTGTTCAACGAGGCCGTCGCGAGTTTCGAGGGCGACGGACGCCTCGAGGCGGTCGTCACGAGTGGCGGGAAGCGCATCGACACCGACCTCGCGATCGTCGGTGTCGGCACCGAGCCGAGCGTGGAGCTGATGGCCGGCACCGGGCTCGATCAGGGCGGCGGTATCCCCGTGGGGCCCTCGCTTGAGACGTCGCTGCCCGGCGTCTTCGCCGCCGGCGACGTCGCTCGCCACGACCATCCGGTGTTCGGGCCGACCCGCGTCGAGCATTTCGACAACGCGATCAAGATGGGGGAGACCGCGGCCCGGAACATGCTCGGCGCGGGCGAGGTGTTCGACGACCCGCACTGGTTCTGGAGCGACCAGTACGACTCGCAGGTGCAGATGGCGGGCGTCGCCTCGACCTGGGACCGCACCGTCGTGCGCGGCTCGATCGAGGACCGGTCGTTCTGCGCGTTCCTGCTCGACGCCGACGGCGTGGTCCGTTCCACCGTCAGCCTGGACCACAAGCGCGACGTGCGCCGCTCGTTCGGCCTCATCTCGGCGCAGGCGGCTCCCGACCCAGCGGCGCTCGCCGACTCCGAGGTCGACCTGCGCACCCTCGTGGCGGGAAAGGACTGAGCGTGCATATCGGTGGACCCGCCGTCGGACATCCCACCTGAGACCTCGATCTTCAACGCCGCATCCGTGAGACGCGGCGCGATCGCATCGCGATGGCGATGGCGCGGGCCCGGGGTCGGCGCACCCTGCTCGACCGCGTGCTCAGGCGTGAGCCCGGCGAGCGGCCGCTCCCGGTCGAGCTCGATCCCGATGCCGTCGTCGACCGTGGCGACGACGTCTGGAAGTCCCTCCGGTTCTGACCGCCTACCTGTAGTCTGAAACAGACTAGTCGGTCGTGAGGTGGTCGGCGAGCTCGTCGGGAGAGCCTTCCGAGTCGATCACGCCGTCGCGGAACAGCACGACCCGGTTCGCGTAGCGCAGGGCCTCGGGGTTGTGCGTCGCGGCGAGCACCGCGCCACCGCGACCGATCACGTCCCACAGCGCCGCGAGGATCAGGTCGGCGTTCTCGGTGTCGACCTCGGCGATCGGCTCGTCGGCGAGCACGACCTCGGGCTCGGCGATCAGCGCGCGGGCGACCGCCACGCGCTGCTGCTGGCCGGCCGAGAGCTCGAACGTGCGGTTGTCGACGCGATCGGCCAGGTCCAGCCGCTCGAGCCAGCCGCTCGCACGTTCCCTGGCCTCGTCGAGCGGCGCGCCGTTCACGCGCAGCGGCAGTTCCACGTTCTCGACGGCCGAGAGCGTCGGGAGCAGGCCGAACGACTGGAAGACGACCCCCATGCCGCGTCGGCGGAGGTCGCTGCGATCGGCACGCGGCATGCGGCGGATCGGCTGGCCCTTCCAGCGCACCTCGCCCTCGTCGGGGGCATCGAGGCCGCTGAGGGCTCCGATGAACGTGGTCTTCCCGGACCCGCTCGGGCCCATCAGCGCCACGAAGTCGCGCGGGGCGAGCGAGAGCGAGGCGCCACGCACGGCGAGCACGCCGTGGGTGCCGGGGTACGTGCGAACGATGTCTTCGCCCTCGAGCAAGGGGGCTGCGCCGGCCGGCGGTCCTTCGCGACCGGTCGACGACGGGTCGGGGACATCGCTCCCGGTCAGGCCGGCGGCTCCCGAGGGCCCCCATGTCGCGCGGAGGTCGTCGGCGTCAGGCATGGCCCGTCTCGCTCCGTCGTCGCAGCCGGACCTCGTCGGCGGAGACCTCGGCTTCCAGTTCCCCGTCGCCGAGCGCCGCGACGGCCTCGTCGGGGAGGCGCACGCGGCCGTCGTCGGCCACCGGCTCCACGGAGGCGCCCTCGTGCAGCACGCGCCCGTCCCGCACGCGGATGCGCCGGTCGGCGGCGCGCGCGGCCGTGAGGTCGTGCGTCACCATCACGATCGTGACGCCGAACTCGCGGTTCACCGCTCGGAACGCGTCGAGCACGGTGGCCGCGCTCTCGGAGTCGAGCTCGGCGGTCGGCTCGTCGGCGAGCAGGATCGAGGGGGTGTTCGCGAGCGCGACCGCGATCGCCGCCCGTTGCTGCTCGCCGCCCGAGAGCATGCCGGGCGTGTGGCGGAGCCGTTCGCCGAGACCGACGAGGCGCAGGAGCTCGTCTGCGTCCCGCCGTCGCCCCGGGTCGTCGTGGCGGTCGATCGCGGCCGGCAGGCTCACGTTCTCGCGCACCGTGAGGTACGGCACGAGGTTGCGCGCGGTGCCCTGCCACACGAAGCCGATGCGGTGAGCGCGGTAGCGCGTGAGCGCGTCGACCCCGAGCAGCCCGAGGTCCTGTCCGTCGACCTCGACCGAGCCGGCCGAGGCGCGATCGAGCCCGCCGATCAGGTTGAGGATCGTCGACTTCCCGGCGCCGCTCGGGCCGACGACCGCGAGGAACTCGCCCGGCGCGATGTCGAGGTCGACTCCGCCGAGCGCGACCACCCCGGTCTCGGCGATGCGGTAGACCTTGTACACGTGCCGGAACCTGATCAGTACCTCGCGATCGGACGGTGCGAACAGCTCGGGGCTGACCATCGTCATTCCGCCTCACCCCGCAACACGCCGGTCACCGACGAGCGCATCAGGGTGCGCATCGCCGCGCCGAGCGCGATCGCGCTCGCGACGACGATCGTCACGACCGCCGCCCCGATCGCGGGCCAGTCGAGCACCAGGACAGGCGCCGGATAGGAGACCCCGAGGCTCGTGCCGACGTACGGCATCACGAGCCGAAGGAGCCAGTAGCCGATCGCCAGCCCGGCGAGGAGCGCGAAGCCGAGCAAGGCTGCCTGCTCCAGCACGAGGGTGGTCCGGATCTGCCGCCGGCCCGTGCCCATCGCCCGCAGGGCGGCGAACTCGTAGTCCCGCCGGCGCATCGTGAAGTACAGTCCCGCGGCGACCCCGATGATCACGAGCCCGACGCCGGCGACCGCCGCCGCGAAGTTCATGCCCACCGCGAGCGACTGCGGGAGCTGTGCGAGCAGCCCCTCGATCGGCGCCGTGGCGTTCACGACGCCCGGCACCCATCCCGCCTCGGCCAGCAGCGGCGACGGGTCCTCGGGGGTGTTGGCCCACACCTCGTTCAGCGTGACGCCGGCTTCGGGGATCGAGAACTGCCGCTCGAGCAGCCCACGGACGGGCACGACGACGAACGGAGCGTTCGGCACGACCCCGGGGAACTGGCTCGCCACGGCGACGGGCTCGACCTGCAGCCGTTGGCCGGCGAGCCCGACCTCCACCATGCCTCCGGTCTGCGTCGCGACGTTGTCGGAGACGAGGGCCGGCAGTGCGGGTGCTGTCGGCATGAGCCCACCGACCACGTTGCCTGCCCCAGGGCGGAAGAGGTAGCGCACGAAACCGTCGGGGTCGGGCTCGAGCGTGCCGGTGCTGCCGCGCCAGGTCGTCGGCTGCCAGCTCGCGAGGTCGAGCGCCTGGTCGCCGACCTGCGGCGCGCCGATCACGACCTCGATCTCGTCGGGGAGATCGGTGCCGGTGTCCGCCTGGAACGTGATCGACAGCACACGCTCGGCATCGGGAAGCTCCAGGGCGACCTCCTGCGACCCCGCGAAGAGCGCCTGCGACGACGTCGTGAGCCGGTCGTCGACCGCCACCGACGTCGCCTGCACGCTGAGCTCCTCGGCGGCCCGCGGCACCTCGACCGTCATCGTGAGCTCCGTCGCGCCCTCGGGCACCTCGACCCCGAGGGGCTCGGTGTCGAGGCGTTCGAGGATGGCGTCGAGCGACGTCGAGGAGAAGTCGTCTCGCCACCAGCCGGCCTCCTCGAACCGTGCGGGGTCGATGCCGAGGGCGGTGGGCGGCAGCGAGAAGCTCGCGCTCGAGAACGACGGATCCGTGCGCACGAGCGCCATCGTCTCGGGCGGCATCGAGCCGACGGCGGCGAGCACCTGGTCCGGGGGCGTGGCGCTGACGCTCCAATCGGCCCCGACCTGCACGTGCGCAGCGTCGCTGTGGTTCTGCAGCACGATCGCGCGGTACGACGTCGCGAGCACGAGCAGTCCCATCGACAACAGCAGCAGCAGCGCCGCCGCGAAGCCGGTGCCGGGGGAGCGCCCGAGGCGGCGTCCGGCGAGGTAGGTGGGGAGTCGGCGAGCGCGGCCGATGCGCCCGTCCAGCCGGTGCAGCACGAACGACAGCAGCCGCAGGGCGATGAACGAGGCGGCGAACAGCAGCAGCGTCGGCGCGGCGAGCACGAGGGGCTCGATCGCACCCTCGCCCGCCTCGGGCTTGGTGCCGCCGCGCAGCTGGATGAAGGCGAAGATGCCGAGCGGCAGCACGATCAGCTCGACCGGGACCCGGGCCAGCAGCGGGCGATCCTCGCGTGATGCTCGGCGGCGTTCCTCGATCACGGTGCGCGAGACCGCCGGCGCCGAGAGCGCCAGCAGCACGAGCGCGCCGACCAGAGCCACGGCGACCCCGAGCCAGATCGCGCCGTCGTTGAACCGGGCGGGGAACTCGACGCCAGGGAGCTGCTCGCCGTTGAACCGTCCGGCGAGCTTGGCGAGCCCGAGCCCCAGCAGCAGCCCGAGGGGGAACGCGACCGCCGCGTAGAGCAGCGCTTGCACGCCTTGCGCCGCGAGCAGGGTGTGGCGGGAGAAGCCGCGGCTGTGCAGCACCGCGAGCTCGAACGTCTGGCGCGTGAGCGTGAGGGAGCCCACCCCGGCGAGCACGGCGAGCGTCACCGCCCCGATCTGGAACACGACGAGCAGGATCGGCACCCGCAGGTTCTTCACGCGCAGGTCGACAAGGTCGAACAACGTGTCGAGGCCGCTCACCATGCGAGCCGACGACAGGCCGGGCTGGGCCTGCATCGCGTCCTCGATCTCGGCGAGCTGCGCCGGCACGCGCGACGCCTGTTCGAACGGCACGCCGTCCAGCGCGAGGAACGCGTCCCACGTGAACTCCGTCGTGAGGCCGAGCGCGCCGGCGGCATCGAGGTACGTCGCCCGGTCGACGAGCGTCGGCGGTGGGTCGGTCGAGTCGGGGGCGGGGAACGGGCTGCGGCCGCCGTACCAGAACGGATCGTCGCGATTGGGGGAGTCGAACGTGCCCGAGATGCGCAGGTCGAGTGACTCGTCGTTGGGGCCGACGAGGGCGACGCTGTCGCCGGCCTCCAGGCCGAGGGAGGCCGCCGTGCTCGCGGGGAGCGCGATCTCACCGGCGCCGGGTGGCGCTCCCTCGATCTCCAGGTGCTCGGGGGCGCCCTCGCGGAAGAGGAGCGGCACCGATTGGCCGTCGGCTCCGCCGAGCCGCACCGTACCGAGGCCCTGCGGCACCACGTTGTCGACGGGCACGGCGCCGAACGCGCCGGTGATCGCACCGTCGGCGGCGTCCCAGTCGAGGTCGGCTCCCGCGAACAGCTGCAGGCGGGCGTTCGTGACCGTGACGCTCTCGCTGCCGAGCGAGGAGGACAGGATCGCCTCGCGAGCGGCATCTGCGTAGATCGGCCCCGCGACGAGCACGCCGATCGTGAACGCCAGCGTGACGACGACGGCCAGGCCCAGCGATCGCTGGGCTACGAAGCGCTTGAGCAGGAACCGAAGGGTCGCCATCACCGCAGGTGGCGCCCGTCGGGGCGCCCGCACGATGATACGGACCTGCGGTTCCTTGCCGCCGTAGGCGATTGCGGAATCGTGCCGTCTCCGTGTGTTCGCCGGGGCCCCATTAGGCCCCCTGCTAGGCTGGGCCTTCGAGCCCAGACGACACCTGCGAGGAGTTGATCCGCACCGTGGACAGGCCCGAGATCATCCTGGCTCCCGGCCCGACCCCGATCCCGCCCGAGGTGCTGCTCGCCCAGGGCAGCCCGCTCGTGTACCACCGCGGGCCGGGCTTCGGGAACATCATGCGTGAGGTCACCGCGCGACTGAAGGAGCTCTACCGCACCGACTCGGCCGACGTGCTGCTGATGACCTCGAGCGGCACCGGCGGCCTCGAGTCGGCGATCGCGAACTGCTTCTCGCCCGGCGACGAGGTACTCGTGCCGGTGGCGGGGTTCTTCGCAGAGCGGTTCACGACCCTGGCCGAGACGTTCGGTCTCACGGTGCACACGGTCGACTACGAGTGGGGCGAGCGCATCCGGCCCGACGAGGTCGCGGCGGCGTTGGCCGAGCACCCGGTCAGGGCCGTGCTGCTCACGCAGTCGGAGACCTCGACGGGTGTGATCCAGCCGATCGAGCAGCTCGCGAAGGTCGCGAACGACGCCGGCGCGATGGTGGTCGTCGACGTCGTCTCGTCGCTCGGCGCCGTGCCGTTCGAGTTCGACGCATGGGGCGTCGACGTCGCGATCGGGGGCTCGCAGAAGGCGCTCAGCGCCTCGCCCGGCATCGCGTTCGCCGCGATCAGCGAACGGGCCTGGGAGGCCTCTCGTTCGGCCATGAACCCCCGCTTCTACTTCGACTGGGCCACGTACAAGCGCTTCGCCGACCTCCCCGACCCCGAGAACCCGTGGACCCCCGCGATCAGCGTGATGCAGGGTCTCCAGGCCGCGCTCGAGCTCTACTTCCAGGACGGGGTCGAGGCCGCGATGCGTCGTCACCGGATGCTGTCGCGTGCCGTGAAGGAGGGCGCCAAGGCGCTCGGGCTCGACCTATTCGGCGAGGGGCTCGACGACAACTGGACCGTGACCGCGATCCGCGCGCCCGAATCCGCCGATGCCGACGCGATCTGCGACACGATCCGCGCCGAGCACGGCTGCGTGCTCGCGCCCGGACAGGGGCCCCTGAAGGGGAAGGTCTTCCGCATCGGCCACTTCGGCTATTTCAGCGAGCTCGACATCATCCGCGGGCTCGCCGCGCTCGAGATGACGCTCGAGTCGCTCGGGCACCCCGTGAAGCGCGGGGCAGCGGTCGCCGCCGCCGAGACCGTGTTCATGGAGTCGCGCGGCGCGTGAGGGTCCTCGTCACCGAGCCGCTGTCCGCGCAGGGGCTCGAGCTGCTGCGGGCCGACTTCCAGGTCGACGAGCGCACCGATCTGGCGAGCGGCGACCTCGCGGCCGAGATCGAGCCCTACGACGCGCTGGTCATCCGCAGCGCGACGCAGGTCACCGACGCGGTGCTCGAGGCGGCGACGCACCTGAAGGTCGTCGCCCGCGCCGGCATCGGCCTGGACAACATCGACGTCGAGGCGGCGACCCGGCGCGGTGTGATGGTCGTGAACGCGCCGCAGTCCAACATCATCAGCGCCGCGGAACAGGCGATGGCCCTGTTGCTCGCGCAGGCCCGCAACACGCCTCAGGCCCACGCCGCGTTGAAGGCGGGGTCGTGGGAGCGCACGAAGTGGGAAGGGGTCGAACTCGCCGGCAAGACGCTCGGGCTGGTCGGGCTCGGCCGGGTCGGCGCGCTCGTCGCGCCACGCGCCGCGGGCTTCGGCATGCGGGTGATCGCGTTCGACCCGTACGTGAGCGCCGAACGCGCGAAGGAGATGGGCGTCGACGCGATGCCGTCGCTCGAGGCGCTGCTCGTGCAGGCCGACTTCGTCTCGATCCACCTTCCGCGCACGCCGGAGACCGAGGGCCTGATCGGGGAGCACGAGCTGCGGCTGATGAAGCAAGGCGCCCGGCTGGTCAACACGGCCCGCGGGGGCATCGTCGACGAGAGCGCGCTGGCGAAGGCGATCGAGAGCGGTCACCTCGGTGGGGCGGCGCTCGACGTGTTCGCGACCGAGCCCACGACCGACTCGCCGCTGTTCGCGCTCGATCCGGTCGTCGTCACGCCGCACCTCGGCGCCTCCACGAAGGAGGCCCAGGACAAGGCGGGCACCACCGTGGCCGAGATGGTGCGTCTCGCGCTCACCGGGGAGTTCGTGCCCTACGCCGTGAACGTCTCTGCCGGGGCCGAGGTCACCGAGGTCGTCCGTCCGTTCGTGCCTCTCGCGGAGCGCCTCGGCGCGCTCACGGCCGGGCTCGCCGAGGGCGGCGTGCGATCGATCGTCGCGAGCTACCTCGGCCGGATCGCGGAGTCCGATACCCGCGTGCTCACGCTCGCCACGTTGAAGGGCATCCTCGGCAACACCGTGAACGAACCCGTCTCGTTCGTGAACGCACCGATGCTCGCCCGCGAGCGCGGACTCACGGTGAGCGAGATGCGCTCGACCGTCTCGCAGGACTACGTGAGCTCGATCTCCCTGCGCGCAGAGACCGACGCCGACCCCGTCGCGGTGTCGGGATCGGTGCTCGGGCGAGACCACGAGCGGGTGACCCAGGTGAACGGCTTCGAGATCGAGGTCACGCCGGCCGGGCACATGGTGTTCTTCACCTACGTCGACCGCCCGGGCATCATCGGGAAGGTCGGCACGCTGCTCGGTGAGGCCGGCATCAACATCGCCACGATGGACGTCGGCCGAAAGGCCGAGGGTGGCGAGGCGCTGATGTGCCTCACGGTCGACACCGAGGTGCCGCCCGAGGTGCTCGAGGGCGTCGCCGACCAGATCGAGGCCCACCAGTTGCGAACGGTCACACTGCCGCCGGCCTGAGCCGTCACCTTCGTCTTCGGGCGGAATCACTGTGGTAGCGTGCTCGGGCCATGAAGCGGATATCTTCGATCACCGGTGATGCGGCCGGTGCGCGTGCCCTCATCGGGCCGCGCGCCGCGCGGTAGCGCACCACCCTCGATCAGGATCACCGCCCCGCACCACCTCGCAAGGAGTTCCGCTTCATGAGCCGCTCGTCCACCCCGATCAGCCCCGAGCCTCGTCATGTGCCGTCGGCGCGCGAGCGCTCCGCCGTGCGCAGGCTCGCGACCGCGCGCCTGATCTCGCTCACCGGGAGCGGCGCGGCGTTCGCGGCGCTCGCGTACATCATGTTCCAGCTGACGGGTGAATCGCGCTGGGTGTCCTGGACGCTGCTGTTGACGTTCGGGGCCCAGGGCCTCTTCGCCCCGCTCGGCAGCGCGCTCGGCGATCGCTTCGATCGCCGGAAGGTGCTCGTGCTCGCGGACCTCGCCGCGGCAGTGGGCTTCGTGGCGCTCGCGTTCGCGCAGACTCCGGCCCAGCTGCTCGTGATGGCGTTCATCACCGCGACCCTCGAGTCGCCGATCTGGTCGGTGTCGGCGGCCGCAGTGCCGAACCTGGTCGGGCCCGAGGACCTGACGTGGGCGAACGGCATGGTGGCGGTCGGTCGCAACATCGGGAACCTGGTCGGGCCGATCCTCGGCGGCGTGCTCGTCGCCGTGATCGCGCCCGACTCGACGCCCGACCAGCTGCAGACCGCCGGCTACTTCGTGTTCGGGCTGAACGCCATCACGTTCGCCGGCTCGGCGTGGCTGATCGGCACGACCCCGGGGTCGTTCTCGGGCGAACGCGGCGAAGACGATCGCTTCGGCGGTCTGAAGGACGGCGTCGTCTTCCTGCTGCGCGATCGCGTGTTGCGGGCGATCACGCTCGCCTGGGTCGTACTGCTGCTCGGTGCCGGCTTCACGCTGGTCGCGGAAGTGGCGCTCGCCGAAGAGCTCGGCGCGGGAGCGATCGGGTACGGCCTGCTGAATGCCGGATGGGGCGGCGGCGCCGCGCTGGGCTCCTTCCTCGCCCAGCGCTACCTGCGGGAACGCTACGAGGCGCGCGCGCTGATCTGGGGCGTCGCCCTCGTCGGGCTCTGCCTCGGGCTGATCGGCATCGCGCCGTGGTTGCCGCTCGCCGTCGGCTTGATGGTCGGCGCCGGCACGGGGGAGGGCATCGGAGGCGTCGCCGAGCAGGGCATCCTGCAGCGGCGCACGCCCGACCACATCCGTAGCCGCGTGATCGGGGCGAGCGAGTCGGCGATCCTGATCGCGCTCGCGATCTCGTTCGCGTTCGGCGGGGAGGTCGTCGATTCGATCGGACCGCGTGGCGCGTACTTCGTCGGAGGGTTGAGCTGCCTCGCCGCCGCGCTGGTGCTCGTGCGTCCGCTCGGCCGTGAGCATCGGGACTCAGTGGTGGCCGACGTCACTTCCTGACGCTGGAACTCGATTCCACCTGAATCATCGCTCAACCCGGCAAAGCGGCGCTCACCTGCCCTGTCGTGCGGATATCCGATCGGGCGAACGGGATTTGATTTGAATAGCCATTCAGGAGTATCGTGACCTCCCGTAGCGGTCCTTCCCGACCGCGCGGAAGGGGCTGAACGGCACACGATGTCTTCCACGAACGGCTACCACGCGATCGTCGTGGGCGGCGGACACAACGGACTCGTCGCCGCCGCCTACCTCGCGAAGGCCGGCGCGCGCACGGTCGTGCTCGAGGCGCGCCACAAGGTGGGAGGCGCCGCCGACACGATGGCGCCCTGGCCCGAGGCGCCGGAGTTCAAGGTCACCACGCTCAGCTACGTGATGAGCCTGATGCCCGACACGATCCTGCGCGACCTCGAGCTCGCGCGGCACGGGTACGCTTCGACGCCGGTCGGGCCGTACTTCCTGCCGTTCCCCGACGGGCGCTGCATCGTGCAGTACGACGACGACGCGCGGAAGAACTACGAGTCCTTCGCGCAGTTCTCCAAGCGCGACGCCGACGCGATCGAGAAGTGGGACGCGTGGATCGGCGGGCTCGCCGAGGTGCTCGGGCCGCTGATGATGACGACGCCGCCGAGGCTCGGGTCGCTCAAGCCGAGCGATCTCACGGAGCAGCTCCGGCTCGCGTGGCGCTTCCGCGGCCTCGACGTGCGCGGGCTCGCCGACGTGACGCAGCTCATGACGATGTCGGTCGTCGACCTGCTCGACCGGTTCTTCGAGTCCGACCAGGTGAAGACCGTGATGGCGCTTGAACGGCCTGATCGGCACGTGGGCCGGTCCCTACGAGCCGGGCACCGGCTACGTGATGGCGCACCACTCGATCGGCGACGTCGGCGACGGCCATCTCGGCTCGTGGGCCGTGCCCGAGGGCGGCATGGGGGCGGTGAGTGATGCGATCGCGTCGAGCGCGGGTTCTCACGGCGCCGAGATCCGCACAGAGGCGCGGGTCGCGCGCATCCTCGTCGAGGACGGAGCGACGACCGGGGTTGTGCTCGAGTCGGGAGAGGAGCTGCGAGCGCCGCTGGTCGTCACGGCGATCCACCCGAAGATCACGTTCCTCGAGCAGATCGACCGGGTCGACCTTCCCGCCGACTTCGTCGACGACATCGAGCACTGGAAGACGCGCAGCGGCGTCGTGAAGATCAACGCCGCCCTCGATCGCGCGCCCGTCTTCACCGCGATGCCCGAGCTCACCGACCTCACGGGCGGGTTCGAGCTCGCGCACTCGATCGCGTACCTCGAGAAGGCGTTCGAGCAGGCGCGGGCGGGGGAGCCGGCGACCGCCCCGTTCAGTGACGGCGTGATGCCGACGGTCTACGACCGCACGCTCGCCCCCGATGGAAAGCACGTGGTGTCGCTCTTCACGCAGTGGGTGCCGCACGAGTGGAGCGATGAGCCGCACCAGGCCGAGCTCGAGGCGTACGCGGACCGCGTGATCGCCGGCTACGACGAGCTCGCGCCCGGGTTCGCCGACTCCGTGCTGCACCGCCAGGTGATCGGCCCCCACGAGATGGAGCAGGAGTGGGGGCTGATCGGCGGGAACATCTTCCACGGGGAGCTCAGCGCCGAGCAGCTCTTCCACATGCGACCGGCGCCCGGATACGCCGACTACCGCACCCCGATCCGTGGCCTCTATCAGTGCTCCAGCGCCACGCACGCCGGCGGCGGCGTCTGCGGCATCCCCGCGTACAACATGGTCCGCGAGATCAAGAAGGACCGCCGGCGCGGTCGCCTTCCGACGGAAAGGATGACCCACCGATGGCCGAGCAGAACTCGTCGTTCCCGTTCTACTTCGCGAGCTGGTACAAGAAGTCGCCCTACTTCCAGCGCACCGTGGAAGCCGGCTGCACCAGCTGGGATCTGTACAACCACATGCTGATCCCGACGCTGTACGACGACGACATCAAGGAGTACTGGCACCTCGTCGAGAAGGTGACGCTCTGGGACGTCGCGGTCGAGCGCCAGGTGGAGATCACCGGGCCTGACGCCGCGCGGTTCACCCAGCTGCTCACGCCCCGCGACCTCTCGCAGACCCAGCCCGAGCAGTGCAAGTACGTGCTGATCTGCGCGCCCGACGGCGGCATCGTGAACGACCCGATCCTGCTGAAGCTCGCCGAGGATCACTTCTGGCTGTCGCTCGCCGACAGCGACGCGCTGCTGTACGCGCTCGGCGTGCAGGCGTTCGCGAACATGGACGTCGAGATCCGCGAGCCCGACGTCTCGCCGCTGCAGATCCAGGGGCCACTGTCGAAGCCGCTGATCCGCACGCTCTTCGGCGACGGCGTGGCCGACCAGAAGTATTACTGGCACAAGCAGACCGAGCTCGACGGCATCCCGGTGGTCGTCTCGCGCACGGGCTGGAGCGCGGAGCTGGGCTACGAGGTGTACCTGCGCGACTCGACGCGCGCCCTCGACCTGTGGGACGCGATCATGGCCGCCGGCGAGGAGTTCGAGCTGCGGGCGATCGCCCCGAGCGACCAGCGCCGCATGGAAGCCGGCATCTTCAACTACGGCAACGACATGGACATCACGAACAACCCGTTCGAGATCACCGGCCTCGAGCGGCTCGTCGAGCTCGACAACGACAACGAGTTCGTCTCGCGGACGGCGCTCGAGCGGATCCGCGACGAAGGCGTGCGGCAGAAGCTCGTGGGCGTGAAGATCGACGGCGATCCACTCGGCATGTGGCTCGAGGACTTCTGGCCCGTGGTCGAGGGCGATGAGACGATCGGCCGGCTCGTGAGCGCGTCGTACTCGCCGCGGCTCGAGTGCAACATGGGCTTCGCGTGGGTCCCGGCCGGCACGGCCGCCGAGGGCACGCGCATCGAGATCACCTCGCCCGACGGCCCGATGACGGCCACGGTGACCCCGCTGCCGTTCCTCGACCCCAAGAAGGAGATCCCCGCGAAGAGCTGAGCCGTACGCTCTCCCGCGTGGCCTACGAGCACCTGGAGGTCTGGCGGGGCGATCCTCGGTTCGCAGCGTGGCTCGACGAGCTTCCCTCGATCGTCGACGCGTGCGCGGAGCGGTGGTCGCTGACGCTCGGGGAACCGTGGACGAACAGCGTCGCCTCGCTGACGATGCCCGCCGAGCGGGACGGTCAGTCGGTCGTGCTCAAGATCGGTATCCCCGACCGTGAGGGGGAGTTCGAAGCCGAGGCGCTCCGGCGACTCAACGGGAGCGGGGCGGTCTTCCTGCTCGACGAGGATCCGATGTGCTGGGCCATGCTGCTCGAGCGCTGCTTGCCGGGCACGCCGCTCACCCGCGAAGAGCCGGAGGCCGCGCTCGACGTGGTGATCGGGCTGCTCCCGCGTCTCTGGATCCCGGCCGGAGCACCGTTCCGCCCGCTCGCCGACGAGGTGGCCGACCTCACCGTCGAGATGCGCGAGCACTGGGAGCGGACGGGACGCACCGTGGACGAGCGGTTGATCGACGCGGCGACGGAGGCGTTCGAGTCGCTCGCGCCGACCCAGGGCGAGCAGGTGCTCGTGAACCAGGACCTGCACGCCGACAACGTGCTCGCGGCCGAGCGGGAGCCGTGGCTCCTGATCGACCCGAAGCCCCTGGCCGGGGAGCGCGAGTTCGGGGTCGCCTCGATCGTGCGGGGCCGGGAGCTCGGGCACAGCCGCGAGGCCGTGCTGCGACGCCTCGACCGGGTCACCGCGGAGCTCGGGCTCGACCGGGAGCGGGCGCGATCTGTGGTCGATGGCACACACGGTCGCGTGGGGCTTCGACGACGCCGGCCCGATGCGCGAGCACATCGAGGCGGCCACATGGCTGCTCGACGCGCGATGATGGAGGGGTGGAACCCCTCACCGGCCACCTGCTGATCTCGAACTCGAACCTCTTCGACCCCAACTTCCGTCGTACCGTCGTGTTGATCGGGCACCACGACGACGACGGGGCCGTCGGCGTCGTGCTGAACCAGTCGCTCGGGGTGCCGGTCCGCGAGGCGGTGCCGCCGCTGGGCGGACCTGGTCGATCCCGAGGAGCCGCTGTTCGACGGGGGACCCGTCGAGCCCGCATCGATCGTCGTGCTCGCCGACTTCCTCGATCCTTCGAGGGCGGAGCTGCTGGCGGTGGGGTCGATCGGCTTCCTACCGCCGGAGTCCGGCGACGACATCGGCGAGGCGATCCGCCGTGCGCGCGTGTACGCGGGCTACGCGGGGTGGGGTCCCGGCCAGCTCGAGTCCGAGCTGGAGGAGGAGAGCTGGGTGACCGCGCCTGCGCTGCCCGACGACGTCTTCCACGACGACCCGGGGCGCCTGTGGGAGGACGTGCTGCGCCGGCTCGGGCGCGGCTACGACATGCTGCGCCTGATGCCGCGTGACCCGTCGATGAATTGACCGGCGGGACTTGCCGCGGCTTGGTCCGCGCAGGGATGCTGACCATGTGCAGCGTGGCGCCGATCGACCGCGATGCGTTGCAGCGGTGCGTCAGTCCGTTCGGGCTCTCGTACGGGCTCCCGGGCGAGGCGTACACGTCGCCCGACGTGCTCGACGTGGGAGCGAGGACGGTTCTTCGACCGATCGTGGGTCTGCCTGGGACGTGCCGGCACGCACCGTCGCGCGGCCGGGCAGATCGAGCGCGGCGGATGGGTGTTCGCGCGCCGTGACCCCGACGGCGTCGGCCCCGAGGAGCAGTTCGGGAACCTGTGGGACCATCTCGCGCCGTGGGAGCCCGAGCGTCTCGTGGTGGCGGCTCGCCACTCCTACGAGATCGCCGCGAACTGGAAGCTGATCCACGAGAACTACCAGGAGTGCTACCACTGCTCCGAGATCCACCCCGAGCTCTGCACGGTGACCCCGCCCGACAGCGGCTACTCGATCGACATCCGGGGGCTCTACGTCGCGGGGCCGATGGACCTCTACGACGGCGTGGAGACGATGTCGCTCGACGGGACGATCGCGCGGCGTGCCGATCCGCGGTCTGCGCGAGCACCAGCTGCGCGAGGTCGGCTACTTCGGCATCTTCCCGAACCTGCTGATCAGCCCGCATCCCGACTACGTGCTGACGCACCGCATCGAGCCGATCGCACCCGACCGAAGCTTCGTGGAATGCGAGTGGCTGTTCCCGCCCGAGGCGCTCGAGCTCGATGGTTTCGATCCCGGCGTACGCGGTCGACTTCTGGGACGTGACGAACCGTGAGGATTGGGCCGCGTGCGAGTCGCTGCAGCGCGCGGCCGCCTCGCGCGGGCACCGGGCGGGTCCGATGTCGACCGTGTGGGAAGGCGGCGTCTACATGCAGGTGCGCATGATCGCCGACGGCTATCTGCGCGGCGACGTGCCCGAGCGGCCCGAGCAGCCGTCGTCCACCGCGTACCCGCGGCGGGAACTGCTGCACGGCGCATGAGCGACTCGGTCTCGTTCGACCGAGCCGCCTCGTTCTACGACGTCGACCCGCGTCACCGACGAGGAGACGCTCCGCGGCGTCGTCGACCTGCTGGCAGCGCGACGTCGCAGCCGGCGGACGGTCCGGTGCTCGAGATCGGCGTGGGAACCGGGGCCCTGGCCGTGCCGCTCTCGGCACGCGGCGTCCGTGTCGTCGGCGTCGACCTCTCCGGGGAGATGATGGCGCGGCTGCGCGACAAGAGCGCAGGCGTGGCCCTCGCCCAGGCGGACGCGACCCGGCTCCCGTTCCGCGACGCGGCGTTCGGCGGCGCGTACGCCCGGTGGGTGCTGCACCTGATCCCCGCCTGGCGAGACGCCGTCGCCGAGCTCTGCCGGGTCACCGAGCCGGGCGGCGTGATCGCGATCGAGCCGGGGGGGTTCGCGGGCCGCTGGCGCGAGGTGATGGATCGCATGGTCCGCGAGATCGGCCCCGACGCAGAGCCGGTCGGGCTGTCCCGAGACCAGGAGCCCGAGGCGCTCGATGCGGTGTTCACGACGGCCGGAGCACAGCCGCTCGGCGTGGTCGAGGCCCCCGGCCACTTCGGCAGCTCGCTTTCGACGTTCTTCGACGAGGCGCTCGCTCGGACGTACTCGTGGACGTGGCGGGTGCGGGACGAGGATCTGCAGCGAGCGGTCGCGAGCGTGCGCTCGTGGGCGGCCGAGCATTTCGACGACTGGGATGCACCCCTCGACCTCGAGGCGCCGATGCGCTGGCACCGCTACCGGGTGTCTGGCTCCACGTAGTCGTCGGGGTGGTCGACGACGCCGGGCGCGTCGTCGACGACGTGCATCGCCGCCAGCTCGGCCGGGACCGGCCCATCGGATTCCTCTGAGTCACCGACGAGGTCCTTCTCACGATCGACGCCGTCGTCGGCCTCGTCGACGAGGTCCACGCCGGTGGCTTCGCGGCGCGCGGCGAGCTGCTCGCGGCGGTTCCGCTCGTCGATCGTGTCACCGTCGTGCTGCTCGGCGAGGGTGGTGTGCTCCTCGGCGCCCGCGTAGCGGTCCATGCCGCTGATCAGCTCCTCCATCGCCTCGCCGTCGTCGGCGTCGACGTCGGTCGGCGACGGTCCCTCGCTCGGCGTCAGCTGATCTTCGTGCATACCGGCACATTACCCGCTTCCGTTCCTTGGTCTGCGGACCGGCCGCCTCGCGGCAGCCGCTCGCCATCGGTATCCTTGGGGGCTACCGCCGTGCGCGTTCCGCTCGGCGGACGACCCGAGGAGGTTCGACGGTGCCGATCACCGAGGTCGAGTCGATCTGGATGAACGGTGAGCTCGTTCCCTGGCATGAGGCCAAGGTGCACGTGCTCAGCCACGCTCTGCACTACGGCAGCGGCGTATTCGAGGGCATCCGGGCCTACGAGACGGCGCGCGGGCCCGCCGTGTGGCACCTCGACGCGCACCTCGACCGCATGTACTCCTCGGCCTCGATCTACTTCATGGAGATCCCGTACTCCAAGTCCGAGCTCGTCGACGCGGTGAAGGAGACGATCCGCGCCAACGGGCTGCAGTCGTGCTACATCCGCCCGATCGCGTTCCGCGGATACGGCGAGATGGGTGTGAGCCCGCTCGCGAACCCCGTCGACGTGTCGATCGCGGTGTGGCCGTGGGGCGCCTATCTCGGCGAGGAAGCCCTGGAGCAGGGCGTGCGGGTGAAGATCAGCTCCTGGAAGCGTCACGACCAGAACTCGTTGCCGTCCGCCGCCAAGGCCACCGGTGGCTACCTCGGGTCGATCCTCGCGAAGGTCGATGCGACGAAATCCGGCTACGACGAGGCGAGTGCTGCTGAACGGCGACGGGCTACGTCACCGAGGGCTCGGGCGAGAACATCTTCGTCGTCAACGGCGGCACGATCGTGACTCCGCACACCGGACACGGCTGCCTCGCCGGCGTGACCCGCGCCGCTGTCATGACGATCGCGCGCGATCTCGGTTTCCCGGTGCTCGAGCAGAACCTCGTGCGCACCGACCTGTACACCGCCGACGAGGTGTTCTTCACCGGCACGGCCGCCGAGATCACGCCGATCCGCGAGGTCGACGATCGCACGGTCGGTGCAGGGCATCGAGGGCCGGTCACGAAGGCGTTGCAGGACGCGTTCTTCGCCGCCACCAAGGGCGACGACCCGAAGTACGCGGACTGGCTCACCTACGTGAACGACTGACGGTCCGCAACGTCCGGGTCACCCGATCTCGAGCGTCCGCACGACGTCCCATTCGGCGGTGGTGGGCACCGCGCCGAGCTCGCGTGCCACCCCGAGGACGATCGTGTCCCCCGCTGACCCGTCGGTGCGAGGCACCCAGAACGTGTACGTGACGCCTGGCCGCAGGGCGATCGCGCCGCTTCCCGGCACGCCGAACACGGAACGGGCCGGGCCCGGGTACGCGAAGGAGACCAGGGCGCCGCGCCTGCCGTCGTAGGTCACGTCGTCGGCCACGCCGATCGGCCCGCGGTCGGTGAACGTCAACAGCCACGCGAGGACCGCCGGCGGCTGCCAGTCGAGCCGTTGACCGACGACGCGATCGCGCAGCCTCGGTTCCACGCGGGACGTGAAGTCATCGAGCGATCGTCGGAACCATGCCCGTGTGCCCGGTCGCCCGAGCGGAGCTTCCCTCGACGCCACGTAGGGGTGCAGATGTCCGACGTCGAGCAGCGCGATGCTGATCGCGGCCCCGGGCCGGCCGGTGGAGATCGCCGCGAGACCCTCGCCCGCCGGGCCCCAGACCGAGTCCCCGGCCGACCACCCGGCCGGCACCGTGATCGAGACGGGGGCCGAGAGGCCGGGCAGGCGATAGGTGCCCGGCTGCAGTGCCGACGTGCCGGGAGCGGCGGCGTCGGTGGTCGTCGTGGACCGCCGATCCATCGCCCCGTCGTCGCCCGAGGCGATCACCAGGATCGCCAGGACCACGGCGACCACGCCGAAGGACGCGAGCGTGGCCACGCGCCGCCGCGCATCGGCCCGGCGGTCGAGGTCGGACGGGAAATCGTCGGCCACGACGCCCGAGGTCGAACTCTCCGCGATCGGCTCTCCTCTCCGCGTCGTGACGTTCGCATGACCGTGTCGGGAACCTCCTGCAGAGCAGGGTCTCACGGGTTCCGGTTCCGCGGGTCGATGCTGCGGAACGCATCCGCGCACGGAGCGTCCGCGGCGCGATAGGCTCCGGTGCCATGCAGGATCGCTACCGGCTTCCTCGCTCCGTCGTCCCGACCCGATACGACCTGGTCCTCGAGCCCGATCTCGAGGCGGCGACGTTCTCGGGGACCGCTCGGATCGCGATCGAGGTGCACGAGCGCGTCGACGAGATCGTGCGTGAACGCGCTCGACCTCGCGATCGACGAGTGCGACTCTGCGCAACGACGACGGCATCCGAGATCAGCGTCACCGACGTTGCGCTCGACGAGGAGCTCCAGCGCGCGACCCTTGACGCTCGGCGCGGCGGCCGAGCCGGGCACCGTGGACCCTCTCGGATCTCGTTCCGCGGTGAGCTCAACGACCAGCTGCACGGGTTCTACCGCTCGACCTACACCGACGACGACGGCACCCACACGATCGCGACGACACAGTTCGAGGCCGCCGACGCCCGCCGCGCGTTCCCCTGCTGGGACGAGCCGGACCTCAAGGCCGTCTTCGGCATCACCCTCGTCGTGCCCGATGGCGTCGTGGCGTTGTCGAACGGACCGGAGATCGATCGGGAACCGGCCGGCGATGGCCGGGTGCGGGTGCGGTTCGCCGACACGATGTCGATGTCGACGTACCTCGTCGCCTTCGTGGTCGGGCGGCTCGAGATCACGGACCCGATCGACGTCGACGGCGTGCCGCTGCGGCTCGTGCACCTGCCCGGCAAGGGGCACCTCGCTCGGTTCGCTCTCGAGGCCGGCGAGTTCTCCCTGCGCTTCTTCACCGAGTACTACGGCATCCCCTACCCCGACCGGAAGGTCGACTTCGTCGCGATCCCCGACTTCGCGCAGGGGGCGATGGAGAACACCGGCCTGATCACCTACCGCGAGTCGTTGCTGCTCGTCGACCCGGACCACGCCACCCAGCCCGAGCTCGAGAACATCGCCGACGTCGTGGCGCACGAGCTCGCGCACCAGTGGTTCGGCAACCTCGTGACGATGCGGTGGTGGAACGGCATCTGGCTGAACGAGGCGTTCGCCACGTTCATGGCGCTCGTCACGGTCGACGCGTGGCGTCCCGACTGGGAGCAGTGGAACACGTTCGCCCGCGGCGCGACCGCCGCGAAGGAGGTCGACGCGCTGCGCTCGACCCGCGCGATCGAGTACCCGGTGCACTCGCCCGACGACGCGTCCGGCATGTTCGACGTGCTCACGTACCAGAAGGGCGCGGCGATCCTGCGCATGCTCGAGCAGTACCTCGGCGCCGACCGGTTCCGCGAGGGCATCAGGCTGTACCTGGCCCGCCACGCCTACGGGAACACCGAGACCCACGACCTCTGGCACGCGATCGAGGAAGCGAGCGGGGAGCCCGTCCGCCGCATCATGGACCAGTGGATCTGGCAGGGCGGGTATCCGCTCGTGGCTGCCTCGCCGAGCGCCGACGGGGTACGACTCGACCAGCGCCGGTTCCTGGCCGACGGCGGCACGGACCACGCCGTCTGGGACGTGCCGCTGCGCGTGAGGTCCCTCGACGGCGACGAGTCGTCGGTGCTGGTGCAGGCCGACGGCACGCTCTCGGCCGAGGCTGCCGACGCCGCCGTGGTCGTGAACGCGGGGGCGAGCAGCTTCGTCCGGGTTCGCTACGAGGGCGGGCTGCTCGAACGGCTGACCGAACGCCTTCCCGAGATCTCGCCCCTGGAACGCTACGGCCTTGTCGACGACCACTGGGCTGCCGTCACCTCGGGTACCGCGCCGGCATCGGAGTTCGTCGTCGCCGCATCGCGCTACGGCGACGAGGACGACCTCGCCGTCTGGCAGGTGCTGCTGACGGGCCTCGGGTGGTGCGACCGGTTCCTCGAGGGGGAGCCTCGGGAGCGCTTCCGGGCGTTCGTGCGGCGCCTCGTGGCGCCGGCGATGGATCGCCTCGGCTGGGAAGCCGACGCCGACGAGCCCGACCGCATCCGAGCCCTGCGGGGCACGTTGCTGCAGGGCCTCGGCGTGCTGGGCGCCGATCCGAACGCCGAGGCCGCCGCGCGCGAATTCGAGGCCGAGGCCCGGTCGGGCAAGCCCGTCGACGCATCGCTCGCCGCGGCCGCGGTGAACGTCGTGGCCGCCAACGGCGACGCTGCCGACTACGAGCACTACTGGACCGCCTACCGGGAGTCGCCGACCCCGCAGGAGCAGTACCGGTACCTGTTCGCGCTGCCGCTGTTCCGCGATGCGGCGCTGTTCGATCGCACGCTCGAGGCCACGTTCGGCGCCGGCATCCGCAGCCAGGACGCTCCGTTCGTCTTCGCGTACTCGCTGATCAACCGCGACCTGGGCGATCGCGCGTGGGCGCTGCTCCGCGAACGCTGGAACGAGGCGGAGGAGAAGTTCCCGGCGCAGCTCACGATCCGCATGGCGGAGGGCGTGCGCTACCTCACGCTCCCCGAGCAGGTCGACGAGGCCCAGGCGTTCTTCGCAGAGCACCCGATCCCGCAGTCGGCGAAGATGCTCGAGCAGATGCTGGAGCGCCAGCGCGTGGCTGCGGCGCTCCGTCATCGCGCGACCCCCGACCTCGAGGCGCACTTCTCGGCGTAGGCCCGCGAAGCGGCCGTCAGCCGATCTCGATCGTCCCGACCATGCCGTAGGCATAGTGGCCGGGCAGGTGGCATCCGAACAACGTCGTCTTCTTCGACCGCGGGAACGTGACCGTGGTCGCCCGAGTGGTGCCCGCGGGCACCGTGATCTCGCCGGGCCTCGGCGCATGGTGAGCCTCCGTCCCGCGTTCGTGGGCGAGCTGCACCTGCGCGTCGCCCACGATGAACTCGTGGTCGATCGGGTCGGAGTTCTCGAGCACGAACCGCACGGTCTCGCCGGGAGCGACCGCGACGGTGGGGAGCTCGAACCGGGAATGGTGCACGACGATGCGCACCTCCCGGGTCCCGTCGCCGGTGGGCGGGGCGCCGGCGCGCACGGTCACCACGCCGAGGACGAGCATGCCCGCGGCCGTGATCGTCAGCCCGGCGATCCGCCCCCGCCGAGCGATCACGCGGGCCGCCGGATGCCGCGACGCGGCCGGACGAACAACGCGAACCCGACGGCCGCGGCGAGGGCCGCGCCGAGCGTGACCGCCGCGACCGCGACCCACGAGACCGCGTCGGCGGTTGTCGTCCGCATCGGTCGCGCGAGTCCCGCCGCGACCGGGTCGGGATGTCCGAAGCCGCTCGCGTCGATCGCGAGGTCGTGGGTGAGCAGGTCGGCTCGCTCATTGATCTGCACCTGAGTGAGCCACATGTCCTGCTCCGGGAGCCAGCCCATGCGCGCATCCGAGCGCAGGTCGCTCATCAGGGAGTCCGAGGCCTGCTCGCTCGTCCGCAGGATCAGCCCCCGCTGGTCCTCGTCGCCGTTGGGCTCGATCGCCTGAGGAAGCATCGCCGGCGCCACGTCGGTCAGCAGGAAGACGTCTGCCTGCACGATCTCGGACGCCTGGCGCCCGAGGGCCAAGATCCGCAGGGGGACCCACGGATCGGGGGTCGGGATCACCACGTGGATCGGGGTGCCTTCGCCGCGCTGCACCCCTTGCTCGGAGGCGCGCTCCGCGTTGAACCGGGCCGCGAGGAAGATCGGGCTCCGCTCGGCGTAGAACTCCAGCACCTCGGGCGCGTCGGGTGGCAGGAAGTACCCGTGGTCGCGGGCCCACGTGCCGACCGCGAGGGCGCCGCCCTTGAGGACGGTGATGTCGAGGGAGTCGATCTCGGTCTCGAGCAGCACCTCTGCCGCGCCGTCGGCGGCGACCGCGAAGAGTGCGGATTCGGGGGCGGGCGGCTGCGTCTCGATCACGAGCCGCTGCAGCGTCCAGTCGCCACCCTTCACGACCTTCGTCGGCACCCCGGGAAGGGGGATGATGGAGCCGATCTCCTGACCCTCACCGGCGAACTCGAACGACGTGACGTAGTGCTCGATCCCACGGTGGTACGCGGCGAGGGTCGTGGTACGCACGAGGTTGATCGTGCCGTTCGGCGTGACGAGCCCACCGCACGCCAGCGCGACGCCCGCCGGCCCAGCCACGAGGATCGTCGTCGAGAGGACCACGATCGCGGATCGACGCAGACGGTGCCGCTTCCCTGACATGACGAGCCCCTTCCGTGCGGAGGCGACTCCGACGACCGTCGAGACCCGAACGGTTCCCGACCGCCCCGCGGTCACGGACCGGCGAGAACGAGCTCCGGCTTGACAGCTTCCCCTGCCCCCCATACCGTTCGGACACGAACGACCTTCCGAGGTTCCTCTGACACGGGGGAGGGGAGCACGACGAGTCGCGCCGTCGTCGAAGGCATCGAGGTCTCGACCGAACACTGGATCGGCGGCCGGCGTGTGCCTTCGAGCGGCTCGTTCACCGACGTCTCGCCGATCGACGAGCAGGCGATCGCCGAGGTCGCGCGCGGCGGCGCCGACGAGGCCGATCGAGCCGTCGCCGCCGCCCGTGCGGCGAGCGCGACCTGGGGCGCGATGCCGGCCAAAGAGCGCGCCGACGTGCTCCATCGCGTCGCCGACGGGGTCGAGGCTCGCGTGCCCGAGCTCGCGTCGGTCGAGACGCGCGACAACGGATCGCTGCTCCGCTCGATGCGGAACTCGGTGATGCCGCGGGTCGCGCGCAACTTCCGGTTCTTCGCCGACCAGCTGCTCGCGCTCGAGACCGGCACGAAGGACTACGAGGGGTTCGCCGAGCGGGTGGCGTGGGATCCGAGTGGCGTCACGGTCGTGATCACGCCCTGGAACGCCCCGCTGATGCTCGCGACCTGGCGCGTCGCGCCGGCGCTCGCCGCCGGGAACGCCGTCGTGCTGAAGCCGCCGGAGTGGGCGCCGCTTACCGCCTCGATGCTCGCCGACATCGCCCACGAGGCCGGTCTGCCCGACGGCGCGTTCAACGTGCTGCAGGGCATCGGCGAGGAAGCCGGCGCCGCCCTCACCGCGCATCCAGCGGTCGACCGCATCGCGTTCACCGGCAGCGTGCCGACCGGGAAGCTCGTCGCCACGGCCGCCGGCGCGAACCTCACGCCGGTCTCCCTCGAGCTCGGCGGCAAGTCGCCGTTCGTCGCGTTCGCCGACGCCAACCTCGACGCCGTCGTGAAGCAGGCCGTGAACCAGTTCGACAACGCCGGACAGGTCTGCCTCGCCGGCACGCGGCTCATCGTCGAGCGCTCGATGCACGAGGCGTTCCTCGAACGCCTCGTCGAGGCGGCGGGTGCGATCGTGCAGGGCGACCCGCGCGACGAGGCGACCGACATCGGCCCGCAGATCACCCGCGAGCACTTCGAGCGCGTCGACGGGTTCGTGCAGCGGGCGAAGGCCGACGGCGCCGCGGTCGTCTTCGGCGGCGGTCAGAACGAGGACCTGGGAGGCCTCTACTACCGGCCGACGCTGTTCACCGGTGCTCCCGACGGGTCGGAGATCCTCACCCGGGAGGTCTTCGGCCCCGTGCTGACCCTGCAGACGTTCGAGAGCGAGGACGAGGCGGTCGCGCTCGCGAACTCGACCGAGTACGGGTTGGCGGCCATCCTCTACACCGGCGACGAGGCCAGGGCGGAGCGCGTCGGCTCGCGGCTCGTGGCCGGTACGGTGTGGGTGAACTGCTTCTTCGTGCGCGACCTCGCGGCGCCGTTCGGGGGGGCGCGCGGTTCCGGCATCGGCCGCGAGGGTGGCCCCTGGAGCTTCGACTTCTACGCGGACGTGAAGAACGTCTGCACCGCACCGTGGAGCTAGGCCAACGAGACGGATCGAAGGAGGACGCAGATGGGTGAAGTCGTCGGCGCGGCCCTGGTGGCCCACGTTCCCACGATCATGCTGCCCGAGGAGACTCGGCGAGAGATCAACGACGGCGACGAGATCACGCTCGTGCCCGGGCTGCATCGCATGAAGAGCGAGTGTCTGGACCGACTGCAACCGGACACGGTGGTCGTGTTCGACACGCACTGGGAGTCGACGTTCGAGCACATCGTCACGGCGCACGAACGTCGGGAGGGGAAGTTCACGAGCCATGAGCTTCCGCGGGGCATGGCGGGCATCCCGTACGACATGCCTGGGGACCCCGATCTCGCGAAAGGCATCGCGGCGCAGGCCGACGGTCGCGACGACTGCTGGATCCTGGCCTGCGACGACCCGTACCTGCCGATCTTCTACGGCACGGTCAACATCTGGACGTTCCTCGGCGACCCGAACACTCGGTGGATCAGCGTGGCGCTGAACCAGTGCTGCACGACCGAGGACTTCCTGCTGTTCGGGTCCCTGATCGGCGACGCGATCGCGCAGAGCGACCGGCGCGTGGCGTTGCTCGCGTCGGGGGGCATGACCCACCGGTTCTTCCCGTTCCGCGAGCTGCGACAGCACGAGGGCTCGAGGGCGCCAGAGAACATCCTGAACGTGGAGAGTTACGAGGCCGACCAGCACGTGCTCTCGATGTTCGCGATGGGCGACCACGCCGGCGTGATCGACTGGATGCCGGAGTACCGCAAGGCCGCGCCCGAGGGTCATTTCGGCCACTACCTGATGATGGCCGCGGCGATCGGCGGCGATCGCTGCCAGGCGCCGGGCGAGCTGTTCAGCGAGTACGAGGCGTCGGTCGGCACGGGCCAGGTGCACGTGTGGTTCGAGCGACCGGCCGACGGCTGGACCGGAGGTGGCGCCGCGGCGTAGCGTTCGCCGAGCACGGAGAGAAGGGGGGCTCAACGTGGCAGAGCAGAACCAGGAGATGGGCTACGAGCGATTGGGCGAGGCGAAGCTCTCGCTGATCGACGTAGTGGCCCAGTCCGTCGGGTTCATGGGACCGGTCTTCTCGGCCGCGTTCATCATCCCGTTGATCATCGGCGTGAACGCCGCTGCGAGGGGCGCCGGAACGTCCGCGCCTCTCGCTGTGCTGCTGGCGGGCGTGGGGGTGTTCGCGCTCGGCTGGATCGTCGCCCAGTACGCGAAGCGTATCCATGCAGCCGGTTCGCTCTACGACTACGTCACGGAGGGGCTCGGATCGACGATCGGCGCCGCCTCGGGATGGCTGTACTACGGGGGCACGATCATCCTCACGACCGGGCTCGGGGTGCTGCTCGGGTGGTTCGTGAACGACAACGTGCTGCCCGCGCTGGAGATCGACCTCGATCTGCCGCTGTGGCTCTGGGACCTGATCTTCACGGCGCTGCTCTTCGCCGTGCTGTACTTCGGCGTGCAGATCTCGACCCGTGTGCAGCTCACGCTCGCGTTGATCTCGATCGCGGTGGTGCTGATCTTCTTCATCACGGTGATCGCCGACCTCGGCGACGCGAACGACTTCGGGAAGGCGCTCGATCCCAGCCCCGAAGGGGGCTTCAGCGGCATCCTGTTCGGGGTCCTCTACGGCGTGCTGATCTTCGTGGGGTTCGAGACGGCCGCGAACCTCGCCGAAGAGACCGCGGAACCGAAGCGCTCGATCCCGCGGGCGGTGCTCGGGGCCGTGGTGCTCGTGTCGATCTTCTATCTCGTCGCGGCCTATGCCGAGGTCGCCGGCTTCGGGTTCGATCTCGCGGTGATCACGAGCCCGGAGGTCGCGGGCGCGCCGCTCTTCGCGCTCGGCGCGCCCGGTTCACCCTCGGGTTCAGAGCTGTGGCTGAAGGTGCTGCTGGTCGTAGTGTTCCTCGACATGCTCGCGGTCTATGTCGGCGCGGCGGTCGCATCGACCAGGGGTGTGTTCGCGATGGCGCGGGATCGCCGACTGCCGGCGTCGCTTGCCTCGGTCTCAACGAAGTACGGCACGCCGCTCGGCGCGATCGTGCTCCTGATGATCGTGCAGCTGGCGCTGATCGCCGCGGCCGAGTTCTGGGACGACCTCTTCGCGATCCCGGAGCTGGACCACTACTTCGCCTTGTTCGCATGGGCCGCCACGTTCGGCGGCTTCGCGCTGTTGGTCGTGTATCTGCTGATGTCGATCGGGGCGCTGGTCACGCTGGGTCGTCAGACGAAGCCCGTCGGCGTGGCGATCGCCGCGATCGTGGGCATCGCGATCACCGGTGCGGCGATCTGGGGTTCGTTCTACCAGGTGCCGGCCCCAACGATCTGGGCGCCGCGCTACGCGGTGGTCTGGTTCGTGATCGGGCTGGTCTACATGGCGATCGTCAAGGGCCGGGAACCCGCGAGCCAGGCCCTCGCCGACCTCAGCTCCAAGGAAGGGGCATAGGCCGGGCCGATACCATCCCGGCATGACCGACGACCGACCGCTGCGGCTCGATGCGCCTCGCGAAGAGGCGCTCGAGCACGCGGCGCGTCTGGTCGCCGAGGCCTGGCGCAGCTTCGATAGATTCCGGCCCGAGGAGCCGGCGCTCGACGAGCGGGTCCGGCGGCTCCTCGAGCGTGCGCTGCCCGACGAGTCCTCGCCCGTGCACGATGCGCTCGACGACGCCGCGCGCATCCTCGACGAGTCGATCGCCCAGGCGCGGCCGCGCTACTTCGCGTTCATCGGCTCGAGCGGGCTCGAGATCGGCACGCTCGGAGACTTCCTCGCGCATTCCTACGACATCAACCTCGCGGTCGATGCCCGCGCCGCCACCCAGATCGAGGACCAGGCGGTGCGGTGGGTCTCGGAGTTCGTCGGCTTCCCGACGAACGCGGGAGCCTTCACCAGCGGCGGCACCGTGAGCAACGTGACGGCGCATCGCGGCCGCACGCGAGCGGGCGGTGCCTGGAAGCCGCCATGCCGGGCTCGGCGAGCGGCGCACGGCGGTCTACTGCTCGCAGGAGGTGCACTACTCGGTCACTCGGGCCGTCGAGCTGCTCGGCATCGGCTCGGACAACCTGCGGGCGATCGAGATCGACGGGCTCCGACGCATGCGCCCCGAGGCGCTCGACCGGGCGATCGGGCAGGACGTCGCCGACGGCGTGATCCCGGTGGCCGTGGTCGCGACGGCCGGCACGACCTTGACCGGAGCGATCGACCCGCTCGATGCCGTCGCCGAGGTGTGCGCGGGCCGCGACGTGTGGATGCACGTCGATGGGGCCTACGGGCTTCCTGCCTCCTCGGTCGCCTCGAGGCGGGCGATGTTCGCCGGACTCGCGAGGGCAGACTCGTGTTCGATCGACGCGCACAAGTGGCTCTACCTTCCGAAGGCGTGCGGCGTGGTGCTCGTGCGCGACGACGAGGCGCTCGCGAGCGCGTTCAGCCACGAGCAGGGGTACCTGCCGCACCAGCAGCACGAGCTGCACGCCGCCGACATCACGCTGGAGTATTCGCGGCCGTTCCGCGCCCTCAAGCTCTGGCTGGCGTTCCGAGCCCACGGCGCTGCGCAGTTCCGTGAGGCGATCGAGCGCAACCTCGCCGAGGCCGACCTGCTCTACCGACGGGCGCAGCACACCGAGGACTTCGAGGTCATGGAAGCGCCGCCGCAGCTCTCGATCGTGCCCTTGCGCCACGTGCCCGGCGGGGTCGCCGACCTCAACGCCCACAACCAGGCGCTGGCCGAGGCGATCCAGGCCGACGGTCGCGTCTACCTCGCGCCCGCCCTGATCGACGGCGAGGTGTGGCTTCGACCATGCTTCGTGAACTTCCGCACGACCGACGACGACGTGATCGCGCTGCTCGACGTGGCACGCGAACTGGGCGAGCGCCTCGCGCGCACGGGGAGCGCGGCGTGAGCGACGCGACGCGACCCGGTGGGCGGCATCTGCCGGGTGAGGACGGCCTGTTGCCCGCCGAGCGCAAGGTGCAGGAGACGCTCGGCCACCTGCCGCTCGACTTCCGGGCGATGTGGGCGATCTCGAACCTGTTCCGCAGTTCGGCCGCCATCCGGCGGCACATGGAGGCCAGGGTGCTCGCGCCCGACCGGCTGAGCTGGACCTCGTTCGTCGGGCTCTGGGTGCTGTGGGTCTGGGGCAAGATGGAAGCCCGCGAGTTCGCGGCGGCAGTGGGCATCAGCCGTCCGACGGCGACCGGGGTGATGACGACCCTCGAATCCCGGGGCTACGTGACGCGCCGCAAGGATCCGAAGGACGGGCGCATGGTGATCGTGGAGCTGACCCCTTCGGGCCGCGCCACGATCGAGAAGCTGTTCCCGAAGTTCAACGCGGAGGAGAGTGCCGTCGCGGCCCACCTCGACCCGCAGCAGCAGGACGACCTGGCTGGGATGCTGCGGTCCCTGCTACGGGTAGTGGTACCGACGGACAGCGAGGAGCCGGGGCCGGTAGTCTGAGTGAGACTAGATATCGTTGCGCGCGGCCGTTCCGTCGACGATCCGCCGCAGCAGCTCGGGGATCTCGCTCGGGTCGTCGGAGAACTGGCTCGGCTTGATGCAGATCGTGGTGAACCCCTGTTCCACCTGCTCGGGGATCTGATCGAGGGCTCCGTCGAGCGGGGCGGGGTGGCTCGCATCGGGGAACGCGCCGCGGGTGCCGCCAACCATCTCGATGTCCGCGATGTCACGCCCGGCGGCAGCCATCGCCACGGAGAGACGCTCGAGGTCGTCCTCGCTCGCGCGCCCGAGCGGGTTGAATCCATGGCCGTGTTCGACCAACCGCCGCAGTAGCCGATCGTGCAGGTGCTGGCCGCCGAACCATAGTCGCGGCCCGTCGGGCCGGAACGCCTTCGGTTCGAGCCAGACGTCGTCGAACGCGTAGTGCGTACCGTGGAAGCTCGCGGGGGAGTCGCGCCAGAGTTGCTTCCATGCGGCGAGGTGTTCGTCCAGTCGCTCGCCGCGCGTCTCGAACGGCACGTCGAGCGCCTCGTACTCGGCGCGGTGCCAGCTCACGGTGGGTTGCACGACCAACCGGCCGCGCGAGAGCAGGTCGAGGGTGGCGAGCTCCTTCGCGATCTGCAGGGGATGGCGGAGCGGGGGGATCACCGCGCTCGCGATCAGGCGCAGCCGCGTGGTGACCGAGGCGATCGCGGCGAGCAGCAGGAGCGACGAGGGCCAGGGAGTCGCCGGGTCCTGGTTCCCGGGCAGGGCGTAGTCGCGTGGGTTCTCGGGCGGCCCATCGGCGTCGGCCTCCCGGCCGAGCACGATGTGCTCGCTCACCATGACCCCGTCGAATCCAACGCGCTCGGCGTCGGCGGCCATCTCGACCAGACGGCCCAGGTCGCGGGCGGGCACCAGCGTGTGATTCTCGCTCAACACGAGCACCAGGCGCGGCGGGGTCACGAGGCGCTACTTCGTGCTCACGCGCACCGGCATGCGCTTGATCCCGTTCACGAAGTTCGACCGGATCCGCTCCACGGGGCCCGCGAGCTCGATCGTGTCGAGGCGAGGGATCAGCTCCTGGAACAGGATCTTCGTCTCCAGCCGAGCGAGGTGTGCGCCCAGGCAGAAGTGCGGTCCCCCCGGTCCGAACGTCACGTGATCGTTCGGCGTCCTCGTGACGTCGAACGTGTACGGGTCGGGGAACATCTCGGGGTCGCGGTTGGCGCTGATGTACCAGGTGACGACCTTGTCGCCCGCCTCGATCCGCTGTCCCCGAAGCTCCACATCGCGGGTCGCGGTCCGGCGGAAGTGCAGCACGGGCGACGCCCAGCGCAGGAGCTCCTCGGTGGCGTTCGGGATCAGCTCCGGCCGGGCGCGCAGCAGTTCGAGCTGCTCCGGGTGTTGCATGAGGGCCAGCATGCCGTGGCTGATCGTGTGGCGCGTGGTCTCGTTGCCCGCGATCATCAGCACGCCGAAGTAGTTGTGGAACTCGCGCTCGTTCAGCACGCCTTCGCTCTGCGCGATCGTCAGTGCCTGCAACACGTCGTCGGCGGGCTCGGCCAGGCGCAGGTCGCGCTGTTGGTCTGCATAGGCGAAGACGTCGAGCGCGGTGGGGGACCGGAACGGGAAGAGCCGGTAGGCCTCGGTGTCGACCTTGTCGACCACGGCCGCCGAGAGGTCGGGGTCCTGATTCGCGATCATGCTGTCGCCCCACGCGATCAGCTGTGGGGCGTCCTCCTGCGGCACGGTGAAGATCGAGCACAGGAAGCGGATCGGCAGGTCGCGGCTGATCTCGCTCACGAAGTCGAACTCGCCCTTGGGCAATGCGTCGTCCAGCACATCGCGGGCGACGTCGCGGATCCAATCCTCATACCTTCCGACCCCGCGGGCGCTGAATCGCTTCGAGCAGATCTTGCGCAGCTCGGTGTGCCGCGGCGGGTCGGTCTCGAGCATCGACTTGCGGACCTCGAGCTGTTCCTCGTCGAGCTCCTCGAGGGCGACGGCCCCGAGCTCGGAGGAGTAGGTCTGCCAGTCCATGTGCACGTTCGTGAGGTCGTCGTAACGGGTGACGGCCCAGAAGCCCAGGTTCGGGGCGGGTTCGGGGTGCCAGACGACGGGATGGTCCTCGCGCAGATGGTCGAACCACTCGAATGGAACCCGCTCGACGTAGTTGTCGGGGTTCACCAGGTCGATGTCGCCCAGCGTGTCGCCCATGCGATCGGCTCCCTTCCTCGGGTCGAGGCGGTGCGCGGCGCAGGTATTTTGCTACCGAACGACTTCGCGGGCAACCCGGCCTCAGATCACCTCGAAGTAGCGGCGGCGTTCCCATTCGGTGACGACGTCGGCGGCGAGGAAGCGCTCCCACTCCCAGCGGCCGGCTTCGGCGTAATGCTCGACGACCGCCTGCCCGAAGGTCTCACGGGCCCAGGCGCTGTCGTTGAACGCTGCCGTCGCCTCACCGAGATGCGCGGGAAGCGGCGGGACCTCGCGCTCCCAGTCCTCGCCGACGAGCGGCTCGCCCGGATCCGTGCCGTTCGCGATGCCGTCGCGGGCCGACGCGAGCAGCCCCGCGATCGCGAGGTAGGGATTCACGTCGGCGCCGGGCACCCGCCATTCGAGTCTGGTCGATGCCGGATCCTCGACCAAGACGCGACACGAGACCATGCGGCTGTCGTAGCCCCAGCTCAGTCCGTTGCCCGAGAACTCGCCGCCGGCGATGCGCCGGAAGGAGTTCACGGTCGGGGCGTACCAGAGCATCAGCTCGGGGGCGTATCCGAGCACGCCACCGACCGCCGCGCGCAGCGGCGCCGCGAGCGTCTCGCCGCTCGAGCCTCCGCCGAACACGTTCCCGCCGCGGTCGTCGACGAGCGAGAGATGTAGGTGACACGACGATCCGGTCGTGGCGGGGAACGGCTTCGCCATGAATGTGGCGGCCAGGCCGTTCGCGGCGGCGACGTCGCGCATCGCGAGCTTGAACAGGATGTGCCGATCGGCCATCTCGAGCGCCTGTCGGTACTCGAGGTTGATCTCCCATTGACCGAGCCCCCACTCGACCTGGCTCGTCCACGGGCCGAGGTTCGAGTCGACGAGGGCCTGGCGAGCTCGGCCGAAGAAGGCCTCGTGCTGGTCGCCCGCCTGCACCGTGTAGTCCGCTCGTGCGAGCGTGGTCGGCACGAGCGTCTCGTAGCCGTTCGTGCGGCCGTCGTCGTAGGTGCCGCGGTACAACGAGAACTCGAGCTCGCTCGCGACCTGCGGGGTGAGCCCGTCGGCCTCGAACCGCTCGACCTGGCGACGCAGGATGGTACGGGGCGCGACCTCGACGAGCTCGTCACTGCCCATCTCCACGAAGTCGGCGATGCAGATCGCCGAGGCGTCGAGCCACGCGGCAGGCCGCAGCGTCTCGAGGTCGGGCACGAGCCGCACGTCGTGCCATCCGGTGTGATGGCCCGTGTACGCCTGCGCGGGCCCGGGCCATTGGTCGAGATCCCAACCCAGCACGCACGACGACAAAGGCACGCCTTCGTGCATCAACCTGTGGAACACGTCGACGGGGAAACGCTTGCCGACCAGACGTCCGGTCACGTCGGCCGAGGTCACGATGACGGTGCGGATACCGGCGTCGGTGAGGTGGTCGGCGCGCAGCGCGGGGGCGGTCCGGGGCGTCGTCATCGGGTCAGCCACCCCCCGTCCACCGGCAGCTGCGCGCCGGTGATGAACGAGGCGTCGTCCGAGAGCAGGAACGAGACCGCGGCCGCGACGTCCTGGGGTTCGCCGACCCGGTCGACGAGCAGGCGCTGCGACATGAGCGCCCATGCCTCGGGGGACCGGAGGTCGCCGCCGGGGATGAACGACGTCGCGATCGGGCCGGGCGCGACCGCGTTCACGCGGATCCGCCGATGCGACAGCTCGACCGCGAGCGCTTTCGTCAACATCTTCACGCCGCCCTTCGACGCGTTGTAGTGCACCTGCGGGTGACCCGCCGACGACACGACCACCTCGGACTCGATCGTCGACATGTTCACGATCGCGCCCCCACCGGCGTCGCCGATCGCGGGGGCGAGCGCCCTGGTCACGACGTACATCCCCTTGAGGTTCGTGTCGAGCACGAGGTCCCACTCGTCCTCGTCGAGGTCGTCGAGCGCCGACATGCGCACGAGACCCGCGTTGTTCACGAGGTAGTGGACCGCCCCGAACGCCTCGAGCGCGGCGTCACGGGCGGCGGCCGCCTGGGCCGGTGCACGCACGTCGAGCTCGATCGCGACGGCGCGGCCGCCGCGGTCCCCGATCTCGGCCGACGTCTCGCCGGCAGCCTCGAGGCGCACGTCGGCCACCGCAACCGAGGCGCCCTCGGCGGCGAGTCGCGTCGCCACGGCCCGGCCGATGCCCGACCCGGCGCCCGTAACGAAGGCCACCCTCCCCGCATGGTCGAAGCTCACTCGATGCTCCCACGCACCTCGTCGAACGCGACCGACGCGACGTCGACGGCCATTCCCCCGCCGTCGACCACGAGCGTCGTGCCCGACACGTACGATGCCGCGTCGCTCGCCAGGAACAGCGCGCACTCCGCGACCTCGTCGGGTTGGGCAGCCCGTCGCATCGGTACGAGTTGGGTCGCGAGCCGATAGGCCTCGTCCCTGGAGACGCCCCGCACCTCGGCGAGCTCATCCATCGACTCGTCGCCCATCGGGGTGTGCACCCAGCCCGGGCACAGCGCGTTGGCGCGTACGCCCCGTGGACCCGCGTCGACCGCGATCGACTTCGCCAGACCGATCATGCCCGCCTTCGACGCGACGTAGGCGGCGCTCGATGCAGAGCTCACGAACCCCGAGACCGACGACACGAGCACGATGGAGCCGCCGCCGCGAGCCTCGAGGTGTGGCATCGCGGCCCGAACGAGGAAGAGCGCGCCCGAGAGGTTGATGTCGATCGTGGCGCGCCACGCGTCGTCGGCGACGTCGCCGGCCGCGCCGCCGAACCCGACCCCCGCGTTCGCCACGACCACGTCGAGCCCACCGAACGCCCGCACCGCTTCCTCCACCGCGGCAGCGGCGTGCGCCGGGTCGGTGGTGTCGCCGGCGACCGCGATGCCACCGGTCGCCGCCGCCACCTCACCGATCGGCTCGGGCCGCCGGCCGGTCACGACCACCTTGGCCCCCTCGGCCGCGAAGAGTCGCGCGATCGCCGCCCCGATGCCCGAGCCGCCACCGCTGATGACCGCCACCTTGTCCTCGAGCCGCACTCCGCCCTCCCGTCCTCGCCGAGCCCAGCCGTCAGTGGTAGGGCATGTAGTAGCGCAGCTCCCAGTCGCTCACGTCGGTCGTCGAGGTGTCCTCGACCGCTGCCACGTAGCGCTCCCACTCGCCGCGCTTCAGGATCGTGAACGCCTCCACGATCTCGGGGCCCATGGCCTGTACGAGCTGCTCGTCGGCGTTCAGCTCGTCGAGCGCCACCGCGAGGTTCGCCGGGATGCACGCGTCGGTGTCGGGGTCCTCGCTGACCGGCTGCGGCGGCTTCAGGTCGAGCTCGCCTTCGACGCCGAGCCGGGCCGCGTGCAGCACGGCGGCCCCAACGAGGTACGGGTTCGCCGCGGCGTCGGCGGTGCGCTGTTCCAGGCGCGTGTTCTCGCCTCGCGCCGGCGGCACGCGCACGGTGACGCTGCGGTCGTCATGGCCCCAGTTCGCCCAGTACCCGTTCAGCATGTCGGGCTGCAGCCGCTTGTACGCGTTCACGTGCGGCGCGAGGATCGCCGCCATGCCCTTATGGTGCTCGAGCACGCCCGCGATGCACCGGCGGGCGAGGTCCGACAGCCCCTCGGGGTCGTTCGGGTCGTGGAACGCGTTCGAACCGTCCTCGCGGCGGAAGCTGAAGTTCACGTGCATGCCGCTGCCGCCGCGATCGTTCAAGGGACGGCCGATGAACGTCGCGAGCTTGCCGTGATGCTCGGCGATCTCGCGGATCAGCAGCCGGAACACGAACGCGTCGTCGGCCGCCGGGATCGCGTCGTTGTACCGGATGTTCACCTCGTAGGCCGACTCGTCGTACTCGCTGCCCCAGCTCTCCACCGGGAACCCGCACTCGAGCGCCGTCGTGACCATCGCGTCGACGCATCCGGTGGGGTCGATCGAGGTGCCGGTGCCGTACACCCGATGGCCGGGAAGCGAGACGGGCCGCCAGCCGCCGCCGCCGTCGGGCTCCATCAGGTAGAACTCGAGCTCGAACGAGATCTGCGGCTCGAGGCCGATCGCCCGCCAGGCGTCGACCGCCTGTCGCAACACGTGTCGCGGATCGATCGGGACCGGCTCGCCCTTGAACCGCGCGTCGCCGATGCCGATCACGGTCTCGGGCTCCCACGAGTGCCGCAGCGAATCGCGGTCGAGATGCACGTCGATGTCGGGCAGGCCCACGTCGAACTGCGTCTTCGGCACGGGCAGGATCTCGCGGTCGTGCGTCAGTGGGTACACGCCGATGCAGAACGCGGCGTGACCGGACTCGGCGACGTCGCCGAAGAGGTACTTGCCTCGTTCCAGCCCGTGGACGTCGGGGAAGAGCAGCCGCAGACGCTTGCCGTTCGTGTCCATGAACCCCCCTGGCGCGGTCAGGTGTGCACGGTATCGGCTGGGACCGAAGTTTGCGCGGCCCGGTCGTTCGGGCACAAAATACCCCTTCCTGCAAGCGCGCGCGAAGGGGATCGACGGTTGCGATGACGATCGGCGAGACGGTCACCTTGGAGGCGCTCGAGCGCGACCCCTACCCGATCTACGCACGCCTGCGCGACGACGAGCCCGTGAGCTTCGTCCCGGCCGTCGGCCTCTGGCTCGTCACCCGCCACGACGACGTGAAGCGCGTGGCGACCGTCCCCGAGACGTTCACGGCCGCGACCGAGCCCTCGACGCTGAACCGCACGATGGGCGAGAACATGCTCGGCATGGAGGGCCCGGAGCAGCGGTGGATCCGGTCGATCACCGAGGTGCCGTTCCGACCCCGCGACGTCGAGGAACGCACCCAGGGCATGATCCCTCGACTGGCCGACGAGCTGCTCGACGGGCTCGTCGATCGGGGCGAGGCAGATCTGTTCCGCGAGTACGCCGACCCGATGAGCGTGCGCTCGCTCTGCTTCATGCTCGGACTCGACGACGTGCCCTGGCAGGACATCCTGACCTGGAACGAGGGCCTGATGCCGGGACTCGCGAACTTCGAGGGTGACCCGGCGAAGCAGGCGCCTGCCGACGAGGCCGCGGCCGCCCTGCACGGCGCGATCGGCGACGTGCTCGATCGGCTCGCTGACGAGCCCGACGGCTCGGTGCTCTCGTGGATGCTGCACCACGAGGAAGACGGCCGGCGCATGAGCCGCGAGCAGATCGTCGCGAACACGACCCTGATGCTCAGCGGCGGCTTGCAGGAACCGCGCGACGTGATCGCGCTGACGCTCTGGGCCCTGCTGTCGAACCGCTCGCAGTTCGAGGAGGTGGGCGACGGATCGCTCGCTCGTGAAGGTCGGCGGTCGAGGAGACGCTTCGCTGGGCGGGGCCGGTCGGCACCG
>CAVSLG010000015.1:0-27120 GCA_963728665.1 uncultured Actinomycetes bacterium | reverse complement strand
GGCCTGCCTGCGCCGCTGACCCTCGGTGTCGTCCTCGTCGAGGCGCTTCCTCTGGCCGTCGGTGTCGTCTTCGGCGAGACCGGCCTGCCTCCGCCGCTGACCCTCGGCGTCGTCCTCCTCGAGGCGCTTCTTCTGACCCTCGGTGTCCTCTCCGTCGATCTTCTTCTCGTCCGACATCCCGGACCTCCTTCTGGTGGGAGCCCTCTGGTCTGGGGCTCATCCTGACCCCTGCATCATCGACCACGCAAGTCCTGATGAGTGTCATGCAGGCGACTTCCAGGCTGTCATGTTGCCGACACCTTATGTCGCGCCTGGACGCCGGTGCGGGTAGCATCCGCGGCGATGAGCGACGATGGCTCGACGACGAGAGAACCCTCGCCGGACCCCGACGGTCACTTCGCCGTGCTCGCCCGGGCGGCGTCCGACCTCGGTCCTGCGATCGAGCCCCCCGGCCACCAGGAGCTGCTCGACTGGATCGTCGAGGCCGTGCGGGAGATCACAGGGGCTGAAGCCGCATCGATCGCCGCGTTCGACCCCAACAAGGAAACCCTCACGTTCGTCGCTGCGTCGGGGGCAGCCGGCGATCAAGTGGTCGGCATGCAGATGGACGCCGGGAAAGGCATCGCCGGCTGGGCGTTGTCGTCGGGACAGTCGATCTCGATCTCCGATGCGCCGAGCGACCCGCGCTTCGCGCGCGACATCGCCGACGCGACCGGGTACACGCCCTCGTCGGTCTTCGCGATCCCGCTCGAGACCGACACGGGTGCCATGGGCGTGATGGAGATACTCGACGCGCCCGAGGGACGCGATCGCGCGCACGATGAGTCGCGACTCGTCTCGACACTCGCCCGACAGGCTGCCGTCACGATCGAGACTACCCGCATGTTCCGTTCGCTCGGGCGGGTGATCTTCAAGGCGGCGTCGATCGCGGCAGAGGAGGACGACCTCACGGCCGCCCTGGAGCACATCGCCGAGAAGACACGGGGACCGACTCGCGAGCTGGCGGAACTGCTCGACCTGTTTTCCGAGGTTGGCTCGCTGGGGGCGAAGGAGCGTGAGGCCGCGACCGAGCTGCTCTACACCTTCCTGACGTACGCGCAGGGGACCCGGGAGTAGCCATGCGTCCCGCATGGTCGTGGGCCTTCCAACCAGGGGCGCTGCAGCAAGTCGACGTCAAACTGCCGCACGAGATCACGCCGGAGTGGGCATGGGGCGACAGCACCGGCGCCGGCATCAAGGTTGGGGTCGTCGACTCGGGCGTCGACGTTGGTCACCCGTGGGTGCGCACCGTCGAGGGTGCGGTGGCCGTGGACTTCGACCCCGAGGCACCTGGCAACGTGCGCTTCACCGAAGGGCCGCACGAGGACCTGTTCGGCCACGGCACGGCCTGCGCGGGCATCATCCGGTCGATGGCACCCGACTGCGAGATCCACAGCGTGCGGGTGCTCGGACCCAAGCTCACGGGGAAAGGGTTCGTGTTCGCAGCGGGGCTGCGATGGGCGCTCCGCAACGACATGCGGGTGATCAACCTGTCGCTGTCGACCGGCAAGCGCGATTACTACTCGGTGTTCCACCGTATCGCCGACGAGGCGGCGTTCCGGCGCGTGATGCTCGTGTGCGCGATCAACAACATGCCAGGACCGAGCTTCCCGGCGGAATACTCGTCGGTGTTCTCGGTGGCTTCGCATGAAGACGCCCGAGACCCGATGGCCTTCGACTACAACCCGTCGCCGCCGGCCGAATGGGGCGCCCCGGGCATCGAGGTGGAGGTGCCGTGGCTCGACGGCAAGACGATCGTCGCGACCGGGAACTCGTTCGCGGCGCCGCACATCGCCGGCGTGCTCACGTTGATCCTCGCCAAGCATCCGGAGCTCACGCCATTCCAGGCCAAGACCGTGCTGATGGCGCTCGCACGGAACGCGCGGTCGGGTCCCTGACGCCGGAGGGAGGAACCGACGATGACGTACTCGATCGTGGCCCGCGACCCCGAGACCGGACGCCTCGGTGTGGCCGTGCAATCGCACTGGTTCTCGGTGGGGAGCGTCGTCTCGTGGGCCGAGGCCGGCGTCGGTGCGGTCGCGACCCAGTCGTTCGCCGAGCGCTCGTACGGCCCACTCGGCCTGGAGCTGATGCGGCGAGGACGCAGTGCGACCGAAGCCCTCGAGACGCTCCTGCGCGCCGATCGCGACGAAGCGGTACGGCAAGTCGCCTTCGTCGATGTCCATGGCCGTGTCGGGGTGCATACGGGCGAGGGGTGCATCCGCGAGTTCGGGCACGCCACGGGTGAGGGCTTCTCGGTGCAGGCGAACATGATGGAGCGAGACACGGTGTGGCGGGCGATGGCCAGCGCGTATCGAGTCGCTGAGGGCGACCTGCCCGATCGCCTGCTGGCTGCCCTCGCGGCCGGCCAAGGCGAGGGCGGCGACATCCGCGGCATGCAATCGGCCGCGATCCTCGTCGTGGAGGCCGAGCCGACCGGTACCGAGTGGGGTGACCGGCTGCTCGACCTGCGCGTCGAGGATCACGCGACACCGGTGGACGAGCTCGCCCGGGTCGTGCGGCTCTGGCGAGCGTACGGCCACGCCGAGCGCGCCGAGGAGCTCGAGCTCGCCGACGACATCGACGGCGCGATGCGCGAACGGTTCACCTCGCTCGAGATCCAGCCCGACCATCCCGAGCTGGCGTTCTGGGCGGCGGTGGCGATGGCGCAGGCCGGCCGCCTCGACGACGCCCGCCGCACGATCGAGGTCGCACACGCGGCGGGACCGGGCTGGGCGGAGCTGCTGCGCAGGATCGTCGCCGACCGCCAAGTGCAGCTCGGCGAGGGCGGCGTGCAGGCGCTCCTCGATGGCGCGCCTTCGTGAAGGCGCTCGACACATCCGGACGCGGTGGACCTGATCGAAGGCGGCTCAGCTGGATCCGCGCCGCCTGAGCGCGTCGATGTCTGAGATCACGACATCGCGGCCGCGGAGCTCGATGAACCCTCGGGTCTGGAACATCCTGAGGCTCTGGTTCACGCTCTGGCGCGATCCCCCGACCATCTCGGCCAGCTCCGTCTGCGTGAGGGGCAGCTCCAGCACGATCGTCTCGCCCTCGATCCTGCCATCGCGGTCGGCCAGTGTGGCGAGCGTCTTCGCGAGCCGTCCTGCGAGGTCGAGGAACACCAGATCCGACGTCTGCTCGGTGATGCGGCGCGCGAGTCCACCGAGTGCACTCAGCATGCCGTCGGCCACGCCCGGGTGTCGGTGCACAGCATCGAGCAGCGTGGTCCGATCGAGCGCAACGAGCGTCGTCGGCTCGAGGGTCGTCGCAGACGCGGAGCGCGGCCGGCCGTCGACCGCCGAGAGCTCCCCGAACGCATCGGGCCTTCGCAGGGTGGCGAGCACCATCTCGCCGCCCTCACCCGACGAGACCCACACCTTCACGAGGCCGTCGGCGATCACGTACAGCGAGTCGCCCTCGTCCCCCTGACGGAAGATCGTGTGCCCCCGCTCGAGGTCGAGGCGGTTGGCCCGTTCGGCGAGGAAATCGAGCGCCTTCGGCGAGAGGTCGACGAACAAGGCCGAGTTCGCCAACAGGACCGCGTTGTCCTTGGTCGTCACGGGCGAAGCCTTACAGGGCGACGCCCGCGCCGCAAGACGGTCGTCCAGGATGGAGATACCCGAGACGCCCCGGTCGGTGCGTGCGAGCCTCAGGGGCATTGCTTCGGAAGGAACCACCCTGTAGAACTGATCCTGTTCGCATCATCCCGTCCACAGAGGGGCCGACATGCGTATCCGATCCCTCGCCGTCGCCTGTGCCGTCGCGTTTTTCGCGGCCGCCTGCTCGGGACAGAGCGGCGACGACCCATCCTCACCCACTCCCACGGCCGAGCCGACGAGGGGCGGCACCCTGAACGTCGCGATGCTCAGCGACTTCCAGGCAGCTCTCGACCCGGCCAAGCAGTACGAATCGGCCTCGAGCGAGCTCTACCGATGCTGCCTGCTGCGCACGCTCCTGTCGTTCGAGGGCGTGCCGGGAGCGGAGGGCGGTAGCGAGCTGCAGCCCGACCTGGCGACCGAGCTCCCGACGGTGTCGGACGACGGCCTGACCTGGACCTTCACGGTGAAGGACGGCGTCGCGTACGCCCCACCGTTCGAGGACGAAGCGGTGACGTCGGAGGACTTCGTGAGGGCGCTGGAACGAGAAGCCGATCCGAAAGCGAGCGTCGGCGGATACCCCTTCTACTACTCGGTGATCGAGGGGTTCGATCGATACTCCCAGGGCAAGGCCGCAACGATCTCGGGCCTGGCGACGCCCGACGACCGGACGCTCGAGGTGACACTCACCGAGCCCACGGGCGACCTGCCCCAGCGCTTCACCTTGCCGGCCAGCGCGCCGATCCCGCCCCTGGGCAACGCCCCCATGGGAGCGGCGGAAGGGCACACGGCCGACTACGGCAGGTACCTGATCGCCACCGGGCCCTACATGATCGAGGGCTCGGACCAGCTCGATCCCTCGGTTCCCCCCGACGACCAGGAGCCGCTCTCCGGGTACGTGCCGGGGCGCTCGCTCGTCATGGTTCGCAACCCGTCATGGAGCGCCGATCTGGATCCCCTGCGGCCGGCATACGTGGATCGGATCGAGATCGTCTTCGGAGGCGACAGCGACGACCTCCACACGAAGATCGAGCAAGGCGATCTCGACGTGGTGCTCGATAGCGGGCCGCCTGCGGACGTCATCAAGCGGTACTCCACCGACCCGGCCTTGAAGGAGCATCTGCACGTCTTCGAGGCGGACAACGTCTCCTACATCGAGATGAACGTCTTGGAACCGCCCTTCGACGACGTGCACGTCCGCAGGGCCGTGAACCTCGCGATCGACAAGCAGGGGCTGAGGACGCTGCTGGGCGGCGAGATCAAGGGAGCCCTGACCGGTCACATCATGCCCAACAGCTTGGAAGACCAACTCCTCGCCGACTACGACCCCTACGCCACGCCGGACTCCGCAGGCGACCCCGAGGCTGCTCGGGCTGAGATGGCGCAGTCCGCGTACGGCGACGACGGCGGGCGATGCACAGACGAGTCGTGCGAGGGAGTGCTGACGTTCACGATCAACCAAAACGTGTTCCAGAGCCAGGCCTCACTCATCGCGCAGAACTTGGAGGAGATCGGCATCACGCTCGACCTGAAAGCGCTCAACACCTCGACGATGTACTCGAAGTGCGCCGGCCCCGCCGAGCACATGGGCCTGTGCGTCGCGCTGGGGTGGAGCAAGGACTACCCGGACGCGGTGACGTTCGCCACGCCGCTGTTCAGCTCCGAGAGCATCTTCCCGAGTTGCTGCAACGACCCCTTGGTCGGGGCGCCGGACTCGCTGCTGCGGAAGTACGACTACGACGTGGCGACGGTGCCCAACGTGGATGCGGACATCGCCGCGTGCACCGCCGAGTCGGGACAAGCGCGTGTCGAGTGCTGGGCCGCTCTCGATCGAAGGCTGATGGAAGAGGTCGTTCCGTGGGTGCCCTGGCTCATCACCAACAGCGTGTACATCACGTCGGCCGACGTGGTCGCCTATTCGTTCGACCAGTCGAGTAGCAGCCCTGCGCTGGAACGGCTCGCGTTGGCGCCTGAGGGCTAGATCGCCTGACGGCCGTCGAGGAGCCCAGCGCGGGTGTCTCCACGCGCGTCGATACCCGGGAAAGTCGACCTCGTCCGTCAGCGCCGGGAGGTTGCGCGGAAGTGCTCCGTCGGTATAGCCTGAGTCGGCTGCCCGCCCTACCGCATCCCTTGGAAGGGGGTAGCGATGGTACGGCGGATCTCGCTCCTCGCTCTGTTCGTCTCTCTCGTGACGGTGGTGCTTCCGGCGTCCGCCCGTGCAGACGACGCCGGCATCCACCGGACGGGCCAGTACCGAGCGCGCACCTACAGTCGATGGGCGCTCGGTGCGAGTCCGAGCCCGTTGCTGGCATCGCTCGAAGGTCAGTGCGGCGGCGTGGTCGGCGGCCGCTTCTTCATCGCCCCCCCGATCGCCGAGAACCTCGAGCTGTGGTGCGACGTGCCGGCGGGCACGCCGATCGTGTTCTCTCACGCTGCGTGGTTCACGTTCATCCCAGCGGACGGCTCGACCGACGCGGAGATCATCGCGGCCGCCGACGCCGGTTTCGCCCCGGTGTCTTCGTGGGTGACCTTCGACGGCGACCGCGTCGGGACGCGTGGCAAGACCTACAACCTCGGCGCGTTCACGATCCACTCGAAGTCCGGGAGCTTCCTCGATGCGATCGAGGTCGGGACAGGCCCGATCCGGACGTCGCTCACGGGCACCTTCCTGACGATCCCGCCGCAGGGATGCGGGCGTCACATGCTCGAGTCCTCCGTGGACTTCGGCGTGCCCGACGAGGTGTTCAGCGGCACGTACCACATCACGATCGGAGGGTGTGGCGGCGACGACTGAGCACGCTCGACCCTCAGGGAACCCCGCTCACCCGTAGTCGTAGAAGCCCCGGCCGCTCTTGCGGCCCAGGTGTCCCGCGTCGACCATGCGTTGGAGCCGCGGGGGCGGCGCGTAGAGCGGATCGCGGAACTCCGCGTGCAGCACCTCGGCGATCTGCAGCACGGTGTCGAGCCCGATGAAGTCGGCGAGGCGCAACGGTCCCATGGGGTGATTCATGCCCAGCGTCATCGCGGTGTCGATGTCCTCACGGCTCGCGAACCCCTCGTCGAGCAGGCGGATCGCTGCGCACAGGTACGGGATCACGAGCCGGTTCACGATGAACCCGGCGTGGTCCTTCGCGACGACCACGGTCTTGCCGAGGCGCTCGCCGAACCCCCTGGCGAACGCGACCGTCTCCTCACTGGTCGAGAGCGACGGCGTGAGTTCGACGAGGCCCATCACCGGGGGCGGGTTGAAGAAGTGCATGCCGATCACGCGGTCGGGCCGGGCGGTGACCGCGCCGAGCGTCGCGATCGGGATCGAGGACGTGTTGGAGCCGAGCACGACCTCGTCGCGGGTGACCTCGTCGAGCGCGCGGAAGGTCTCGAGCTTGATCGCGGGATCCTCGGTGGCGGCCTCGATCACGAGGTCGACGCCGGCGAACGAGGCGATCTCGGTCGAGCCACTGACGCGCCCGAGGATCGCGTCGCGGTCCTCGGCGGTGAGCTTGCCGCGCTCGAGGGCGCGGCCCGTCGAGGTTTCGATGCGCTCACGGCCGGCGTCGACGAGCCCGTCGGTGGGCTCGAGATAGACCGCGTCGATGCCGATGCGGGCGATCGACCTCGACGATGCCCGAGCCCATGAGGCCGCACCCCACGACGCCGACGGCGCGTACGTCCCTGGCCTCCATCGTCCCCCGTCTCGTTGGATGTCGGCGCCAACACTACAATCGACGCGATGAGGGGTACGCATCCTCGGCGCACCGTGGCCACGGTCGGCGTCGCCGGTGCCGGGCTCGTGCTCGGGCACTGGCTCGCGTATGCGCTCGGCACGCCACACGCGCACGCCCGTGACGAGCTGTTGCACGCCACGGGCCACGGCTATCTGCCGTACGCGACCCAGGTCGCGTTGCTCGCGGGCGCGCTCGGGCTGGCGGCGCTGTTCTTTGCCCGGTTGTCGCACCGAGAGGTCCGCGGCTCGTTCCCGACCGACGCGATCGGGCTGGCCACCGTGCAGTCGATCACCTTCATCGCGATGGAGGTCGGCGAGCGGCTCGCCTCGGGCGCCTCGCTCCACGACCTCGTCCACGGCAACCTGCTCGCGATCGGCATCGCCGTGCAGGTCTCGGTCGCGATCGCCGGAGCCGGTGTGCTGCGTTTCACCGATCGCGCGGCCGAGGCGGCCGAGGCGCTCGCCGACATCACTGCTCCCCCCGTCCCCTATCCGGTCGCGGCCGTCGCGATCGCTCCATCCGTCGCCCCCCGACGGCCGGTGGTACGGGCAGCCGCGAGCCGAGCTCCTCCCTCCCTCCCCTGAGCGACACCGTTTTCCACACACCACGCGATGCCCGCGACCAGCGCGAGCGGCGTGGCCCCACGCAGCTCGGGGAAGCATCTCGGGAAGGAGCACCACATGGGTCGTTCAACCTTCGGGCGCGCCGCGCTCGCCGCGACCGCGGCAGGACTGATCCTGCTGCCCGCCACCTCTGCACTTGCCCACGGCGAGGCGGGCGAGGGCGACCTCGTCCTCACGATCGGCTTCGCCGACGAACCGGCCTACGCAGGGTTGCCCAACGCCGCGCAGCTGCACGTCGAGCACGACGGTGTGCCCGTCAATGACATGAAGCCTGGAGACGTACAGGTCGAGGTCAGCTTCGGCGACGAGACCTCCGGGCCGATGGACCTGAAGCCCTGGTTCTTCTTCGAGGGCGGCGAGCTCGTCTTCGGCGAGCCGGGCGAGTACCGAGCCGACTTCGTGCCGTCACAGCCCGGCAAGTACACGTTCCATTTCACCGGCACGATCGAGGGGCAGGAGGTCGACGAGGAGATGACCGCGGGCCCCGACACGTTCTCGGTCGTCGAGGACGTGGCGACGGCGTCGTTCCCCGCCGTCGATGCGCCGTCGAACGAGGAGCTGGCGACCCGCATCGACGAGGAGTCGAGCAGGGTGGCCGACGGGGTCGCAGCCGCAGAGGCAGCCGCCGCATCGGCGGAGGATGCTGCATCGAGCGCCCGGACCGTCGGCATGGTCGGCATCGTGCTCGGCGCGATCGGCATCATCGCCGCGATCGCCGCGCTTGCGATGGGGCGTCGGAAGGCGTCCTGAGGAAGCCGAGACGACGGCGATGCTCGCCCATCAGGGGTCGGTCGATGAGTCCCTCTCGGTCGTGCTGCTGTTCGGCGCGCTCTGGGTCGGGTGGGTGGGGTGGTCCCGCCTCAAGGGGAAGGGATTCGCCCGCCTTCCCGCCCTGGCGGGACCGGGACTGCTCGTGGTGGCGGCCGCGCTGGCCGTCTCGGCCGCGGTCGTCCCCAGGGCGGTGTTCCCGCCCGCACCGCCCGCATCGTCGTCGCAGGCCGTCGACCGAGGGCCTCGGCCCTCATCGACGGCGACCCTCGCATTCGCCGATCCGATCGATGGTCAGGTCGTGAGCGGCGACGAGGTCGAGGTGGTGCTCGACCTCCAGGGGGGTCGCGTCGTCGAGGGCACGAGCACCGACCTCTCCCCCGACACCGGCCACGTGCACCTCGTGCTCGACGGGACGCTCGTTTCGATGACCTACGGGCTCGTGCAGGTGGTCGACCTGCGCAGCGCGCCACCGGGGTCGCATACCCTGCAGGCGGAGTACGTAGCCGCCGATCACGCCCCCTTCGCCCCCCGGGTCACGGCGGTCGTGCGGTTCGAGACGGAGGCTCCATGAGGCTGATGGCGAGGTCGCGGGCGTTCCCTCGTCGCGCCGCATGCGCGATCGCGGCGGGCGCGATCGGCGCCGTCATGCTCGTGACGCTCGCCACCTCTGCGTCGGCGCACGCCGGCATGGAAGCGTCGGACCCGGCCGCGGGAGAGCTGCTGGCGTCGGCGCCGGCATCGGTCACCATGTCGTTCACCGAGCCCCCCGACCCCGACCTGTCGTCGGTCACCGTGATCGATGCCAGCGGTGCCGAGATCGAGACGGGTGCGCTCGAACGCGGCTCGGCGCCCCGCTCGCTCGAGGTCGCGCTCCCCGGCGGGCTCGGCGACGGCGCCTACACGGTCTCGTGGCGCGTCGTCTCGACCGCGGACGGCCATCTCACCGCGGGCGCGTTCGCGTTCGGCGTGGGCGCAACCTCGGACGAGGTCGCCGCCGCGCCCGAGGCGGCGCCGTCAACTCCGTCGCCATCGCCCCTCGCGGTCGCGGGCAAGGTGCTGCTCTACGCGGGCCTGGCCCTGGCGGCCGGCGCCGCGGCGACCGGCCTCGTCGCATTCGCGGGCACCGTGCCCGCGCGACGCCTGCTGCTTCCCCTTGCGGGCGCGTCGGCGTTCGTCGGGGCGGTCGCGATGACCCTCGCGGAAGCCGACGTGGTCGGCGCGTCCGTCGGCGACCTGCTGTCATCGGCAGCCGGACGCTCCTACGTCTGGCTGCTCGGTACCACCGCGGCCACCCTCGTCGCATCGCTCGTCGCGAGCCGGAGCCCGAGCTCGAGCCGCGGCCCGCTCGTGGCTCTCGGGCTGGCGGCCGCGGCGGCGATGCTCGTTCGCGCCACGAGCGGCCATGCGGCCGCGCTCGCTCCTTCGTGGCCGGCCGAGCTCGCGCAGTGGGTGCACTTCGTAGCGATCGGGATCTGGATCGGCGGGCTCCTGCCGCTGCTGCTACTGGTGCGGGAGCGGCGCGCAGCCGCGGCGCCCGCTCCCGTCGCCGAGGTGGCTCGGTACTCACGCATGGCCGGCTGGTCGCTGCTCGTCGTGGTGCTCACGGGCGTGACACGCACCGTCGGCGAGGCCGGAGGCATCGGCGAGGTGCGTGCGATGGTCACCGACACGAGCTACGGCACGACGCTCATCGTGAAGGTTGCCCTCGCACTGCTGCTGATCGGGCTCGGCGCGTTCAATCGCCGCCGGTCGATCCCGCGGCTCGAGCGCGACGGCACCCTGCTGCGCCAGGTGGTCGCGATCGAGCTCGTCGCCGCCCTCGGCGTGTTCGGCCTGACCGGGGTCCTCACGAGCCTCAACCCCGACCCCGCGGCCCACATGCCTACCGAGCCAGCCACTCCGTCGGTCTCGGCATCGGGCGCCGACTTCGCCACCACCACCCGGGTGACCTTCACGGCCACCCCCGGCACCGCCGGCCCCAACACGTTCGAGGCTCGCATCGTGGACTACGACGACGGAACCCCCGTCGAGGCCGATGAGGTCACCGTGCTGATGGCGGCGATCGGGCGGCCGGAGATCGAGCCGGCGACGCTCCCCCTCGAGCCGGGGGACGACGCCCACGACGGCGCCCCTTCCGTGTGGACCGGCGCGGGCACCCAGCTCTCGCTCGCGGGAGCGTGGGACCTGGTGGTCCAGGTGCGATCGGGGGCGCGCACGACGGAGGTGCCGCTCGTGCTCATCACGCGCGCCCCCCCGACGACCAGCGTCGTGGCCCAGGGCTCCGAAGACCTTCCCGACATCGAGACGTTCACGCTGTCCACCGGCGAGCAGCTCCAGATCTACCTCGACCCTGGCGTCGCCGGCACGAACGAGTTCCACGTGACGGCGTTCGACCCCGCAGGCAAGGAGCTCCCGCTCTCCGGGCTCGTCGTCGTCGCCACCGGTCCCGACGGACAGGCGGAGACGCTCGACGTCACCCGTCTCACCCCGGGGCACTTCGCGGCGCCGGTCGAGGTCGAGGTGGGCACGTGGCGCTTCGACGTCGTCGCCACCACCGTCGGCGGTACCGTGCTGCAGGCGAACCAAGAACAGGGGATCTGAACGCATGCGACGAATCCGGATCGCGGATGCCTTGGTTGCGGCAGCCGTCATCGCGACCGTGATGACGGCGGGCTGCGGTGGGAACGGCGGAGGCGAGGCTGCCTCTCTCACGCCGGCATCGCCCACGGTGGCGGCCCAGCGACCCACGAGCACGGCCGAGCTCACGATCGTGAGCCCCGAGAACGGCGATAGCATCGCGGGCAACACTGCGCAGCTCGAGATCGATCTGCAGGGCGCCGAGGTCGTCGATCAGACCTCGACCGACCTGCGACCCGACGAGGGGCACCTGCACGTGGTGCTCGACGGGAAGCTCGTCTCGATGACGTCGGGCACCTCGCAGCTGCTCGCCGACCTCACCCCGGGCGAGCATCTGATCCAGGTGGAGTTCGTAGCGAACGACCATGCGCCGTTCGATCCGAGGGTGCTGGCCGCGGTGACCTTCGAGGTGAAGGGATGAGCCCGGCCCGCCCGCGGGCCGTTCACGCCACCCGCACCGATCTCGCCGCGGTCGGCCTGGTGGCGGCCGGAGCGGCGTTGCTCCTCATGCGCCTGTGGCTTCCGGCGCTCGGCGCGACCGGACGCCTCGTCGGTCTCACGCTCATCCTGCTCGCGATCCTCGCGGCGTCGCTGCTCGTGCCCGCAACCCCCGATCGGGCGAGGCTCAGTCCAGCGGTCGTGCTCTCGGCCGGGCTCGCCGCTGTGGCGCTCGCGATCGCGACGGGCGGACGCCCCGTGGCGGCTCCGTACGCGGCGTGGGCCCTTCCGCTCGCCCTGCTCGCGGCCGTCGCCGAGGAGGCCCTCTTCCGAAGGGCGGCCTACGGAGCGCTGCAACGGCACGGAGCGATCGTGGCGGTCGGGGCGACCGCGCTGACGTTCGCGCTCGTGCACGTGCCGCTCTACGGGGTCACCGCCTTCCCCGTCGATCTCGGCGCCGGTCTGCTGTTGTCGTGGCAGCGCTGGGCGTCGGGAACCTGGACCGTTCCCGCGGCGACCCACGCCGCGACCAACCTGGCGATGACGGTGATGAGATGAGACGCAGACTCGCACTGTTGGCCGCCGCGGTGCTCGTCGCCGCGGCCTGTTCGTCGGCACCAGCTGATCCGGGCGACGACACGATCGAGGTTGGTGCGATCTATCCGCTCTCGGGGTCGCAGGGCCGAGGCGGCATCGACGAACACCGGGGCGCCCTGCTCGCGGCGCAGCTCGTGAACGCCGACGGCGGCGTCGACGGCCGCTCGATCGAGATCGTCTCGACCGACGTCTCGGCTGCCGAGGCCGCGCCCGGGGCGATCGAGGACCTGCACGCCGGCGGCGTCGACGTCGTGCTCGGCAGCTACGGCAGCACGATCTCGGCTCCCGCGTCGGAGACGGCGGCCGCCAACGACATGCTGTTCTGGGAGACGGGGGCCGTCGGCACGCTGACCGAGCGGTCCGAGCAGGGCGTGCGCACGTTCCGCATGCCGCCGACCGGAGCGGTGCTCGGACGCAACGCGATCTCGTTCGTGAACGGACCGCTCGCCGAGGCGTTCGGGCGCGATCCGGACGAGCTGCGCTACGCGGTCTCCTTCGTCGACGACGTGTACGGGCGATCGGTCGCGAGCGGGGCGCTCCAGGCGGCCGCCGATCTCGATCTCGAGGTGGTGGGCAAGTTCGGGTACGACTTCCGGACGGTCGACTACGACGTGTTGGCCCGACGCATCGACCGCTCCGGCGCCGACGTGCTCTTCGTCTCGGCCTACCTCGTCGATGCGGTCGAGCTGCGGCGCGCCCTCGTTCGCAACGACGTCGACCTGCTCGCGAGCATCGGCACCTCGTCGTCGTACTGCATGCCCGAGTTCGGGGCCGCGCTCGGCAACGGCGCGGTCGGATTGTTCGCCTCGGACAAGCCGAGCGGCGACGCGATCGACCCGTCGACGCTGCGACCCGAAGGCGCCGTCCTGCTGGAACGAGCCCGCACCGCATACGACGATCGTTGGGGCGAGGAGATGAGCCCTGCCGCCCTCTCCGGGTTCTCAGCGGCATGGGCCTTGTTCGCTGAGGTGATGCCGGGTACCGCCGACGGGTCGGGAACCCCCTCCCCCGAGGCGATCGCCGAAGCCGCGCTCGCGACCGACCTGCCGATGGGGAGCCTGCCCAACGGCAGCGGCCTGCGGTTCGGCGAGCCCGGCACCGCGACCGCCGGCGACAACGTGGCCGCGGCCGCCGTGATCTGGGAGTGGATGGTGCCCGGGGAGCACATGGTCGTCTGGCCGCCCGAGCTCGCGACCCACGAGGTGCGGGCGATGGACATCGCTCCGTGACGACACAGCCGACGGACCGCGGCGCCCGAGCGGCGCTGGTCGCGGGCGTGGCGGTGATCGCGGCCTACGCGGCCCTCGCCGCGTGGTCGGGCTCGCTCTCGCCGCTCGCTCGAGGTCCGCTGCTCGATGGCCTCGGCCCCGTCAACTACCGGTGGGTGTCGCCGCCCCCCGAGCTCGCGGTGACGAACCAGGAGCCCAGCTCGGGGCGGTTCGACCTTCCGCTCACGAAGGAAGGTGTCGGCACGCAGGCCGTGTTCACTTCGGATAGCCAGGTCACGGTCGTGATCGACGACGGCTCTATCGGTCCGTCACCGAAGCAGCGCTCGGTCGAGCTGCTCGTGGAACCGGTCGACCCGGGCGAGCTCGCTCCGCCGGGCGATGCCCTCGTGGCCTTCGGCAACGCCTACCGGTTCGACGCGACCTATCTCCCGTCGCGCGATCGGGTCGACGACCTCGACCGGCCGATCCAGGTGATCCTCGTGTACCCGGCGACCTCGACGCTGCACGCGAACACCCACGAGATGCTGTTCTCACGCGACGGTGAGTCCTGGGATGCGCTCGAGACCACCGACTCCCCGGGCCAGCAGCAGGCCGAGGCGAAGGTCCCGGGACTCGGCTACGTGGTGATCGCCGGGGTGCCGGCCGCGCCGTCGCCGAGCCCGGCCGGCACGGAGGAGGGCGGCACGCCGCCGCTTGCCGTGGCGCTGCTCGTCGCCGCCGGGGTCGTCTTCCTGATCGGGATCGGGCTGCTGATCCGAAGCCGGGCGCGCTAGCCGCAGGCCGCCACGAGCAGCGGGTACGGGTTGATCGCGTCCTCGATGATCGAGTACCCGTAGTAGCTCGCGGGCCAGTTCGTCGGCATCACGTTCGGGCGGAACTCGAAGTGGTTGTGGTTGACCTCGCCGCCCGCGAGCCCGTCTGAGCCCACGTACCCGATCACGTCGCCCGCCTGCACCGGCCCGAGCTTCGCGATCGAGGTCATATGCGCGTTGTAGGTCGACCCGTACTGTCCTTGCACGTACACGGCCTTGCCGCCGTAGATGTTCGTGGCGTCGCTGGCGACGCCGTCGAACGTCGCGCGGATCGGCGTGCCGAGCGGCGCGACGATGTCGACTCCCTTGTGCAGGTGATAGCCGCCGACGTACCGGGGGGCGCCGAACCCGTCGCCGAACCCCCGCGGCTGGTCGACCGGGCACGTCTTGAAGACACCCTGCCACTCCGCCGGAAGTGCGACCGATCCATGGCCGCCGTAGCCGGTCGCCGCGAGCTCGGCCTGCCACTCCTCGTAGGCCTTCTTGGCCTGCTTCTCATCGCCCTCGGCGTCTGCGAGCGACGTGCGCACATCGGCGAGCACCGCCTGCTGGGCCTCCAGGTCGGCCTGCACCTGCGCCTGCAGCTCCTGGGCCGCCCCCTGGCGTCGACGTGCTTCGGACTGCAGCTCCTCGAGCCGGGCCTCTGCCGCCTCGAGTTCGTGACGCACGTTGAGCACGGCCTGCGCAAGATCGGCGTCTTCCTGCTGCACGACATCGACGAACTCGATACGGTCGGAGAGATCCGAGAGCGACGTCGCGCCGAGATAGAAGCCGACGTCGCTCGCAGGACCTTCCATGAAGACCTCGGCCGCCCGTTCGTTCAACCGGGCTTCGATGCGAGCCGACCGGGCCTCGGCCGCATCGCGCTCCTCCCGTGTCGCCTGCAGGTTGGCCGTGACCTCCTCGAGACGACCCGTCGCCTCCTCGAGCTTCAGCAGCGCGGCTGCGAGGCGAGCGTCGATCGACGCCAGCTGTCCCTGTGCGGACTCGAGCTGGGCTTCGACCTGACGTCGTTGTTCCCGCGCTTCTTGGAGGTCGTCCTTCGGGGTCGCGGACCCGCTGGCGGCGGCCAGCCCGACGAGAGCGACGAGCGCGGTCGTGACCGCGACGACGCGGAACGCCACGGGGAAGGAGTGGTGCGTTCTCGTCATATGTGAGCGTCTACCCATATCGGACCGAGGGGAGGGTTGGCAACCGGCCCGACGCCCTGACAGGCTCCCCCGGGTTCGAGGCCGATGCAACCATCCTCGGAGCGACCGGGTGGCGCCTTGAGTCCCCCGGTTGAGTCCCGCGACCCTATCGACGCAGGTCGGAGGCCAGATCCGGCTCCCGCAGGGCCTGCAGCCAATGGTGGCGTTCCAGCAGCTCGCGGGCCTCGCTCATCGCGTCCTCTCCACCTGCCGGACCCGAGCCGAACAGACGCCCGGCCCACCACACCTGCGCCGCCCACACGTTCGCGACGCCTCCGGGTCCCCGCTCGGTATCGATCGCGGTCGTCGCCTTGGCTCGAGCGGTGGCCTCGTCGCCCTCGACGAGGGCCACGAGGCACTCAGCCGTGAGCAACGCCGTCGAGGACCCGGGCTCGTTGTCGGCAAGTCGGGCGGTGGGGTCCGTGAGCACCTGGCGAGCCGACGAAGGGTCGCCACGGGTCGCGAGGATGCGGGCGAGCTCTGCGGCGGTCCACGTCACCAGCGCCCGCTCCTGCAGGTCGCGGCAGAGCACGAACGCCTCGCGCAGGTCGGTCTCCGCTTCCTCGAGACGACCGGCGAGGCGATAGATCGACCCACGATCGCCGAGCGCCCCCGCGAGCTCCCACCGCGCCCCGAGCTCACGGAACGTTCGGATCGCGGCCTCCGCGTGCTCCAGGCCCTCGTCGAGCCGCATCAGCCTGCGGAGCGAGGCCGCCACCGTCTCGTGGGCCACGGCCGCGGTGAACGCCTGGCCGGCGTCCTCCCCCACCGCGAGGGCCTCGAGTGCGACGCGCAGCGCCTCCTCCTCGTCACCGGCGGGCGAGATCACGTTGGCGATGCCGACCAGGGCACGCGATTCCCCCCACGGGTCGCCGCCCTCCGCCGAGCGGGCGGCGTCGAGCGCCTCGCGGAACATCGCCTCGGCCGTCGGCAGGTCGTTCGTCCAGAACGGCACCCAGCCGGCCATGAGCAGGGTGCGGGCGAGCACGTGCGGCTCGCCCAACCGACGCGCCGCCTGCAGCGAGCGTTCGAACAACGCCGCAGCCAGCGGGCCGTCGCCGTGGATCGTGAGCGTGATGTCGGCGAGGAACCGCGAGGCGTGCGCGCTGACCTTGTCGCTGGAGTCTCCGCCGAGCGCGAGGGCGCGGCGCAGCGCCGACTCGGCGGCGTCGAACTCTCCGAGCCAATAGCGGGCCTCTCCCAACACGCTCAGGATCCAGGCTTCCCGGTCGCCCCAGCGTTCGTCGGGTCCTGCCATGACCAACGCGCGCTCGTACATGTCGGCGGCCGCGCGCGACTCGATGCGGCGCCGCGCGATGTGGCCGGCGTGGGCAAGGGCGTCGACGGCGCGCTCGGCCAGCGTGCGGTCGCCGGGGTTCAGGTCGAGCGCGGCCTGGGCCGCCTGCTCCAGGTGGAACGCGACCGTTCGGGGGAAGCGGTCGGCCTGCTCGTCCTCCGACAGCTTGTTCGCCACCCGCAGGTGCAGCCGTTGGCGCTCGCGTTTGGCGAGCGAGTCGTACGCCACGTCGCGGAGCACGTCGGAGCCGAACCGCCACACGCCGGGACGGTCCTCGTCGTGCATCAGCAGCTCATCGTCCTCGGCCTCGTCGAGGAGCTCCTGCCGGGGCTCCACCAACAGCGAGAGCTCCTCGAGGTCGAACCGACCACGAGGGAAGACCGCCGCCCGTCGAACGAGCTCGCGCGCGGCCGGCGAGAGCTGGTCGATGCGCGCCGCGATCACGGCCTGCACGGTGGGAGGCAAGAGCCGTCCGCTGGGCGCGGGCCCCCACGGCGGCAGGTCCCGCTCCTCGCGGCGCAGCATGCCGACGATCTCGACGATGAAGAACGGGTTGCCCCCGGCGTGCTGGGCGACGCGCTCGGCGTCGTCGTGACGCAGGCCTCCGGCCTCCATCGCGAGCTCGGCGGCGTGGCCGAGCGTGAGTGGCTCGACCCACAACGTCACGTTGTCGGCGATGCCTCCGGCCCAGCTCGGCCGCTGCTCCAGGAACTCCCAGCGCGCGACGCAGAGCACCATCAGCGGGACCTTGCGGGCTTCCTTCACCAGCTGCTCGATCAAGTCGAGCAGCACGGGGTCGGCCTCCTGCAGGTCCTCGAAGACGAGCACGACCGGGCCGCGTGACGCGAGGCCGGTGAGCACGCTCAGCATTCCCCGTCGCACCTCGGCGGCGTGGTAGCGCTGCTCCTCGCGGTCGGAGTCGACGCCGAGCGCCATCGCGAGCCGGCGAGCGGCCTCGTCCACGTCGTCGGGCTCCACCCATTCGCGCACGAACACCCGCAGGCGATCGTGCACCTCGTCGTCGGAGGCGCCGCGGTCGGTGCCGATCTCGCGGTAGACCATCTGCGCGAGGGGCCAGAAGGTGACCTCCTCCTCGAAGACGCTCGAGCGGCCCGCCAGCACGCGCACCCCCTCGGGCAGGCCGGCGAGGAACTCCTCGACCACCCGGGTCTTGCCGATGCCGGGCTCGCCGAGCAGCGTCACGAGGTGGGCGCGCTCGCGCACGCGCGCCCGCTCGAACGTGTCGGTGAGCAGGGCGAGCTCGCGGCGGCGGTTCACGAGCGAGATGGACCGGCGCGTCTGCGGTCCGACGACACCGATCGCCGGCCACGCGGCCATCGCCTCCTCGAAGCCCTTGGCCTCGATCATGCGGCGCTCGCCGAACTCGATCGCGTCGCCGACGAGCAGGCGCGTCCGCTCGCCCACGAGCACCTCGCCGGGCAGGGCGGCCTGCTGCAAACGCGCGCCGATGTTGACCTCGGCGCCGATCACGATGTTGCGGTCCGAGGGCGAGCCCACCGCGACCGGTCCGGTGTTCACGCCCACCCGCACGTGAACCGGGACCGGCAGCTCCAACCGAGCGCCGATGCGGCCCGCCCGCTGCGCGATCGCGAGCCCCGCCCGGACCCCGCGCTCGGCATCGTCGTCGTGCAGCATCGGCACACCGAAGACACCGAGCACGGCGTCGCCGATGAAGCCCTCGGCCCGGCCCCCGAGCGCAGTGATCTCGTCGGTCACCATTCCGTGGAACGCCGCGAGCACGTCGCGGAAGCGCTCCGGGTCGAGCATCGCCGCGAGCTCCGTCGATCCGGCCAGGTCGGCGAAGACCACCGTGACCACCCGGCGCTCCGACGCGGCCGGCACCCCGATCGGCGCGCCGCAGTTCGGGCAGAAGTTCGCACCGGCCGGGACGATCTCGCCGCATCGCCGGCACGTCTCGAGCCCGATCGGATCGTCGGCCGAGGCTCCGACGAGGTCCTCGGCGGGCCGCGGGCGGTCCCCCGCTCGCTCGGTCGTCATGCCACGTACTCGATCAGCTGCACCGGGTTGCCATCGGGGTCCCGCACCGTCGTGAACCGGGCGAACCCCTCGACCTCCCCGACGTGGTCGTCGAGGTGAGCGCCGCGGCCCGCCAACACGATGCGTACCTCGTCGAGATCGGCGACCCGGAACACGACGGTGCCGTTCCCGGGTGCCTGATCGTTGCCGCCGTGCAGCGCGAGCCTGATCGGGCCGGCCTCGAACTCCGCCCACTCGTCGCCGTCACGGCGCACCAGCGGCAACCCGAGCACGTCGCGATAGAACGCCACCGCGGCGTCCATGTCGCGCACCCAGTAGTAGACGTGGTCGATCTCGCCGATCATCGCCGCGATGGTCGCACGGGCCCGGTGCCCGCGTCACCCGGGCCGAACGGCCGCCGACGCGACCGGTCGGAGGGGGTAGCCTCCGCTCGTGAACGCCACGACCCGGGGCTCGGACCTCTCGCGGCGCGTCCGATGGACGTTCGCCGCCCTGGTGGGGGTGTTCGTGTTCGGGGTGCTGGGGTACTGGCTGCTCGAGGACTGGTCGCTCCTCGACGCCGTCTACATGACGGTGATCACCCTCACCACGGTCGGGTTCAGGGAGGTCCGTCCGCTCGACACGAACGGGCGCGTGTTCACGATCGTGCTGCTCGTGATGGGGGTCGGCCTCGCGCTGATCTCGGTGGCCTTGATCGCGCAGATGGTGGCTGAGAGCCAGCTCGGCGCGCGGAGCAGGAGGAGACGCATGGAACGCGAGATCGACCGGCTACGTGACCACACGATCATCTGCGCGTACGGCAGGGTCGGGCGCGCGGTCGCACGCGAGTTGCGCGCGAACGGACGGCTCTTCGTGGTGATCGACCCGCAGGAGGACCTGCGCGAACGCATGGAAGCCGACGGGGTCCCGTTCCTGATCGACGACCCGTCGAGCGAGGCGGTGCTGAAGCGAGCCGGTGTCGAACGCGCACGCTCACTCGTCTGCGCGGTCGACTCCGACGCGACGAACGTGTACATCACGCTGATCGCGCGCTCGATCCGACCCGACCTGCAGATCGTGGCGCGCGCTTCGGAACCGGGCTCCCCCGAACGGCTCGAGCACGCCGGCGCGAACCGGGTGGTCTCGCCGTTCGTCACGAGCGGACAACACATGGCCAAGATGGCGATGCGCCCCGAGCTGGTCGACGTGCTGGGCGAGGAGGAGGGCCGCCCGGCGCTCAGCGTCGAGGAGCGAGCGATCGGCCACGGCTCGACCCTCGACGGCCGCGCCGTGGCCGACGTGGGCGGGTCAGTGCTCGTGGTGCGTCGCGCGAACGGCGAGGTGGTCGCGAACCCGCACGACGATCTGCTCCTGCGTGAAGGAGACACGGTGCTCGTGCTGACGGCCCAGGCGGCCGCGACCGGCCGCGCGTGAGCCGATCAGCCCTGGCCGAGGATGCGGGCCTTCTGGGCCTGGAACTCTTCCTCGGTGAGCACCCCGCGCGCGCGAAGGTCGGCGAGGCGCTCCAGCTCGGTCGTGACCGACGGTGAAGCGGGTGGCGCCGCGCCCGAGCCGTCGGGGCGATCAGGTGCGCTCGCGGCGGGCTGGGGCGCGGCGCGATGGGGAGCGCGATGCTGGTTCAACTCCCCCTGATGGAAGATCGTCCGCTGCACGTCTTCGGGGTGGCGGATGTGATCGAACGAGTTCGTGCCGGTCGTGCTCGCCGACTGGATCAGCAAGGTTCCTGCCCCCACGATGCGGTCGAAGATGCCCTGCTCGAACCGGACGTCGTTCACCTGCTCCAACGGGATCTCCATCGAGCGCTTCGCGATGAATCCCTCACGGCTGATCACGCGATCGGTCGAGACCACGAAGATCGAGGTCCACCACGCGACCGCCTTCGGCACGACGAACCCGAGCATCAGTGCGAGCCAGGCGGCCCACACCACCCAGACCACGACGCCGTCGGTCTTGGTCGCGATCCACGACGCGACGGCCGTGCCGACGAGGAACGCGATCGCGGGCACCGCCAAGGCGACCGGGTGCGGCCGCAGCTCCAACACGACCTCCTCACCGGGGATCAGCAGCTTCCGAGGGAACATGCGCGAGACGCTACTCAAGCCGGAGGCCGCCAGCAAACGGCGCCCGGTCACCGGAGGTGCTCGACCTCGTCGGAGGCGACCGCCGCCGGGCCGGTGGCGGTCTCCAGTACCAGCCGGCCCGACGGGTCGATCGCGACGGCGGCGCCCTCTCGCCGGCTGCCGTCGGCCGCGACGGCCGCCACACGCCGCCCCAGGGTGGCCGAGACGGCGGACCAGCGCTCGACGACCTCGCCCGAGAACCCGGCCACGGGAACCCGGTATCCGCGCAGGAACCGCGACAGGAATCCGCCGAGCAGCGACACCCGGTCGAGATCCCCGAGGCCGGCCGATCCCTCGACGCCCGGATCGGCGAGGTTCACCCCCGAGCCGACCACGACCCACCGCACCTCGTCGCCTTTCACGGAGGACTCTGCCAGCACCCCGCCCACCTTGCGCTCCCCCAACAGCAGATCGTTGGGCCACTTGCATCGGACCTCGAGCCCCGTCACGTCGGTCGCCGCCTCGGCCCACGCGGCCCCGGCGAGCAGCGTCAGCAGTCCGAGCGCCTCGGCGGGCAGCCGCGGCCGCAGCACGACCGAGGTCATCAGCGAGCCGCCTGCACGATCGAGCCAGGTGCGCCCCAGCCGGCCCCGGCCGGTCGTCTGATGCCCGGCGCCCACGAGCGTCCACTCCGGGGCGCCGCCTTCGGCGAGCGCGACGGCGTCCGCGTTCGTGGACCCGGTAACCTCCTGCCAGTGCACGGAGGCGGAGAGACCCGCGAAGGCCGCGGCTCGTTCCAGTTCGGTCGCCGTCATCGTCGTCGCCCCACGTTGACTCCCGTCGAGAGTCCGGAGAGTATCGCGGGCCACGGGACCGGCTCGAACGGAACCGAACGGTGCAACCGCCAGTGAGGCAGTCATGAAGCCCAAGGTGCTGATCGCGAACCGCGGCGAGATCGCCGTGCGCATCATCCGCACGTGTCGCGAGCTCGGCATCCCGAGCGTGGCGGTCTACTCCGATGCCGACCGAGACGCGTTGCACGTGGAGATGGCCGATCAGGCGTTCCGCATCGGACCCGCCCAGGCATCGTCCTCGTACCTGTCGATCGAGGCGATCCTCGGCGCAGCCCGTCGCGCCAAGGCCACGCTGATCCACCCCGGGTACGGCTTCCTGTCGGAACGCGCCCATTTCGCCGAGGCCGTGGGCGACGCGGGACTCACGTTCGTGGGCCCGCCGCCGCAGGCGATCGAGATGATGGGCGACAAGGCGGCCGCCCGCCGGGCCGCCGACGCGAGCGGCATGCCGATCGTGCCCGGCACGCCCGAGCCCGTCGACGCGAAGCAAGCGAAGAAGCAGGCCGAGCGCATCGGCTTCCCGTTGCTCGTGAAGGCCGCCTTCGGCGGTGGCGGCAAGGGCATGCACATCGTGCGCGACGCCGGTCACCTCGAGGAAGCGCTGAAGCGTGGGGCTCGCGAGGCCCAGTCGTACTTCGGACGTCCCGAGGTCTTCCTCGAGCGCTACGTCGACCGCGCGCACCACGTCGAGGCGCAGATCCTCGCCGACACCCACGGCAACGTCGTCTTCCTCGGCGAGCGCGACTGCAGCGTGCAGCGACGTCACCAGAAACTGATCGAGGAGACCCCCTCGACCGCGATCGACGACACGATGCGCCAACGGCTCGCCGATGCCTCGATCGCGCTCGCGCGCGAGACCGGCTACGTGAACGCCGGCACGATCGAGTGCATCGTCGACGAGGACGGCGACTTCTACTTCCTGGAGATGAACACGCGGCTGCAGGTCGAGCACACCGTCACCGAGATGGTCACGGGGCTCGACCTCGTCGCCATGCAGCTCGAGATCGCGATGGGCGGCTCGATCTCCGGCCTCTCGGTCGAGCCGCGCGGCGCCGCGATCGAGTGCCGCATCAACGCCGAGGACCCCGGCCGCAACTTCATGCCGGGGCCGGGGCGCATCACCGGCTACGTCGAGCCTGCCGGCCCGTTCGTCCGCGTCGACGCCGGGTTCGGGCAGGGCCGCGAGATCCCTGGCGACTACGACTCGATGTTCGCGAAGCTGATCGTCTCGGGCGTCGACCGCGAGCAGGCCCGCCGGCGCATGCTCCGAGCGCTCGGCGAGTACACGGTCGAGGGCGTGCCGACCACGATCCCCGCGCATCGCTGGGTGCTCGAGTCCAAGGAGTTCAAGACCGGACGGCACACCACCACATGGGCCGAACGCGCGCTCGCTGAGGCCGACCTTCCCGCCCAGTCCGAGCTCGGACCTTCGGGCCCGTCGGCGGGCGAGGGCCGCCCCGCCGACATCCTCGTGGAGGTCGACGGTCGCCGTGTGCCCGTGCGCGTGTTCGACGAACGCCGCGGTGTGGCCCCCAAGCCTCCGGAAGCGCACACCGCAGCGCATCAAGAGCACGTGCACGGCGAGGTGCGCGCCGAGATGCAGGGCACGATCATCAAGGTGCTGGTCGAGAAGGGCCAGGACATCAGGGCGGGCGAGGTGATCTGCATCCTCGAGGCGATGAAGATGGAGAACCACATCGCCGCCACCCGCGACGGCGAGGTCACCGACCTGCCGATCAGGGCCGGCCAGGTCGTCGAGACCGGCCAGGTGCTGGCGGTGATCGACTAACCCTCGTCGTCCCACCCCAGGAAGCGCGACACGGCCTCGAGGTAGACCTCGGGTTCCTCCACGAAGGTCATGTGCCCGCTGGCCTCGAAGATCAGGAGCTGGGAGTCGGCGATGCCGGCCGCGATCACCTCCGCCGCCTCGGGCTCGCAGGTACGGTCGGAGCGACCGGCGAGCACGAGCGTCGGCGAGGTCGCCTCGCCGAGACGGTCCTCGACCTCGATCGCCCCGTCATCGCTCTCGGCGAAGTGCCGCAGCACGTCGGGCGAGTAGACCATGCCGGCACAGCGCAGCCGGTACTCCTCGATCCGGGTGTCGAACGGGAACGCGAAGTGGAACGGCCACTGGTCGCGCATCAGATCCTCGAACTCCTTGGCGGTGGACACCTCGGACTCGCGGGCCCACGACGCGATCACCTGGTCGCGGAGTTCGGCCGGCTCGAACTCGTGAAGGTTCTCGTCGACGCGCTCGAGGAACCGCGTCGACGGGACACCGCTGCTGACGATCACCGCCGCCGCCATGCCGGGGAAGTCGACCGCCTGCTGCAGCGCCACGAAGGCGCCGTAAGAATGCCCGAGCACGGCCCACCGGTCGAGCCGCATCGCCTTCGCGAGCATGATCACGTCCTGGGCGTGGCGTTCCAGCGTCCACGTCTGGGGCGACGGCCGCTCTGAGCGCCCACACGCCCTCAGATCGACGAGCACGAGCCGGATGCCTCGCTCGGTGAGGGGGTCGAGGTAGTCGGCGAACTCGTGATGGTCGAGGCCGGGTCCGCCGTGCAGGACGAGCAGCGGCACGCCGTCGTCGGGCCCGCGCTCGACCACCCACAGAGACGTGTCGTCGATCTCCACGAAGCGGCCCGGGCAGCTCACGACTCGGGCGCCCCCCACGCGTCGCGACCCGTGATGCGGAACCCGCCGTCCTTCAGCTTGTAGCGGCGGTTGATCGTGATGATCAGCGGCGTCAGCGGCTCGGTGAGCCGGGCATTCGCGAGCGGGCCCGCGTCGACCCACCGCATGCCCGGCACGGAGTCGATCAGCTCACCGACCTTGCGTTTGGCTCCTTCGTCGTCGCTGCAGAGCAGCGCGTCGGACGCCACCTCGTCGTCGAGCGCCATCAGCGTGTGCGCCCCGATCGTGTGGAAGCCGGCCACCACCGACACGCCGTCGGGCACGAGCGACGCCGCGAGCTCGGCGGCCGACCCCTGCCAGGGACGGATCGGTTCCCACGCCTTCCCACCGACCGCGGCCATCAGCGGGCTCGTCGCGTCCAGCACGACCTGCCCCTTCTGCAGCGCCGGCGCGATCGAGTCGTAGATCTCGATCATGCCCGAGAACGGCACGGTGACGGCCACGACGTCGGCGCCGAGCACCGACGGCGCGTTCTCGGCGCCCTCGACGTCGCGCCGTCACCGAGCGCTTCCTTCGCCCTCGCCACGGCGTCTGCGGCCCGCTCGGCGGACCTCGAGCCGATCGTGACTCGGTGGCCGGCTCCGAGCAGGCGCAATGCCAGGCCGAAGCCTTCCTTGCCTGTGCCTCCGACGATCGTGACGTCCATCTGGCCCGAAGCCTACGGGGAGGAGCGATCGACGTCCCGTGTAGGGTCCGGCCTCGTGGAGACCGCGACCTGGGTGATCGAGCTGGGGGTCGGGCTCGCCTGCCTGCTGGTCGCGGGCCTCGCCGTGCGGAACCCACGCCTGCGCGTGATCGGAGTCCTGCTCCTCATCGCCGGGATCGCCGCGGCCGGGCATGCAACGTTGCAGCTGGTGAGCAACTAGTCTGTCTTGGAATAGTCGCGCCGCATGGCACGTGCGTCGGGCACAACGGGAACCCCGCCGGCTCTGCCGGCGGGGCTCCGGGCTCGCGTCGATCGTCGACGTCACACAGGAGGCGTGAAGTCCTGGTCGATCACGATGAATCGGTAGTTCGACGCGTTGGTGCCGACCGCCATGACCTGGTAGGCGTGTGCTGCCCCCAGCTCGGAGACATCGGGCCCGATCACGGGCGCGAAGTCGTTGTGGGCGGCCGCCCAATACGCGTAGACGCCCGGGGGCACCTCGATCGCGAACTCCTCGCCCTTCGCGATGCCGTCACCCGGCGTGAGTTCGGTCCCGTTGGCCCACGCATCGACCTTCGGCGCCTTCGCCGTGTGCCGGACCTGCAGGATCGCGTCACCGATGTCGGTGAACACGACGTCGTTGTCGAACGCCTGCAGGAACGGGCCACCCGACTTCACGTATGCGACCACCGTGACGTTGTCGCCGGCCTCGATCTCGAGGCTCGTACCAACGAGCAGGGTACCCTTGCCGGGATCGGCCGGTGTCCGCACCTTCACCTTGTAGATGCCTGGTGCGACGTCCTCGAGCGTCGCCACCTTGCCGTATCGCCAGTTCGACAGGACCTCGTCGCCGGCGATGTAGACATCGACCTTCTGACCCGGGATGCCGTGCGCGAGGAAGACCGTCGCGTCGGTCACCGGACCGGCTGACACTCCGCCGACCAGCAGGCCGACCACGAGGGCTCCCGCCGCGAGCCCTCCGAGGAATCGCTTCCTCATGTCGCTCCCTCCTTCCGTCGGACCGGGACATCCGCCCGATCCGCGACCGGAGCGACTCCGGGGGCGACGATCCAGACTCCTCGAGCAGGATCGCAACCGAGGCGCTCCCGCCGTTCACCGCCAGCGTACGACCGCCGCGGATGGTTCCCGGTCGACGATGGAACCGGCGGTCAGGTGGTGGGTCGGTGCTCCCCGAACACGCCGCGCAGTGTGTCGCTCACCTCGCCGAGCGTCGCACGGACGCGCAGGGCTTGCTTCATCGGGAGCACGAGGTTGCCCGTGCCGGACGCGGTCTCGGCAACCACGGCGAGGGCCGCGTCCACCGCCGCCTGGTCGCGATCGGCGCGCAGCGCTCGCACGCGTTCGACCTGCTTGGCGACCTCGATCTCGGAGATGCGCTGCAGCTCGATCGGCTCCTCGTCGGACTCGACGAAGCGGTTCACGCCGACGACCACTCGCTCCCCCGACTCGATGCCCTGGTGGATGCGGAACGCGGCCTCGTGGATCTCGTCCTGGTAGAAGCCGGCCTCGATCGCGCGAACCGCTCCGCCCATCGCGTCGATCCGCTCGATGTAGTCGGACGCGATCCGCTCGAGCTCGTCGGTGAGCGATTCCACGTAGTACGACCCGGCGACCGGGTCGACCGTCTCGGTCACGCCGGTCTCGTAGCCGATCACCTGCTGTGTGCGGAGGGCGATCGTGGCGCTGTGCTCCGTCGGCAGCGCGAGCGCCTCATCGAACGCGTTCGTGTGCAGGGACTGGGTGCCGCCGAGCACCGCGGCGAGCGCCTCGAGCGCCGTGCGCACGATGTTCACCTCGGGCTGCTGCGCGGTGAGCGTCGCGCCTCCGGTCTGCGTATGGAACCGCAGCATCCAGCAGCAATATGAG
>CAVSLG010000014.1:0-91681 GCA_963728665.1 uncultured Actinomycetes bacterium | reverse complement strand
GTGACGGCGTGCCTTTTGAAGAATGAGCCGGCGAGTTAGCGGTATGCGGCGAGGTTAACCGTTCTCGGGAAGCCGAAGCGAAAGCGAGTCCGAATAAGGCGAAGAGTCGCATGCCCTAGACCCGAAGCCGAGTGATCTACCCATGGGCAGGTTGAAGTGAGGGTAAGACCTCGTGGAGGACCGAACCCACCAGGGTTGAAAACCTGGGGGATGACCTGTGGGTAGGGGTGAAAGGCCAATCAAACTCGGTGATAGCTGGTTCTCCCCGAAATGCCTTTAGGGGCAGCCTCGGGCGTTCTGTTGCGGAGGTAGAGCACTGATTGGGCTAGGGGGCCTACAAGCTTACCGAACTCAGTCAAACTCCGAATGCCGTAACACCAGAGCCCGGGAGTGAGGGCGCGGGGGCTAAGCTCCGTGTCCGAGAGGGAAACAACCCAGATCGCCAGCTAAGGCCCCTAATTCCATGCTCAGTGGGTAAGGATGTGGGAGTGCACAGACAACCAGGAGGTTGGCTTAGAAGCAGCCATCCTTGAAAGAGTGCGTAATAGCTCACTGGTCAAGTGTTCCTGCGCCGACGATGTAACGGGGCTCAAGCATGGAGCCGAAGCTGCGGGATCCTTCATATGACTCGGCCCTGGCGGGAGGCCGCCCGGGTCCAGGTCGAAGGATCGGTAGGGGAGCGTTCCCACGCGGGTGAAGCGGCGGGGTAACCCAGCCGTGGATGCGTGGGAAGTGAGAATGCCGGCATGAGTAGCGAAAGACGGGGGAGGAGCCCGTCCGCCGAATGCCCAAGGGTTCCTGGGGAAGGTTCATCCGCCCAGGGTTAGTCGGGACCTAAGCCGAGGTCGAGAGACGTAGGCGATGGACGACTGGTTGATATTCCAGTACCACCTCATCCGCGCCCAGGCCGAATCCGAGGTGCTAAGGGAACCCCTTCGGGGGCTACCGACCCACTCGGTACTAGGCCAGCGAAGGGGGGACGCAGGAGGGTAGCTCGACCCAGGCGTTGGTTGTCCTGGGGTAAGTGCGTAGGGGGATCTCCTAGGTAAATCCGGGAGGTCATCAACCCTGAGGCACGATGCCGAACCTCTATTGGTGAAGCGAGTGATCCCATGCTGCCGAGAAAATCCTCTAGCGAGCTGATGAGGTGCCCGTACCCCAAACCGACACAGGTGGGCACGTAGAGAATACGAAGGCGATCGAGAGAACCCTGGTTAAGGAACTCGGCAAATTCCATCCGTAACTTCGGGATAAGGATGACCCCGTTAGGGTGAGCGACTTCGCGTCGTCAGCCCGAAGGGGTGGCACAAACCAGGCCCAAGCGACTGTTTACTAAAAACACAGGTCCGTGCAAAGTCGCAAGACGACGTATACGGACTGACGCCTGCCCGGTGCTGGAACGTTAAGGGGAGAGGTTAGATCCTTCGGGGTCGAAGCTTCGAACCTAAGCGCCAGTAAACGGCGGCCGTAACTATAACGGTCCTAAGGTAGCGAAATTCCTTGTCGGGTAAGTTCCGACCTGCACGAATGGCGTAACGACTTGGGCACTGTCTCAACCAGGGACTCGGCGAAATTGCAATACGAGTAAAGATGCTCGTTACCCGCAGCAGGACGGAAAGACCCCGGGACCTTTACTCTAGCTTGATGTTGAGTCTTGGCATGTGTTGCGTAGGATAGGTGGGAGGCTGTGAAGCGTGGTTTTCGGGCCGCGTGGAGCCATCCTTGAAATACCACCCTTCACTTGTTGGGACCCTAACCCAGGCCCGTGATCCGGGTCGGGGACAGCGTCTGGTGGGGAGTTTAACTGGGGCGGTTGCCTCCCAAAAGGTAACGGAGGCGCCCAAAGGTTCCCTCAGTCTGGTTGGCAATCAGACGTTGAGTGCAAGGGCACAAGGGAGCTTGACTGTGAGACCGACGGGTCGAGCAGGAGCGAAAGCTGGGCCTAGTGATCCGACGACTCCGTGTGGAAGGGTCGTCGCTAAACGGCTAAAAGGTACCCCGGGGATAACAGGCTGATCCTGCCCAAGAGTCCATATCGACGGCAGGGTTTGGCACCTCGATGTCGGCTCGTCTCATCCTGGGGCTGGAGCAGGTCCCAAGGGTCGGGCTGTTCGCCCGTTAAAGAGGCACGCGAGCTGGGTTTAGAACGTCGTGAGACAGTTCGGTCCCTATCCGCTGTGGGCGTAAGAGATCTGAGAGGAGCTACCCCTAGTACGAGAGGACCGGGGTGGACGAACCTCTGGTGTGCCAGTTGTCGCGCCAGCGGCATGGCTGGTTGGCCACGTTCGGGATGGATAAGCGCTGAAAGCATCTAAGTGCGAAGCCGGCCTCGAGATGAGATCTCTCACCGGGTCAACCGGGTAAGGCCCCTGGCAGACCACCAGGTTGATAGGCCGGAAGTGGAAGCACGGCAACGTGTGGAGCTGACCGGTACTAATAGGCCGAGGGCTTGACTTCGCTCGCGCTCGCTATCGCAGTTCTTCGAGCTCTGCTCGAGGGACGCACCCTCAGAGTTCTCTCGTGAGATCTCTCGGAGGTCCCGCGGGAACCACCGTTTCGGTGGCCATAGCGGAGGGGAAACACCCGGTCCCATCCCGAACCCGGAAGTGAAGCCCTCCAGCGCCGATGGTACTGCCAGGGCGACTTGGTGGGAGAGTAGGTCGCCGCCGGGACATCTTCGGAACGAGCCGCCTTCGGGCGGCTCGTTCCGTGTCCGCCTCCCGACGCGCCCCTGCGCGGGGGAGCTAGCCTAGGAGCCTGATGCCCCAAGCCCTCACACCTCGTCCCGGCGGGCACCGACGCTCACGGCCGGCGCAACGCTCGGACCTGCCGCGCGACGTGATGGACGAGTTGCAGCGGGTGACGAAACCGACCCAGCTACGCGACGCCGTGTCGCGCCTGTCTCGGGCCGTGGAGCTCCTCGATCGTGGCGACTCAGGGGCCGCCGTGGCGGAGGCGACGAAAGCCAAGCAGCTGTCGTCGCGCTCGGCGGCGGTCCGCGAGGTCCTGGGGCTCGCCCTGTACGGGCAGGGGCGGTGGCAGGAGGCATTGGCCGAGCTGAAGGCGTACCGGCGTTTCAGCGGTCGCGCGGACCAGAACCACGTGATCGCCGACTGCCTGCGGGCGATGGGGAAGCCGCATGAGGCGGTGCCGCTCGCCGAGGAGGAGCTGCGAGCGAAAGTCCCCAACGAGGCGAAGGCCGAGGCCGTGGTCGTGGCCGCGTCGGCCCTGGCCGATCAGGGCCGGTTCGCGGAAGCGCTCGCCTTCCTGGGGCGGGCCAAGACCCGAGAGGCCGTCTCCGAGCCGTACACGCTGCGGCTGTGGTACGTGCGTGGCGACATCCTCGCGAAGGCCGGGCGCGGTGACGAGGCCGCCGCCGAGTTCCGCAAGATCATGCGACACGACGCGACGGCCTTCGATGTGGCCGAGCGTCTCGCCGAGCTGGGTTAGCCCGCCCCAGCCTCCCGCTGCCAACGCGTGCGCCAGTAGCGCGCGAGCCCCGAGGCGTTCATCGCGATCGAGCCGATCGCATCGTAGCGGCGCAGGTCGATCGGGCGGCCGGTCTCTGCCTCGAACTCGGTCGTCGCGAGGGCGCGCAGCTCATCGGTCACGGCGTGGGTATCGGCCCGCGGGTCTCGCTCGAGCACGCGGCGCACCGCGGTCGACCACGCCGCGATGCGCTCGGCGGCCGTCTCGCATGCCTCGTCGGCGTCGGGAACAGGGCCGAAATGCGATGTGAGCAACGTGGTGGCGCGTCGGGAACGGATGCGTTCGATGCTCGCGAGCCCGGCCTCGACGTCGACCTCGGGTGGGGGCAACGCCGGCCGGAAGGCAGGACCCCACGGGAGGTACGAACCGATCGCCTCTCCGGTGAAGAGCGCGCCGCTGCGGCGATCGTGCAGCGCCACGTGGTGCGACGCGTGGCCCGGCGTGTGCACGACGTCGAGGGTGCGATCGCCGAGGGGGATCGTGTCGGCGTCGGTCACGCTACGGAGGCGGCCACCGGGCACCGGGATCGTCTCGCCGAAGAACGCCAGCATGCGATCGTGGCCGTAGGTGCGTGCGGTGCTCGCGATCAGCCGGGCGGGGTCGGCGAGGTGCGGTGCGCCTCGCTCATGCGCCCACACGGTGGCCTTGGGGAAGCGCGCGGCGAGCGCGCCCGCGCCGCCCGCGTGGTCGAGATGGATGTGCGTCACGACGACGTGGGCGAGGTCCTCGGGCCCGAGGCCGAGTCGTTCGAGCGCCTCCAACACGAGGGGCAGGTCGGCGCCGGGACCGGTCTCGATGATGGCCGGCTGGTCGCCCTCGAGCACGTAGACCGCGTTGAACTCGGGTTCGCCGGTCATCAGGGTGTCGATCATCGTCACCCCGTCGGCGACGTCGGTGATCACCGGGTGTCGAGGGTCATCGGTCACGGTGCGGAAGTCTCGCACACGTTCAGTGGATCCCTCGGGGTAGGGCGCCCGTGCCTCCGAGCGGCGATCGCGTGTCGGTGCCTCGCGATAGCGTTCGCCTCGACACGAAGAAGGAGGAGCCATGGTGACGGTCAACGTCGTCGTGCTCGCGGGCACCATCTCCGCCGACCCGGTCATGCGCCGGATGCCGTCGGGCGACGAGGTGACCGAGCTCCGGCTCTCCGTTCCGGAGACGGGCAAGCGCCTCCTCCCCCTCCCGATCGCGGCATGGCACGCCACGGTCGGCGCCCGAGCGCTCGACGAGATCGCCAAAGGCGATCGCGTGCTCGTGCACGGCCAGCTGGTCCGCCGCTTCTATCGGAGCGGTGCCGGGGCTCGCAGCCTCACCGAGGTGGTCGCGAGCGGCATCAAGAAGCTCGATCCGACCGACCCGCCATCGGGTCAGGAGCCTTGATCCAGCGGCATCATGACCATGCCGGTCCGGGGTTTCGGCCAGAAGTAGGTCGACTTCTGCGGCAGCCGCTCGCCGCGCTCCACCACAGCGCGGATGCGGCCGGGCGTGGTCGGCGGCAGAAGGTAGACGGCAACCGCATCCCCGCGACGAAGTGCAGCGTCGGCCTCGAGCGCGTCCGGCGCGTATCGGAGCGAGCCCGCGCGCGCGAGTCCGTCGAGCACCTCCTCGTGAAGCGCGCCCACGGTCGGCGGCGGGCCTTCGAGGCGCCGCACCCGGTACGAGACATCGCCGCCACGTCCCGCGGTCGCGGTGCCGATCGTGCTCAGGGCGTCGTCGAGGGCAGCGAGGGTGGCGTCGAGTCCCGCCACCACATCGCCGATGGCGGCGGGGGGCACACCCGCCACCTGCACGCGGTGGAACGGCAGCACGGGCAGATGCTCGGCGGCGGCGTCGACGACGAGGGTCAGCACCGCGTTCCACGGCCCGGACCCGTCGAGACGGCGTCGCTCGTCGCGGTAGTGCAGAGCGGTGGTGTAGCGATGGTGGCCGTCGGCGATCAGCATGTGAACGTCGGTCAGGTGCGTGAGGTCGACGGCGTCGCCCGGAACGGGCCACATGCGATGGCGCACCCCTTGCTCGTCGATCGCCTCCGATGCCGGTTGCGTCGCTACGGCACCGCGAAGGGCGGCGTCCAGCCTGCCGTCGGGTCCATCGATCGTGCCGTACACGGGCGAGAGATGGGTCCGGGTGGCGCGCAGCAGCGCGAGGCGGTCCTGCACGGGGCCCTCGGACACGTGCTCGTGGGGCAGCACGGTGCCACCCCAATCCTCGAGGGCCATCGCGCAGATCAATCCGCGGATCGTGCGGCCTGCGAGCGCCGCGTGCGGGTCGCCTGGAGGGGTGGTCATCTCGTACGCGTAATAGCAGGGCTCGTTCGCGCGCCGGAGCGCTCCGCGACGTTCCCAGTCAGCCAGCAGGTGCGCCGCTCTCGTGTATCGGCTGCCGGGATCTCCCGGGTCGTCGGAGCCCTCCGCAAGGTCGAGGTGCACCACGCTGAAGGGGCTGGCGCGCAGGTACTCGAGGCGCCTGTGGTCGCTGATAACGTCGTACGGCGGGGCGGTCACACGGTCGAGGGGACCGGCCATCTCGGTGTCGAACACGAGTCCGCGGAACGGAGAGAGGCGAGGCACGCCATCCTGTATAGCAGTCGGACCACACGCGACGACCGCAGCCCGGCACCAGGCCCCGACCGATGATCGCCGACGGGTACGAGGCGTTCCTGTTCGACCTCGACGGCGTGCTCTACCGGGGGGCCGATCCCGTGCCGGGCGCGGCCGAGTCGCTCGTGCGCCTCCGGGCGCTGGGCAAGGGGATCGCTTTCGTCACGAACAACTCCGGCCGCACCCCCGAGCGGGTGGCCGAGCGGTTGCGCGCGGTGGGGGTCGACGCCGATGCCGACGAGGTCGAGACGTCGGCCCTCACGACGGCCGCGGTCCTGGCCGACCGCGGCGTTCGCCGGGCGTTCGTGGTCGGTGAGGCCGGCATCGTCGAGGCGCTGACGGACGCCGGGGTCGAGGTGGTCGCCGGCGAACCGGACGTGGTCGACGCGGTCGTCGTCGGGTGGGACCGAGACGCCGATTACACGAAGCTTCGCGTGGCGTCCGTCCTCGTCCAGCGTGGTGCCCCGCTCGTGGCGACGAATCCCGATGCCTCCTTCCCGGCTGCCGACGGCACGAAGTGGCCGGGAGCGGGGGCGCTCCTCGCGACGATCGAGACGACGACCGGCGTGCGGGGCGAGGTGATCGGGAAGCCGTACCCCCCGTTGCTGCTGGCGGCCCTCGAACGTGCGGGCGGGGGGCACCCGCTGCTCGTCGGCGACCGCCTCGACACCGACATCGCGGGTGCGGCGGGCCTCGGCTGGGACTCCCTCCTCGTCCTCACGGGCATCACCGGCGCCCGCGACCTGGAGGGGTCTCAGGTCCGCCCGACCTACGTCGCCGACGACCTGCGGGGCCTGTTCGCCGACGGTCCGTGAGCCTCGGCGTGGTCGTGCCGAGGGCGGGTGGCGGCACCCCCGAGGGTATGCTGACGAGAACAACGACGATCGCGAAAGGATCTCCCGATGATCATCGACGACTTCCGCAGGACCGTGGAAGGACTGCTCGGCACGCTGACCCCGACGAAGGCGCAGCAGCTCGCAAAAGACATGCTGGAACCCGGCGCCGCCAAGGAACAGGTCGCCAAGACCACCGCCGACCTGATGGAGTGGTCGCACGCGAATCGGGAGCGCATCTCGGCGTTCATGCAGCGTGAGATCTCCGAGCAGCTGAAGGCGGTCGGAGGGGTGGCGTCGCAGGCCGAGCTCGATGCTCTCAAGAAGCGCGTACGCGACCTCGAGCGCGCCGCGGGCATGACCGCCTCGGGCAGGAAGAAGGCCACGAAGTCGACTTCGACGAGGAAGCGGACCACCCGGAAGGCGACGACCTCGAAGCCGGCCGTTCCTGCGCAGGCCACGATCACCCCGCCGACATCCGACGGCTGATCCGGACGCGACGACGGTGACCCGACGTCGCCTCGACACGGAGCTCGTCCGTCGCGGCCTGGTGACCTCGCGGGCCCAAGCCCAGGAAGCCGTGCGGGCGGGTCTGGTGCTGGTCGCAGGGACGAGGGCAACCAAGACGTCCACCCTCGTGGCCGACGACGCTCCGGTGGAGCTGGCCGGCCGCGCACGCCGGTACGTCTCGCGCGGCGGTGACAAACTCGCTGCTGCGCTCGCGCGCTTCCGCATCGATCCGACGGATCTCGACTGCCTCGACGCCGGCGCCTCGACGGGAGGGTTCACCGACTGCCTGCTCCGGGGGGGCGCTCGCCGCGTGGTCGCGGTCGACGTGGGCTACGGCCAACTCGACTGGGGCCTGCGCGAGGACGATCGGGTCACGGTGCTCGAGCGGACGAACGCGCGCGGACTGGCGATCGACGTCCTCCCGTACCGTCCGCAGCTCGTGGTGGCCGACCTCTCGTTCATCTCCCTTCGAGCCGTCCTCCCCGCGCTTGGCTCCGTGACCACCGACGACGCTCGGGCCGTGCTCCTGGTCAAGCCGCAGTTCGAGGCGGGCCCCGCCGACGTCGGGCGCGGCGGCGTCGTCCGAGATCCCGAGGTGTGGGCGGGGGTGCTGTCGTCGGTGATCGGATCGGCAGCCGACGCCGGGTTCGCGCCGCAGGCGGTGATGGCCTCGCCCGTGCGGGGCCCCGCTGGCAACGTGGAGTTCTTCCTGTCGGCTCGTCGCGGCGTGCAGGCGACCTCGGTCGACGTGCAGGATGCCGTCGCCGAGGGACGGGAGGTCGCGGCGTGAGCCGGGTGGGGGTCGTGATGCATCCGAGGCGCAAGGCCGCCATCGAGGCTGCTCGCCGATTGCGCGAGACCATCGAGGACGAAGGCGGCACGACCGTTCTGCTCTCCGACGACGGGGAATCACCCGAGGTCGGTGAGGAGTTCGACCTGGTCGTGAGCGTGGGGGGCGACGGAACGTTCCTGCGTGCCGCGTACGCCGCCTCCCACATCGGATGTCCGGTGCTCGGCGTCAAGGTCGGACGCATGGGGTTCCTCACCGAGGTCGAGCCGACAGACGCACTGCCGCTGGTGCGCGCCGTGCTCGAGGGGAGGGCACGGGTGGAGGAGCGACTCGCCGTCACCGTCGAACCCGTCTCGGGTGCAGACTTCCCACCCCAGTGGGGATTGAACGAGGTCATGGTCGAGAAGCACGCGCGACACCGGCTGGTGAGGCTGGCCGTGCAGGTCGACGGCGTCTACGTCACCACCTTCTCCGCCGACGGGGTGATCGTGGCCACCCCGACGGGCTCCACCGCGTACTCGTTCTCGGCGCGCGGGCCCATCGTGAGCCCGAGCGTGGAATCCCTCGTGCTCACACCGATCGCCGCCCACATGGTCTTCGATCGGTCGTTCGTGTTGAACGAGGCGAGCCAGGTGCAGCTGGAGGTGATGGGCGAGGAGAGCGGCGTGCTCTCGGCCGATGGGCGTCGGAGCATCGAACTGCCGGTGGGTTCGGTCGTGCGGATCCGCGCCTCGGGGCGTTCCGCCCACCTCGTGCGTCGCGACGACGCCCCGGAGTTCCTCTCGCTCGTGCGCGAGAAGTTCGGGCTGCCGGGAGAGGCGGGTGAGCGTCCCGGCGAGCCCGACGCCGACGATGTCGGCACGGGGGGCTAGGATGCGCCCGTGCTGCGCGAGCTCCACATCTCGGGGCTGGGGGTCATCGATGACCTCGATCTGCCGCTGCACCCGGGTCTGAACGTCCTGACCGGGGAGACCGGGGCCGGCAAGACGATGATCACCGTCGGTCTCGCCCTGGCGCTCGGCGCTCGCTCGTCCGCGTCGCTCGTCCGCGAGGGCGCACACGCCGCGAGGGTGCAGGCGTTGTTCGACGTCACACGAGCATCCGATGACGCGAGGGCCTCGCTCGAGGCATGGGCCGAGGAGGGCGATGTGCTGCTCGCGAGGTCGGTGCCGATCGAAGGGAAGGGGTCATCGCGCATCGGCGGACAGATCGCGACCGCGTCCGCGCTGGCCACGCTCGGAGTCGCGCTCGTCGAGGTGCACGGCCAGCACCGGTCCCAGCGGCTGCTCGAGCCGGCCGTGCAGACCGCCTTCCTCGATCGGTTCGCCGGGGAGGAGCACCTCGTCGCGCTCGCCGTGTACCGGGAGGAGTTCGACGCGCTTCGGGCCACGACGACCGCCCTCGAGCGGCTCAGGGTCGCTGCTCGCGACCGGGAGCGTGAGCTCGACCTGCTCGCCTACCAGGTCGGCGAGATCGAGGCGGTCTCGCCGACCGCCGACGAATCCGCGCGGCTCGCCGCCGAGGAGGCGCGGCTCGGCCACGTCGAGCGCTTGCTCGAGGCGGGAGCGGAGGCGGAGTCGGCGCTCAGGGGTGACGACGGGGGGGCTGCCGACGCGCTCGACATCGCCGCGCGGGCCCTCGATGAGGCCGGCGCGCTCGACCTGACCGTGGGCGAGCTCGCGGCGAGAGGTGCTGCCTTGGCGATCGACGTGGCCGAGCTCGCTCGCGACGTGCGGGCCTACCGCGAGTCGCTCGCGGCCGATCCGGATCGGTTGCAGCAGGTACGTGAGCGCGTAGGAGCGTTGAAAGCGCTGCAGCGCAAGTACGGTGAGACCGATGCCGACGTGCTGGCGTACATGGGAGAAGCGTCGAGCCGGCTGGCCGAGCTCGCGGGCGCCGATGACCGGCTCGCAGAGCTCGATCGCGAGGCCCGCGGGCTCGAGGATCGGGTCGAGGCGCAGGCGGCCGTCGTCACGTCGGGAAGGACCGCGGCCGCGGGGCGGCTGTCGACCGCGATCGAGCGTGAGCTCGAGGAGCTGGGCATGCCCGGCGCGGTCGTGCGGGTGGTGCTCGAGGCCCTGCCGGCCCCGGGGCCGGCGGGCGCCGAACGTGTCGAGATCCGGTTCGCCAGCGGACCCGAGATGTCGCCGTCGCCGCTGGCGAAGACCGCTTCGGGTGGCGAGCTCTCGCGCACGATGCTCGCCTGCCGCAGCGTGCTCGCCGATCTCGATGACGTGCCGACCCTCGTGTTCGACGAGGTCGACGCCGGTATCGGCGGCCGGGCGGGGCTCGCCGTCGGCAGGCGGCTCGCGCGGCTCGCACGCGATCGGCAGGTGCTCGTCGTGACGCACCTGCCGCAGATCGCCTGCTTCGCCGACCGACATGTCCGCGTCACGAAGGAGCTCGGGACAGCGGCGGTGGAGGTGCTCGACGACGGAGAGCGCGTGCGTGAGCTGTCCAGGATGCTCGCTGGTCTCGACGAGAGCTCCAGCGCGGTGTCCCATGCCGAGGAGCTGCTGCTGGAAGCCGAGAGGGTGAAGGCGACCGCGTAGGGAGTTCCCATCGATCGGGATGTTTCACGCTCGATGAGCCCGGAGCGTCGGAGCCCTCTGCTAGAGTCGGGTCCCGTGGTGAGGGAGCAGCCCAAGTACATCTTCGTCACGGGGGGAGTGGCCTCCGGACTCGGCAAGGGCATCACCTCCGCATCCCTCGGCCGCCTCTTCAAGGCCCGTGGCCTGAAGGTCGTCATCCAGAAGCTCGACCCCTACGTCAACGTCGACCCGGGCACGATGAACCCCTTCGAGCATGGCGAGGTGTTCGTGCTCGATGACGGCGCCGAGACCGACCTCGACCTGGGCCACTACGAGCGGTTCCTCGACGCCGACCTGCATCGCGGGTCGAACTTCACGACCGGGGCGGTCTACTCGAGCGTGATCGCGAAGGAGCGCCGCGGCGACTACCTGGGCAAGACCGTGCAGGTGATCCCGCACATCACCGATGAGATCAAGGAGCGGGTCCGCGCGCTCGGGGAGACCGAGGCGGCCGATCTGGTGATCGTCGAGATCGGCGGCACGGTCGGCGACATCGAGTCGTTGCCGTTCCTCGAAGCGATCCGGCAGCTGCGCAACGAGATCGGTCGCGACCATTGCGCGTTCGTGCACGTCTCCTTGATGCCGTTCATCGGGCCGAGCGGCGAGCTGAAGACCAAGCCCACGCAGCACTCCGTGAAGGAGCTGCGGGCGCTCGGTATCCAGCCCGACGCGATCGTCTGCCGTTCCGACCGTCCGATCGGCCGCAACTTGAAGGAGAAGATCTCCCTCCTCTGCGACGTGCCGATCAGTGGCGTGATCAGCGCCCCCGACGCTCCCTCGATCTATGAGGTGCCGCTCGTGCTGCATCGCGAGGGACTCGACGTGGAGCTGGCGAACCACCTGGGCGTCGAGGCCGAGGCCGATCTCGCCGAGTGGGAGGGCCTCGTCGATCGCATCCACGCAGCGACCGAGCCCGTCACGATCGCCGTCGTCGGCAAGTACGTGACCCTCCGCGACGCGTACCTGTCGGTGATGGAGTCGCTCTATCACGGCGGGTTCCATCACGGCGCCGACGTTCAGATCCGGTGGGTCGCCTCCGACGACCTCGTGGGAGAGGCGACCGAAGAGGCGCTTCGAGACGTCGACGGTGTGCTGATCCCCGGCGGGTTCGGCATCCGCGGCGTCGAGGGCAAGGTCGCCGCGGTGCGGTACGCGCGCGAGCGAGGGGTGCCCTTCCTGGGCATCTGCCTGGGTCTGCAGTGCGCCGTGATCGAGTACGCGCGAAACGTGATCGGCCTCGACGGCGCGAACTCGAGCGAGTTCGACCCGGCCACGCCGCACGCGGTGATCGACCTGCTTCCCGAGCAGAAGGACGTCACAGACTTGGGCGGCTCGATGCGGCTGGGTGCCCAGCCCTGCCACCTGGTGCCCGGCACCAGGGCGGCCGCTGCCTACGGCGAGCCGGTCGTGTACGAACGGCATCGTCATCGTTGGGAGGTCAATCCGGCCTACCACGAGCAGCTCGAAGCGCACGGCCTCCTGCTCTCGGGCAACTCCCACAACGGCCGTCTGACCGAGATCATCGAGCTGCCCGACCACCCCTTCTTCGTGGCAGGGCAGTTCCACCCGGAGCTGCGGTCGCGCCCCACGAGGCCCCACCCGCTCTTCCGAGATTTCGTCGGCGCCGCCCAGACCTATCGGCGCTCGAACGCCGGGCGCTCGCTGTCGACGACGGGATAGGCCGCGCGGTGCCCGAGCCGCTCGCCGCACGCACCGCGTTCCAGGGGTCGTTCGTTCGGGTCGACATCGAGGAATGGCCCGAGCTCGGTCCGTGGGAGATCGTTCGTCGACACGACGCGACCGCGGTGCTGCCCGTCACCCCCGACGATCGTGTCGTGCTCGTACGGCAGTTCCGTCCCGCGGTGCGCCAAGTGGTGACCGAGGTGCCGGCGGGCATCCTCGACATCGAGGGTGAGGATGCCCTCAGCGCCGCCGGCCGTGAGCTCTTCGAGGAGACCGGCTACCGCCACACAGCGATCGAGTTCCTGGGCGGGATCTACCCCACGGTCGGGTCGAGCGATGAGTACGTGCACGTGTTCTGGGCGCGCACCGAGGCCGAGCCATCGGGGTCGGTCGAGCCGGGGATCGAGCTCTCGATCGAACCCCTCGCGCGCATGGTCGACGCCGCCCGCTCGGGGCGGGTCCGCGACGCCAAGACTGCTCTGGCGCTGTTGATGGCGACCGGGAGACCACCGTTGCCGCAGGCATCGGAGACGCGGGGCTGAGCGGGGTTCAGTACGCTTGCGTCGGAACGGACGCCGACGGGTGGCGGTCGCGAAGCTGCCGTGGGACGAGGAGGCACCGGGCGTGGACGTCGGGATCCCGAAGGAAGTCAAGGACAACGAGTACCGGGTGGCGGCGACCCCCGAGGGGGTGCGCGAGCTCGTGCGGGCCGGGCACCGCGTCGTGGTCGAGGCGTCCGCTGGGTCGGGATCCGCGATCGCGGACGACCAGTACGTGACCGCGGGCGCCGAGATCGTGCCGGACGCCGACGCGGTGTTCGCGGCGGCCGAGATGATCGTGAAGGTCAAGGAACCCCAGCCCGGGGAGTACGACCGGTTCCGCGCCGGGCAGGTGCTGTTCACCTACCTGCATCTGGCGGCCGATGAGCGACTGACGAGGTTCCTCGCCGAGCGCGACGTGACCTCGGTGGCCTACGAGACGGTGCAGACCGCCGACGGCCGACTGCCCTTGCTGGCACCGATGTCCGAGATCGCCGGTCGCATGGCGCCGCAGGAAGGCGCAGCGGCCCTCGAGCGACCGAGGGGCGGGCGCGGCGTCCTGATGGGCGGCGCCTCCGGCGTGGCTCCCGCCAGGGTGGTCGTGCTCGGTGCGGGCATGGCGGGGGCGAACGCCGCGCAGATCGGCGCGGGCATGGAGGCTGAGGTGACGGTCGTCGACCGCAACGTCGACCGGCTGCGCGACATCGATCGGATCTGGCACGGGCGCATCCAGACGGTGATGAGCTCCGCGCTGGCGATCGAGCGTCTCGTGCTCGACGCCGACATGGTGGTCGGCGCCGTGCTCGTTCCCGGGGCGAGGGCCCCCCACCTCGTCACCGCCGAGCAGGTGTCGGCGATGCAACCCGGGTCGGTGCTGGTCGACATCTCGATCGATCAGGGGGGTTGCTTCGAGACATCGCACGTCACCACGCACTCCGATCCCACGTTCGTCGTCGACGGGGTCGTGCACTACTGCGTCGGGAACATGCCCGGGGCAGTGCCGCGGACCTCGACCTACGCACTCACGAACGCCACGCTGCCGTACGTCGTCGCGATCGCCGACCGCGGGGTCGACGAGGCGGTTCGGGAGGACCCTGCCCTCGCACTCGGGGTGAACGTCTTCGCTGGTGCGATCACGAACGAAGGGGTTGCGGCCGCTCACGGCCTCGACGCGGTGCCGCTCGGGCGGCTCATCGGCGGCGAGATCGGCTCGGCGACCGGGCGGTGAGGCCGGGGAGCGCAATGACCACCTCGATCGAGGCCGAGGTCGCACGCTACCTCGATCACCTGACCGTGGAGCGGGGTCTGTCAGAGCACACGATCGCTGCCTACCGTCGCGACCTCGCCCGGTACGTGAGGTTCCTCGCCTCGCGTGACGTGGTCGATCCGCGCGACGTCGACGAGGCGTTCGTGCGGTCGTTCCTGGCATCGATCAGCGCGAGCACCCATGGCGATGACGAGAGGCCCTACCGCGCGACGTCGGTCGCTCGTGCCCTGTCATCGGTGCGGTCCTTCCACCGGTTCTTGGTGCGTGAGGGGGTGACCGATCGCGATCCGGCGGTGGGGGTTGCCCAGCCGAAGCTGCCCCGGTCACTGCCGCACCCGCTGACGGTGGATGAGGTGGGGCGGCTGCTGGCGGCGCCCGACCCCTCGACGCCGGCGGGGCAGCGCGACCGCGCGATCCTCGAGCTCCTGTACGGCTCGGGCTTGCGCGTCTCCGAGCTCACGGGTCTCGACGTCGACGACGTGGATCTCGAGGAGGGTTCCGTGCGCGTGCTCGGCAAGGGAGGGAAGGAGCGAGAGGTTCCCGTCGGGCGGTACGGCCGGGAGGCGGTCGGGGCCTACCTCACGGTGGCGCGCCCCGCGTTCGCGACCGGCCGCGCGCGGGGGGCGCTGTTCCTGAATCAACGGGGTGGGCGGCTGTCTCGCCAGAGCTGCGATCGCATGGTGCGCGCGGCCGCGCGCGCGGCGGGCATCGATCGTCACGTCTCGCTGCACACCCTGCGCCATTCGTTCGCGACGCATCTGCTCGAGGGCGGCGCCGATGTGCGGGTCGTGCAGGAACTGCTCGGGCATGCGAGCGTGGCGACGACCCAGATCTACACGCTGGTCACCCGGGAGCACCTTCGCGAGGTGTACTACACGTCGCATCCCCGAGCGCGCCGGCCCCCCGCGGGGGCGGGCGCACGCTCGAACGGCACCACGGCGCACGATCAGGAGGCCCACGATGGATGAGTCCACCGCATCGCTTCGGACATCGCTCGAGGACCAGCGCTCGCACCTTCGAGCAGAGATCGCCGCCCTGGGCGCCGATCCCGATTCCGACGAGGTGACGTTCGTGGACGACGCCGGGTTCGCCGACCGTTCGCACAACACCGAGGAACGCTCCCGCCTGATCTCGGTGGCACGCGCGTTGCGCTCGAACCTCCGCGACGTCGATCGAGCGCTCGCCAAGATGGATGCCGGCACGTACGGCAGCTGCGAGCGATGCGGCCGGCCGATCTCGCCCGAGCGTCTCGACGCGCTCCCGTGGGCGATGCTGTGCATCGACTGCAAGCAGGAGGGGATGAGCTCGTGAGCGGTTCGGTCGAGCAGCGTGAGCCGCCCCAGGGTCTCGTCCCGAGGGTGCTGGTGGTCGTGTGTGACTCGTGGGGGGTTGGTGGCGCACCCGATGCGACGGACTACGGCGACGAGGGCTCCGATACCCTCGGGAACACGTCGCGGGTCGTCGGGGGGATCCACGCGCCGGCGCTCGAGTCACTCGGTCTCGGCCTGCTGACCAGCATCGAAGGGGTCGCGCCGCGCGCCGACGCGGGCACTGCGCACGGATGGGCGATCGAGCGTTCGGCGGGCAAGGACACGACCACCGGGCACTGGGAGATGATGGGTATCCGTCTGGACGAACCGTTCCCGCTCTACCCCGATGGGTTCCCGCCCGAGGTCGTGGTGCCCTTCGAACGAGCGATCGGCCACCGGATCCTGGGGAACGAGCCGGCCTCGGGCACGGAGATCATCGCCCGCCTCGGCGTCGAGCATCTCGCGACCGGCGACCCGATCGTGTACACCAGCGGAGACTCGGTCTTCCAGATCGCCTGCCACAAGGCCGTCGTGCCGCTCCAGCGTCTCTACGAGTGGTGCCGCATCGCCCGGGAGCTGCTCGTTCCACCGCATCGCGTGGGCCGGGTCATCGCGCGGCCGTTCGAGGGCGAGCCAGGGGCGTTCGTGCGCAGCCCCGAGCGACGTGACCTCTCCGTGCCGCCGCCCGGCGCCACCGTGCTCGACGCGCTCCAGGCGGCGGCCGTGCCGGTCTACGGCGTGGGTAAGATCCAGGACATCTTCGACCGACAGGGGATCACCGAGGCTCGGTACTCCGACTCCAACGACCACGGGGTGGACCTCACCGTCGAGTACCTCGCTCGCCCCGGACCGGCGTTCGTATTCGCGAACCTGGTCGACTTCGATTCCAAGTACGGCCATCGCAACGACCCCGAGGGATACGCGGCGGCGGTCGAAGCGTTCGACCGCCGGCTCCCGGAGCTGATCGCGTCGCTCGACGGGGGCGTGTTGTTGATCACTGGGGATCACGGGTGCGATCCCACCACCCCCCCGACCGACCATTCCCGGGAACGGACCCCGTTGCTGGCTGCGGGCTTGTCCGGTGGACCGTACGAGATCGGCGCCCGCGAGGGATTCGGCGATCTGGGTCGCACGGTGGCGGCGCTCCTTGGGGTCCAGGTCGAGGGTCTGGTGGGCTCGAGCTTCACGCACCGACTGGGTTTCGAAGGGGATACCGAGGCACCGTCAAGTGGAGGGTGAGGTCGATGAACCCTGCAGGAAGGCCATGAGTCTCCGATGAACGTGAGTGATCCCCGTCAGATCGTGGCCTCGAAGCGTGACGGTCACACCCTGGCTGCCGAGGAGGTCGAGGCCTTCGTCGAGGGTTACACCCGAGGTGAGATCGAGGACGCGCTGGCATCGGCCTTCCTGATGGCCTGCCTGTTGCGAGGGATGGACGGCGCGGAGACGCTCGCTCTGACCCGGGCACTGATCGCATCGGGGGACACCGTGCGATTCGCCGGCCTCGACCGCCCGACCGTCGACAAGCACTCGACCGGCGGCGTCGCCGACGGGGTCACCCTCGTCTTCGCGCCGCTCGCAGCGTCGCTGGGTATGGCGGTTGCGAAGCTGTCGGGACGCGGGCTGGGCCACACGGGCGGCACGCTCGACAAGCTGGAATCGATCCCGGGACTGCGCACCGACCTCCGGCCCGATGAGATGGAGCGTCAGGTTCGCGACGTGGGGTGCGCGGTGGCTGCCCAGTCCCCGCGCCTCGTGCCGGCGGACGGCAAGCTGTACGCCTTGCGCGACGCCACGGCCACCGTGCCGTCGATCCCCTTGATCGCGGCCAGCGTGATGTCGAAGAAGCTGGCCGTCGAGACCGATCTGATCCTGCTCGACGTGAAGGCCGGCGCGGGTGCCTTCATGAAGACGCCCGAGGACGCCGAGGCGCTGGCGGAGGCGTGTCTGGGGCTCGCGAGAGGGTGGGGCAGGCAGGCCCGGGTCGCGGTGACCGACATGGAGCAGCCGCTCGGCGACGCTGTCGGCAACGCGCTCGATGTCGTGGAGGCGGTCGAGGTGCTCAGGGGCGAGCACCGGGGGCGCCTGCGGGAGCTCGCCGTCGCGTTCGCCGCGCGCGGCCTGTCGGTGACGTCGGGTCGCGATCTCGATGCTGCGGCGAGGGATGCCGAACGAGCTCTCGACGACGGTTCGGCGCTGGGGCGTTTCCGCGCGATGATCGACGCCCAAGGAGGTGACCCGAGGGTGGTCGAGGACCCCACCGGTGTGCTGCCGTCGGCGCCGGTCGTCCTGTCGATCGAAGCGGACCGCGCCGGCACGCTCGCACGCATGGCGACCGAGGACATCGGCCTCGCGAGCGGGGCGCTCGGCGCCGGGCGTATGCGCAAGGGCGATCCGATCGACCCGGCGGTGGGTATCGTGGTGCGCTGCAAGATCGGCGACGGGCTCGTCGTGGGGCAGCCGATCGGGGAGGTGCACGCGCGCGACGACGACGACGCCCGTGCGGCGGCCCGGCGGGTCCTCGACGCACTCGTGCTGCGCGAGGGGCCGGTGCAGCCGCCGCCGCTGGTGCATACGTGGCTCGAGTGAGGAGACGACGGCAGTGGGCAACTTCACCGCACTTGGCTTGCGGCTCGCCGCGTTCATGCTCGTGTCGCTCGCGACCGGCATGGCCGCGCGCGAGTTCGCGAGGGCGTTCGCGGCGGCGAAGCTGCACGACCCGACGCCCCGCCTCTGGGGGCGGCTGACGCTCAACCCGAGGGCCTGGTTCGAGCCGTTCGGGAGCGGGCTCGTCCCCGTGCTGATCGCGTTGCTGTGGACCGTGCAGGTGCTCGTGATCCCCGCCGCGTACGGCAAGCCGGCTCCTGTGGACCCGAGCTACCTCCGACGAACCCGCGACCTGGTCTTCGTCTCGCTCGCGGGACCGCTCACCAACCTCGTGCTGGCGATCTTCGCCGGCCTCGTGGTTCGTGTCGGGGGCCTGCCGCTCGAGGCCGGCCGCGCCCTGGTGGTGTTCGCCTTCACCAACGCCGCCCTGCTCGTGTTCCACCTCTTGCCGATCCCGGGGCTCGACGGCGCCCGCATCGTCGGGCTGCTGCTCCCGCCGCAGGCCCGCGAGGTGTACCGCAACGCCGACAAGTACCTCCCCCTGTTCGTGCTGGTCGCCCTGTTCGTCTTCTCGACGCTGATCCTCGGGTTCCTGACCACCATCACGAGCGCGATCTGCGATGCCGCGACCGATCTCAATTGCAGGGCGGTCATGCAGCTGGGCTGAGCCGAACGAGCACGGCTGACACGCCCACGCTTCCCGGGGTGCAGGACATGCCCGCGCTATCATCCCCGGCATCGACCAACCCGACGCCGCCTCGACGCAGCCCGACACGCGCTCGCGCGTGCTCACCGGCTATCGTCCGACGGGCCCGCTCCACGTCGGGCACTGGGCCGGGAACATCGAGAGCATGCTCGCCCTGCAAGCCGACCCGTCCCGAGACTGCTTCTTCTTCCTCGCCGACTGGCACATGCTGAACACGCATTACGATCGCACCGACGAGCTGCCCGGGTTCGTTCACGAGCTCGTGCTCGACTGGCTGGCGGCCGGCATCGATCCGGAACGGGCCACGGTCTACCGCCAATCCGATCTTCCCGAGGTCGCTGAGCTCGCGCTCCTGCTCGGCACGATCACGCCGCTCGGCTGGCTCGAGCGCGTGCCCTCGTTCAAGGAGCGCCTGCGCGACATGGCGGAGCGCGACGTCGCGAACTACGGCCTGCTGGGGTACCCGGTGCTGCAGACGGCCGACATCGCGATCGTGCGGGGTGAACTGGTACCGGTGGGGGAGGACCAGGTCGCGCACCTCGAGGTCAGCCGGGAGATCGTCCGGCGATTCAACCGGCTCTTCGGTGACGTGCTCGTCGAGCCGCAGCCGCTGTTGTCCCCGACGCCGCTGATCCCGGGTTCAGACGGCCGGAAGATGTCGAAATCGCTCGACAACGCGATCTGGGTGCGCGACGAGGAAGATGCGATCCGGGCGAGCGTGCGCTCGTTCATCACCGATCCCGAGAAGGTGCGCCGGGGCGACCCGGGTCGCCCCGAGATCTGCCCGATCTTCGCGTTGCACCGGAAGTTCTCGCCGGAACGCGTCGACGAGATCGAGGCGGGGTGCCGCTCCGGCGAGCTCGGATGCGTCGACTGCAAGACGATCCTCGCCGACCACCTGATCGACTACTTCCGGCCCTACCGGGAGCGCCGGTCCGAGTTCGCCGCCGCCCCCGGAATCGTCGAGCGGGTGCTCGCCGAAGGCGCCGAGCAGGTCCGGCCGGTCGCGCGCGCGACGCTCGCGGCGGTGCGAGAGGCGATGCACTTCTCGTGAGTGTCGGCGACGTGAAGGAGACGCGTTGAGCGACGCCGCTGCGTCGGCGCCGGCGGCGACCGGGGAGTTCGCGGTCGAGCTGCCCGTCTTCAGCGGTCCGTTCCGGCTGCTCGCGGAGCTGATCCTTGAGCAGAAGGTCGACGTGTGCGACATCGCGGTCGCTGCCGTCACCGACGGGTACCTCGCGCATGTGCAGGATGCGGAACGATGGAACCTCGAGGAAGCGACCTGGTTCCTCGCGATCTGCGCCGTGCTGCTCGAGCTGAAGGTGTCGCGCCTCACCCCGAAGCACACAGAGCTCGACGAGGACGACCTGCTCGACAGATCGCCCGACCTTGCGTACGCGCGCTCACTCGAGCTCGCGGCCTTCCGCAAGGTCGCCCTGGAGATCGCGCGCAGGCTCGAGGACGAGGCCGGCTACTTCGCGCGCGACGTCGGTCCCGGACCCGAGTTCTCGCACCTCTACCCCGACCCGATGACGCACCTGCGACCCGAGCAGCTGGCGTCGTTGGCCGCGGCGCTGCTTCGACCGCCGCCGACCCTCGATCTCTCGCACGTGACGCCGGTTCGCTACACGGTGGCGGAGGCGATGTCCACGCTGGAGGAGCGCATCACGGGGTTCGGGCACGGAGCGACGTTCCGTGACCTGGTGGCCGATTGCGACGAGCGCATCCATGTGGTGGTGCGCTTCCTGGCGATCCTCGAGCTGTACCGTGAAGGGAAGGTCGAGCTTGCGCAGGCCGAGACGTTCGGCGACATCGAGGTCGCGTGGAAGGGTTGAGGTCGAGGGTTCGATGACCGATCACGACGCGACCGATACGGCTCGCAACCGCGACACCCGCGCCCTCGAGGCCCTGTTCTTCGTCTCCGACGAACCACTCACGGCGTCGGTGCTCGCCGACGCCCTCGACGTCGATCGCCGGGCTGCGGAGACCCTCTGCGATCAGCTGCAGCGTGACCTCGAGGACCGAGGATCCGGGCTCGTGTTGCGCAACGTCGCCGGCGGGTGGCGCTTGTACACCCATCCCGACGCGGCGGCGATCGTCGAGCAATTCGTGCTCTCGTCACGGCAGGCGCGGCTCACGAAGGCCGCGCTGGAGACACTGGCGATCGTCGCTTACAAGCAACCGGTCACCCGCCACCAGGTGAGCGCGATCCGAGGTGTGAACTCCGACGGTGTGCTGCGGGCACTCACCGACCGAGGACTGATCGAGGAGGCCGGTCGCGACGAGGCGCCGGGGCGTCCGGTGCTCTACGCGACGACTCCGGGATTCCTCGAGCGGCTCGGGCTTCCCTCGCTTGCCTCGTTGCCCTCGCTCGCGCCTCTGCTCGACCCGTCGTCCGACGACGACACGCTCGCCGAGGCCGTGACAGACCAGTCGGAGCTCGACGATGCCGTGACGGACGAGACCGCGAGCGACGAGGAGGAGTTCGACGATGCCGCCGGGCCGGCGACCGCGGGAACGGGCGAGGGCGGCGCCGGGGCCGACGCGGTCCCGGACCCACCCGACGAGGGCTGAGGCGAGACGTGGCCGAGGAGCGGCTGCAACGGGCGCTCGCTCGTGCCGGCTTCGGCTCGCGTCGTGCCTGCGAGCAGCTGATCGTCGAGGGGAGGGTGACGGTCGACGGCGTGGTCGCGACCCTCGGTGACAAGGTCGAGGCAGGCGCCGTCGGTGTGCGGGTCGACGACGTCGAGGTCAACCTCGACCCGAACGTGCGCTACTTCGCCCTGCACAAGCCGCCCGGGGTCGTGACCACGATGCGCGATCCACAGGGGCGGCCCGACATCCGCGGATACCTTCCCGCCGAAGGCCCTCGCGTGTTCCCCGTCGGTCGCCTCGACCGCGACTCGGAGGGGCTGCTGCTGCTCACGAACGACGGGGACCTCGCGAACCGGCTGATGCACCCGAGCCACGGCGTCGAGAAGGAGTACCTCGCCGAGGTCGAGGGCTCGCCGACCGCGAAGCAGCTGGCGCGCGTGCGCTCGGGCGTCGAGCTCGACGACGGCCCCGCTCGCGCCGTGCGAGCCCGCATCATCGCGGCCTCGAGGGGTCGAGGCGCGGTGCGGCTGGTGATGACCGAGGGGCGCAAACGTGAGGTGCGCCGCCTGCTCGCGGCCGTCGGGCTCCCGGTCACGCGTCTCGTGCGCCTGCGCGTCGGCCCCATCCGGCTCGGTGGCCTCGCCCCCGGTGCCGTGCGGCCGCTCGACCGCGACGAGATCCAAGCGCTCGCCGCCGAGGCTGCGCCCGGGCGGTAGCCTGTGGACCGGTCCGCCGTCCGGCGGGCATCCGGCCAAGGGGAACACGATGACGGTGCGCGCGGTTCGCGGGGCCATCAAGGTGGCGGAGGATTCCCCGTCGTGCGTGCTCGAGGCCACCGAACGCCTGGTGCGAGCGCTGCTCGAGGCCAACGCGGCGGCCGGCAACGACCTGATCAGCATGCTGTTCACGGTGACCGACGACATCACCTCGACCTTCCCAGCCGAGGCTGTGCGGCGCATGGGGCTCGGCGCGGTTCCCCTGATGTGCGCGCGAGAGATCCCCGTGGTTGGGTCGATGTCGCTCGTGGTCCGCGTGCTGATGCATCTGCACACCGAGCGGTCCCTCGCCGAGGTGCGTCCGGTGTACCTCGACGGGGCCGAGTCGCTGCGTGATGACCTCGGGTGAACGCGTCGCCGTCGTCGGCACAGGGCTGATCGGCACGTCGGTCGCCCTCGCCGCCGCCCGCGCCGGGGCGGTCGTCACCGGATGGGATGCCGACTCGGCCGTGGCCGCCAGGGCGGCTGCGCTCGCCGGGTTCCGCGCCGCCGCCTCGATCGAGGATGCCGTCGCCAGCGCACGGATCGTCGTCGTCGCGACTCCGATCCCGACGATCGCCGCGCTCGTCACCGCGTGCCTGGAAGCATCGCCCGAGGCGATCGTGACCGACGTCGGCAGCGTGAAGTCCGTGCTCGTCCGCGAGACGGTCGCGATGGCGCCTCCGGGAGACCTGGCTCGGTTCGTGCCGGGGCATCCGATGGGGGGAAGCGAACGATCGGGGCCCGACCACGCCTCGGCGTCCGTCGTCGACGGCATCGTCTGGGCGATCACCCCTCACGGAGCGAGCGATCCGGCCGCCGTCGACGAACTGGAGGCGTGGACCGCATCGCTGGGCGCGCGGCCGGTCCGGCTCGATCCCGACCGGCACGATCGCTTGGTGGCGTTCGTGAGCCATCTGCCACAGGTCGCGTCGACGGCGCTGATGAGCCTCGCCGCGACCGAGGAGGCCGACGAACCGGAGATCCTGATGCTCGCGGCGGGCGGGTTCCGAGACCTCACCCGCCTGGCGGCGTCGAACCCGGCCCTGTGGAGCGACATCCTGCTGGCGAACCGGCTCGCGATCGGGGAAGCGATCGACCTGTACATCGAACGACTCACGCGCCTGCGAGACGAGATCGCGGGGGGCCGCGGCGCCGACGTCGAGGCGACGTTCGACGAAGCGAAGCGCGCGCGCTTGCGGCTGGCCACCAAGCCCACGGTGCGAGCGGGGGTCGCCGTGTTGCAGATCGAGGTGCCTGACCGCCCGGGTGCACTCGCCAACCTCACCGCGGTGCTTGGGCGGGGTGAGGTGAACATCGAGGACCTCCAGATCGTGCACTCGCCCGAAGGTGGGCGAGGCACAGTGCACCTCACGGTGGCCGTCGACATGGCCGATCGCACGGGCGAGGTGCTCGGCGCCGTCGGGCTCGACCCCATCAGGCTCGCCTAGGCGGATCGATGCGCGTTCGGATCGAACCAGGCGCCTCGCTCCGGGGGATCACCCGCGTCCCTGGCGACAAGTCGATCGCGCATCGATGGTTGATCCTGGCAGCCACGGCGAACGGGTCTAGCAGTCTTCTTGAGGTTCCGTATTCACTCGACGTGCGCTCGACAGCTTCGTGCCTCGCGTCGATCACGAACAAGGCTCGACCTGCACTCCATGCGTGGGCTTCGAACGATGCCGGCCCCGCCGAGGGTCAACGTTCCACGTGGAACGTGAGGGTCGAGGGTGACCCGATGAGCGATCGATCGACGGCACTTGAGGTCGAGGGTGAGGGGCGCCGTGGACTCGTCGAGCCGGATCACGCCCTCGAATGCGGCAACTCCGGCACAGCGATGCGGTTGCTCATGGGCATCGTCGCCTCGGCCCCGTTCCACACGGTCCTCACGGGCGACCGCAGCCTCGCGGGTCGCCCGATGGAGCGCGTCGCCGTGCCGCTCCGATCGATGGGGGCCGAGGTCCGGACCGACGATGGGCACGCGCCGGTCTCCGTGCGCGGCGGCGCGTTGCGAGGTGTGGAGTTCGACCCGGCGACGCCGAGCGCCCAGGTCAAGAGCGCAGTGCTGCTGGCCGGCCTCGACGCCGACGGCCGGACGGTGGTGCGCGAATCGCGGCCGACCCGCGATCACACGGAGCGAGCCCTGCTCGCGCTCGGTGCCCCCGTCGAGACCGGCGACGGCGTCGCGGTGCGACGATTCCAACACGAGGGGTTCTCGGCGAGCGTGCCCGGCGATCCCTCGTCGGCCGCGTTCCTCGTCGCCGCCGCTGCGCTCACGGGGTCGGCGCTCACGATCGCCGATGTCGGCCTGAACCCCACGCGCACCGGGTTCCTGGAGGTGATGGCCCGCATGGGCGTTCGCACGGAGCGGACCGTCGTGCGTGAGGAGCTCGGTGAACCGGTGGGTGACATCGAGGTTCTGCCGACCGATGGCGTCCGCTCGGTGAGGGTCGAGGTCGACGAGCTGCCGCTCGTGATCGACGAAGTGCCGGTGCTCGCCCTGCTCGCCGCGCACGCTGCGTCGGATTCCCGGTTCCTCGGGGCGGGCGAACTGCAGGTGAAGGAGTCCGATCGTCTCGAGGGCGTCGCACGCGGGATCCGTGACCTCGGGGGTCATGCCGGGGCGGAGGGCGACGATCTGGTGGTCGCCGGAGGTGGGCTCGGCGGCGGCCGCGCTGACGCTCGCGGCGACCATCGCATGGCGATGGCGTTCGCAGTGTCCGCCCTGGGGGCTCGGGGGCTCGTCGAGGTGGACGGCATGGAGAGCGCAGACGTGTCGTTCCCGGGCTTCACGCGCACGCTGACGGAGCTGGGCGCCTCGATCGAGCCGGTGAGCGGCCCGTGACCCCGCCCCGCGTCGTCGCGATCGACGGGGCCGCCGGCAGCGGCAAGAGCACGCTCGCGAGGAGCCTCGCGAGATCACTCGGGCTTCCGTACGTGAACACGGGGCTGATGTATCGGGCGCTCGCGGCCGCCGCCCTTCGTGAGGGAGTCGCACCCGATGACGGCCTGGGCTTGCTCGAGCTGGCGCGCGGGTTGAGGTTCATCGTTCGGGTCGACCCCCCCGGCGAGCTCAAGGTCGAGGGTTACGATGCGGAGGAGCTGACGAGCATCGAGGTCGAGTCGACGGTGTCCACGACGGCGAGTCACGCGGCGGTCCGGGCGCACATGCGACTCGAACAGCGCGAGCTGGGGGAGATGCACGGGGCTGTGATGGAAGGTCGAGACATCGCCTCTGTGGTCTTCGTGGACGCCCCGGTGAAGCTGTACCTGCAGGCGCGGCCGGAGCTCCGCGCTCAGCGACGAGCCGCTGAACGCGCCGGCGACGTCGAGCACGCCGTGCGCGCGCTCCGGGAGCGGGACGGGCGCGATGCGCGCACGATCCCCCACGAGCCGGCCCCGGGCGCGACGGTGATCGACACGAGCGATCTCGGACCCGACGCGACCCTCGCGGCCGCCGTCGCCGCGGTCCGGGAGCGGGCGCCGGAGCTGCTGGCGTGAGCAACCGCGCCGAGACCGGCTCCGCCTCCGGCCCCCGCGTGCCCAGCATCGCCGTGATCGGCCGGCAGAACGTCGGCAAGTCGACCCTGGTCAATCGTCTGTTCGGCAGCCGCGAGACGATCGCACACGACCTGCCCGGGGTGACCCGGGACCGGGTGGAGCTTGAGACCGCATGGCGCGGCCGACGCTTCTCGCTCGTCGATACGGCGGGGTACCTGCATGACGCGGGTGGCATCGAAGCTCTCGCGGGCGAGCAGGCCGACCGAGCGATCGCGGCCGCCGACCTGATCCTGCTCGTCGTCGACGCGCAGGCGGGGATCAGCGAGGAAGACGGCACGCTCGCCAGGCGACTGCGGCGGGCCACCGTGCCCGTGCTCGTGGTGGCGAACAAGGTCGACACCGAGCGCGAGGAGTCCGACGCGGCCGCCTTCCACTCGTTCGGGTTGGGCGATCCGTTCCCGGTCTCGGGCATGCACGGGCGGGGCGCGGGCGACCTGCTCGACCGCATCGTGCAGCTCCTGCCCGACGCGCCTCGCGAGGAGGCGTCGCCGCCCGAGGAACCGAGGTTCGCCCTCGTGGGGCGACCGAACGTTGGGAAGTCCAGCCTGTTCAACCGCTTGGTGGGTGAGGAGCGCTCGGTGGTCTTCCAGGAAGCCGGAACCACCCGCGACGCGGTCGATGCGGTGGTCCGGTGGCCCGACGGGTCGGTGCGATTCGTCGACACCGCGGGAATGCGCAGGGCAACGAGGGTGCGCGGGGTCGAGTACTTCAGCGTCGTGCGCGCGACGCAGGCGATCGAAAGAGCGCATGTCGTGATGCTGTTGATCGATGCGGAGCAGGGGTACACGGTCGAGGACAAGAAGATCGCGAACATCGTGATCGACGCCGGTCGCGCGCTGATGCTGGTGGCGAACAAGTGGGATCTCGTCGAGGACAAGGACGACCTCTACGCCGACCTCGTCCACACCATCAGGCAGTTCGCTTCTGCGCCGGTGATGCGTACCTCGGCGACGACGGGACGTGGGGTACACCGTCTGCCCCCGGTCCTGCTCGACCTGCACAGCAGATGGACGTCGAGGGTCCCGACGTCCAAGGTCAACGAGGTGATCCAACAAGCCCAGCGCGAGCGACCGACGCCGCGGGCCGCGGGCACCCTGCACTACGCGACCCAGGTCGCCACCGGGCCGCCGGCGTTCATCGTCTTCGGAGGCGCGAACGAGCCCGACCCCGCCTATCGCCGATACATCGAGAACCGGTTGCGGCGCGCGTTCCGCCTCGAGGGGGTGCCGGTGCGGGTGAAGTACCGCCCCCGGAAGCAGCGAGCCCGCGGGTCGCGCTGACCCGCGGGAGTCGCGTTCGACGGGCTAGTCTGGACCGGACTAGCGGGGGAGGAGAGCGGCAAGCGGATACAATCCTTTGCGCACGGGACGTGGCGCAGTCTGGTAGCGCACCGGTCTGGGGGACCGGGGGTCGCGGGTTCAAGTCCCGCCGTCCCGACCGATGGATGCATCCGGTGACCGCAGGCCCGCATCGTCGCGGGTGCTCACGGTCCCCAACCTGATCTCCGCGATCCGCATCGCGATGATCCCTGTGTTCTGGGCCTTGATCGTCGATCCCGACACCACGGCATGGGGGATCGTGCTCTTCGGCGTGGTGGTGGCGACCGACTGGGTCGACGGCACGGTCGCGCGGCGCACGGGACAGGTGTCGGAGCTCGGCAAGGTGCTCGACCCCGTGGCCGATCGCGCGGCGATCGCGGCAGGGCTGGTCGCCCTCGTCGTGCGAGGGGCATTCCCCGCGTGGGCTGCCGCGTTGATCCTCGCGCGCGACGTGGCCGTGTTGATCGCGGGTGCCGTGCTCGCCGGCAAGGGGCTGCGCATCGACGTCCGGTGGATCGGCAAGGTCGCAACGTTCGCGTTGATGATCGCGATCCCCGCCGTGTCGTGGGGCACGCTCGGCCTGTGGCCGTCCGCCGCCGCGCTCGCCGTCGGATGGCCCGTCTACGTGCTGGGCATCGTCGAGTACTACATCGCCGCGGGCGTCTACGCGCTCGATCTTCGACGGGCTCTCGGCACCGCCTGACCGATCGACGCGGCCGACCTTGCTCGGGCGCACTATCGTTCCTGTCGCCGGCTGATGTCCCGGCGATCGACCGACGACGAGAAGGAGGGCGTCCGTGGAGTTCCCCGAAGACCTTCGCTACACCAAGGAACACGAGTGGGCCCGGGTCGAGGGCGAGCGCGTGCGGGTCGGCATCACTGATTTCGCTCAGGATGCGCTCGGCGACGTCGTCTACGTCGACCTGCCCGAGGTAGGAGCCAGGATCGAGGCCGACCAGCCCTTCGGGGAGGTCGAGTCCACGAAGTCCGTCTCCGATGTCTACAGCCCGCTCGCCGGCACGATCGTGGAGCGCAACCCGTTGATCGAGGAGCGGCCCGAGCTCGTGAACGAGCAGCCGTACGGCGACGGGTGGCTCGTGATCCTCGCTCCCGACGACGCCGGCTCGATCGAGCGGCTGTTCGACGCCGGCGCCTACCGTTCCTTCACCGAGAGCGGGGGTTCCTGAGGACGCCGGGCAAAGGCCCGACCGTCTCCCATAGAGACTTGACCTGGTCTACCCTTGGTGGAGCCTCAGGCCTGCCGTGGGTCGAGGGTTGCCCGCTTCTGCGGTTGAAGGTGGTCTCACCCTGCGGTAACGTCGATCTCCAGCCCGTCGGGAGGGTCGAACGCTCGACCTGGAGCCTCGGTGGGAGACCGAACCTCACGAGGACCTGACGTTGTACTGCACCCGCTGTGGACATCCCAACCGAGACGATGCGCGCTTCTGCGCAGAGTGTGGTGCTCCACTGCATGACGACCCCACCGTCTCGCTGACACCGGTCGAGCCCGACGATGAGGCGCACGATGAGTTCCCATTCCCTCACGATGAACTGCATCCAGGTCAGGCTCTCGTTCTCGTGAAGCGTGGCCCCAACGCGGGGTCGACGTTCTTGATGGAAACGGACCTCACGACGGTAGGGCGGGCGACCGATGCGGCGGTGTTCCTCGATGACGTGACGGTCTCCCGAGCCCACGCGGTGTTCGAGCGTCGCCCGGGTGCCGAGTGGTTCGTGCGCGACGTGGGCAGTCTCAACGGCACCTATGTGAACGGCGAACAGGTCGACGAGACGAAGCTCGCCTCGGGCGACGAGGTGCAGGTCGGTCGGTTCAAGCTCGTGTTCTTCTCGGCAGGGGAGTGATGACGCAGATGGCGGGAACCCGCAACTACCAGTCGATCGGTGAGGTCCTCGTGGCCGTGAAGACCGAGTTCCCCGACATCACGATCTCGAAGATCCGGTTCCTCGAGGCCGAGGGGCTGATCGAGCCGGAGCGCACCCCGTCCGGGTACCGCAAGTTCTACGTCGATGACGTCGATCGGCTGAAGTCGATCCTGCGCATGCAGCGCGACGAGTACCTGCCGCTGAAGGTGATCAAGGAGCGTCTGCTGAAGCAGGACGTCGAGGGCGAGTCCGATCAGGGCGACGGCGGTGCCGAGGGGCAGGCCGAGGACGAGGACGATATCGAGGCCGCCGACGAGGCTCTCGCGGAGGCGCCGACGGGCCTGCAGATGTCGATCGAGGAGATGTCGGCGGCCACCGGCGTGGAGCGCGACCGCATCAAGGAGCTGGAATCGTTCGGCATCGTCTGTTCACACGGTCCCGACGGTGCCAGGTATTACGACGGTGACGACTACATCGTGCTGTCGATCGTGAAGGACTTCTTCCGCTTCGGTATCGAGCCCCGTCACCTCACGATGTACAAGCACTTCGCCGATCGGGAGTCGAAGTTCTTCGAGGATCTGGTGGCGCCACGGCTGCGGCAGAAGAACCCCGATGCCCGGCGGCTCGCCGCCGAGACCCTCGCCGACCTCTCGGTCACCTCTCGAAAGTTCAAGCAGGCGCTCCTACGCACGAACATGCGCGAGGACCTGCGCGGCGCGTGAGGATCGGTCGTCACCGGACGCTCACGCGGGCCGCGGTCGCCCTGTCGATCGTCGCCGGACTCGCCCTGCAACTCGCCCTGCTCGGTACCGCATCCGCGGAGCGCTCGGGACCCCCGCCCACCCCGGTCCCGCCGCGGGGTTCGCCCTCTCCGTTCCCGCAGTCGCTCGCGACGCCGTCCGACGCGGTGGCGGCGCCGAGGGTCGATGCGGCGGCGGTGATCCTCGCCGACCTCGACGATGGCCAGGTGATGTTCGCGAAGGCGGCTGAGGTTCGACGACCCATCGCGAGCCTGACCAAGGTGATGACGGCCTTGCTCGTGCTGCAGCGCCGCGAGCTCGACGACATGGTCACGGTCCCGCCGGCCGCCGTCTTCGACGACGACGATTACGGCGCATCGTCGACGCTGGGGCTGCGGGCGGGGGAGCGTCGCACGGTCCGGGAGCTCCTGGACGCATTGATGCTCCAGTCGGCGAACGACGCCGCGCTCGCGCTCGCGATCGACGTCGGCGGCTCCGAGGAGCGGTTCGTCGAGCTGATGAACGAGCGAGCCCGGGCGCTCGGCATGCGGGACACGGCGTTCTTCTCGCCCAACGGTCTCGACGATCGCGGCCGTTCGACCACCCGCGATCTGCTCGTGCTCACCCGTGCGGCCTACGCCGCGGAAGGGTTCGAGCGGATCGTGTCGTCGAAGTTCCGGACGATCCCCGCGCCGCAGGGACCGCCCCGGCGGGTGCAGAATCGCAATGCGCTGCTGTGGCTGTACCCGGGTGCGACCGGCGCGAAGACCGGCTTCACCGCCGGCGCGGGGTACTGCCTGATCGCCACGGCCGAGCGGGACGGTCGTCAGCTGGTCGCGATCGTGCTCGGCGACCGGAACGAGGCCTTTTCCGAGGCGGCCACGTTGCTCGACCATGGGTTCGAGGGGTACCGCGAGGAGACGTTCGCGCGCGCCGGCGAGGCGATCGGCACGGTCGCGATCCGAGGGGGCACGGTACCGGTCGAAGCGGAGCGGGCGGTCACGGCGCTCGTGCCCACCGCACAGCTCGATCGCGTGCAGGAACGGGTGTCGGTCTCGCCCCGCGCGGTCTTCCCGCCGGCGCCGGGGGAGCGGGTCGGCACGTTCAAGGTCACGATCCCGGGCGTGAGCCTCGGGTCCAGCCCGCTCCTCGTCTCGGCCGTGCCGCCACCCCCTCCGGCGGGTGACGACCCGTGGTGGGTCCGGGCCGCGGGCGCCGTCGGGCGCGCCGTGGGCGATGCCGTCGAGGGCCTGGTCGGCTCGGGCTGATCGGGCCGGTTCCTCGGCCGCGCCACCTGGTCCTGCTAGGCTCGGCCGTCATGACGGAGGTCGCGAGCGTCCTGTTCGGGCGCGAGGACATCCGCCGCCGAGTGCAGGAGCTCGGCCGCACGATCGCCGGGGACTACGTGGGGCGTGAGCCCGTGTTGATCACGGTGCTCAAGGGCGGCGCGGTGTTCCTCGCGGATCTGATGCGTTCCACCCCGCTGCCGCTGGAGCCGCACTTCATGGCGATCAGCCGGTACGGCGATGCCGAGGAGTCCCTCGGGCGGGTCCAGATCCTGCTCGACGTCGACGTCGATCTCGCCGGTCGCGATGTGATCATGGTCGAGGACATCGTCGATACGGGCCTCACGCTTCGCTACCTCCTCGGGGTCCTCCGCGCGCGCGCCCCAGCGTCCCTCGAGGTATGCGCGTTGCTGGACAAGTCGGTCCGCCGCATCGTGCCGATCACCCCTCGGTACGTGGGGTTCGAGTGCCCCGATCGGTTCGTGGTCGGCTACGGGCTCGACTTCCAGGAGCGCTACCGCAACCTCCCCGACATCCTGCAGGTCGACGACCTCGACGCGTTGAAGAGCGATCCGGCCGTCCTCGCGCCGCGGTTCGCGGTCGCCTGAGCGACGCTACCCGTGCGGTGGGTCGTCCGTGCCCGGTCGCGCCCCGCCCGCCCGGTTGCCCGTGCCGAGACCCGCGGTTACGCTCGGTTGATGATCGAGATGGAACTCACCGGGGTGCGCGTGGAGCTCCCGACGAACCAGCCGATCGTCCTGCTGCGTGAACGTGGCGGCGAGCGGTACCTGCCGATCTGGATCGGTGCCGCCGAGGCCGCCGCGATCGCGCTCTCGCTCCAAGGTGTCGTCACGCCGCGACCGATGACCCACGATCTGATGCGGACGATCCTCGACGACCTCTCGGTCGACGTTCGCCGCATCGAGGTGACCGAGCTGCGGGAATCGACGTTCTACGCGACGATCGCGATGAACCGTCAGGGCGAGGACTACGAGGTCTCGTCCCGCCCGTCCGACGCGATCGCGCTCGCCGTGCGCATGTCGGTGCCGATCTTCGTGCACGAGGACGTGCTCGAGGAAGCATCGATCCTGATCCCCGATGACGAGGATGAAGAGGTCGAGAAGTTCCGGGAGTTCCTCGACACGGTCACGCCGGAGGACTTCGCCGGCTGACGGGCGTCATGGCGCCCGAACACCGCTGCTCAGGTACAGAAGAACAGCGTGACGTACAGTCGCCCGCGGTCATCGGTGGCGGAGCCGACCGCGACGCGCTTGAAGCTCCGATCGAGCACGTGGCTCCGGTGCGAGGGGCTGCGCATGAATGCCCGCTGCAGATCGTCGACGTCGCCGCTGGTCCACCCCACGTTCTCGCCCCAGGCCAGGCAGCGCACACCGTAGCGGCTCGGGCCCGAGGAATGGAAGAGCTCCCCGCGGCGAGCCATCGCCCGGGCGTGCTTGGTGGCTTCGTCGGTGAGGCGGTAGGCACGGTCGAGTCTGCCCACCGAGTGGTTGACACGTGCGCCGTTCGTCTCCCGATACATCTGCCAGGAGAAGTTGGGGGTCCGCGCCTGCGCGGCGGCCGGCACGAGCGTGAGCGATAGGGCAACGGCGGTGGCCGTGGCCAGACGGCGTGCGGTTCGTGTCATGGCTCCCGATCTCCTGCGACTCGTGGTCCTTCGTGACTAGGAAGGCATCGGGCGACCCAGCGGAGAACTTGAGCCGAAGGGGTTCCCGGCATGGTGCGGTTGACCGTTGACAGGCCCCTATACGGGCCCTACGCTGCCGAAACACATCGACGTGATTCAGGAGTTGTGGAGTGTGGAGATGAGCGAAGAGGGGTTCCGCGCGCCCGAGGCCAAACGCATCGCGGGCATCACGTACCGCCAGCTCGACTACTGGACCCGAACCGGCCTGGTGACACCCTCGGTGAAGGACGCCCACGGCTCCGGCACCCAGCGCCTCTACTCGTTCCAAGACCTCGCGACGCTGAAGGTGATCAAGAAGCTGCTCGACACCGGAGTGTCGCTACAGCGGGTCCGCAAGGCCGTCGAGCATCTGCGCACGATGGATCGCCCGGCGCACGGGGTGACGCTGATGTCAGACGGGGCGGGGGTGTACGAGGCGCACTCGCCCGAGGCGGTCGTCGACCTGCTCCGCAACGGACAGGGGGTGTTCGCGATCTCCCTCGACGCCGTCTACAGCGACCTCGAGGATTCCGTGGCATCGGCGTCGAAACCGCGAGCCCGCCGGGCCGCGGCCGGAGGGTCGTGAGCGCGCAGCCCGCGAGCCTCGACGTTCCACCCCTCAAGAGCGACACGATCCGCTTCGCGCACGCGTCCGAGCGCCAGTTCGCGCAGCTGCTCGACTTCTACGGCATCGATTGGGAGTACGAGCCGACCTCGTTCGACATCGACTTCGACAAGGAAGGCCGCGTGCTGCAGCGGTTCACCCCCGACTTCTTCCTGCCGGAGTTCGACCTGTATATCGAGATCACGACGCTCAACCAGAAGCTCGTCACGAAGAAGAACCGGAAGGTGCGTCGCCTCCGCGAGCGGTACCCGGAGATCACCTGCAAGATCTTCTACCAGCGCGACTACCTGTCCCTCGTGACGAAGTACGGGCTCCGGGACGCTCGCTCGACCCCTGCCCAGGATGCCTCGCTCGGGCTCGGGTCGTAGGCTCGGCGGCTCCGTACACTGACGGTTCGTGAGGTTCAGCCCGCACACCGACGACGAGATCCGCGAGATGCTCGCGGCCGTCGGACGCTCGTCGATCGACGAGCTGTTCCAGCAGATCCCCCCCTCGGTGCGGCTCGAGCGCCCGCTCGCGATCCCAGATGGCGTGAGCGAGATGGAGCTCGCGGCCGATCTGCGCGCGCTCGCGAGCCGAAACCGCAGTGCCGACGACCTCGTCTGCTTCGCCGGCGGCGGAGCCTACGACCACTATGTGCCGGCGGTCGTCTGGGCGCTCGCCGGGCGGAGTGAGTTCTACACCTCCTACACGCCTTACCAGCCGGAGCTCTCCCAGGGCGTGCTCCAGGTGCTGTTCGAGTACCAATCGATGATCTGTGAGCTGACCGGGCTCGAGGTCTCGAACGCATCGCTCTACGACGGTGCGACCGCGCTCGTGGAGGCCGTGCACATGACGATCGGCCGTGGCCGGGCCCGCGTGCTGGTGTCTGCCGGAGTCGATCCTCGTGCCGTCGAGGCGCTCCGAACGGCGGGCAGGGGAGCGGGCTACGAGCCCGAGACGTTCGACGGCGAACCGGCGGTGACCGACGATGTCGCGGCCGTGGTCCTGCAGCATCCCAACGCGTTCGGTGTGCTCGAGCCTGCGCACGAACGGTTCGCCGCCGCGCATGAGGGCGGCGCCACGGCGATCCAGATCTTCGACCCGCTCTCCCTCGGCGTGCTCGCCTCGCCCGGCGAGCTCGGGGCCGACATCGCGGTCGGCGAAGGACAGGTGCTCGGCAACCATCTGAACTACGGCGGGCCGTACCTCGGCATCATCGCCGGCCGCCTGGCCGACGTGCGCAAGCTACCGGGGCGCATCGTCGGCGAGACGGTCGATGTGGAGGGCCGCACCGGCTACGTGCTGACGCTCCAGGCGCGTGAGCAACACATCCGCCGTGACAAGGCCAACTCGAACATCTGCACGAACCAGACGCTGATGGCGCTCGCCGCGGGCGTGTATCTGGCCTGGCTGGGCCCCGAAGGCCTGGCCGAGGTCGGGCGACAGTGCGTGTCGAAGGCCGCGTACACGGCCGACGCGCTGACCGCCCTGCCGGGCGTGACGCGCGCGTTCCCGGGAGAGCCGACCTTCAAGGAGTTCGCCCTGCGGCTCCCGCATCCCGCGAACGCGGTGATCGACTCCATGGTGGAGCGCGGCTTCCTCGCCGGGGTGGCGATGCCGCAGGCCGGCGAAGACGTGCTGGTCGTGGCCGTGACCGAGCGGCGCTCGCGCGAGGAGATCGATGCGTTCGTCGCGGCGATGGGGGAGGTGCTGGGCTCGTGAATGATGGAGCGCCGATCCGGACCCAGGGCCCGCCCGCGACGACCGGCACGATCGCGGACCGGTCCTCGCCCGGGCGACGGGCGTCGACCTTCGCGCCGCTGGACGTGCCCGAGGTCTCGGTGCCCGAGGCACACCGGCGGAATGAGGTTCCCGAGCTCCCGAGGGTGGCGGAGATCGACATCGTGCGCCACTACACGATGCTGTCGCAGCAGAACTACGGCGTCGATACCGGGCCGTATCCGCTGGGCTCGTGCACGATGAAGTACAACCCCAAGGTCGCCGAGATCGTGGCGGCGTTCCCCGGGTTCCAGCGAGCCCACCCCCTGCAGCCCGACGGCACCGTGCAGGGCACCCTGGAGATGCTGTGGCGCCTCGAAGAAGCCCTGTGCGAGATCACCGGCATGGCGCGGGCGACGCTGCAGCCGCCCGCGGGCGCGTGCGGCGAGATGACCGGCCTGCTGATCATGCGGGCCTTCCACGCGGACCAGGGCGGCCGGCGCACGACGGTGCTGATCCCCGATGCCGCGCACGGCACGAACCCCGCGAGCGTGCGGCTCGCCGGGTTCGAGGCGGTCAACGTACCCTCCGACGGACGCGGGCTCGTCGACGTGCAGGCCCTCCGCGGGCTCGTCGACGACCAGGTCGCCGGTCTGATGCTCACGAACCCGAACACCCTCGGCCTGTTCGAGGAGCGCATCGAGGAGATCACCGAGCTGCTGCATTCCGTGGGGGCACTCGTCTACTACGACGGCGCCAACCTCAACGCGATCATGGGCAAGGCGCGCCCCGGCGACATGGGCTTCGACATCGTGCACATCAACACGCACAAGACGTTCGCGACCCCCCACGGCGGGGGAGGGCCGGGTGCCGGGCCGGTCGGCGTGGCGGAGCATCTCGTGGACTACCTGCCGGCGCCGATCGTCGCCCGCGACGCCGACGGCACGTTCCTCTGGGACCGCGACCGCCCGAGGTCGATCGGCCGGCTGCACGGCTTCAACGGCAACATGGGGGTTCTGGTCCGCGCGTACGCGTACGTCTTCGGTCACGGCGGCGACGGGCTCACCGAGGTGAGCGAGCTCGCGGTGCTCAACGCCAACTACCTCGCGGCCCGGTTGGCGGGTGCGTTCCCGCTGGCCTTTCCGCAGGCCCCCCCGATGCACGAGTTCGTCTCGACGGCCGAGCCGCTGAAGGAGGAGACCGGCATCAGGGCGATGGACGTGGCCAAGCGCCTGATCGACCTCGGCTATCACCCGCCCACGGTGTACTTCCCGCTCGTCGTCGACGAGGCGATGATGATCGAGCCGACCGAGACCGAGTCGAAACAGACGCTCGACGGCATGGCCGACGCCTTCCTCGACGTGGCCGCGGAGTCCCGCACCGACCCGGACCTGCTGCACGATGCGCCCGTCACCACCCCTGTGAGGCGCCTCGATGAAGCGCGGGCGGCCCGCCACCTCAAGCTGCGATGGGGCCTCGCGGACCCGCCGGACTGACGAGGTGGCCGGCCTCGACGACGCCCCGTTCGGCTACGTGGTCACGAAGGACGGGCGCGTGCGGATCTCCTGGCGATCGAGGGTCGTGACGACCGTGGCGGGCGGCGCCGCATCGCGCCTGATCGCCTCCCTGGACGCCGCCGACGAGGAACAGGCCCAGCACCTCCTGGCCCGCGCCACGGGCAACTTCAAGCGGGGGAACGAGCGAGAGAGCCCGCCTCGAGGGTGAATCCAAGGCGAAGTGACATAATGCACGTTATCGGGAAACGCCCTGCAGAACGGTGCCGCCCTCCGACACAGGTCGCCGGAACCGGGCGGCGAGCCCCCAGCGGGTGACGAGCCAGAGCGCCTCCACGACGATGCGCCGCGAGAGCTTCGAGTGGCCGTGCTCGCGTTCCCGGAACGTGATCGGCACCTCCGACAGCGTCGCGCCGAGCTGCCAGGACCGCAGCACGAGCTCGATCTGGAACCCGTAACCCTCCGACGCGATCGGATCGGCCACGATGTCCTCGAGCAGGGCCCTGCGATAGACGCGGAAGCCGCTCGTAGCGTCGTGCAGGGGGATGCCCAACATGAAGCGCGCGTACATGTTGCCGGCTCGGGACAGGGCGACCCGGCCGCGGCTCCAGTTCGTGACCGCACCACCCGGCACGTAGCGGCTTCCCACCACGAGATCGGCCCCCTCCGCCGCCGCGTCGAGGAGGCGTGGGAGCTCGACCGGGTCATGTGAGAGATCGGAGTCCATCTCGACCACGAGGTCGTAGCTCTCGTCGAGCGCGAGTCGGAACCCTGCCTGATACGCGCTCGCGAGCCCTGAGCGACGAGAGCGCTCCACCAATCTGATGTGAGGCTCGGTCGACATCACGTCGCGCACGACGGCAGCAGTGCCGTCGGGCGAGGAGTCGTCGACCACGAGCACGTCCACGTCGTGCGGGGCCTTGCGGACCCCTCGGAGCACCTGTTCGATCGTGGCACGCTCCTCGAAGGTCGGCAGGATCACGAGTGTTCGGCGCTCGCCGGGACCGAGCGGTTCGGGGGCAGGTCTCGCGCCCGAGCGTCGTCGGGGGACCACGATCGCCACGATCAGGAACGCGAGGGCGAGCCAGGGGAGCCAGTCCCCCAGCCGGACGTACCACGTGCGCTGATCGGAGGACCGGATGGTGTGCCGAAGGATAGCGGGCTCGAACAGTCCTGCCGAGGCAACGATCTGCCCCGACGGGTCGACGAAGGCGCTGATGCCCGAGATCGCCGCGTTCACGTACCAGCGGCCCGTCTCGATCGCGCGCATCTGCGACATCTGCAGGTGTTGGGCGCTCGCAGCCGTGAAGCCGTACGACGCGTTGTTCACGGGCACGACGACGAAACCCGCACCCGCGTCCGCGATGGCTCGGGTGATCGACGGGAAGGAGTTCTCGTAGCAGATCGGGGTGCTGAAGGCCGGCAGGCCGGGGCTCTCGAGCAGGTGGGTCCCCTCCCCCGGCACGCGGTCCACGGGGATCTGGTCGATCGCCTCGATCCATTCGAGCCGAGAACGGAACGGCACGAACTCCCCGAACGGCACGAGGCGGGTCTTGTCGTAGCGGTCGACATCCTTGCCCGATGCGTCGAGCTGCAGGACCGACGTGTGCTGGCTGCCGTCGGGATCGTCGATCACGGCGCCGATCAGCGTGGGCACGCCGACCTCGGCGACGACCTGCGAGACGATCGCCCGCAGCTCGGGGTCGGCGGCCGCCGCCGGATCGAGGGCGCCCTCACCCCACACGATCAGGTCCGGGCGGGGTTCCCCCGCCAGCCGTCGGTGTTGGGCGATGTTCATCTCCGCGACCCGTCGATCCTCGTCGGTGGTCGTGCGGTCGCGGGCCTCGCGCACGTCGATCTGGATCGTGGCCACGTCGATCGCCTGGCCATCGGCCGCCGCGAACGGCAACGCGAAGGGGGCGAGCGCCAAGGCGGCCGCGACGGCGACGACCACCACGCGCTTCCGACGCTCCCCTCCCCCATCGGATCCCCGGCCGACGAGCTGCGCCAGAGCGGCGTTGACCACGACGACCGCGAACGTCACCCCCCACACCCCGGCGATCGTGCCGAGCCGCACGGTCGCGGGGTTGTCGACCTGCGAGACGCCGATCGTGCCCCAGGTGAATCCGCCGAGCGGCCACATGCCTTTCAACCACTCGAGGACGGTCCACGCCGAGGCGACGCCGAGCACGGTGATCATCGGCCGCCCCGGCCTGCGCAGGGCGGGGACGAGGGCGCCGAACGCTGCCACCCATAAGGCGGAAACGATGGTCAACGCCACCCACGCCATCTCGCCGAAGCGCAGGATCCAATAGAGCGTCACGCCGTGGAAGGCCAGGCCGAATGCGAGCCCGAGCACGGAGCCCCGCCGAGGGCCGCTGTCCTGGACCAGCCAGAGCAACGGGGCGAGGGCGACGAACGCGACCGGCCACGCGCCCACCGGCGGGAAGGCTGAAGACAGCAACACGCCTGAGGCGGCGGCGAGCAGGAGCGCGAGCGGAAGGCCGGGGCGCGTCTTCAGGCGCAGTCGCGGCACAGCGTCCGCTTCTTGTCGGCGAGCTGGCTGCGGTGTTTCACCAGGAAGCACCGCTTGCAGACGAACTCCGTTTCCTGCATCGGGACCACCCGGGATTCGGCCGGATCGGCGGCGAGGCGCTCCTCCTTGGTGAGGGCGATCACCGCCTCCTCTTCCTCGTCGGCGTCGGCCTCGTCGGCCGCCTCCTGCTTGACCAGCAGTTCCTGGATCGACTCGACGTCGCCACCTGTCGCGGGGTCCGGGGGCACGGTGGCATCGGCGAGCTCCGCCTCGCTGGGCTCCGCTTCCTCGTCGATCCCCTCGGCCTCGTCTTCGTCGACCGGTTCGTCGATGTCGCTCATCGTGTCGCTCATCTCATCCCTCCGAGGGTCGGTCCTCCCTCGATGCGCGCGTATCCTACTGCCACTGCTCGCTCGTGCAACCACATGGTGGGGCGTCGGTCCCAGCAGTCGCACGAACGTCATGGGAACCCGACTGAACGCCCGTGCCGAGGACGGCATTCCCGATCGTGATGCGCGTCGTCGTGTTCCGCGGCGAGCGCCCGGCACGCGGAACGCGATGAGGGCCCGAGCGACCTTTGGGGCCGCGACGCCGGGGCGCCGCGTTCTCTACTCAGCCGCTCGGACCCTCTGCACCGTCGCCGGAGCGATGGCGCGGCCCGCACGCTACGCCTGCCGGCGCGCGGTGGTCAACCGTCGCGACGGAGAAAGAGTGACAAGGGGGCCTGCGACGCGGCGGGGCCGGCCGGCACTCAGGCAGCGAAGACCTCCCGGCCGAGCGACACCGTGAGCACCGGCCGCAGGCCATGGAGCGTGGGTTCCTCGTAGGGGTCGGCGTCGAAGACCGCGAAGTCGGCATGCATGCCCGGCGCCAGGGAGCCCTTCTTGTCCTCCTGGTGCCCGACGCGCGCCGAACCGATCGTGTGCAGGAGGATCGCCTCTCGGCGCGACAGGCGCTGGGCGGGATCGTGGTGGCGTTCGAGAGCCTCGACCGCACGCATAGGGTCGAGCGGGGTGATCGGGGCGTCCGAGCCGACGCCCACCTCGACCCCACGTTCCAGCATCGTGCGGAACGGATTCATGCGTGCGGCGCGCTCCGGTCCGAGTCGCAGCTCGTAGAGCCCGCCGGGGCCTCCCCACGTGGCGTCGAACGCCGGTTGGACCGAGGCGGCGAGCCCGAGCATCGCGGCGCGCTCGACCTGGGCCGTCGCGGCCACCTCGAAGTGCTCGATGCGGTGTCGCCTGGCCCGGAAGTGCCGGCGTTCCCGGGAGTCGAGCGCATGGTAGACGCGCTCCCACACCCGTAGCACCTGATCGATCGCCCGGTCGCCGATCGCGTGCACGCCGACCTGCAGTCCAGCCGCGTGCGCCCCGTGGAAGAACTCGGCCAGCTCGTCGTCGGCGAAGTAGGCGACCCCGTCGCCGCCGTCGAGGTAGGGGTCCCCGACCCGGGCGGTCCGGGCGCCGATCGAGCCGTCGACCGGCAGGTCTCCGCCGATCGCGGCGAGCCCGTTGCCGATCGCGGTGCCCAGGTCGGTCGTGGCGGGGATCGGCATGGCATCGACCGGCAGACGGGCACGGTGATCGAGTAGCACCCGCAGATCGGCCTCTCCGTTCCAGTGTGGCATCGACATCTCGTGCACCGCAGTGATGCCTTTGGAGGCCGCGAGTGAGGCCGCCTGGAGCTGCAGGTCCTGCCGCGCGAGATCGTCGAGGGACGACATCACCCACAGACCGATCGCGTCGTTCGCCTGCCGGGTCACGACGCCGGTCGGCGCGCCTGTCTCGTCACGGGCCATGCCCGGCCGATCGAGCACCCCGGCGGACTCGAGGGCCGCACGGTTGGCGAGCGCCGCGTGCCCGTCGACACGCCGGATCACCAGTGGGCGCGCGCACGCGGCGTCGAGATCGGCGATGGTGGGCAGATCGGGGCGCTCCCACGCCGACTCGTCGTAGCCGAGCAGGAACAGCGGCCCCTCCCCCTCGGCGGCCCGCTCACGCACGAGCCGGAGCATGTCCTCGGCCGATCGAGCGGCCCGGATGTCGTCGTCCGCGAGGGAGAGGCCCGTCTCGGTGAGGTGCACGTGCCCGTCGATGAACCCCGGCAGGATCGTCGTTCCTGGTAGGTCGACGACCCGATCAGCCTGCGGAGGTTCGCCGACCCCGACGCGCTGGACGTGTCGGCTGTCGACCAGCAGCCAGTCCCCCGTCTCGGGGTAGGCCTGGGTACGGATGCGCGCGGCACGGTAGAGGGTCCTCACGGCGCGCGCATCATGCCACGCTGAGGCCACCTGCGACGGAAGGTCGCCACGAGGTCGTCAACATCGACTGGAGATCGTCGACGATCCGGCACTTCGCCGGGTGCGAGGTGAGGCCGAGCGTGTCGAGCGCGCGGGTGAAGGTCGCCGCATCGCGTCGGGCTCCGGGCCTGTCCATCGCGAGCACGACGACGTCGTCCACCCAACGGAAGGCCGGACCTGATGCCGCCTCGCCGACGTCGCGATCGACCGAGACGAGCGCCGCGTTGGCGAGCACGGCCGAGGGGTGAGGACCGACCGGCAGGCCTCGCACGCCCCGCTCCTCGAGATGCCGCAGGATCCCGACGATGTGCTCGATCGGCCGCTCGGGGGCGCCGAGGTCGCGCAGCGCGCGCTCCACGATCGGTGGACCGATCGACCCGTAGCAGTCGCGCACGTCGCCGATGAACGCCGCCCGCCATGGCCCTGCGGCGGCCGACGCGATCGCTCGCGCGTACCGGCGCCGAGCGACACGCCAGGGTTCGAGCACCACCCCGGTCGAGGTCGAGCGGGCCCGGTTCGCGACGACGCCGTCGCCGAGCGCGCGCTCCACGGCCGGTGTCACGGCGGAGACGGCGGCGTCGTAGCCGCGACGATCACGATCGCCCAGGTGGACGATCGTGCGGGCAACGCCGCCGGGCGTGGTAACGACCTCGAATCGGATCGGGTCGTCGCGCCACCTCGACCTCGGCGGGCTCGGGCGTCGCACCGGGCCACTCCTCCATGCCGCGTCTCGACGGCCGGGAGGAGGTCGACGCCGATGGGACGTTCTATCCGAGCGGTGGCACCCCGCGCAATCCTCCGATGGCTCATGGCGCCGTCACCCGACGTCATCGGCCGCACGACCGCGAAGGGCCAGAACGGCCCACGTGGGCGGTCGATATCCGCCCACGGGCGGGCATCCTATGATTGACAGGTGCTCGACGCCCGCGACCTCGACATCGTCGCTGCTCTGCAGGACGACGCCCGCGCCACCTATGCCGACGTGGCCGCCCGCGTCGGGCTCTCGGCGTCGGCCGTGCATGACCGGGTGCGCAAACTGGAGCAGCACGGGGTGATCCGAGGCTATTCGGCCGTGGTCGATCCCGAGTCGCTCGGCCTGTTCGTCACGGCGCTGATCGCTGCATCGCCGCTCGATCCCCGTCAGCCCGACGACCTCCCCGACCGCGTCGCCGAGTTCCCCGAGGTCGAGGACTGCTACAGCGTCGCGGGCGAGACGAACTACGTGTTGAAGGTGCGCACCCACACGACCACCGAGCTCGAGGATCTGATCCGGCGGCTGCGGGAGAAAGCCAACGTCGCGACGCGAACGACGATCGCGCTGTCGATCCCTTTCGAGCACCGCCCACTACGACCCTGACCTGCGCACTTCGGTTCAAACACCCGTTCGCCGATACCGATCCACAGGGGGTGCCACTCCGAAGAGTCGTGGGATGATGAATCGATGAGCCACCGCCGTTCCCTGCTCGCCGTGCTCGTGCTCGTCGCCGGCTCCGCCGTCTTGGTCGCCTGTGGGTCGCCGAGCTACGAGTACGTGCGGAACACGGAGGCCCGCACCGCGTTCAAGGTGCCCATCGAGTGGGCGGTCTTCGACGAGGCGACGCTGCAGGGTGAGCAGGCGGGACCCCCGGTGAGCACGCCCGACCCCGTCGAATGGCTGATCGGCCTCGATGCGCATCCCTCCCCATCGATCGAGCACGTGATGTCGCAGACCGGGTACTACTCCGACTACCCGCAGGGCATCGCCGCGGTGCTGCGGCTCACCGTGCAGCAGCGGGACGGCATCAACTACCAGGCGCTGCGGAACCTGATCGTGCCGATCGACGCGATCCAGGATCAGGTCGGTCGCGAGGCCGTCGCGTTCCTGGCCTACGACGATCATGTCGAGAAGGATGGGTTCCGCGGACTGCACTTCGAGGCCCAGATCTGGGCCTCCGCCCTCGAGGGGGCGACATCGACGGGAGGGCCCGACGTGTTCTTCGACGATCGTTTCGTGCAGATCTCGCAGACCGCCTACATGGACCCGGCATCCGACAAGGTCTACGTGTTGGCGGTGCTCTGCAGCGCCGAATGCTACGGCCGCAACCGCGGCGACATCGAATCGGTGATCGACTCCTGGGCGGTGATCGGGTGAGCACGAGCGGCAAGGGAACGAACATCCTCGTGGACCGGCCTTCGCGGCCGAGGGCATCGGAACGCGAGACCCGAGCACCCGCCGTGCTGTGGGACCGCATCAAGCTTCTGATCTTCCTCGGCATCCTGTGGCTCGCGGGCCTCGCGGTCGTGTGGAGCACCACGGTGCGGCCTCTCGACGGCCCGTTCACCGATGCGGTGCGCATCGCGGTCAACGACTATTGGTGGCTCCTCGCCCTGATTGCAGTCGAGTTCGTGCGGCAGGTGCACTACTTCATCGAGGAGCGTTCGAAGGCGTACTACCGCTTCTGGCAGCAGTCGGTCTTCGGCGGCACCGAGCGCCGGCTCGGGACGATGAACGACTACACCCGATACCGGGCCGGCCGAGCGTTCAAGTTCGCGCTGTTCCTGCTGGTGTTCAGCACGCTGCTGGGGCGCATCTTCGACACCGATCCCGTGTGGCTCGGCATCGTCGAGGCGCCTGCCCGCCTCGTCGTCGCGTTGCCCTTCATCATGCAGCTCGCGTTCGGCTTCTTCTTCGTGATGTTCCAGTTCATCGGGCTGTTCTGGTTCCTGTCGAGGGGCGGCATCGACACGATCATGCCCGACGAGATCGAGACCAGGTTCGACGACGTGAAGGGCCAGGACGCTGCGCTCGGTCAGCTCAAGGAGACGCTGGTGTTCCTGGACGACCCCGAGGCGATCGAGTCGCGTGGCGGCTACGTACCGGGCGGCATCCTGCTGTGGGGGCCGCCGGGGACGGGCAAGACCCTGATGGCTCAGGCGGTGGCCGGCGAGACGGCCAAGCCCTTCGTGAACGTCGACGCCGGCGCGTTCATCAACATGTTCATGGGCGTCGGCATCCTCAAGGTGCGTTCGCTCTACCGCAAGCTCCGCAAGCTCTCGATGCGCTACGGCGGCGCGATCGTGTTCATCGATGAGGCGGACTCCCTCGGCAGCCGCGGACAGCAGGTGGGCACCGGGTTCGCTCCCGTCTCGCCCTGGACGACGACCCCGAGCTGCAACGGGGTCTCATACCTGTCGGCCGCGGGGCGCGACGCCGCGTTCCACGCGGGCCCGGCATCGGGCGAGCCCGGCGCTCCCTACAAGGAGCAGGTGATCATGGGAGGCATGGCGGGCGGGGGCGGCATGGGCACGCTCCAGGCGCTGCTCGCCGAGATGTCGGGTCTCACGAAGCCGAAGGGGCTCGTGAACAAGATCCGCAAGCTGCTCGGCATGAAGCCGAAGCCCCCGCCGAAGTATCGCATCCTGCATATCTTCGCGACGAACATGCCGAACACCCTCGACCCGGCGATGCTGCGACCCGGCCGCGTCGACCGCCAGTACAAGGTGGGCTACCCGCAGAAGGACGGCCGCAGGGCCACGTTCGAGTACTACCTGGCGAAGGTGAAGAACGACATCTCGTCCGATGAGATGGACAAGCTCGCCACGATCACGCCGTACTTCTCCGGCGCCTCGATCAAGGACATCGTGAACGAGGGCCTGGTGATCGCGATCCGCGACGACCGCGACAGCGTGAGCTACGCCGACGTCGTGAAGGCGAAGCAGCTGAAGCAGCACGGGCTCCCCGACGAGCATGAGTACATCGAGCGCGAACGCCACTCGGTCGCCGTGCACGAGGCCTGCCACGCCGTGGTCGCCTACCGGCTCCGCAAGCACGCGGTGATCGACATGGCCACGATCGAGCGTCGGGGCGACGTCGGGGGGTTCGTCTCGTCGATCCCGCCCGAGGACCAGTTCGTGCAGTGGCGCTCGGAGCGTGAGATCGACGTGATGACCGCCCTCGCGTCGCTGGCCGGTGAGCGCATGTTCTTCGACGGCGATCACTCGATGGGTGTGGGCGGCGACATGCGTGCGGCGACCGGCATGACGAGCCAGGCGCTCGCGTACTACGCGATGGGCGACCGGTTCGCTTCGCGGTCCGTCACGCTCGCGCCGCTCGGCTCGACGTCCATGGAGACCGGCGGCGACCGCGCCCTGTTCGATTCCGCGTTCGGGCAGAGCGTGGAGGAGAAGCTCGCCGACCTCTACGAGCGCACGTGGGCCCTGCTCGAGGAGAACCGTTCCGAGGTGCTGGCGCTCGCACACGCGCTCGAGACGGTCAAGACGATCACTGGCGACGACGTGGAAGCCATCATCGAGGGCACGCAGGGTCCTACGGTCGACGGTCGCCCATACCGCGACCCCTCGTTCCTGCAGATGCTCGGCCGGTACCACGAGGCTGTGCTCAGGGCCCACCGGGAGCACGCCGGGGTCGAGTCGCGCATCCCCGTACCGGTGCCGCCGCCTCCGGTCGAGGTGTCGGGCGTCGGTGGCAACGGTCAGGCCGAGCGGCCGCAGCTCACGCTGGGACCCCCGTCGCCGCCTCGCCCCGACGACGCCTAGCAGCAACCGTTCCGGCGGTAAGCTCACGCCCATGCGCCTGTATAACTCGCTGACGCGCGAGCTCGACGAGGTTCGTCCCGTGACCGAGGGGCACGTGACGATCTACACGTGCGGTCCCACGGTCTATCGGTTCGCGCACCTCGGGAACCTGCGCACGTTCATGTTGGGCGACCTGATCCGACGTGCCCTGGAGTTCGAGGGATACCGGGTGACGCAGATCATGAACATCACCGATGTCGGACACATGACGGACGAGGCCTCACCGGAGGCCGTCGACAAGATGGCGCTCGCCGTGGAGGACGAGGGCCTGTCCGCACTCGCGATCGCCGAGAAGTACGCGGACGCGGTGTTCGAGGAGGCCGTCGCGGTCGGCATCCGCCCGGCGGACGAGTATCCGAAGGCTACCGAGCACATCCCCGAGATGATCGAGCTCACGCAGACACTGATCGATCGTGGACACGCCTACGTGGCGGAGTCCGGCAGCGTCTATTTCGATGTCACGTCATTCCCCGGCTACGGGAAGCTGAGCGGGAACACGCTCGACAAACTGCGCGAGGGTCACCGCGATCTCGAGACCGACGCGACCAAGCGGAACCCAGCCGACTTCGCGCTGTGGAAGGCCGCCGGCCCCGGCCGGCTCATGAAGTGGGACTCCCCGTGGGGCACGGGGTTCCCCGGCTGGCACATCGAATGCTCGGCGATGTCGATGAAGTACCTGGGCGACCGATTCGACATCCACACGGGCGGCAGCGACCTGCGGTTCCCTCACCACGAGGATGAGATCGCGCAGAGCGAGGGTGCCGTGGGCCATCAGGTGGTCTCGATCTGGGTGCACGGGGGTCATCTTCGGCAAGCGGGCCAGAAGATCTCGAAGTCGACCGGCAACACGATCCGGGTTCGCGAGCTGATCGAGCGCGGCATCGATCCGCTCGCGTTCCGTTGGCTCACGTTCCAGTCCCGCTACCGCTCCGAGATGGACTTCACGTGGGATTCGATGGACGCGGCCGACGCGAAGGTGAAGCAGCTGCGCCGGCGCATGGCCGAGTGGGCGCCGGCCGCAGCGGAACTCGGCGAGCGAGCGAACGGGTACGACACCCGGTTCCGTGAGGCGGTCGCGGCCGACGTCGATATGCCTGCTGCAGTCGTCGTCGTGAACGAGGTCGCCGGCGACGACGACCTCCCTGTGGGTGAGCGGTACGCCCTCCTGGCGTCGTGGGATGCCGTGCTCGGACTCGATCTCGAGCGAGAGTCCACCAGCGGATGGGCTCCGACCGAGGACATGCTCGCGAAGATGGCCCGGCGCGACGCCGCCCGTGCGGGGAAGGACTACGCCGAGAGCGACCGGCTACGCGACGAACTGGCCGCGATGGGGCTCGAGGTCATGGACACCCCCGACGGAACGAAGGTCCGCCTCCGGGACTGACCATCCGCGGACGCCTCGCCTACTCCACCACCTGCAACTCGCGGCTCGATCGGTTCAGCCGTTCCACGCCGTCGGCGGTGACCGCCACGATGTCTTCGATCCTCACTCCGTACTCGCCCTCGAGGTAGACGCCGGGCTCCACCGAGAACGTCGTTCCGACGGTGAGGATCCAATCGTTCCCCTCCACGATGTAGGGCGGCTCGTGCACCTCGAGGCCGATGCCGTGGCCGGTTCGATGGACGAACCGCTCACCGAAGCCGGCATCCTCGATGATGCGGCGTGCCACCCGGTCGACCTGCTGGGCCGCGAGGCCCGGAGCGACCGCATCGCAGGCGGCCGATTGCGCCTCGCGCACCGTGTCGTAGACGCGCTCGAACCCTGCGGGGGGCTCGCCCACCACGACGGTCCTCGTCGTGTCGCTGAAGTACCCGCCCAGTTCGCCACCGAAGTCCATCACGACGGCGTCCTTCGGCAGGATCGTGCGTCCACCCGGCTCGTGGTGCGGCGAGGCGGCGTTCGGACCGCTCGCCACGATCGTGAAGTCGGCTCGCACATGTCCGTTGCGGACCAGCAGGTCTGCAAGATCGGCGGCGATCTCCTCTTCCCGCCGGCCGAGGAACGTCATCGTGCAGATCGTCCGGAACGTCTCGTCGGCGCCACGGGCAGCCCTCCGCAGGGCCGCGAGCTCGTCGTCGTCCTTCACGGCGCGGAGCCGACCGATCACGGGCGATGCGGGCTCGAACGCGAGCCCCGGCATCGCGCGCTGGAGCCCCAGCACGTGGCTCGCCCAGAGCCGGTCCCCGACCGCGACGCGGCCCTCGGTGGGGAGCAGTCGCGCCGCCTCCGCGTAGGGGTCGACGCCGTCGGTCCACCCGATCAGCTCGATCGCCGCGCCTCCCGGGGAGCCGGCAGCGAGTGGGCGTTCCAGCTCGGGCACGAGCATCGTGGGGCCGTTCCCGTTCCGCAGCACGAGCAGCGTTGGACGCTCGAGCGGCATCGGGTCGTAGCCGGTGAGGTAGGCCAGGTCGGGCGAGGGGGCGACCACGAGGGCGTCGAATCCCTGTGCGGCCGTCTCGTCGGCTGCCCGGCGCATGCGGTCGGTGAGGCGAGCGTTCATGGGGCCTCCTCTAGAGCTTCAACAGGATCTGCTGGGGAACGACCTGGAACGTCGCCGGCGTCGTGCCGAACGGCTCCCCGTCGGCAACGACGGCGAGGGGACGATCCGCGTCGACGGAGAAGCGGATCTTCGCCCGCAGCTCCTTGATGGCCTCATCGGGCACGTGCCCGCCGTGGCGCATGATGCGAGGCATCATCGTGTAGGCATCGGACTTCTGCCCCGTGAAGACGAGCGCGTCGAGCACGCCGTCGCCCGGATACGAGCGCGGCGACAGGCGCATGCCCGACGTGAACTGCCCGTTCCCGATCACGACGTGGAAGCTCTCGCCTTCCCACGTCTTCGTGTCGTAGCCCACGCGCACGGCCCGGCGCTTCGTGCCCATGTATCCCCGCCAGAAGCCGAGGAATCTCCGCCGCCGGTCGCCGAGTCGCGGCGGCAGTCGACGCCGGGCGAGCTCCACGTTCGCCCCGAGACCCAGCTGGGCGAGGTTGTGCGCGTACCGCGTCACCCGCTCGCCGTCGGGACCGACGCAGCTGATGCGCATCAGGTCGAAGGGGTACGTGACGTCGCCCAGCAGATGACGCACACCTCCGTCGACGTCGTCGGGCAGCCCGAAGCTGCGCAGCAGGTCGTTGCCGGCGTCGGCCGCGATCACGCCGAGCACGGGTTCCTCCACGATCGGCGCTCCGTCACGGAAGAGGCCGTTCACCACGTCTTGCACGGTCGCGTCGTCGCCGACGGCCACGACGTAGCGGAACCCCTCGTCGAGGGCCGTTGACGCGAGGCGCGCGCCCTCGCCGCGCGCCTCCGCGAGGCTCAGGCGGTACGCGAGGTCGTTGGCTGCGAGCGCTCGCCGGAGCGCCGGGAGCTGCTCCCCAACCCGCCCCGCGCCGGCAGCCGGCTCGGCGATCACCGCGAGGCTTCCGAAGGGGCTGGTCATCGCGCCCGCATCGTAGCTAGACGCCCGTGTACGCGACGACACCGCGGAGCACCGACGACCGTGCGGCGGCGAAGAGCGCGGCCACCTCAGGCGTCGCGACATCCTCCACCTGTCGAAGCAGGTCGAGCAACTGCTTGCAGTTGCGGACGAAGTCGCCGGGGGCCATGTCGGTCTCGGCCAGCACCTCCTCGAGCGGCTGCCCGCTCGCCCAGTGGAAGATCGGCGCCGCGAACCCGGCCTCGAGCTCTCGGCAGAGCTGCACCTGGTGATCGTCTTCCGTTCGGCGGATCCTCCGCCAGGAGCGTTGCAGCAGTTCGAAGCGCTCCTTCGTGGCGGGCGTCGGCATGTCACCGGAGAGCGGCACGCGCTCCCGCCCTTCGTAGACGACGGAGGAGAGCAGTGCAGCCACTTCTGCCGGCTGGAGGCCGTCGAAGATGCGCCGAGCCAGCGCCTCGGCCACCAGGATGTCGCCCTCGCCGTAGATGCGCGAGAGACTGCGCCCACGGTCGGTGACCGACCAGTCCTCGACGTAGCCGAGCTCGCGCAGCACCGAGAGCACCCGGTCGAACTGGCGGGCCAGCGTCTCGGTGCGCACGCGGATGCGCCGCTCGATGCCCGAAAGCGATGCTTCCCGCTCGTCGACCCGCCTCGCCCACCGCTCGTGCTTGGCGCGCTCGGGGCAGCGATGGCAGGGGTGCGCGGCGGCACGGTCCTCGAGCTTCACCGCCTCCCGCTCGACCTTCGGGTCCGCTCGGTGCTTCGAGGGCTTCGGCGGCCGGACCTGCAGCGAGACGAGCGTGGCGGCCACGTCGCGCCGGTACCGGCTGCTGCGCGCGCTCCCCGAACGGGGCAATGGGATGCGGGTCAGCACCGCGGGCGGGTCCTGGAAGTCGCGGGCGGCGAGCCGGAAGAACCGCCGATCCTGAGTGAGCACGGTCGGCTTGCCCTCGCGGGAGCTCACGATCACGCCGAGACCACCCCGCTTGCCGTTCGGAACCGAGATCACCTCGCCGGGCTTCAGCTTGTTGACCGCCCCGCGCACCGCGTCGGCACGCGCCTTCTCGTGGCCCTTGCGGCCGTCCTCGCGCAGACGACGGGCCCTCGACACGAGGGCCCAGTACTCGTCGAAGTCGCCCAGGTGGCAGCGCATGTTGGTGCGATAACCCTCGATCGCCTCGGAATCGCGCGTGCGCTCCCGCTCGAGGCCCACGACCTTTCGGTCGGCCAGGAACTGCGCGAAGGAGCTGTTGAGCAGGTGATGCGCCTGTTCCTCGGTGTAGTTGCGGGCGAGGTTCACGGCCATGTTGTAGGAGGGCCGGAACGAGGACACGAGATCGTACGTGCGCCGCTGGGCGAGGGTCGCCACGCGCTCGAAGTCGACCTCCTTCTGGTACAGCACCACGGCGTGGCCCAGCTCGTCGATGCCTCGGCGTCCCGCGCGCCCCGTGAGCTGCGTGTACTCCCCCGGCGTGAGGAGCTCATGGCGCTCCCCCTGGAACTTCCAGAGGTCTTCGATCACGACGGTCTTGGCCGGCATGTTGATGCCCAGTGAGAGCGTCTCGGTCGCGAACACGACCTTCACGAGCCCGGCCTCGAACAGCTCCTCCACGGTCTCCTTGAACACGGGCAGCATGCCCGCGTGATGGGCGGCGACTCCCGCTGTGAGCCCATCGAGGAAGTCGTAGAACCCAAGGGTGACGAGGTCCTCCTCGTCGATCCATGCGGCGCGCGATTCCGCCCGCTCTCGGATGTGGTCGGCCTCGGCACGGCTCGTCAGCGAGATGCCGGCCTCGCGCATCCATCGCACGCTACGATCGCATCCGGCGCGGCTGAACACGAAGTAGATCGCGGGCAGCATGCCGTGCTCCTCGAGCACGTCGACGACCTCGGACCGTCTCGGAACGTAGACGCGCCGATGCCCCTCGCGCGGTCGCGAGATGCGCTCATGCTGCGGGTATCCGCTGCTCCGTCGGTAATAGACCTTCGTGCGCAGCTCGTTCTGGTCGAGCGAGATCACGTACGGGTTCGGGATCGCCACGCCGTCCTGCTCGACATGCATCGGGTGCAGGCGATGCCCGATCAGGTAGTGGTGCTCGAGCGGCACCGGCCGGCGTTCCTCGATGACCACCTTCGTCTCGCCGCGCAGCGTGCCGATCCACTCGCCGAACTCCTCCGCGTTGGAGATCGTGGCCGAGAGGCAGACCACGCTCACGCTGAGCGGCAGGTGGATCAGCACCTCCTCCCAGACGGCGCCGCGGTACGGATCCTGGAGATAGTGCACCTCGTCCATCACCACGCTCACGAGGCCGGTGAGGGTGTCCGAGCGCTCGTAGAGCATGTTGCGGAGCACCTCGGTGGTCATCACGACCACCGGCGCCTCCGAGTTGATCGTGTTGTCCCCGGTGAGCAGGCCCACGCGGTCGGCGCCGTGTCTCGCGACGAGATCGCCGAACTTCTGGTTCGAGAGCGCCTTCAGCGGGGTCGTGTAGAAGGCTTTGCCGCCGAGGTCCAGGGCTCGTTCGATCGCGTACTCGGCCACCACCGTCTTCCCGCTGCCCGTCGGAGCGGCGACGAGCACCGACATGCCGGCCTCGACCGCCTCGGCAGCCTGCAACTGGAACTCGTCCAGGGCGAACGGGAATCGGGCGGCGAACGCCGCGGGGGTGGTCACGCCGTCCAGTCTACGGGCGGCTCAGTGCCGACCCGCAGGGCCATGCTCAGACGCGCGTGAACCGCCGCAGGAAGGAGCGGAAGGCCGCGGAGAAGGCCTCGGGGGCCTCCAGGTTGGACAGGTGGCCCGCCCCGCCGAGCGTGATCGAGTCGGCGTCTTCGACGTGGCCGACCATCTCGAGGCTGACCTCCGGCGGGATCAAGGTGTCGGAGTCCGATGTCAGCACGAGCACGGGCACGTCGATCGTGCCGAGATCAGGGGTGGAGTCGTGCCGGTCGGCCATGCCTTCGGCTGCCGCGGCGATCGCTTCGGCAGGCTGCTCGGCGATCACCCCCTGCACGAAGGGCCAACGCCCCTCGCCCGGCGGTGCGGCGAGCAACGGCGGCGGCGCCTCGACGAGGAACCCGGTGCCCTCCGCACGCAGGCGGGCGGCAAGCGCCCGCCTTGCGTCGGCCGCCTGCTCGGTGTCGGCCCCCGACCGGGTGTTGGCGAGCACGACGCCGGTGACCCGCTGCCTCGCCATGCGCCAGAGCTCGAACGCGACGTACCCGCCCATCGAGAGGCCGCACACCACGGCGCGTTCGATGCCGGCAGCGTCGAGCGCCTGCAGGCATCGATCGGCGGCTGCGCCCATCGCCATCACCGTTCCGGCTCCGGGCGAGCCACCGAATCCCGGGAGCGACGGGGCGGCCACGCGCCACCCTTGGGCCCGCAGGTCCTCGACCTGGTCGTCCCACATGCGGGCATCGAGCGGGAACGCATGGATCAGCAGTACGCCATCGGCAACCTCGGTCATCGGATCCCTTTCGCGTCGGGCCCGACCACCACTGGCAGGGCGCCTGGTTCCACGTCGAATCGTGCGGGCAGCGGGCCTACGCGTTCCCCGTCAGCGTAGACCTGCATGTCCCGGTTCGCCCCGACCGTCACGTTCGTCGCCCGCATCATGCGCACCTTCGGATGTGACGCGTGCCGCCCGGTGAACACCGAGGGGAACGCTCGCAGGAACGCGCTCTTCGAGAGCGCTTCCACGATGCAGACGTCGATCATCCCATCGACGATCGAGGCGTCGGGCAGGACCTTCATGCCTCCGCCGTAGGAGAGTCCGCTGCCGATCACGACCAGCATGGCGTCGAGCGTGATCGCCTCGCCGTCGACCGACAGGTCGTAGCGGGCCGGGGTGAACCGCGAGAGCGTCTTCACGAGCGCGGCCACGTAGGTGCCGGTGCCGCCGAGGTTGACGGTCATCGCGTTGGCCGTCTCGTTCACCTCGGAATCGAACCCCGCCCCGGCGATGTTGACGAAGCGTCGGTCTGTGTCGCCCGTGCGGAGGCGGACGACGTCGATCGCGACCGTCTTCGGGTTCGCGAGCAAGCGCACGGCCGACGGGAACGAACCTGCTCCGATTGCTGCCGCGAAGTCGTCGCCCGTGCCTGCTGGCAGCACCGCGAGGGCCGCGCCGGTGCCGAGCAGTCCGTTCGCGGCGCACGAGACCGTGCCGTCGCCGCCGAGCACGGCGACGATCTCGGCGCCGTGCCGGGCTGCGTCGCGGCAGGTCGCCTCCATCTCGGCAGCCGACCCCGTGACCCGAACCTCGTGCGCGACCCGCAGCTCGCGCAGGATCGCGTCGACGGACCCGATCCGCTTGCCGGCCTTGCCTCGCCCCGCGGTGGGGTTCGCGACCACGACGACGGGGGCGGCGCCTCCCATCGCGGGCCTGACTATCCCCCGCCGCCCGGGAGCTCGGGCACGATGCCGCCGGTGGTCGGTGCCTCTGGCACCCCACCCGCCCTGAGCGCCTGGAGGTACTCGGTCCAGCCTTCGGTCAGCTGCGCACGGGCTGTGTCACGCAGGTCCACTGCGATCTCGGTGAGCCGTTGGCCCTCGTCACCCCCGATCGCCGCGGCCGCGGCTGCGACCTCGGCCGCCTGCCGCGAGCGATCGAGGACCTGCACGAGGGTCTCGGCCGAGGCCGTGTACGCGCCCGCGGCGATCGCGTCGAAGCCCTGGTCGCCGATCGTGGCGGCGACGTCGAACGCGGCGAGCTCCTTCCGTGCCTTCGCTGCGTCGGCGGCAGCTTGCTTGAACGTCGCCTCGGCGTCCTCAGGTGGGTTCCCCTTGGCCATCGCATCGAGTGCCGCGTCCATGTCGGCGAAGATCGTCGGGGTCACCCCGGGGTCGACCACGCCGACCTGGCTGAAGGCCCCACGCACGGCCTGCTGGTACGCGGTGGCCGCCGCCCGCCGCTTCGCCGCATCGGCCTCCGCCGCGGCCTCCGCGTCGTCCGCACGGAGGCTGTTCGTCACCCACACGAACACGATCATCGCGAACACGCCGACCAGGAACCCGGCCGTGAGCTGCACCCATCGTCGGCGCAGGAAAGGCGTCGGCACCGCCACCGGCTCTCGCCGGGGCGCCCTGGGCGCGGATCGCTGCTTCGACTTCCTCTTGCCCTTGATCGCCATGCTCGTCGTCTTCCTCGCGTCAGGTCCGGGACCGCTTCATGATCCGGCCGATGATGATAGAGGCCTCGTAGAACACGTACATCGGGATCATCATCGCGAACATCGTGTAGGGGTCGCCGCTGGGTGTGATCACGGCCGCGAAGATCGAGATGCCGAGGATGGCCCATCGGCGCCACGACGCGAGCACCTGCCAGGAGAGCACGCCGACCGCCTCCAAGAAGACCAGGACCACCGGGAACAGGAACGACACCCCGAAGGCCAGCGTCACCAGCGTCACGAAGCCGATGTACCGATCGAACGTGATCAGCGGGACGACCGCCTCGCCACCGAACCCGAGGAGGAACTCGAGGGCCTTCGGCAACGTCCAGATCGCGAACGCCGCCCCGGCGATGAACAACAAGGTGGAGGTGACGATGAACGGGATCGACCACTTCTTCTCGCGGCTCGTCAGCCCCGGCACGATGAAGGCCCAGAGCTGATACAGCACGACGGGCAACGCCACGATCAACCCAAGGAAGCCGACCATCTTCAGCTTCGTCAGGAAGGCGTCGACCGGGCTGTTGAAGACCAGGTCGCAGCCCGCCGGCGGCCGCACCTCGGGGTTGTCGCGGAGGTACTGGCAGAAGGGATCGCGGAGCAGCTCCAGCACGTACGGATACAGGAACCAGCCGACCACCGCACCCGCGGCCACCGCGAAGAACGCGATCACGATGCGTCGACGGAGCTCCTCGAGATGCTCCATCACCGACATCGTGCCGGTCCGCTCCGCCTCCGACTTGCGGAGGAACTTCGGGATCAGCCGCATGCAGCGAGCCTCACTCGTCGGATCCCGTGTCGTCGGTGTCGACGGGTGAGGCTGGCGCGGGTGTCGGGGGCTCGGGCACGTCGGAGTCGGGTTCCCGGGCGATCTCCTCGTCGGCGACCTCGTCAGGGACCGGCCCGTGGGGGCGGGTCCGTGGGGTGTCGTTGCGGAACGCCGATCGCACGTCGGTCGCGCTCTTCAGGTCGGAGGCGGTCCGTCGCAGCTCGGCCGCGGTCTGCTTGAACTCGTCGCCCATACCCGTGTTCACGAGGTCTTTGACCTCGTCCTGCATCTTCCGGAACTCGCGGAGCCCCTTGCCGATCGTGCGTCCGAGCTCGGGCAGCCGTTGGGGGCCCACGATCACGAGGGCGATCACGAAGATGAGGATGAGCTCCGGCGGTCCGATGTTGAGCATGTCAGGGAGGGCCTGCGCCCGGGTTCAATCCTACCGTCGAGGACCGAGTCGGGAGGCCCGATCACTCGCGCGGGATCCCTCGGCGGAGATCTCCTGCGCGATCGGTGAGATCTCGTCCTGCATGCGCCTCGCCGTGCGCCCGAGCACGAGGAGATGGCGGATCAACGCGATCAGGAACGCGAGGACGGCGAGGGTGGAGACGATGCCGATCACGAACCAGACGACGAGCCAGGTACCCACGCCGGCGATGCTACACGAGGGTGAAGCGCCCCCGGCGGGCCGGTCGCCTCGACGGGTCGGGTTGGCTCAGGCGCCGCCGCCGCTCGAGGCCAGGAACTCCTCGATGTAGCAGTCGTCCTCGAGCAGGTAGTGGAACTCGATCACATCGTCGATCGAGAAGACCGGGCCCTGAGGGACCGCCCGGCGGGGCTCATCGGCATCTCCGTCGTCGAAGAGCATCTGGTCGCTCTCGGACTGCTCGATGTCCACTCCTGCCGAGACCAACAGGGCCACGATCTTGCGATCGGCGCGCTTCTCCACATCGTCTGCGCAGTTGGGGCAGGTGAACCGGTAGCTGCCTTCGCGACCGCTCTGGCGCACCGAGAGCATGATCGCTTCGGGGCCCATGTCCACCTCGCCGCACCTGGGGCACGTTGTCCGGATCGTTGTCATCTCAAAGGAGCTATCGGCCCCCTCCGCACGAGCCTTGAGAGCCGACGCAGGGATCAGGCCTACCCAACTCGAGGTAAATCGCGCGGGCCCCGCAGGCACCCGCGGCGCGACGTTCCGTCCTCCCGACGGGCTCAGCGATACCGCGTCAGGGTGCGCCGCGCGAGCTCCGCCACGGCCTCGACGGCCTCGGGCGGTGAGAGGATCTCCGCGTCGGCTCCGACCCGGAGCATGAGGCCGGCCATCCAGCCGAGCCGTGCCGACGGCAGCGTGACTTCGAGCGAGCCGTCGTCGCGTTCGAGCTGGTCGTCGGTGACGTAGTACTCCGCGATCCACCGGGCACCTGGCTTGAGCAACAGGCGCACCGGCACCTCGTCGCCGGTCGGCGTGTACAGCGCTCGTCCTGCACCTTCGAGACCCCTCGGCTCGAACCGATCCCCGGTGTTGGTGACCGCCCGGATGCGATCGGCGCGGAACAGCCGCTCGTCGTCGGCACCGACGTCCCACGCCGCGACGTACCAGTTGCCCATCGCCGAGAAGACCTCCTCGGGCTCGATGTCGCGGGTTGTCCACTCACCCGTCGAACCGGCGAAGTACTCGATCGTGATGCGCTCGTGATGCCTGGCCGCTCGTCGCAGGGCCTCCAGGTGCTCCGCTGGGCGACCGGCCTCCGCGGTCGCGATGGCGTCGTCGGCGCCAACGGTGTCTGGCCCGAGCGCGTCACGCAGCTTCCGCACGGCGCTCGCGAGCGCGGGCGCCTCCGGGAGGCCGGGAGTGGCGAGCAGCTCTGCTGAGCGCAGGGTGATCGCGAGGGCCTCCTGACGGCTCAGGCGCAGGGGCCGGGAGAAGTGGTCCGCCATCGTGATCCAGATGTGGTCGTCTTCATCGACCTCGACGTCGATCAGGTCCCCCGGCCCGTACGGAGGGAGGCCCGACATGAACAGCAGGTCGAGGTCGCGTCGGAGTTGCTCCGGCTTCACGTCGTAGAGCCTTGCCACGTCATGCAGGGACGAACCTGGGTGCTGCACCAGGTACGGCACGATCGCGAGCATGCGGCCGAGACGATCCGCGGTCTTGGGCGGGCTGGCGCGCCGAGCTTCAGGCAACGACAACCTCCAAGCGCCGGGTGACCACGTCGAGGAGCACGCCGGGGGAACGGACGACGGCATCGGGGCCGAACTGCAAGATGAGCGACGCGAGCAGGTCAGGCTCCCCCATCGGCACGTCGACGACCACCCATCCCTGCGCGTCGACATCGATCATCCGCGCTCCGGCGAACGATCCGACCGCCCACCAGGCCACGCCAGGAGAGAACGCGATCTCGGCGTGGTCCTCGGCTGCTGCGGCCCACGGTCCTGCCTGCACGTGGTCGGCCGCCCGGAAACCCTCGGGCGGTGCGCCGCCCTCGCCGAGGTCGTCGACGTCGCTCGTGAAGCGTGAGAGCCGGAAGGCTCGCACGTCTTCGCGATCCGAGTCGTGGCCGACCAGGTACCAGTGGCCTCCCCGGAAGACCATGGCGTAGGCGTCGATGACGCGCCGGTTCTCTTGGCCGTGCGACGTCCGGTATCCGAAGCCGACGTGTCGGCGCTGCTGCGCTGCCTCCGCGCAGTCGATCACGAGGGCGCTCCGAGCATCGGAGCCCGAGGCCAGCGGTCCCCCTGCGAGGCCGGCGAGCACACCGCCGTCGGCGCCGTAGAGCAGCTTGCGCGCTGCCTGCTCGGCCCGGGTGTTCTCGCCGCCGCTCTGCGCCGCCACCAGCAAGGCGCCGAGCTCCTCCGGGGTGAACGCGATCTCGGGCAGGTAGTACTCGTCCTTCGGGATGATGTAGCCCTGTTCGGTCCCCCAGACGTCGGTATCGACGAGCTGGAGCGGGATCCCGAACTCGCGCAGTTGATCCTTGTCCCGTTCGAACATGCGCTTGGCGCTGTCGACCTTGTCGGCACGGTAGGCGTCGAGGGTCTCACGGATCTGCTCGAAGGTGAGCGGGGTGGACGTCTCGAGGAGCAGGCCGACGAGGTTCAGCAACCGCTCGAGCGGCTCCATGCGTCCCTCGCCCGTCATCGTCGGGCATCATAGCCTCGCGATGCCGAGCGACCGAGTACCCGCGTGATCCGTACCCGCCTCATTCCCGACGGCTCGGTCGAGGCCGCCGTCGAGGTCGTCGTGGGGGTCGAGACCAGGGAGGTGGTCGTGCCGCTCGGCCGCTTCACCGGTGATGTCGACCCGGGCGGGTTGCGGAACACTCCCGTGGTCGTCATCACATCGGCGGGGCTGGAGCCCACGGTGAGGGCTGGCGCCGAGCGGGCAGGTCCGGCGTCGGTGTCCCTGGTTCGCCTCGGGTCAGGAGATCGGCTCGGTGCTCGATTGCTCGAAACCGCGGCAGCTGCGGAGATCCTGACGCTGGTCAGTTCGGTCGATGCGGCGCACGAGGCGCTCGTCGTGGCTCGCGCCCTCCGTGGTCGCCCGCTCCCCGTGGTGCCCTTCGACGATCGAGATGCAGCGGGCCTCATGCTCGAGGCGTGCTGGGTGGACCTCGACGTCGTGGTTCCCTCGGTCGACGGGCCGCAGCGCGACGAAGCGCGGGCCGTCGCCACGAGGCTCGGGCTCTTCACGTCGCATCACGTCGTCGAGGTCGACCCTCGGGCAGGGCTCGAGGAGCGGGATCCGACCGCGTCGACCCTGCACGAGCTGACGGCCGCTGCCACCGGAGTGCTCGCCGGCCGGATCGCTGCGGAGAACCGGCGCTGGCGCTGAGCGGCGGCTCTGGCGCCGCATGTGTCAGGATGCACCCCGTGATGGCCGCCGACCCGGCACGGGAACCCGCGATCGACGCCACCCGGCGAACGTTCCTCGCCGAGGAACGCACGTTCCTCGCCTGGCTGCGGTCGGGCCTGGCGGCGATCGCCGTGAGCCTGGCGATCGGCCGGCTGCTGCCCGCGCTGCTCGATGCCGACCAGGGTGTCTACCGCGTGCTCGGGGTCGGCTACGGCCTGTTGGGCGTCTTCCTGATGGTCTACGGCGCCATCAGGCAGCGGGTGGTGGAACGACACCTGGTTGCTGGAGGGTTCGCTCCCCTGCCGCTCTGGGTCGTCGTGATCCTCGGTGGCGCGGGGCTCGTGCTGGGCGTCGCCACCGTTGCCACGCTGCTGTCCGGGATCTGAGGGAAGGCGGGCCACCGTGGCGACGTTCCAGGGATCGGGCGCGACGATCCACTACGACCGTTTCGGTGCAGGACCCGACGTGGTGTGGGTGGCCGGCGGAGGCAGCCCCGGGAGCGACTGGCACGCGTACCAGATGCCGCACTTCGAGCGCTCGTTCCGCAACACGACGTTCGACAACCGCGGCATCGGACGCACGACGTGCGATCGGCCGATGCCGTGGCCGATCGAGGACTTCGCCCGCGACGCAGCGGAGCTGATCCGCGCGGTGTGCGAACCACCCGTGGCGCTGGTCGGGCTCTCGTTCGGATCGGCGATCGCCCAGCAGGTGTGCATCGACTTCCCCGATCTCGTGCGGTGCGCGGTGGTGATGGGCACGGGCGCCTGGTGCACCGGGTGGGGGTGGGACTTCCAGGAGGCCGAGATCGCCTTTCGCAGGCAAGGAGGCCGCCTCGAAGGGCTGATGGGCGCCACCCACTACGCGGCGATGCTGTATCCGGCTCGGGTGCTCGGCGACCGGGAGCTGTGGCCGAAGCTGCGGAACCAGCTGCTCACCTGGATGGAGTCGGGCGAGAACGAGACGTCGCTGATCCCGCAGTGGGATGCCTCGCTCCGGTTCGACCAGCGCGCGGCGCTACCGGGGTGCGAGGTGCCGATGCACGTGATCGCGTTCACCGAAGACGTGCAGGCGCCGCCCCAGGACGGGCTCGAGCTCGCTGAGCTCGCCGGGAACGCCGAGTACCACTTGTTCGAGGCCATGGGCCACGGTTCGATCTACGGTCATGCCCATGAGACGCTGAACCCGTTCATCGAGGACCTGGTCCGCCGCTACGTCTGAGCCTCGAGGCCGAGCGCCTCGACGACCGCGAGCGCCTGCTCGAGATGCGCCGTGCGCACGACGACCTCCGAGCGACCCGGAGAGGTGCGATGCAGGCCGCAGGGCAGGTGATCCTTCAGGATGCGCCCGGCGAGCCGTTGCGCGTCAGCCTGGGGTCCCTCGTACGCGCGAACCCACCCCTTGCCGCCTCGGCCTTCGGTGCGACCGAAGATGTCGAGTCCCCGGTCGAACCCACTGAGGAGGAAGAGATCACCCGCGAACCACAGGAGGCGGTCGAGCAGGTCCATCACATGTGGGCGATCAACTGCTCGACGCGTTCGTCGACGCTGCGGAACGGGTCCTTGCACAGCACCGTGCGCTGGGCCTGGTCGTTCAGCTTCAAGTGCACCCAGTCGACCGTGTAGTCGCGGCGCTTCGCCTTCGCCTGCTTGATGAAGTCGCCACGGAGCTTGGCGCGCGTGGTCTGCGGGGGCTCGCGCATCGCGAGGTTCACCTGGGCGTCGGTGACGACCCGCTCGACCTTCCCGGCCTTCTCGAGCAGGTAGTAGAGGCCGCGAGAGCGGTTCACGTCGTGGTAGCTGAGGTCGAGTAGCGCGACGCGGGGCGAGGCGAGCGCGAGGTCGTGCTTGGCCATGTACCGTTCGATCATTCTGCGCTTGGTCACCCAGTCGACCTTGCGCACGAGCCGATCGGGCTCGCCCTCGATCAGAGCGTCGAGCGCCTCTCGCCACTCACGCAGCAGCACCTTCGAGACCTCGTCGGCGCCCCGGCGTTCGACGAAGCGCTCGGTCTTCTCGTAGTACTCGACCTGCATCTCGATCGCCGAGAGCTCACGGCCGTTCGCGAGCTTCACGGTGCGGGTGCACGACGTGTCGTGGCTGATCTCGCGGATCGCGCGTATCGGGTTCTCCAGCGAGAGGTCGCGCATCACGGTGTTGCTCTCGACCATGCGCAGCACGAGGTCGGTGATGCCGACCTTCATGAACGTCGTCCATTCACTCATGTTCGAGTCGCCCACGATCACGTGCAGACGCCGGAACCGCTCCGCATCGGCGTGCGGCTCGTCGCGGGTGTTGATGATCGGGCGTGACCGTGTGGTGGCGCTCGAGACGCCTTCCCATATGTGCTCGGCGCGCTGCGCGATGCAGAACTGCGCCCCGCGAGGACCGTGCAGCACCTTGCCGGCCCCGCACCAGATCTGACGGGTCACGAAGAACGGGATCAGCACGTCGGCCATGCGCGCGAACTCGCCGTGACGGCCGACGAGGTAGTTCTCGTGGCAGCCGTACGAGTTGCCGGCGGAATCGGTGTTGTTCTTGAACAGGTAGACCTGTCCGGAGATGCCCTCCTCGTGCAGGCGCATCTCGGCGGCCCCGAGCAGGGCTTCGAGGATGCGCTCCCCCGCCTTGTCGTGCGCGACGACCTCTTTGACGACGTCGCATTCCGGCGTCGCGTACTCGGGGTGCGAGCCGACGTCGAGGTAGAGCCGGGCGCCGTTCTCGAGGAAGACGTTGGACGACCGCCCCCAGTGCACGACCCGCCGGAACAGGTACCGAGCCACCTCGTCGGGCGACAGGCGCCGCTGCCCCCGGAACGTGCAGGTGACGCCATACTCGTTCTCGAGCCCGAAGATGCGCCGGTCCATCGAGCAAGCCTACGCCCGGTCGGCCGGAACGCAGGGACGCCGTCAGACGGTGAGCAGCGGGGCGATCTCCGGTGCCTCGAGGCGGCGGAACTTGCGGCGGTGCGAACGCGTGCGATCGAGCACCCCGGCCTCGATCGCGTCGGCCTCGATCGTTCGGCTCTCGGGGGACCCCAGCACCTCCACCGCGGTCCTCACGGCCGTGGCGAGGTCCCACCCGGGGTCGAAGCGGCCTTTGAGCGAGTCCATGAGATCCTCTGCATGGCCGCCGATCGCCACGAACCCGTGCTCGTCGGTCACCGAACCGTCGAACAGGATGTGGTAGACCGCGGTGCCCGACGCGTCGCCGTCGACCTCACCCACCAGGATCTCGACCTCATAGGGCTTCATCTGCTGCGTGAAGATGTTCGAGAGCGCCTGGCTGTAGGCGTTGGCCAGGTCGCGGGCCTTCACGTCTTCCCTGCCGTAGGAGAATCCGCGGAGGTCGGCGAGGCGGATGCCGGCGATGCGCAGATCCTCGAACTCGCTGTACTTGCCGACACCCGCGAACGCGATGCGGTCGTAGATCTCGCTGATCTTGTGCAGCGTCGCGCTGGGATTCTCGGCGATGAAGAGCAAGCCGTCGGCGTACTCGAGCCCGATCACGGAGCGCCCGCGGGCGATGCCCTTGTGGGCGTACTCCGAGCGGTCTTTCATCATCTGCTCGGGCGCGACGTACGGCATGAACGACATCAGGAACGCTCCTCGAGCACCGCGGCCACGGCCACTTCCACCTCGGGCTCCGGGACCTCGTCGGCGCCGGTCGCGGTCACGGCGAGCAGGGTCGGGAAGATCCGTCGGTAGACGCTCGGCCCGCCGGTCGCCACGTCCTCCTCCGACGCGTCGAGCAGAGCCTCGACGGCAACCTTCACCGCCTCGTCGCGGGTGAGACCCGGCCGCCAGCGCTTCTTGAGGGAGTTCTTCGCCGGCTGGGTCCCCGACCCGGTCGCTTGGTAGTCGTCCTCTTCCCAGCGACCGCCGGTGGCGTCGTAATAGAAGAGTCGCCCTGCCTCGCGTCGGTGGTCGAAGCCGCCGAACAGCGGCACCACCACGAGCCCCTGCATCGCGAGCGGAAAGTTCTGCCGGATCAACTGCGCGAGCCGGTTCGCCTTGCCCTCCAACGACAGTCGGTCGCCGGTGAGCTTCTCGTAGTGCTCGAGCTCGAGCTGGAACAGTCGCACCATCTCGACGGCCATGCCCGCTGCCCCGGCGATGGCGATCGCCGAGTAGTCGTCGGCCGCGAAGACCTTCCGCATCGTGTCGTCGGCGATCGTGTAGCCGGCGGTCGCGCGCCGGTCGCCGGCAACGAGTACGCCGTCGGCGTAGATCAGGCCCAGCACGGTCGTGCCGTGTGGCACACCGGCGGCGGCCTCAGCGGTGACGGTCTGCTGCAGGTGCGCGAGCGCGTCGGGCCGAGCGTCTCGGAGCAGGTCGACGAAGCTCGGGTTCGCGCCGAACGACGCGCCCGAAAGGGGCAGGATGCGGTCGGTCACTCCCCGCCCTTCTGGACATAGCTCTTCACGAACTCCTCGGCGTTCTCCTCGAGCACCGAGTCGATCTCGTCGAGGATGTCGTCCATCTCCTCCTTGAGCTCGGCGGCCTTGGACGACGACTGCACCTGACCGGCGTCGGCGTCGCTCTCGTCGCCACCGCCGCCCTTGCGCTGGACCTTCTTCTGCTCCTGCTCCTGGGGCACGGCACGGCTCCTTTCGTGCGACCTATCCTACCGGGGGTTTCGGAACGTTCGGCCTAGGGCTGAAGCCGGAGCCGGCGGCGGCCGGGTCAGCCCTGCAGCTTGGCGACCAGTGATGCCGCATCGTCGCAGGAGGCAAGCAGATCCTCGACGTGCGCCTTCGTGCCGCGGAGCGGTTCGCGCATCGGGATGCGCTGCAAAGCATCCGCGCCGGTATCGACGATCAGGGAATCCCACGACGCGGCCGCGATCGCGTCGGGGTATTTCTCGATGCATCGCCCCCGGAAGTACGCCCGGGTGTCGATCGGCGGTTCCATCACCGCGGCCTCGACCTCGTCGTCGGTGGTCAGCCGCTCCACCTTGCCGCTCGCCTCGAGGCGGTAGTAGAGGCCTTTGTCACGCCGCACGTCGTGGTACTGCAGGTCGATCGCGCGGAGCTTGGAGTCGTTCCATTCCAGGCCGTCGCGGTCGCGGTAGGCCTGCAGCACCCGGTGCTTGGCGACCCAATCGAGCTCACGGTGCAGCGTGTGCGGATCGGTCTCGAGGGCACCTAGCACCGCTTCCCAGCGGTCCAGCACCTCGCGGTTCTCGGGGGTGTCGTCCTCGCGCTCCACGTACTTCTTCGCGTGCTCCAGGTACTCCCATTGCAGCTGCACGGCGCTCACGCGCCTGCCGTCGGTGAGCCCGACCTCGTGGGTGCACGTGATGTCACGCGAGATCTCGTGCAGGGCCTGCACCGGGTTCGCGATCGAGAGATCCGGAAGGAACCGGTCCTCGATCATCTTCAGCACGATCGCGGTGGTCCCGATCTTGAGGAACGTAGCGACCTCGCAGAGGTTCGCGTCGCCGACGATCACGTGAAGCCGTCGGTACCGCTCGGGGTCGGCATGCGGTTCGTCTCGGGTGTTGATGATCGGTCGCTTCAGGGTTGTCTCGAGGCCGACCTCGGTCTCGAAGAAGTCCGCTCGCTGGGTGAGCTGGTAGATGGCCCTGGTGCGCTCGTCCCAGGGAGCCTCGGCGCCGACCTTCCCGGCGCCCGCGAAGACGATGCGGGTCACGAAGAACGGCGTGAGGTCGCGCACGATGTCGCCGAACGGCGTGGCGCGATCGACCAGGTAGTTCTCATGGGTACCGTAGCTGTTGCCCTTGCCGTCGGAGTTGTTCTTGTAGATCGAGAGCTGTGGAGCGCTCGGCATCGCCTGTGCGACCTCGTGCAGGGAACGTTCGAGGATGCGCTCCCCCGCCTTGTCGTGCACCACGAGCTCCCTCGGCGTGATGCATTCCGGCGTCGAGTACTCGGGGTGTGCATGGTCGACGTAGTACCGGGCTCCGTTCGGCAGGATCACGTTGGCAAGCCCGAGGTCCTCGTCGCTCCCCTCGCGGGCGGGCACGGGCTCGAACCCACGCGCGTCACGCAGCGGCGACTCCTGCTCATAGTCCCACCGGATGCGTCGAAGCGACCCGGCGTACGTGGAGATCAGCAGCGAGGACGACAGGACGGGGTTGAAGTCTGGCGCCCCGGCCGCGGCGATGCCGTACTCCGTCTCGGTCCCGAAGACCTTGGGGATGGCCACGCGGCCACCTTACAGGTACTGACCGGCGTTCACGCGCTCCACCTGGCGGCCGTCGCCGTCGTGTCCGAGCAGCGTGCGCACGTACACGATCCGCTCGCCCTTCTTGCCGGAGATGCGCGCCCAGTCGTCGGGATTCGTCGTGTTCGGGAGGTCCTCGTTCTCCTTGAACTCGTCGCGGATCGCGGTGAGCAGGTCCTCGGTCTTGATGCCTTTGTCGCCCATCGACAGGAAGCGCTTGATCGCGTCCTTCTTGGCGCGGCGCACGATGTTCTCGATCATCGCGCCCGAGTTGAAGTCCTTGAAGTAGAGGATCTCCTTGTCGCCGCTCGCGTACGTGACCTCGAGGAAACGGTTCCGGTCGTTCGGCTCGTACATCTGCTCGACCGTCTTCTCGATCATGCGGAAGCAGGCCTGCTGCGGGTCGCCCCCGAATCGGGCGACCTCGTCGGGGTGGATCGGCACGACCGGGTGCAGGTACTTCGACATGATGTCGGACGCCTGCTGCTGGTTCGGCCGTTCGATCTTGATCTTCACGTCGAGCCGACCGGGACGCAGGATCGCGGGGTCGATCAGGTCCTCGCGGTTCGACGCGCCGATCACGATCACGTTCTTGAGCGTCTCGACTCCGTCGAGCTCGCTCAGCAGCTGCGGCACGATCGTCGACTCGACGTCGCTCGAGATACCGGTACCACGGGTCCGGAAGATCGAGTCCATCTCGTCGAAGAAGACGATGACGGGCAGGCCTTCCTCGCTGCGCTCCTTGGCGCGGATGAAGATCTCGCGGATCTGACGCTCTGTCTCACCCACGTACTTGTTCAGCAGCTCGGGGCCCTTCACGTTCAGGAAGTAGCTGCGGGCGTCGGAGCGCCCAGTGCGCTCGGCGACCTTCTCGGCGAGCGATTTCGCCACGGCTTTGGCGATCAGGGTCTTGCCGCAGCCCGGGGGTCCGTACAGCAGCACGCCCTTGGGTGCTTCGAGCTCGTGCTCGGCGAACAGCTCCGCGTACAGGAACGGCAGCTCGACGGCGTCGCGGATCGAGTCGATCTGGCCCTCGAGACCACCGATGTCCTCGTAGCTCACGTCGGGGATCTCCTCGAGCACGAGCTCCTCGACCTCTTCCTTCGGGAGCAGCTCGGTGGCGACACCGGCTCGGCCGTCGAACAGGACGTTGTCGCCCGCTCGGACGTGGGTGGTGAGGAGCTCGCCCGCGAGGTGGGCCACGTACTCCTCGTCGCCCCTGCCGACCACGATCACCCGGTCGTCGCCCAGGCGGTCCTTGACCTTCACGACCTCGCCCGCGCGATCGGGGTCGAGCACCTCGACCACGTTCAGCGACTCGTTCAGCACGACCTGCACGCCCGGTCGGAAGACCCGTTCGTCGATGTCGGGCGCGGGCATCACGCGCATCTTGCGGCCAGCGGTGAACACGTCGATCGAGCCGTCGTCGTTGCTCGCGAGGTAGATCCCGAACGATGCAGGCGGTTGCGAGAGCTTCTCGACCTCCTCGGCGAGGGCCTCGATCTTGTCGCGCTCGGCGCGCAGGGCGTCGGCGAGCTTCTGGTTCTGTGAGCCCGCCCGATCGAGCTGCTCACGCGCCTCGACGAGCTTCTCCTCGAGCACGGTGACCTGGCGGGGCGCGTTCGTGAGCCGGCGTCGCAGCAGTCCGACCTCTTCCTCCAGGAACTTCACCTGACCCTGGAGCTCCTGCACCTGCGCGTCGTACCGTTCGACCTGCTCTCGATCCGCCATGGGTGTCACCTCCAGCGGGGTAGAGACGGATGGTACCCCCGGCCCTCCCCATTCCCGTGGAGCGTCGTGTGAGCTTCCTCCTTACTGATACGGAAGTTCTCGGCGAAGGTGTAATGCCCATTCCAGGGTAGTTCTGACCCGGGGTTGCGACGATGACGCTACCGCCGGGTACCGACAGCCCCGGTTCACGCCTCGCGGCGGGCGATCGTGAGGAATCCGGTATGCCCCACCATCCGGTGATCCGGACGCACGCTGCGCTCGGTGACGTGCCACCCGCGCTTCAATGTCTCGAACGTTTCGATGTGCTGGAACCCGTTGCCCGGCAGCGCAAGCACGAATTGCTGCACCTGCACGGTCGTCGGCAGGTAGGCGCAGACGATGCCGCCCGGATCGAGCACCTCGCGGAGCGCGGGCAGAGGCACCCAGGGTTCCGGCATGTCGAGCACCGCCCGTTCGTACCGTTCCCCGGAGCCCGCGACCTCGGACAGATCTCCCCGTCGGAGCTCGACGATGTCGGGGATCTTGCCGAAGAAGGCCTCGATGTTCGTGACCGCCGTGTCGCGGTGCTCATCACGGATCTCGTACGAGACGACCCGGCCCTGGTCGCCGACCGCTCGACACAGCGCGATCGTGAGCGCTCCGGACCCGCTGCCTGCCTCGAGCACGCGCGCACCCGGGAACACGTCGGCGTACGTCACGATCGGGCCCACGTCCTTCGGGTAGACCACCTGGGCGCCTCGCGGCATCTTCAAGACGAAGTCGGCGAACCTCGGGCGGTAGGCCACCAGGACCATGCCGCGTGAGGTCTCGAGCCGTGTGCCCTCGACGGCGCCGATCAACGCGTCGTGGTCCAACGTGCCGCTGTGCGTGTGGAAGGTGCCGCCGGCATCGAGGCGGAACAGGTAGGTGCGGTCGCGTTGATCGATGAGGAGGACCCTCTCCCCGGCCTCGAATGGTCCGCTCATGCCGTGCCGCCGTAGATCTCCGCCGGCAGGACCTCGTCGGAGAGCGATCGGGCCACGTCACGATCCTCATCGTCGCCGGCCGCGGGCCCTTCGAGCCGCCGGCCGAGGATCTGTGCCCGGGCCCGGCAGAACGCGCAGAACCGCCCGGTCGTGGACTGTCCGCAGGAGTCGCATGAGCGCAGCGCCACGTCGTCCTCGCGTGCGAACAGCGGCATCCCGCGGTCGAGGTAGCCGAGGAAGAACTGCGCCTTCGTGCCCGGCGACGTCGCCTCGATCGTGTTCATCGCGTCCTTGTACCTGAGCTGGGTGTTCCCGGCGACGAGGGGACACTCCTCGACCACGTAGTCGATGCCTCGCAGGAAGGCGTAGGCAGCTGTCTCCAGCTCGCTCAGCCGGTGCAGGGGCTTCACCTTCTTCACCATGCCGTGAACGCCTGGGAGCATCGGCGACTGTCTCGCGATGTACTCGGTGTTCCAGCGAAGCGTGTTGCCGAGCAAGGTGGCCGCCTCGTCGTCGAGGTTGTGGCCGGTCGCGATCACGTCGAAGCCTCCGTCGAGCGCGGCCTTGTTGAACGCGTAACGCTTCGAGAGACCGCACACCGCGCAGGTGGAGCGCGATCCCTTCAGACCGGCCGTGGGGATGTCGTACCCGTACTCGCCGGCGAGGTCGATCACCACCAGTTCGGCTTCCCGCGCCGCCGCGAAGACCGCGGCGGCATCGCGGGAACGGTCGGAATACTCCCCGATGCCGAGACCGAGGTACAAGCCGGTCGCGTCGTAGCCGAGGTCGAGCAGCACGTCCCACAAGGCGAGCGAGTCCTTACCGCCCGAGACCGCCACGAGCACGCGATCGCCATGGCTCAGCATCTCGAAACGGCGGATCGCCTTTCGCACCTGCTCGGTGAAGACCCTCGGGAAGCACTCCTTGCAGAACGCGGCGTTGTGCCGGCGCACCTCGACGACCGCCGGCCCCCTGCATCGTCTGCACTTCATCGGTGGCCCCCGGAGATCACGGGGCGGACCTCGACCTCGTCGTCGTCGCCCACGTGGTCGTGGCGCGTGACCAACTCGCCGTCACGGATCAGGAGCACCGTGTCGGCGTTGACGCCGAGCTCGTCGAGCACCTCGCGGATCGCGCGTCCGCCGGGGAGGTCGACCTCGCGGTCGGGGTTGCGGAGCTTCACCTTCACGAGCCCCAGGCTAGCGCACGGACCTCGCGACGGCTGAGGCTACGGGATCTCGACGGGCAGCGGGCGAGTCGCGAGCTCGACCTCGACCGTGCGCGTGGCACCGTCGGCCTCGACCAGCTCAACCGACACGCGATCGCCCGGGGCGAGTTCGTCGAGCACGGTCCCAAGGTCCTCGGGCGAGCTGACGGCCTGACCATCGATCGAGACGATCACGTCACCCTCGCCGATGCCGACGTCGTCGGCGGGACCGTCGGCGAGCGTGCCGACGACGTAGGCCCCGGTCTCGACGTCGAGGCCTTGCTGGAACCTGAGATCGGAGGTGAGCTCGGTCGTGGAGACCCCGAGGTATCCGGTCGCGGCGAGCGGGTCCTCGATCGAGGAGGAGATCGTGTCGCGCACGAAATCGATCTTGATCGCGAACCCGATGTTCTCTGCCTGGTCGTTCCCGGCCGAGTTGATGCCCACGACGTTCCCGGCCATGTCGACGAGCGGGCCGCCCGAGTTGCCCGGGTTGATCGCGGCGTCGGTCTGGATCACGCTCGGATAGGTGCGTACCGGCACTTCTCCCTGCGGGGTCTGCTGGGTCTCACAAACCCGGCAATTGGGGTCCTGCGCTTCGATCGTGCGGTCGAGCGAGGACACGATGCCGGTGGTCACGGTCGGGCCACCCTCGAGGCCGAGGGCGTAGCCGAGCGCGACGACCCGCTGACCGAGCCGAAGACCCTCGGAGTCTCCGAGCGCCACCGTCGGCAGTCCCTGCTCGTCGATGTCCAGCACCGCCACGTCGTTCAAGCAGTCGGCGCCGATCAGCCGGGCCTCGTACTCGGTGCGATCCTCGTCGGACAGGAACACCGTGAGTCGCGATCCGCCTTCCACGACGTGGCAGTTCGTCACGATGACGCCGTCCTCGCGGACGATGAACCCGGTGCCCACGCCCTGCCCCGAACTCCCGTCGGCCTGATACACATCGGTGGTCACGTTCACGACCGCGGGAAGCACGCGGTCGACGACTGCGGCCACGGGTTCCTTCCCGGGTTGGATCGGTTCCGCCGACGTTGCACTGTTCAGTCCGGCCGTGTCACCGCCTGATGCGCCGTCGCCAAGGGACAGCGAGCAGGCGCTCGCCGTCACGGCGAGCACCGCCACCAGCACGATCATCGGTCGTCTCATCGATGGGTCCTCCCGTATCGAGGCTATCGCCTTCACAGTCATGATTCGCCACCTCGACTGTAGGAGGTTCAGCTGCGAAGCCGCTGAGATGTGGCGATGATGTTCCCGGGACCCCTGTCTCGCCGGGCCTCGGAACCCTCAGGCGAGGGACCCGGCGGGCTTCTCCTTCCTCGGATCGACGAACGGGATGCCAGCGGTCGTGCCGACGAGGAGCTCCCCGTCCTCGGTCTCGACGTCGAGCCGATTCCCGGGGTCTGCCAGCGCGATGGGTACCCAGACGTAGCCGATGTTCTTCTTCAACCCCGGCGACCAGACGGCATCCGTCATGTGGCCGACCTGTTCGCCACCCGACGACACCCTCCAGTACTCGGACATCTCGGCGCGCAGTTCGTCGCCGTCGAGCTCGATGCCCACGAGCTTGCGATCGACCCCCGTCGTGCGGAGCTCCTCGAGCGCCGCCTTGCCGATGTAGTCCTGCGGCTGCTCCTCGACGAGGCGCTCGAGTCCCATCACGTGGAACGGGGTATCCCCCAGTCGGATGTCCGAGCCGTAGTTGAAGATGCCCGCTTCGATGCGCCGGCCCTCGCACGGCGCGATCGGACGGATGTCGAACTCCTTGCCGGCGGCCGCGATCTTCCCCCAGAGCTCGTCGCCCTTGGCGTAGTCGAGCAGGTTGACCTCGAAGCCCGGGATCGCGGTCCAGCCGGTGCGGCTGATCACGACCGGGATGCCGTCGATGTCGAACTCCTCGATCCAGTAGTACTTGATGTCGTAGATCGCCGGGCCGACCAGCTTCTCGAGGGTCTTGGCCGCCATCGGGCCCTGCACCTGCATGGGATGCACGTCGGGGGTGCTGACCTGGGCATCGAGGCCGCTCGAGGCGGCGACGCCGAGCGCGTAGAGGCCTGCGTCGGAGTCCGCGAGCTGCATCCACCACCGGTTCTCCGCCACGTGCAGGAGCACCGGATCGTTCACGATCGAGCCGTCGGGACCGGTCACGAGCATGTACTTGCCCTGTTTGACGGCGCATTTCGTGAGATCGCGACAGGTGATCATGTCGATCAGCCGATCGGCGTCGGGCCCGCTGACCTCGATCGTGCGCTCGACGCCGACGTCCCACATCGTGACCCCGCTCGCGAGCGCCCAGTACTCGATCTCGGGGTCGTCGAAGTACGCGGGGAGGTACATGTGGTTGTAGATGTCGTACGAGGTGCATCCCGCGCGGCGGGTCGCCTTGAAGAACGGTGATTGCCGGTACCACGGTCCGAAGTACAGCGTGGCGCTCTTCTCCAGCATCTCGTGCCGTTCGTTCACCATCGTGACGGTCTCCGTTCGTGAGCTGCCGAGCCCCATGCCCGGCTCTACGCATTGAATAATCGTTCAACTCCACGCGTCACGCAAGCCGGTCGCGGGCTCCGGCCAGCGCGGAGACCCTGAACGGAGGCTCAGTCCCAGGCCTTGTTATCCTGGGCCTAGGAGACCGGGATCTGCTTCTTCGGGTCCACGAACGGCATCTCGACCACCGTGGCCCGCCGCTCCCCCCATTCCGACGCCACGGCGAGCTGCGTGCCGAACGCCGAGAGCTCGGTCGGGACCCAGGAGAAGCCGATGTTCGCGCCGAGTCGAGGCGAGTGGATCGCCGAGGTGACCGAGCCCACGACCACGTCGCCCGACGAGACCGGCCACTTCACGTTGTTCAGCGCGGGGAACGGCTCGCCGTCGATCTCGACGCCGACGATGCGGCGCTCGACCCCGGCGTCGCGGATCCGGCGCAGGGCCCCCAGGGAGATGCAGGCCTTGTCGTCGAGGCTGTCCCAGTCGACGAGCCGATCGAGGCCCATCTCGATCGGGTTGTTCTCGTAGGTCATGTCGGCGCCCCAGTTGAAGATCGCGCCCTCGATGCGACGGATGTCGCTCGGCCCGGTCGGGACGATCCCGAACTCCTGTCCGCTCGACATGATCGCCTCGTAGACCTCGTTCCCCCGAGCGGTGTCGGTGGTGTACACCTCGTAGCCGACCTCCGACGTCCACCCGGTGCGCGTGACCACGACGGGAACACCCGCGATCTCTGCATGTGTCCAGAAGTAGTACTTCAGGTCAAGGATGCCGTCGCCGAGCAGCTTCACCATCAGGTCCTTGGACCTGGGGCCTTGGACCTGCAGCGGGGCGACGTCGGCTTCCTCGATCGTGACGTCGAGGTCCGGGTAGGCGTTCCTCAGCCCTCGGGCGAACAGCAGCGCGTCGCTCGACGCGAGCGCGAACCAGAACGTGTTCTCGTCCATGCGCGTGAGCACGGGGTCGTTGACGATGCCACCGTCGCTGTCGCAGATCAGCACGTACTTCGCCTGGCCGACCGCGCACTTCGAGAGGTCTCGGGGGGTGAGCAGCTGGGCGAATCGGAAGCCGTCGGGTCCGGAGATCTCGAGGCAGCGTTCGACGGACACATCCCAGAGGGTGACCGCGTTCAGCAGGGCGTCGAACTCCGCCTCGAAGGTGTCGAAACGGATCGGGAAGTACATGTGGTTGTAGACCGTGAAGCCTTTGGGTCCGTAGCGCTGCGTGGCCTCGTAGTACGGGGTCCTGCGGTTGCGGGCTCCCCGCTGCACCAGGGACATGTCGAACGGCTCTGCCATGGTCGCTCCTTCCGGTCGGTGGAGCGAAATGGTATGCCGAACCCGCGCGGCAGACTGACTCCTTCGCTGTCCGGGGGTCAGGCGTCGGCGGTGTCGGGTGCGTGCACCTGCGGAGGCCTGCTCGCGTGACCGTCGACGTAGGCCTGGGCGACCATCGCCATGAAGATGTGCACCTCGTCTTCGCTCCAGGCGAACGGGCCCTGATGGAAGCCTTGGCTCTGCAGTCCCCGGTACACCGACTCGCATGCGAGCCAGTCCTCACGGTTCGTGATGTCCCAGAACTCGCTGGCGTACGCGGGGCTGAAGCCGGGACGCTCGAGCGCCTCGGGTGGGAAGAGCCACTGGCACTCCACCCCCGTCCGGCCCGGCCCGAGCGGCTCGACGCGGTGGGTCATGACGTAGTCGGGGTGCAGGCTGATCAGCAGGTTCGGGAAGAGCCCGAAGTAGAAGACCTCACGACGCTGACGCTCGTCGAGTCCCCGGATCGGCACGCCGCCCGACTCCCCGGTGAGCGACATCGTCTCGGCGAAGTCCTTGAGCTCCATGTTCCCCCCGACCCAGAGTCCGTCGTGGGCGAAGTTCTCGCCGGAGTCGACCGGCGTCACGTCGCAGAGCGCCGGATGGATCGAGGGGCAGTGGTAGCACTCGTGGTAGTTCTCGGTGATCGTCTTCCAGTTCGCATCGACCTCGTACGTGTGGGTCTCGGCGACGAACAGGCGCTCGGTTTCCCACGGAGCGATCAGATCGTCGAGGTTCCCCACGTGCTCGTCGAACGAGGGCGCGGCCCCGTCGGCGTTCACGAAGACCCAACCGTGCCACTCCTCGATCCGCGCCGCGATCAGCGGGTAGTCAGCCTTGTCGAACCCATCGAGATCCCCGAACCGCGGCGCCGCGCCGAGGGTGCCGTCGAGCTGGTACACCCACGCGTGGTACGGACACTTGATCGCCCGGAGGTTCCTGGACGCCCCGGGTTCGAGCAGCTCGTGACCGCGGTGGCGACAGGTGTTGTAGAAGCCCCTGAGCGAACCGCCGAGATCGCGGACGACGAGGATGCCCTCGTTCCCGATGCGGAAGGCTCGCTGGTCACCAGGGTTCGCGAGCTCGTCGGCACGACCCACGCAGACCCACCCCTGCTCGAACAGGTGCACCGTTTCCCAGTTGAAGACCGACCGAGAGGTGTACGCCACGGCGGGCAGGGTCCGGGCCCGACCGAGGGTCGGCGCGAGCACCGGACGCAGGAGCTCACGGGCGATCGGGCTCGTCGACATGCGTGTACCTCCGGGGAAGCAGAGCGATGGGTGGGGGCCAACCGAGGCTAGCATCGCGTCTGTGGCCGAGCGATCACCGTGTCGACCTCGGGTCATCGACCTCGGTCGGCCTAGATCCGTGTCTCGACCTCGCAGGTCGTGCCCGACTCGAGATGGCGAGCCCGAGCGGCCAGGTCGTCACCTCCGGGCAGGTTCGGCTCGATACGCACGACCCTGAGGTTGCCCTGCGCGTTGGTGGTGCGCACCTTCGAGAAGATGAGTTCGTCCTCGTGGTAGAGCCGGACGCGCCAACGGTCGTGCCCGAGATTGGTCTGCACGCGGAAGGTGACGGCGATCTCCTCGCCGAGCTTCGTGGCCATCAAGCGGCACTGATAGTCGAGACCTCGCGGGCCATCCGCGGATGCTGTCGCAGGGCCGATGAGCGAGCCCGCCGCCATGGCGGCGACGAGCAGGATGGGCAGTAAGGATCGCTTCCCCACGGCGTCCTCCGTCCGACGGCCGTTCATGCGCCCGGCGCCGCGTACACGCGTTCGCCCTCCACGAAGGTCTGTTCGACCGCCGCGTCGGAGATCTCCCCGGCCGGCTGCTCGAAGAGGTTGCGATCGATCAGGGCGAGGTCGGCGTGCTTGCCGACCTCGATGGAACCGGTCCGGTCCTCGAGGTGGTTCACATAGGCGGAACCCATCGTGAACGCGGCGAGGGCCGTCGCGAGGTCGAGCCGTTCGTCGGGAAGGAACACCTCGTGTCGCTCAACCTTGTGTGGGTAGTCCGCGGGCATCTGACGGTTCACCGCGACGTGCATCTCCTCGAGCGGATCGGGGCTGGACACGCTCCAGTCGCTGCCCATCGCGAGCATCGCGCCGGCGCGCACCAAGCTCGCGAACGGGTACTGCCACCGCCACCGCGGCTCGCCGAGGAACGGGATCGTCAACTCGTCCATCTGCGACTCGTGCGCGGCCCACAGCGGCTGCGCGTTGGCGACGGCGTGCAGCCTGCGGAATCGCGGGATGTCGTCGGGATGCACGACCTGGATGTGCGCCAGGTGGTGTCGGTTGTCGCTCGGGCCGTTCGCGATCAGCGCCGCCTCGATCGCGTCGAGCCCCTCGCGCACGGCCCGCTCGGCGAGCGCGTGGTAGTGCACCTGGAAGCCGAGCCGATCGAGCTCGGTGACGTAGGCCTTCAACGCTTCGGGGTCGACGAAGGAGATCCCTCGGTTCTCGGTCGCGTCTCCGTGCGCGTCGAGGTACGGCTCGAGGACCGCGGCCGTGTAGTTCTCGCACACCCCGTCCAGCATGATCTTGATGCTCGTGGGGGCGAAGCGGCCGACCCGGCCGCGTTCTCGCAGATCGACGAACCCCTCGATCTGCTCCGCCCCCCGGTGGCGATCCCACCACAGCGCTCCCACCACGCGGGCCGTGAGGTCGCCGCGCCCGGCGGCGTCGACGTAGGTCTGGTAGTTGCGGCCGAAGTTCTCGTGGTCGTCGACGATCGCGTCCTGCCACGCGGTGATGCCCAGGGAGTGGAGGTACTGCTGCCCCTTGAGCAGCCCCTCGGCCATCTCGTCGCTCGTCGGGGCGGGGGCGTGGCGCCCCACGAGATCGGCCGCGCCTTCGTGCAGGGTGCCGGATGGCTCGCCGTCGGGTGTGCGCTCGATGCGTCCGTCGGCCGGGTCCGGGGTGTCCCTCGTGACGCCCGCGAGCTCGAGGGCCCGGGTGTTGACCCAGACGCTGTGGCCGTCGCGGTTGGGGAGGTAGACGCATCGGTCGGGCACGAGCGCGTCGAGCAGCTCCTTGCGAGGGGTGCCTCCTGGGAACACGTCCATCGACCAGCCGCCTCCCAGGACCCATCCGCGCTCCGGGTGATCCTGGGCGTAGGTCTTGATCGCCAGCAGGTAGTCCTCTTCGGTCGAGAGATCGTGCAGGTCGCACTGGAGCATGTCGAGCCCCCCGCCCACCGGATGCACGTGGGCGTCCTGGAACCCGGGCACGAGCATCTTGCCGGTGAGGTCGACGACCTCGGTGCCCGGGCCTGCGTGGGCCCGGATGTCGTCATCGGTGCCGACGGCGACGATGCTTCCGCCGCGAACCGCGACCGCGCGGGCCCACGACCGTGCGGCGTCGAGGGTGTACACCGCGCCGCTCACGAAGATCAGATCGGCCTTCCCGTTCGTGCTCATCGGGACCCGTTCCCTCCCAGCTCGGATGACTGCGCGGAGGATACCCGTGGGGCGGCGTCGAGACCATGCCGCCCGCCCTCACGCGAGCGAGACGAGATCGAGGAGCTCGTCGTCCCAGAACCCGAGCGCCGCCTCGGGCATCATCAGGACCCGCTCCGGCGCGAGCGCCTGCACGAACTCGGGATCGTGGCTCACGATGATCATCGCGCCCGGCCACCCCTGCAGAGCCTGGGCGATGGCCGTCCTCGACGGCGGATCGAGGTTGTTCGTGGGTTCGTCGAGCAGGAGCAGGTTCTTCCGGCCAGCCACGAGCTGTGCCAGCGCGAGCTTGGTCTTCTCTCCTCCGGATAGCGTGCCGGCATCTTGGAACGCGATCGCGCCGGACAGCCCGAACATGCCGAGCAACGAGCGGAGCTGTTGGTCGTCGGCCGACGACGACGCCCGCATGTGGGAGAGCACGTCGACACCGTCGGTGATGCCTTCGTGTTCCTGTGCGTAGTAGCCGGGCACGACGTCGTGCCCGAATCGGAAGGCGCCCGCGTCGGGTTCAGTCTGCTCGGTGAGGACGCGTAACAGCGTCGTCTTGCCCGCGCCGTTCAAGCCCATGACCAACAGCCGTTGTCCCCTCCCGACGTCGAACGAGACGTCGTCGAAGACCGGGGTTGACCCGTAGGCCTTCGCGAGCCCTTCCACCGTGAGCACGGTCGCGCCGCAGTGCGGCGGTTCGGGGAAACGGACGCGCAGATCACGCTCGTGTGTGGGCGCGGTGATGCGCGCCGCCTCCAGCTTCTCCCGACGGGTGTCCATCGACTTCGCGGTGCGCGCGCGCCGCTGGGTCTGCCCGCGCATCGAATCGGCGAGGGTCCGCAGGCGTCGGATCTCCTGCTCCTGCCGCTGTGCGAGGGTCGTCAGCCGCAGCTCGTCACGCGCCCGTGCCTCGCGGTACTGCGAGTACGTGCCGCGGTACTCGATCACGCCGTCGCGGTCGAGATGCATGATGCGCGTGATCGATGCGTCGAGCAGGCCGAGGTCGTGACTGACCACGAGCAGGGCACCGACGTATCCGGCGAGGAACTTCATCAGCCATGTCTTCGCGTCGACGTCGAGGTGGTTCGTCGGCTCGTCGAGCATCAGGAGGTCGGAGCCGCCGAACAGGATGCGCGTGAGCTCGAGCCGACGGCGCTCCCCTCCTGAGAGCGCCCCCACGGGCAACGCCAGGCGATCCTGCGCGAGGCCGAGTCCGGCCGCGATGGACCGTATCTCCGACTCGGCCCGGTATCCCCCGCCGGTCCGGTACTCGTCTTCGAGCGTGGCGTAGCGTGCGACGTGGCGGTCTGACGGGTCTTCCTCGAGCGCCACTCGTGCCTTCTCGAGCCTGGTGGCGAGATCGACGAGGTCACGAGCTTGCAGCACGTACGCGAGGCCCGGCATGTCGTCGCTCTCCCGGTGCTGGCGGGGATCCTGACGCAGGTAGCCCACGGCACCTCGACGGACGACCGAACCGCCTGCGGCCTGCTGCTCTCCGGCGAGGACCCGCAAGGTGCTGGTCTTGCCGGCTCCGTTGCGGCCGACCACGCCCATCTTCTCGCCCGACCGCACCGTGAAGGAGAGGTCGCTGACGACCGTGAGGCCGCCGGCCTCCACATCGAGGTGTCGCACCTCCAGCGGGATCATGCGATCGCTCCGGACGGGCGCGCGAGGGCGGTTCGGCGGACTCGGGATCGGCGGTGCATCGGATGGAGCTCCTTCGGGTCATCACGGCGGGTGGGCACAGCGACAGGGCGCCGCATGCGGCGCCCTGTCGGCGAAGGAGTCCCGCTAGTGCACGAGACCGACTATAGCGGAGGTCGCCGGAGCGACCACCGATGTGGGCTCAGGCGACGGTGCCGACGGGCTGCTTGAAGATCACGAGGCGGCTGTTCGCGACCTTGGTCCCCACCATGATGAAGGTGAAAGCCTGGCCCTCGCCGGTGTTGTCGATCACCCTCGGACCAACGATCGGAGTGGTCTGGCCGGAATCCGTGCCCCAGACGCCGTACTGGACACCGGCGGGCAGGGCGATCTCACTCGTCGCGCCGCGGGCGACCGACGTGATCGCGATCTCGCCGTTCGCCCACACGTCGACCGGGCCACTCTTCATCATGTGAGCTGCGGCGAAGCGGATCTCACCGAGCGCCGTCGGGGAGACGTCGTTGGTGAACTTGGTGATCCCCGGCTTCCCGTCGACGTAGCGCACGACGGCGGTCACGTTGTCGAGATCGGCCACCGTGAGGGGCGCCTTGGTGACGACCGCGCCCTTGCACTCGCCCTTGGAAGCCGTCCGGACCTTGAGGCTGTAGGACCCCGCATCGAGACGCTTCTTGAACCGTTCCGCGTAGGAGAGTCCGGACGCGACCTCACCGATCCCACCGATGCAGACGTCGACCTTGACGCCGGGGATGCCGTGTACCACGAACACCGTGGCTCGGGTGTCGGCGCCGGCCGACGCCGGGCCTGCGATCGTCAACAACGATGCGGCCGTGACGGCGATGGCGATCGCCCTGGCCAGAGACTTCCGTGCGGTCATACGGGGCTTCCTCCTTGATCGATGGTGCTCCATCGGGCGAGCAGCGTCGTGCTCAGGGATCGGAGCCGTCGCCCATTCAGCGACCGATCCCGCTGCGATGATCCCCCGACACCGCGCGGCGAACATGGTACTTGGCGGGGTGCGACGCGACACGGCCGCAGGTGTCCCAGCGATAGTGTGCGCTCGTGTCGTCGCTGGAGACCGTGCTCGGGATCGTCATGCTCGTGGGCCTCGTGGGCGTCGTCGTTCCCGTGTTCCCGGGGCTGATCATCGTGATCGGCGCCGGCTTCGTTTGGGCGTTGCAGCGCGGCGGTCCGGGCGCATGGGCCGTCTTCGCCGTCATCGCTGCCGTCGGCGTCGTGGGGATCGCGGCCTCGAGCGTGCTGCCCGCCCGGCGCGCCTCGTCGGCCGGCGCTCCCGCGTGGGTTGTCGCCGCAGGAGCCGTCGGACTGGTGATCGGCTTCTTCGTGGTGCCCGTGATCGGTGCGCTGATCGGGTTCCCTGCGGGAGTGTTCGTCGCGGAGCTGATGCGGCAGCGTCATCCGGGGCCCGCGTGGCGTGCGACCTGGGACGCGCTGAAAGGCGTCGGCCTCGGGATCGCGATCCAGCTCGGGGCCGGCGTCGTGATGATCGGGGTGTGGCTGGTCGCGGTGCTCGCGAGCTGAGGCCCGGCTCGCCCGGGCTGTCAGCGCTCGCCTCGGGCGTCAGCGATCGTGGTGGGCGCCGCCCTTGCCGGATCTCCAGATGCTGCCTTCCTGCGTCTCACGGAGCTTCATCTCCGCAGCAGCCTTCTGGAGCAGACGACTCCGACGCTCCGACGCGCTTGCACGACGTCTGCCCAGGAGGTTCCTGAGGAAGCCCATCATCGGTCCTCCTTCTCCAGGCCGGAGTATGTCTGGAGGCTGCTGCCCCGTCGCCGACACGACGAGATGGCTCCCCGACGCCGGCGGAGGTTCCTTCCGTGCAGGTACCCCGCCAGAAGGATGAGGGGCACGTGGATCGCGGGGAGATTGCGGGCGAACCAGTGCGGCAAGAAGATGTCGGTCACGGAGCCGTCCTCAGCTCCGAGCGATTCGGCCACAGCGGTCAGCGGACATCGGAAGCCGTTCGCCGCGAAGACCAAACTCTCGCCGCTCACCACGGCAGCAGCGACCGCAGCCCGCCGATCGGTCCGTCTCACGAAGCCCGCGTACAGCAGGTACACCATGCAGGACTCGATCGAGAACCAGGCCAGCGTATGGACGACCTTGACCGCGACGAGCGGTCGGCTGGAGCGCATCGCACCCTCCTCGAGGACCGATCGGAAGTCTGACACGTGAACGTCAGGCACGGCCGGGCGGCATCACCGTTGGGGCTCCGATCGCATTCCTGCAGGTAGATCGGTGTCGGAGGGGGGATTTGAACCCCCACGCCCCGCAAGGGGCACTAGGCCCTCAACCTCAACTCCTTTTCATCGAGTAGTTTGGTATCCGTCAGTGGCCCCTGGCAGGGCGGATACGACAAGCGGTAGCGGTCAGTGTCGGTCAGTCGTGCGTGGTTCGTTACCATCCGTTGCCTTTGTATGGGCGAGGTTGGCCCCGCGGACGTTCGCGACCCGTTGGGCCCCCCAAGGTAGCCGGGACGCTCTTGGTTCGTTGGTCAACTAGCGAATTGCGATGGTAGATACGGCCTTGGCGCAACGATGGTAAGGCGCGATGGAGAGCCCAGTCATGGCTGCATCCTGCCCCGAGACCCGCCGAGGTACTCTGTACCTGCACAGATGTCCGCTACTCTGGGGCGTCGTCGCCGCCGATATCGTCGGCTCCCTACCCAACCGCGCTCAGGAAGGCTTTCAGCTCAGAAGTCTACGAACCTGTTCCATCGAACGTACAGGCGTGCCCCATCGGGGATCCTCGCTTCCTGGATGAAGACCTCATCGGCCCGAACGAACGTGTTCCGCTCGATGAAGCAATCCTGGGTCGGGTAGCCAAGCTGCACGCTTCTCCAGCCGATGTCTCGGATGAGCCTATCGCTTATCTTCACGTAGCCGTGAAGATCTTCGTTCACAATCTGCGAGAAACGCTCGATTACGGCGTGCCGTATGACGACCCCGTAGGTCGTATCAGGCATTGGGTTGGGGGTATTGAGGAGCTCTGTGCCACGGTTCTGCCCGAGGACCTGCGGGGCCTATCAATCACGGGTGTCCGGACGCTGGTGGGCTCCGGGCTGAGACGCGATCAATGTCTGATATGGAGTCCTCTCTCACGCGAGGCGGTCATCGACGAGTGTTCGGGGTATCAGGCGAGGTCCAGCTGCTACTCGAACTCGTTCCAGTCCGTCGGCGTCTCGTAGCGCTCTCGTTGCTCAGTCTCACCCACACTCGAGTGCCCAACTCGAGGAGGAGGGTATCGTAGTCAGGCGGAGGACCTTCCGATATCCAGACGATGTATCTGCCGTCCTCGCCAGCGTCGGTGAGTACCGCGTAGCCTCCAGCGACTCCGCTGGGCGAGCCGAACGGATCGTATTTGGTGAACCTGTCCCTCGACCGAGACCAAACGGACCAGACGACAACCAGGAGGAGATCAGGATGGCTCCCCTGGGGAGCTGCATGGACATTACGGGCCGAGCGTAGCCCTCAGGTGAGGAGGGGCGTTGACGCATGGGAGAGTTCGTTGGGGTCAGACTGCTGTCCTGAACACCGCGGTGCTGGAGTCCACATGGTCCGGCTTCGACCGGCGGTTCGCCGGGGTCTCTTCGACTAACGAAGCGACGCTTGGCCTTCGATCTGGCTCCGAGCATTCCGCCCGGCGGCGGCAACGCGCTCCGCCGGTTGTTCGACGAGCGCCACCACCCGCGACGTCATGAACCGGGCCCTCCTGACTGGCGAGCCTCCCCGCGTCACCTCTTCCACCTCGATGACGGTGCGCCCTGTCGTCACCTCGACACGGCGTCCGGCGCGAGTCGCCGTCACCTCGAAGGTCTGCACGCCGTTGCCGACGTCGACTGTCACCTCCACCCGATCGCCTCGCACTATCCCATCGTAAGTCGCGGCTCGCGACATGCACGACATCGTGCTTGCCTCGACAGCGAGGCGACTCTCGCCGTTCTCGGAATCGCTGGGCCGAAGCTCGGCCGCGCAGCCTTCGTTGGGGGATTCCGAGCAAGTCGCGGTCAGCAGCTCGGAGATGACGCGGTCACGGTCGGGCGACGTTCAGAACAGGTAGGTCAACAGGTCATCGCGGAGCACGGGTGTGATCTCAGCCGGCCTCACTTCCCTCTCTAGCTCGGCGCCTCGACGCCTTCCATCTCGAATACCTGTCTGATCTCTACCTCGCCCTCAGCTCCGTTTCTCGCCTGTGTAGATCCGTGCGAGGGCTTCGAAGGGCAGACGCTTCGCCCAGATCGACCGCATCTTCCATCGATGGCACGTTGAGGATCCAGTAGCCGGCCACCGCATCCTTCTCGCCGAAGAGCCCATCCACGACGGCGCGTTCGCCGCCCGAGAATCGCACGCGCTTCCCTTCTCCGCTCAGATGGAGTCCGGCGAGATCGATGGATAACGCCAGTATCCCTTCAGCTCGTCGTTGTATCTCCCCATGGCTCTCCAGGAGTTCCTAGCTGTGCATGTCACCCGATTCCGGGTCGCCCTTGATCAGCAACATGACGCGCACGGTCTTCCCCTTCGATCTCAGCGATGAGCCGTCGGCCCGTTAGAGTGAGAAGCTTTCGCCGGAACCTTTCGAAGGCTCCAGCGACTTCTCGATCTCTCAGTAGACGGCTTGAGCATCTGTCTCTTTTCCGTCAAGCGCACGGTTTCTGTTCCCAGTGGTCCACCCAACGCGGAAGCTCCTGTTCTCCTTTCGAGTTAGACCGTCACTGTTGTCGTCGTACCCTAACCCAGAGAGAACCGGTGCGTCCGACCTGAACCCCTTGATGGTGAGGTAGAAGCCGAGCGACAGCTCCCAGAACGCCTCCGGGATCGTCATGAGGCCCTGGATCGGGCCGCTGCCTTCGATCACGTCGAACATCACGAGGACGCCAGCGATGATGATCAGCGGGCCTCCGATGAGCCCGAAGATCGACAGTCCACGAGGCACGAGCTGGGACTTATACATCAGCCAACCCAGGATCAGGCCGTTCCCGACACCGACGAAGAAGCCTTGTCCGAGTCGAAACGCCCACTCGTAGACCGCTTCCAGGCCTTGACCGGTAGCCGCGTCCAACCCGCTCGGCGCGTCCTGGCGAAGCGTCGAGATCGCCAGCATGCACAGGATGCCGACCGCGATAAACACGCTCTCCATCACACGGGCCGTCACGAAGGCCATCGCCCCCGGTTCGTTCACCCGCTTGTGGATCGAGTACGGCAACACAGCCGTTCCGATGTTGGCGATGATGAGGATCAGTTCCAGTACGGCCCCGAACGCGATCAAGCGCCAGCGCGTCATCCCCCTGGCCAAGGACGTACTCCGTTCCTGTCCTCCAGGACCTGGTTGTACAAGATGAATCGCGCAGGGATCGACGTTACGAAGGTGATAATCCAAAGCAACCCCGTGACACGCGCAATCCGCTCGTAGTCCATGCGAGTCTTCCTTCCCACCGGCTCGGTGCGGAAAACGTCATCCCCGCAAGTGAGATACGCCCGGCCAAGCGCCGGTCAAGGCCGCGACGTGGAGCCCCTGGCGAGACGAGAACCCTGGCGAGACGAGAACCCTCGCATGCGTCTCACCGTCGAGGTTCGACAATCACCGAGGCCAACCACACAGCTCGACGAGCCGCTCGTACGGGTCGAACGTGATGTGCATCTCCCCCGCTTCGAGCGAGCGGTACTGCCTAAGCGTTAGGTGCAGGCGTCCCGCCATCTGAACCTCCCGCGTGGAAGGTGCTGAACGATGATCGGGAGCACGGCTCAGGCTACGGCGGCCTAGGGTTGACTGGTTCCTACGCTCCCGGACTAGGTTCCCCCGAACGCAACCTACTCGCTGCCATCGAGAGGAGCTGTCGGATGCGAAGCGTTCTCGCGGTCCTAATCACCATCACCGTCCTCGCGCTCACGATGCAACCGTCGAGCGCGACGTTCCCGGGGGAAACTGCAAGATCGCCTACTACGACTTCCGGCAGGACCCGTATCAGATCCATGTGATTGAGCCGGACGGATCGGGCGAGGTACAGCTGACTTCAGGACGGCGATACAGCGACAATCCGGCATGGTCGCCCGACGGCTCCGAGATCGCCTTCGTGCGCCAAGGGGTCCTTGCCCGTTCTCCTTCACTGTTCGTCATGGATGCGGACGGGTCTGGACAGACGCGGGTTCTGCGGGGACGCGTCGGCAAAGGACGTCTGGAGATCGCCTCCGCCGCGTGGTCCCCCGACGGACTGCAGCTCGTGTTCTGCGCGCAGCGTGATTCCAACCGCAAGCTCTACGTGATCAACGCTGATGGAACCGGTCTGACCAAGGTCACGCGAGGCCGAACTCGGGACTGCGAGCCGTCTTGGTCACCGGATGGCACGAGGATCGCCTTCATCACCGGACGCGGTGGGAGCCGTCGTCTGGCGACGATGGACCCCGACGGTACGAACAGGACGCTCCTGGTCCGCAGAGGTTGGAACGCCACCCCAGACTGGTCACCTGACGGCTCCCAGATCACATTCATCCACGCCGGACCCCAGAGTAAGGCAAGTGAAGTCTTCGTCATCGACAGCGATGGGTCGGGGCGGCGCCGGCTCACGGACACCCCCCGTCGATGGGACTGGACGCCGGCGTTCTCACCCGACGGGACGCGGATAGCCTTTAGCGGCGCTCAGGGGAACCGGCTCCTCTCGCGCGGTGACCTCTTCACGATGCTTCCGGATGGGACCGACATCGTTCGCGTGACCGACACGAATCAGGACGAGTACTGGCTGAGTTGGCAGCCGACCTGAAGCGGATCCCTAGCTTGGCTGCCGGTACTTCGGCCACCCTCACAGCTCGACGATCCCTCGTACAGGTCGTTGGTGATGTGCAGCTCCCCGGCTCGAGAAACCGGTACTAGGTGAGGGTGAGACTCAGGCGTCTTGACCTCTGCACCCTTCGGAGCGCGCGAAGGACCGAGCAGTTCGTCCAGATGCTGGGTGCAAGTAATCCGGCTGCCGGTTGCCCCTGGACGTCTTGAAGGTCACGGTCTCCGCGGCGGGCCTCCCGCAGGTGTCGCAGACGAGCATCATTCGTTCCGCATAGGGACGATTCGCTGCCTCCGCTGCCCCTTGAGCCAGCCGACATCGTCGCCCTGGTCGAGGAGGGCTTCCTGCCGGTTCCCGAGATCTCAAGGATGTGGAATCTCCCGAGGCTGCGGGTCGGGTGTATGTCACACCGCGTGCCGCGAACCTTCCGTCGCGTGTCAAGCTGTGGGTGGTAGGTGGATGGCGGGTTTCCGGGCGTTCCTAGGCATCGGATGGAAACTCGATCCATAGCTTGTATGGGGTCCGGGACTGGAATTCGGGCCGCCTCCGAGTGTTCCCGGGACGGGCTTCAGCCAGTGGGCGAGCGTGCCTCGATCACACCGTTTCTGTCATCCCTACCATCAACCGCGGGTGCGCTCGGCACGTTTGCCCAGGTCAGAGGCATGATGAGCCCGCCGATAAGCTGCCATATGTCTCGCTGGCCTCGTTCTCGACCTGCTTGACCTGCGGCTCATCGAGTTCCTGCAAGGGAGGCGGAGCAGGCTCTTGCCGGAGTCCTCGCCCGACTCAGGGCGAACAGGGCCAGGCAGGAGCAGACCCTGGTTCCGCCCTGATCGCCTGGAGACGACGCCATCGTGAGAGGGCACATCCGGCAGCGTGGCAAGACCTGGGGGTATCTCGTCGATGTGGGCGAACGTAGGTTGTCGGTTCGCCAGGCGTTGACCATGGTGGGCAATGTGCCGACGTTCGGGCAGACGAAGACGAACGCGGGGGCTCGATCGCTCGCGCTGGACGCCACCACGGTTGCTGCCCTTCGAACGCATCGTGCTCGTCAGGCAGAGGAGCGTCTCTCCTGGGGACCGGCGTATCGAAGCAGCGGACTCGTGTTCACCCGGGAAGATGGAAACCTCATACCTCCCGGCTGGGTGTACAAGCGGTTCATCAGGCTCTCCGAACGGTCCGGCCTCCCCCCCATCCGACTTCATGACCTGAGGCACAGCTATGCGACTGCAGCACTCGCGGCGGCCGTCCCGTCCAAGGTTGTGAGCGAGCGACTCGGGCAACTCAGGGGTCAGGATCACCCTCGACACCTACCCCCACGTATTGCCCTCAATGGACGAGGAGGCGGCCACCAAGGTCGCACGGCTCATCCTGGGTGAGTAGCCCATGCGGGATTACCAGGGCGGCTGTTTCGAGGTCACCGTTACCAGGCGTTGCCAAGTCTCGACGAAGAGATGAGGTCAGGACGGGTCTGCGGTGCTGCCGCTAGGGCGGTGACCAGCAGAGATGTGGTGTCGGAGGGGGGATTTGAACCCCCACGCCCCGCAAGGGGCACTAGGCCCTCAACCTAGCGCGTCTACCAAGTTCCGCCACTCCGACGTGGACGAGCCCGGAATCCTACCAACCGGCTCGGGCGCGGCTGCCTACGGGTTCCACTGCCAGGCGAGGTAGAACGTGCAGAGGCCGAAGATCAGGGCCGTGATCACCGTGAGGCGATCGAGCGTGCGCTCCATGGCCGTGCCACCCGACAGCGACGATGTGCCGCCGAACATGTCGGAGAGTCCGCTCCCCCGCCCGGAGTGCAGGAGGATCGTCAGGATCAGGAACAGGGCTGCGATCACGTCGATCACGATCACGATGGTGGTCAGCATGGGGACTCCGCTGTCGCTCGGTTCCGGTCAGTCGCCGGAGGCAGGGATGATAGTTTCCTCGAGCGGGAAGTGACACGCGGCGAACTGCCGTTCTCCGAACGGCTCCAACTGCGGTTCCTCTGTGTTGCAGCGCGGCTCCACGCCGTCGGGGATGCCTTCGGATCGGGCGATCTCTCTCGTTCGTGGGCAGCGCGGGTGGAACCGGCATCCCGCCGGGGGGTCGATCGGCGAGGGTACGTCGCCTTCGAGGATGATGCGTTTCTTCAGTCGAGCCAGCGCCGGGTCGGCGATCGGCACCGCCGAGAGCAGTGCGCCCGTGTACGGATGCTTGGGTGTCTTGTACAGCGTATCGCCGTCGGCCATCTCGACGATCTTGCCCAGGTACATCACCGCGACCCGGTCGGAGACATGCTTGACCACCGAGAGGTCGTGGGCGATGAACAGGTAGGTCAGGTTGAACTCGTTCTGCAGGTCGTCGAGCAGGTTGAGGATCTGCGCCTGCACGGAGACGTCGAGGGCGGACACCGGCTCGTCAGCGACGATCAGTTTGGGTCGCAATGCGAGAGCGCGTGCGACCCCGATGCGCTGACGTTGTCCGCCCGAGAACTCGTGCGGGTACCGGTTGTAGTGCTCAGGGTTCAGGCCCACGAGCTCCATCAGCTGCTGCACCTCGCCCTTGACCTTGTCTCCCGCGACCGTCTTGTGGAGGCGGTAGGGCGCGCCGATGATCGAGCCGACGGTCTTGCGGGGATTCAGCGAGGCGTATGGATCCTGGAAGATCATCTGCATGTCGCGACGGATCTGGCGGAGCTCCTGGCCCTTGAGCGTCGTGATGTCCTGACCCTCGAACTCGACCGTGCCTGCGGTGGGCTCGAACAGGCGGGTCACGACACGAGCGAGGGTGGACTTGCCGCAACCTGTCTCGCCGACGAGCCCGACCGTTTCGCCCGGATAGACCTCGAGATCGACGCCGTCGACCGCGTGCACGTCGCCGACGTGGTGCTGGAACAGGATGCCCTGGGTGATCGGGAAGTACTTCTTGAGCCCGGTCACCTTGATCAGCGGCTCGCCCCGGTTCGAGGGAGCCGGGGCGATGCCCTCGTTCACCTGCACGCTCATCGGCTCGCCAGCACTTCCTCGCGCATGATGCGCTCCTTCTCGGCGAGCGGGAGGTGGCACGCGGAGGCGTGATGGCCGTCGACCGGCACGAGCGCCGGCACGTCCTTGTCGCACGGCTCGAAGCGGTACGGACACCGCGGGTGGAACGAGCAGCCCGGCGGAACGTTGATCAGCGACGGCGGGAGCCCGCGGATCGGGTTGAGCCGGTCGGTCTCTTCACCCAGCTTCGGGATCGAGCCGAGCAGGCCCCACGTGTAGGGGTGCAGCGGTCGGTAGTAGATATCGTCGGTGTTCCCGTACTCCACCGCCTTGCCCCCGTACATCACCTGGATGTCGTCGCAATGCTCCGCCACGACACCGAGGTCGTGGGTGATGATGATGACGGCGGCGTTGAACTCATCCTTCAGCCGGTCGATCAGGTCGAGGATCTGGGCTTGCACGGTGACGTCGAGCGCGGTGGTCGGCTCGTCGGCGATCAGCAGGTCCGGATTGAGGGCCAGCGCCATCGCGATCATGGCGCGCTGGCGCATGCCGCCCGAGAACTCGTGCGGGAACTGCTTCGCGCGCTCCTCGGGTTTGGGGATGTTGACCTTGCTGAGCATGTCGACCGCCTGGGCGAACGCTTCCTTCTTCGAGACCTTCTGGTGCTGGAGGATCGCCTCGGCGATCTGATCGCCCACCCGATAGAAGGGATGGAGCGACGTCATCGGGTCCTGGAAGATCATCGAGATCTTGTCGCCACGGATCGTGCGCATCTCGTCGGCCGGCAGCTTCAACAGATCCTGGCCCTGGAAGATCACCTCGCCGGAGATGGTGGCTTGCTGCGGGGTGATCAGACCCATGACCGTGAGCGAGCTCACGCTCTTGCCGGATCCCGACTCCCCGACGATGCCGAGGGTCTCACCAGGTTCGATCGAGTACGACACACCGTCGACGGCCCTCACCACGCCGTCGTCGGTGTTGAAGTGCACCTTGAGGTCCTTGACCTCCAACAGGGGATCGGGCACCTACGTGTACCTCACTCTCGGATCGAGGAAGGCGTACACGACGTCGACCACGAGGTTCGCCACCGCGATGAACAAGGCGCCGAGCACCGTGACGCCCATGACCATCGGGAAGTCGTTCGTGCCGATCGAGGTCACCGCGAGCTGACCGATGCCGGGAAGACCGAAGAGCGTCTCCGTGATGAACGCGCCTCCGAGCAGCAGGCCGATGTCGAGGCCCAGCATCGTGACCACCGGGGTCAGCGCCCCGCGCAGGCCGTGCTTGTAGATCACCCGCTTCTCGGCGAGGCCCTTGGCGCGAGCCGTGCGGATGTAGTCCTCGCTCATCGTCTCGATCAGGTTGCCGCGCACCATGCGGGCGTAGAACGCGGCCGAGGTGAACGCGAGGGTGATCCACGGCAGGATGAACTTGCCCTTGCGCGATCGACTGCCAGATCGTGTCGCCGATCTCGAGCCCCGACGATGGGGCCCAGCCGAGCTTGAACCAGAAGAAGTAGAGCAGCAGCTGGCCGAGCCAGAACACCGGCATCGAGACGCCGATCAGCGCGAACACCATGCCGGCCCGATCCCACACCGAGCCCTTGCGGACGGCCGAGATGATGCCGATCGGGCACGCCCATGGCGAGCCAGATCACGGCAGCCCCGACCGCGAGCGTGATCGTGACCGGCAGGCGTCGGTAGATCTCCTCCTTGACGGCCACGAAGTTGCCGTAGGAGTAGTAGACGTCCTCGGTCAGGAACAGGCCCGGCCACGGCACGAGGCCCTTGGCGAACCGCGCGTACTGCACGTAGATGCGGCTTGTCCAGGCCGAACGCCTCGCGCGCCGCTCGCGATCTGCTCGGGGGTCGTGGACCTCCCGACCGCTCGGCGCGCCGGGTCTCCGGCCGGCAGCTTCACGAAGATCAGGAACGTGAGCAGCGAGACGATGAAGAGCACCAGCACCAGGAACAGCGTTCGCCTGATCAGGTACCTGCCCATCGCCGCTCCTCCTTCCCGTTCCGGCGAGGAGGGGGCCGCGCTCGGCGGCCCCCTCGCCCGTCGTCGTCGCTACCGGTGCGTCAGGCTGCCCGCTCCGACCACGGCCATCTGGCCGAAGTCGGCGAGCCCCGCGAACTGGTCGAACGAGTAGTTCGTCACGTTCGGCGAGATGATGTCGACGGAGTTGTCGAACAGGTACGGCACCCATGGCACGACCTCTTCCATCAGCTGCGTGTCGAGGTCGGCCCAGCATTGGAACCGCGCTCGTCACCGGTTGCCGCCGAGCATTCGGCGACCTTGTCGTCGACGCTCGGCACCTCGGTGACGTCGTAGCCCCACTCCGTGAGCTGGTCCGCGCGTGGCGCCGATGCCCTGGTAGTTGCAGCAGCTCTCCCACAGACCGCTCGGAGTCGAACAGCGGGCCGCCGAACGTGTAGCCGTCGGCGTAGTCCTTGCCCCACGCCGGTCCCGCGCAGAACGCCGTCTGCGAGTTCATGTCGTTGCACTTGGTGTACATGACGCCACGCTCGAGCTGCTTCACGTCGAGCGTGATGCCGAGCGGCTCGAGGAACTGCTGCATCAGCGCCGCCTGCTTCGGGTAGGGATCCTCGCGGTCGGTGATCGTGAGGATGTCCTCGCACGACGGGTCGTCGCAGACCCCGTCGCCGTCGCTGTCGTACTTCGACTGCGCCATCTCCTCCTGGGCCTTGGCCGATGTCGCCGGACCCGTTCGGCGTCGCGTACGGGTCGTAGTCGGCCAGGAGGTTGTTCTGCGAGCGAGTTCACGAAGATGTGCCCGGCGAGCTCGCCCGTCGTCGGGCCACCGCGCTGCTGGCGGAACCCCTCCTTGTCGAAGCCCAGTTGATCGCCTTGCGCACGTGGACGTCGTCGAACGGCGGCATCGCGAGGTTGAACGAGACGTACCGCACGCGCGTCGGACGGGTAGACGTTCATCCGGTCCTGCAGGTCCGGCGTGGTCTGGTACTCCTTGATCTTGTCCGGCGGCACGGCGCCGTCGACCACGAAGTCGATCTCGCCGGCGTCGACCTGGTTGTAGAGGTCGTCGTTGTCGCCGCCGATCGTCGACCACGATCTCGTCGGGGTACGCCGGACGCAGCCCGTCGGTGTCGGGGTCGTACGACGGGTTGCGGACCAGCTCGATCGAACGACCGGGCACGTAGCCCGCGACCGGCGTCCTGATCCTTGACGGCGAGCGAGAAGTCCATGCGCCTCGGAGCCCTGGAACATGTACGGACCCGACGCCACGAGGAACCGGCCGTAGTCCTTGTCGTGGCCCTCGGCGGCGCCGAGCTCGGCGTCGCCGTTCGGCGGGATCGGGGCGGTGGTCGGCCATCGCGAACCGGTAGCCGAGGTCGCCGGTGGGCTCGGTCAGCGTGACCTCGAGGGTCGAGTCGTCGACCGCGGTCAGCCCGGAGATCTCCTCGGCGTCGCCGTTGGCGTAGTCGTCGAAGCCCTCGATCACCGAGTAGTAGAACGAGTAGCCGCCGACGTTCGCCTTCGGGTTCGCCGTGCGCTTCAGCGCCGTGATGAAGTCGTTGGCCGTGATCGCGACGTCGTCGAACGGCGGGGCGTAGTTGATGCCCGGCTTGATCGTGAACGTCCAGGTCAGCCCGTCCGCCGAGATCTCGGCTCGTCGGCCGCGAGGTCGGGGTGGA
>CAVSLG010000013.1:0-37438 GCA_963728665.1 uncultured Actinomycetes bacterium | reverse complement strand
GACCGTGAACCCCAACATCTTCGGGATCTGGCCCACGACGATCGTGAGGGCGATGCCGGTCAGGTAGCCGAGGCGGGTCGGACGCGACAGCAGCTCCGTCACGAAACCGAGCCGGAAGAGCCCGGTGGCCGCGATCACCAGCCCGGTGATCACCGCCAGCGCGCCGGCGACCTCGATCGACGTGATGGAGGCGCCGGCCGACACGCCGACGACGACCGCCGCGATCACCGGCGCGAGGGAGGAATCGGGGCCGAGAACGAGCACACGAGATGGTCCGAAGATCGCGTAGGCCACGAGCGGCACGATGGTCGCGTACAGACCCGTGATCGCCGGCAGCCCAGCCGCTTCCGCATATCCCATGCCCACCGGCACCAGGAACGCCGCGAGCACCACCCCCGCGACCAGGTCGGAGCGGAGCCACGCGGCCTGGTAGCCGCGGAGCGAATCGAGCCCCGGCAGCCAGGACGTGTGGCTCGGCCCGGCTCCGGACATCGACGGACGATCCGATCCGGTCACGCCTGCCCTCCCTCGCCGGTTCTCAGACCGGCAGGGCAACCCTAGCTCGGCATCTTCCGCTTCTTGTCGCGCAGGATCTCGCGCACGCAGTGGTGGCCCGGGAGGCCGGTCACCCCACCGCCTGCATGGGTCGCGCTCGACGCCTGGTAGAGGCCGGCGAGCGGGGTGCGGTAGTCGGCGTAGCCGACCGCCGGGCGCATGTGGAAGAGCTGATCGACCGTGAGCTCGCCGTGGAAGATGTTCCCGCCGATCAGGTCCCAGCCTTCCTGCATCTGCTTCGGACCGAGGATCTGGCGTGCGAGCACGCTGTCACGGAAGCCCGGCGCGACCTCGTCCATGTGGTCGATCAGGCGGTCGGCGTAGGCTTCGAGTTCCTCGGTGTGGTCGTCCTCGTCGTCAGCCCAGTCCGCCGGGCACCACTGCGTGAACATCGAGACCGTGTGGATGCCCTCGGGCGCGAGCGTCGTGTCGACGACCGTCGGTATCTCTGTGTCGCTGAACGGACGCGTCGCCGCCTCACCGAACCGGGCCTGCTGATACGCCTGCTCGAGCTGCTCCACGTCGTCGAGCAGCTCGATCGCTCCGCCATGGATCTCGGGGTCGAAGTCAGGGTCGGCCGTAAAGGTCGGCAGCCGGTCGATCGCGAGATTCACCTTCACGGTGCCGCTCCGCGTCTTCCAGTGCTCGATGTCGTGCACGAACGAGCTCGGCAGCTCGCTGCGATCGAGCTGTTGCAGGAAGGTGATCTTCGGGTGCACGGCGGTGACGACGAGCGGGGCACGGACCTCCTCGCCGCCGTCGAGCACCACACCGGTGACGCGGCCGTTCGACGTGGTGATCGTCTGGACCGGCGCGTTGACACGGACCTCCGCCCCGAAGAACTTCGCCGAATCCTCGCACGCCTTCGAGACGGCCCCCATGCCGCCTTCCATGAAGCCCCAGCTCGCCACCTGTCCGTCGCCGATGTCGCCGACGGAATGGTGCATCAGCACGTACGCGGTGCCGGGCTCGTCGGGACCGGCCCACGTGCCGATGATGCCGTTGACCGCCATGAATCCCTTCATCTGCGGGGACTCGAACCATCGCTCGAGCAGCTCGGTGGCGCTCATCGTGAACAGCCGCGTGATGTCGGCCACGGTGGCCTCGTCGGCGTGGGAGCGGAGCTTCCACGCGAGCTTGCCGAGGTCCCACAGGTCGGAAGGCTTCTTCGAACCGACGTGCGGCGGCGTCTCCATCAGCATCGGCCCGAGGATGTCGGAGATGCGCGAGATCCATCCGTAGAACTCGAAGTAGGCGTCGGCGTCGCGCTTGGAGACCTTCGCGATCGACTCGCGGGTCTTCTGATCGTCGTCGGCCTGGATGATCGAACCGCCGCCACGCATCGGCATGTACCCCTGGCCGAGGGGAAGGAGCTTGAAGCCGAACCGCTCCAGCTGCAGCTCACGCCGGAGCGACGGCGGCATCAGGCTCATCGTGTAGCTGAGCGTGTTGACCTTGACGCCGGGGTACTCGTCGGGCCACGGCTCGCTCGTGTCGGCCGCGCCACCGGTCTTGTGGCGCTTCTCGAGCACGAGCGTCCGAGCGCCACGTTTGGCCAGAAGCGCGGCGGCGACGAGGCCGTTGTGGCCACCGCCGATCACGATCGCGTCGTACCGATTCCCCTGCTGCTGCGACATATTGAATCTCCGTTCAAACGGGTGGACGCAGCCTACACCGGCCCTCGCAGACGCGGATAGCCGGTCCCGCAGAGTTCGTGCCATCGGGGTGAACCCGTCGGCTGGGGTGGGCGGCCATAATGGCTGGGCCCAAGGGTTCCGAACCGCCTGACGGAAGGAACGATCGTGAGCGAACAGAACGCGCGCGTCGAGTGTCCGCGATGCGGACGCGCGGAGACCGACCCCGACATCAACTTCTGCCCCACGTGTGGGACTCCCCTGCGAGGCGAGCCCGGACGCCTGAAGCTGCGGCGCCGACTCTCCGGGTTGTTCGTGTTCCTCACGGTGCTGTCGCTCGTCGTGACGGTGGTCGGCGCCTGGGCGCGCGCCGTGGCGCTCGACACCGACCGGTTCGTCGCCACGGTCGGTCCTGTGATCGACGACCCCGCCGTGCAGGAAGCACTGAGCATCCGTCTGACCGATCGCGTCATGGAGGGTCTCCAGGTCGAGGACCGCGTCTCCACCGCGTTGTCGGGGTTGGATCAGGGTGAACTCCCCGTGTCACCGGCGCTGCTGGCGGCACCGATCACCGAAGGGATCCGCAACGTGCTGCTGAAGCGCACCGAACAAGCGATCGCCAGCGACGCGTTCCAGAACCTCTGGAACACAGCGCTCACGAGGGCGCACTCCCAGGCGATCGCTCTGCTCAGGGGCGAGAGCACGAACGCCACGATCGAAGGCGACGCCGTTTACATCAACCTGCTGCCCTTCGTCAACGACGCGTTGGCTTCGCTCGAGGGCCAGCTGTCGGAGATCTTCAATCGGACGATCGACATCCCGACGATCACCGAGCAGAACGTGGACCAGGCGGTGGGTCTCTTGGAGCAGCAGTTCGGCGTCGATCTGCCTACGGATTTCGGCCAGATCAAGGTGTTCGAGTCCGATGCGTTGCCGGCCGCGCAAGCTGCGGTCGCCACGATGGACCGAGTGATCTACGTGCTCGTGGCGCTCACGATCCTCCTGGCCATCGTCGCCTTCGTATTGTCAACCCGCCGCCTGCGGACCGCGCTGTGGCTCGGGTTCGGCGCGGCGATCGGACTGATCGTGGTCCGGCGCCTCGCTCTGAGGCTCGACGACGCGATCGTGGGTCGGGTGACCGGCGAGACGAACCAGGCGGCGGTGGGCGCCGTGACGAACGACGTGTTCCAGGATCTACGCAACTTCACGACCCTGATGCTCGTGGCGGCGATCGTGATCGGTATCGGCGCCTACCTCGCCGGACGCCCACCCTGGCTGACGAGGACGTTGGAGCGCGCCTCCGACGGCACGCTGGTGCCGCGCGACGCTGGGTGGATCCGCTGGGTCGGAGAGCACGCGCCGGTGCTCCGGGTGGCCGTGGTGGTGCTCGGCGGCGTGATCCTCTTCTTCGCGAACCTCGGCTGGTTGTCGCTGCTGGTCGTGTTGGCGCTCGCCGCCGCCGCGTGGTTCGCGCTGACCTACCTGCACGAGCGGGTCACCGGGGCGGCCGACGTCGCGACGCCGTGAGCGAGCGACCGACGCTGGAGCCCTCGTCGGACCCGGTGCAACGCAAGCTCGATCGCCTGCGGCGGTCGGTGCACGAGGGCTCGGCGAGGCTGGAGGCCGCCCGGGTCGACCACCCGCTGATCGACGCGGGCTTCCAGGTGGTCAGCCGCGACCGGCTCGTGGTCGGAGGGCTGCTCGCGAGCGCCGTGGCGTTCCGCGTGTTCCTCTGGATCGTGCCGCTCGCCGTGGTCCTCGTAGCGGGGTTCGGGTTCTACTCAGCATCGGACCCGGCCGAGGCCGAGGAGCTCGCCCGTGACCTCGGGGTGACCGCCTTCATCACGGGCTCGGTGAGCCAGGCCCTGGAAGCATCGGGCCGCGGACGATGGCTGGCGCTGATCATCGGTCTGATCGCGCTCGTCTGGGCGTCACGGGCCGTCGCCGTGGCGCTGCGCGCCGTCCAGGCGATCGCGTGGGACATCCGCCCGGTGCCGCCGATCACCTGGACGGCGAGGGCCGTGCTCGCGGTGGGCGGCCTGATGGCCGGCCTCACGGTCGTGCTCCCGACGGTGGGCTGGCTCCGTGAGCGCTCGGTCGGATTCGGGTTGATCGGCATGCTCGCGAGCGTCTTGGTGCTCGCCGGACTGTGGACCGTGGTGTCGTCGATGCTCCCTCGTCCCGACGGTGTGCCCGTGCGAGCGCTCGTGCCCGGAGCGCTGCTGGTGGGCGCGGTGGTCGAGCTGATGCACATCGTCAGCCTGATCTACCTGCCAGGTCGCTTCGACCGAGCATCGTCGGCCTACGGATCGCTTGGCGTCGCGGTCGCTGCCCTGGCGTGGCTCTACTTCTCGGGCAGGGCCGTCGTGGCGGGAGCCGTGCTCAACGTCACCCTGTGGGATCGCGGTCGCGCGTAACGGAACGCCGCCAGGCTGAGACCATGGTCATATGCATCCCCGCGAGTCCGAGGAGGTCCTCACGATGCATGAGATCGCGACGTTCGGAGCCGGTTGCTTCTGGGGTGTCGAGTGGGTGTACCGACAGGTGCCCGGAGTGGTCGAGGCGGTGTCGGGCTACGCGGGCGGGTTCGTGGACGATCCCGACTACCGGCTCGTGTGCACCGGCACGACCGGCCACGCAGAGGTGGTCCAGGTCGAGTTCGACCCGGCGGTCGTCAGTTACGAGCAGCTGCTCGAGGTCTTCTGGGCGATGCACGACCCGACCCAGGTGAACCGGCAGGGCCCCGACGTGGGCTCCCAGTACCGCAGCGTGATCCTCACGCACTCGCCGGAGCAGCGAGCGGCGGCCGAGGCGTCGCGCGAGCGGGCACAGGCGTCCCTCGATCGGCCGATCGCGACCGAGATCGTCGACGCCGGTCCGTTCTACGCGGCCGAGGCGTACCACCAGCGCTACTACGAGCAGACCGGGCACGAGCCTTACTGCCACGTGCTCCCGACGGGAGTGCTCGAGCGACTGGGTCTCGTGGCCACCGACGTCTGAGCGCGATCAACGCGGCTCGCGGAACCCGACCACCTTGTGCGAGCCATCGCACAGAGGCTGACATCGCGACGCTCCGCACCGGCAGAGCGAGACGCGCTCGCCCCGGTCGATCAGCTCACCCGAGGTGGCATCGCGAACCGGCACGCCGCCCGCCACGCGGAGCGGGCCGTCGGGCTTGAGGGCGACCGCCGGCCGTGACCCGTCCGGCAGATCCCAGGCGAACGGCTTCGGCAACGCGGCGGTCGAAGCTTCCTCGTCGAAGCACCCGTAGGGCTCCTCGCTGTCGCAGAACGGCAGGACCGTGGAGTCGCCGCACCGGCAGAGGGCGTACGTGTCGACGGTGTCGAGAGCCGAGGACAAGACCCAGGCGCCGTCGCCCCGCTCGAGCCGCGTGAGAGGCACCACGCCCTCGACGATCAACGGGCCGCCGTGCACGATGCGCGCGGTGGGAGGTGGTCGCCCGCTCATCCGTCCCGGAACCCCGCGTGCACGTGGGAGCCGTCGCAGAACGGCTTGGTCTCGGAATGGCCGCACCGGCAGAGCGTCACCCGGTTGCGCACCTCGTAGGTCTCGCCGTCGGCGCTCGTCACCCGGATGCCGCCCCGGACCCAGTACGGCCCGTCGCGCACGACCCCGATGCTCACGGGCAGGGCCGGTTCGAGTTGCTCACCGTCGGCCTCCGGCCGCATCTCCAGCGCGCCCGACGGACAGAGACGCACCATCTGCATCAGGCGCTCCCGGACGGCGGGGTCGTCGGCCTGCCGAGCCAACCGACGCCAGTTCGTGAACCGATCGCCGCAGTAGCCCGCATGCTCGCAGGTCGCGAGGTCGAAGCCGACCGTTCCCTCACCGGCTGGAAACTCGTAGCGGCGCTCAGCGATCGTCGACCGATCGAAGGTCTCGGTGCCGTCGAAGTCGACGGTCTCGTGGCTCCCGTCGCAGAACGGCTTGTCGTTGGATCGACCGCAGCGGCAGAGCTCGTACGTCTCATCGGCGTCGTCGAGGGGCTCGTCGGGGACCCACCCCACGGGTTCTCCGAACTCGGTCTCGACCTGGGCGGTTCGCCCGAGCGGCACGTCACCCCGCACCACGTACGGGCCGTGCTCCCGGATCTCGATGTGAGGCTCGTCGCCCTCGCCCGCCATGATCACGCCATGGTCGTCGCGTTCCGCGGTCGTGTCACATCGATGGTGCACGCGCCGAGGACCGGTCGTCCTCGACCGCTTCCCGATGTTCGAGGCCAAGGGGTGTAGAATCCTCGAACACATGTTCGGGGATGCGCTGAACGAGGCTCAGCGATCGGCGGCGGCCCACGGGGAGGGGCCGCTGCTGATCGTGGCCGGCGCAGGCACCGGGAAGACCACCACACTGGCATCGCGCGTCGCCTGGCTGCTCGCGCAGGGCGTGCGACCCGAGCGCCTGCTGCTGCTCACGTTCAGCCGACGCTCGGCGCGTGAGATGACGTCGCGCGCCGAGCGCATCGCCGGCGAGCAGGACGTTCCCGGCGTCGACGCCTCGCGCATCTGGAGCGGCACGTTCCACGCGATCGGCAACCGCCTGCTGCGTCTGCACGGACGAGCGCTCGGCCTCGACCCGTCGTTCACGGTGCTCGACCAGGCCGACGCCGCGGACGTGATGAACCTGCTCCGCGACGACCTCGGCTTCAGCGGCCGCGAGCGCCGCTTCCCTCGCAAGGAGACGCTCGCCGGCATCTACTCGCGAACCGTGAACGCCGGCGAGCGCCTCGGTGACGTGCTGAAGCGCCTCTATCCGTGGTGCCTCGACGAGGGTGACGGCATCAGGGAGATCTTCGCCGCGTACACCGAGCGCAAGCGCGCGCAGCACACGCTCGACTACGACGACCTGCTGCTGTTCTGGAAAGCGCTCGTCACGAGCGACGCCACTCGGGGCCCGCTGTCGGAGATGTTCGACCACGTGCTCGTCGACGAGTACCAGGACACGAACGCGCTGCAGGCCGACATCCTCGAGGGGCTCCGCCCCGACGATACCCCGCGCAACCTGACCGTCGTCGGCGACGACGCGCAGGCGATCTACGGGTTCCGCGCGGCGACCGTGCGCAACATCCTCGAGTTTCCCTCGCGGTTCCCGGGGGCCACGATCGTGCGACTCGAGCAGAACTTCCGGTCGACCCCGACGATCCTCGACGCGTCGAACGCGGTGATCGAGCTCAGCCCCCAGCGCCACGAGAAGACGCTGTGGTCGACTCGGAAGAGCGACCATATGCCCACGCTGCGCACCTGCCTCGACGAGGCCGAGCAGTGCGACGCCGTCTGCGAGACGGTCCTGGCCCACCGCGAACAAGGGGTGCCGCTCAAGGAGCAGGCGGTGCTGTTCCGCGCCGCCCACCACAGCGATCATCTCGAGGTCGAGCTCACCCGAAGGAACATCCCGTTCGTGAAGTACGGCGGCCTGAAGTTCATGGAAGCCGCCCACGTGAAGGACACGCTCGCGATCCTGCGGGTGCTCGAGAACCCACACGACGAGGTGGCGTGGTTCCGGGTGCTGCAGCTCCCCGAAGGGATGGGCCCGGCGACAGCGAGGGGACTGATGCAGGCGATCGGCGTTCGGGCCACCGACGACGAGGCCGCATCGCCGCTCGCCCGCTTCCTCGACGAGCCGGTCGACGTGCCGAAGGCGGCGCTCGACGGTGTGCAGGAACTGCGCTCGGCCCTGCGCGGATGCGCCGACGAGACGGTGCTCGCGCCGGCCGCCCAGATCGAGCGATTACGAGGGTTCCTCGCGCCCGTGTTCGCGCGCCGTTACGACGCCGCGGCGGCCCGGCTGCGCGATCTCGATCAGCTCGCGGCGCTCGCCGCCGGCTACGAGGCCCGGCAGCGGTTCCTCGCGGAGCTCACGCTCGATCCCCCGTCGAGCACCGGTGACCTCGCCGGACCGCCGCTGCTCGACGAGGACTGGCTCGTGCTCTCGACGATCCACTCGGCCAAGGGCCTCGAATGGGACGTCGTGCACGTGATCCATGCCGCCGACGGCATGATCCCGAGCGACATGGCGACCGGTGACGACGACGAGATCGAGGAGGAGCGCCGCCTGCTCTACGTCGCACTCACTCGGGCGCGCGACGCCCTGCACGTGTACCGCCCGATGCGCTACTACCGCCGCCCCAAGGGCGACCCGCATTCCTACTCGCAGCTCTCACGCTTCTTGGAGCCGACGAGCGTCCGGTCGACGTTCACCGAGCTCGGCCCGCAGGTCGCCCCCCGCGACGACGCCGTGGTCGACATCGGCGCCGCGACGGTCGACGTCGACACGTACCTCGCCGGTCTCTGGTCGGAGTAGCGGAAAGCCTCGCTAGGCTGGAACGATGACGTACGAAGCCGTGCTGCTCGACCTCTACGACACGCTCGTCTGGAGCGACTGGCACTCGTGGCAGGGTCGCCTCGCCGACCGCCTCGGCATCACCCTCGAGGCGATGGGACAGGCATTCAGCCGCACCCGCCCCGCTCGGAGCGTCGGTGCCTACCCCGACACCGAGGCCGAGCTCGCCGCGGTGCTGCAGGCCGCCGACGTCGCGCTCACCCCCGAGCTGATCGCCGAGCTCCTCGCGATGGAAGATGAGATGGGCGCCTCGGTTCGCCTGTACGACGATTCCCTCGGGGTCGTGCGAGCGTTGCGCGCCCGGGGCGTGCCCACCGCGCTCGTGAGCAATTGCTCGCACAACACGCGTCCGATCGTCGACCGGCTCGGGCTCGAGGCCGAGTTCGACGCCGTGATCCTGTCGTTCGAGGTCGGCGCGATGAAGCCCGACCCCGCGATCTACCGGGAGGCTCTCGCTCGAGTGGGCGACCCCGACCCAGCGCGCTCGGTCTTCGTCGACGACCAGGTGCGGTACTGCGACGGGGCCGCCACGGTCGGCCTGCAGACGTTGTTGATCCTGCGACCTGAGGAAGCCCTGGAAGGCCGCCCGTTCGACTTGAACGGGCATCGGCCGATCGAGGCGCTGACACCCCTGCTCGAGCCCGACGCTTAACCGCGGAGGCCGAGCACCACCAGCAGGATCGACAGGTACTGGCACGCCGCGGCCGCGATCGTCGCCGTGTGCCAGACCTCGTGGTAGCCGAACGTGCGAGGCCATGGGTTCGGCTTGTTCGTCGCCAGCACCAGCGCTCCGAACGAGTAGAGCATCCCGCCGGCGATCAACAGCACCGTCTCGGCGGTGTCCAGCCCGCGCAGCAGCGCCGGCAGGCTCACGGCGACGAGCCACCCCAGCCCGATGTACATGAAGCCCGAGAGCACGTGCAGATCGACGCGGTACAGCTTCGTGGCGACGCCGATCGCCGCTCCAACCCACACCGCGATCAGCACGACCGTCGCCAGCGTGCCCTGCAGCACCAGCAGGCAGTACGGGGTGTAGGTGCCGGCGATCAGCACGAAGATCATCGAATGGTCGAGACGGCGCATCCGGGCGTAGGCGGCCTCGGTCCAATCCCCCAAGTGGTACGCCGCGCTCGCCGCGAATAGGCCGGTCAGCGTGAGCGCGTAGATCAGGGTCGCCACGCGCGCGCGGGCATCGGGAGCGAGCAGCACGAGCAGCAGGCCCGCCGGGATCGACGCGACGAAGGCGCCCTGGTGCAGCCGGCCCCGCATGCGCGGTTTCGGCCTCTCGTGGATCGGGATCGCCCTCAAGGCCCTCTTGTCGCCAAGGACGTCGGCATCGGCATCGGTCGGCATCGTCACCAAGGCTACCCTCGGCCGGAGACGTCTTCACGGGTCGACGGTTCGTTCCTTGCCGAGCTGAGTCGTACGGTGTCGGAACGAGAGGCGCGAAGGGGTGCGAGAACGATGTCCGAAGCGATGGAACGCGAGGGGTCCGGCAGGGCGAAATACCCGAACAAGGTCTACGAGCGCGAGCTCTTCCGGCTGCAGGAGGAGCTCGTGAAGATGGAGCAGTGGGTCTCCGACACGAAGGCCCGGGTCGTGGCGATCTTCGAGGGGCGCGACGCGGCCGGCAAGGGCGGCGCCATCAAGCGCATCACCGAACACACGAACCCGCGCATCACCCGGCATGTCGCGTTGCCCAAACCCTCGGACCGGGAACGCTCGCAGTGGTACTTCCAGCGGTACATCGAGGAGCTGCCGGCGGCGGGCGACATCGTGCTCTTCGACCGCAGCTGGTACAACCGTGCCGGCGTCGAACGCGTGCTCGGGTTCTGCACGCAGGCCGAGTACTACCGCTTCCTGCGGCAGACCCCGATCTTCGAGCGGCTGCTCGTCGAGGACGGCATCGTGCTGATCAAGTACTGGTTCTCCGTGAGCGACGAGGAGCAGGAACGCCGGTTCGCCAAGCGCATCGACGACCCGCTGCGCCGCTGGAAGCTCAGCGAGACCGACCTGTACTCGCGCACGAAGTGGGTCGACTACTCACGCGCCAAGGACGAGATGTTCGTGCACACCGACATCCCCGAGGCGCCCTGGCACGTGGTCGACGCCGACAACAAGAAGAAGGCGCGGCTGAACTGCATCTCGCACCTGCTCTCGATGGTCCCGTACGAGCCGAGGCCGGTCCCCGAGATCGTGATGCCGCCACGCCAGCGGGACGAGGGCTACGTGCGGCCGCCTCGCGAGATGTACACGTACGTGCCCGACCACGCCGACGACGTGCTCCACGCATGGAAGCAGGACCAGTAGTCCAGTCTGGACTACGACCGAAGGCTCGTGAGGATCAGACCAGGTCGTCGAAGGCTTCGGCGACCGGCTTGCGGATGCCCGTGACGAACGGGATCTCGACCTTCGTGTAGAGCCTGGCCTTCGTGTTGCGCAGCTCCCTGATCACGTCGACGAGCGTGTCGGCCTGCTCGGCCTCGAACGCGAGGATCCACTCCCAGTCGCCGAGCCCGAACCCGCTCGTGGTGTTCGCGAGCACCTGCGGGTACTCGCGACCGACGATGCCGTGCTCGCGCAGCAGCTCGCCGCGCTCCTCGCGCGGCAACAGGTACCACTCAGGGGTGCGCACGAACGGGTACACGCAGAGGAACGCCTCCGGCGGCACCCCCTTGACGAACGCCGGCTGGTGATCGGGCGTGAACTCGGCGGGCTTCACGACCCCCATGAACGTCCACGACAGGTCCATCAGACGGCCGGCGCGCGTACGCCGGAACTCGACGAGGAACCGCTGCAGGTCGTTGGGCGACTCGCCGACGAGCCACAGCATCAGGTCGGCGTCGGCGCGGAAGCCAACCGTCGAGTACGTGCCGCGGATCGTGACCCGCCCGTCCCATGCCTTGTAGAGGTTCTCGACCTCCTGCACGGCGTCGCGTAGATCGTCGGGCCCTGCGAGCTCGACGCGGAAGTCGGGCGTGGCCTTGAACACCGGGTACAACGTGTAGATCGTCGTCGGCTGGTCGGTCATGGAACCGTCTCCTCGTGGTCGGTCGGCGCGCGCTCGTTCGCGGCGATCAGGCGCTCGGCGGTCTCGTTCGCGGCGCGCACGCAGTCGGGCACCCCCACGCCGTCGTAGGCCTGACCCACAACGACGATACCGGGGGGCAGGCTGTCGCGGATGCGGGCGACGCGCTCGAGGTGGCCCACCTCGTACTGCGGCATCGACGCGGGCCATCGCACGACCGTGGCGCGCCCGGGCATATCGGGCAACCGCACGACGGCCGTCAGGTGCCGGGCGCATGCCTCGACGATGTCGGCATCGTCGGCGTCGAGGATGTCCTCTTCCCCGACCGCGCCGACGTAGCAGCGCACGACCGCCCGAGTGCCGAACGCCTCGCTCGGCCACTTGCTGCTGAGCCACGTCGCGGCGGTCATCGGCGCCTTCCCACGTGGGACGACGAACCCGGTGCCGTCGGGCAAGCCCGACTGCGTATCCTCGGGATAGATCATCAGTACGACGCCGGTCGAGGCGTAGGTGATGCCGGCGAGGTCGGCGGCGACGGCGGGCGCGGCGACGGTGAGCAGCCTCGATGCCTCGTGCGCCGGCGTCGCGAGCACGACGGCATCTGCCTCGATCGTCTCGCCACCGTCGAGCGAGACCTTCCCGGCCTCCACCGAGGTCACCATGGCATCCGTTCGAACCCGGTCGGCCAGACGCGTGGCGAGCTCGTCGGTCAGCTGCTGCACGCCGCCGCGAGGCCGCGCGAACATCGGTCCGAGCTGCGACCGGCGAGCGAGCTTCGACGTCGCCTGCGAGCCTCGGAACAGGCTCCCCTGCGCGCGCTCCCACGCCACCAGGTCGGGGAACGTCGCCCGCACGCTCAGCCGGTCGACGTCGCCGGCGTAGAGGCCCGCGAGGAGCGGACCAACCGCCAGGTCGGTCGCCTCGTCACCGAACCGTCGCCGCAGCAGCGAACCGAGCGATTCGTCGTCGTCGCCCCTGCGCGCCTTCCGAACGAGATCCTGTGCGGCACGGCGCTTCCCGGCCGCGGACAAGCCGGGCCAGCGGAACAGGTCGCCCACATCGCCGGGGATGCCGAACGGCGCGTCCTTGATCAGGGGCACGAGCCCGGTGTCGGTCCACAGGTAGGCGCCCGACGCGCCCGGGGTCTCCAGCTCGATGCCGAGCTCCCTGCAGAGCTCGACCGCCCACGGCTTGCGCGCGAGGAACGAGTCGGCGCCGGCCGGCAGCGTCAGGTCGCCGACATCGACGCTGCTGAGCTTGCCGCCGGGCCTCGCACCGGCTTCCAGGACCGTGACGTCGACCCCGGGGGCGGTTTGCGCGAGGCGGTGCGCGACGGTGAGACCCGAGACCCCGCCGCCGACGATCACTACCCGCCGCACGCCCGCTGCGGTCAACCCGCCGGCACCTGCGCCATGTGGTCGCGCACCACCTGTGCGAGCACGTCGAGGTACTCAGGATCGGCGTTGGGCATGCGCGTGCGGGCGAACACCACGCCGGCTTCCTCGGCGATCTGCTTCGCCTCGATGTCGAGGTCGAAGAGCACCTCGAGGTGGTCGGCCACGAAGCCGGCGCTGCAGACGAGCACCGCGGGATGCCCCTGCATCGCGAGCTGCTGGATCACGTCCTCGACCGGCGGCCCCCACCACGGGTCGGCCGTGCGTCCGGCGCTCTGCCACGCGATCAGGTAGTGCTCGAGCCCGAGGCGCTCCGCCACGAGGTCGGCGGTCTCCTGCAGGCCGTCGCGGTAGCGGCACGAGTCGTCGCAGTCGCAGTACTTGCACCGCTGCGAACCCTCGTCGAGCGTGCGCACCGGCAGCGAGTGCGCGCTGAAGATCACGGCGGCGCCGTCGCGCACCTCGTCGGGTAGACCCTCGAGCCCCTCGCGCACGCGTTCCGTGAGGAACGCGATGAACGCCGGGTGGTCGTGGTAGCTGCGCACGAACGTGAACCGAGGCGTCTCCCCGTGGTCCTCGACCGCCTGCTGCACTCGCTCGACGTAGGTCTCGACCGACATGCCCGACCAGTGCGGCGCCATCACGATGCCGATGCCCCGCTCGATGCCATCGTCGCGCATGCGCTCGACGCCCTCGGAAATGAACGGCGGTGAGTGCTTCATGCCGAGGTACGCGCGGTAGGTGTTGCCGTCGGCGTCGGCGTTCAGCCGCTCGACGATGCCGTCGGCCTGCGCCTCGGTCGTCTCCCCGAGCGGGAACACGTTCCCGATCGCCTCGTAGCGGTCCTTCAGCTCCTGCAGGTGCTCGGGCGTGGGCGGGCGGCCACCTCGGATGTCGGTGTAGTAGCGCTCGATGTCGTCGGGACCGGCGGCCGTGCCGTAGGCCATCACGAGCACGCCGATCGATGGTGCGTCGGTCACTGGGGCTTCCTCTCGGTCTCTGAGTGAACGAAGTCGACGAGGCGGGCGAGCGCGTCGGGCGGGGTGTCGGGCAGCACGCCGTGCCCGAGGTTGAAGATGTGGCCGTCGCGGCCGCCGGCGCGGCGCAGCACCTCGAGCGTCTTGCGCTCGACGACCTCCCACGGCGCGCCGAGCACCGCGGGGTCCAGGTTCCCCTGCACGGCCCGGTCGTGGCCGACCCGGTCCCAACCCTCGTCGAGCGGCACGCGCCAATCGATGCCGAGCACCTGGCCGCCCGAGATCGCCATCTCCCCCAGCAGCTCGCCGGTGCCGACGCCGAAGTGGATCACCGGCACACCGAGATCGGCGAGCCCGGAGAAGACCTTCGACATATGCGGTTGCACGCGGCGGCGGTAGTCGTCGCGATCGAGCGCGCCGACCCACGAGTCGAAGACCTGCAGCACCTGCGCACCGGCATCCACCTGAGCGCGCAGGTGCGGCACGACGATCGCCACGAGCGCGCGCATCAGGGCGTCCCAGGTGACGTGATCGCCGTGCATCAGCGCCTTCGTGCGCTCGTGGGTGCGGCTGGGGCCGCCCTCGATCAGGTAGCTCGCGAGCGTGAACGGCGCGCCCGCGAACCCGATCAGGGGCACCGTGAGCTCCTCGCGCAGCAGACGGATCGACTCGAGCGCCTCGGGCACGTCCTGTGACGGCTCGAGCGGACGCAGCCGGTCGACGTCGGCCGCAGAGCGAATCGGCGTGTCGACCACCGGCCCCCGCCCGGGCTCGATGCGCACGTCGATCCCGACGCCGGCGAGGGGCACCATGATGTCGCTGAACACGATCGCGGCGTCGACGTCCATGCGTCGCAACGGCTGCAGCGAGATGTCGACGACCTGCGCCGGGTCCTTACAGGTCTCGAGGATGTCGCGGTCCCCGCGCAGCTGCCGGTACTCCGGCAGGTATCGCCCCGCCTGGCGCATGAACCACACGGGCGTGCGGTCGACGCTCTGCAGGCGGCAGGCGCGCAGGAACCGATCGCGGAAGGAGGCCGAGCTCACGCGTCCAGTCTACGGAGCGGGCCGCCCCGAACCTCTGCGTTCGTGTCGCTAGGGTGGACGCGGGAGGTGTCGCACATGACGGGACGGTTGAACGGGAAGCGCGTGGTCGTATTGCTCGCGGAAGGCTTCGAGGACCTCGAGTTCCATGTGCCCTTGATGCGGTTGCAGGAGGAGGGCGCCGAGGTCACGGTCGCCGGCATCACGACCGACGAGGTCGCGGGCAAGCACGGCCTACTCGCCTCGGCCGAGACCACCGTCGACGCGGTCGACGGCTCGACCTACGACGCGGTCGTCGTGCCCGGCGGATGGGCGCCCGACAAGCTCCGCCGGTACGACTCGGTCAAGGATCTGGTGCGCGGCGCGCACGAGCGAGGGGCGATCGTCGGCATGATCTGCCACGCCGGGTGGGTCGGCGTCTCGGCCGGCATCGTGAAGGGGGTGCGCGCGACCGGTTCGGTGGGCATCAAGGACGATCTCGAGAACGCCGGCGCGACGTGGGTCGACGAGCCCGCGTTCCGCGACGGGAACATCGTCTGGGGCCGGGTCGTCGAGGACATCCCCGACTTCTGCCGCGAGCTCGTCGCCGCGATCGAAGCCGGCTGATCGCCGCTACGGCGTGCTGAACGCGCGCACGTCGATGCCCGAGCGTTGCAGCCCGAGGGCCAGCTCGTTCACCCAGGGGTGCTCCTCGGCCGTGAGCTCGCGCGGGTTCCTGATGCGGAAGCGGGCCACGTCGCCGTCGTGGTGCACGACGAACCGGGCGCGGAACGTCCGCAACATGCGCCGGACCTCGTCCTCGTCGGTCGTGGCCACACTGACGCGGATCGCCATCGGCCAGCTCGGCTCGGCGAACGCGGCTCGCCGCGCACGCTCGGCCGCCCGATCGAACGCCTCGAGGTCGATACGGCCGTCCTGCGGCGGGTCCGGTCCGAAGACCGCGTTCCACAGGATCTTGCGGGAGCCTTCCATGTGGCCACCGGAGAACGGATCGCTCGGCATCAGTACGACGCGGCCGTTCCGTGAGGGTTCATCGATCACCGCCGGGGTGCCATAGAGCTGCCGCTCGCCGAAGGCCAGCCCGGACACGTAGAACCCGTTCCGGGGACCACGCGGGAACGAGACCGGCGCCGACGAGGCAGACCACTCGGTGATCACGTCGTCGTCGTCGAACAGGATCCAGCACCACCGGCCGACGCCGTCGGCGAGCGGGCTGCTCCGATCGAGCTCGACCCGAACGACGCTGCCCGGCACGTCGGCGACCGGGTCGCGCATCTGCGCGGTCGTCAGGCCGAGCGCCTGCGCGAGCTTCGCGCCGCCGCCCCGGTACCCCACGTACCGCCCGCCCTGGCGGACCCACCGTCGGATCGCCTGTGCGCCGTCGTCGCCGAGGCGCCGCAGCGCGGTCGGCCAGTCGCCGCCCGGCGTGACGAGCACGTCGATGCCGTCGAGCCCGCCACCGACGATGTCGTCGGCCTCGAGGTAGGTGTAGGGCACGTTCCAGTACGTGTCGAAGAGCCACTGCGTCGCGCCGAACGATTCGGCCGCGTAGCCGCCGCTCGACATGCGGTACAGGCCGATCGTCGGCGCACCTGACGGGATCGCCGGGGGCGCCGGCACGGGTTCCAGCGGCAACAGGGCCGCCCTGGGGTTCACCTTGCCGCTCGTGGACCCCGCCTCGAGGTTCATGCTGAGCGGGAAGCTCCATCCCGAGAGCCCGTAGGTGTAGTACGTGGGGCAGTAGGGCTGCTCCCCCATCACGGCCTGGATCCAGTGCTTCTGACGCTGCGCCATCGGGATCCACACCGTCCCGGCCGGGACGGCCTTCTCGACGCCGCCGTGCACGGAGTTCCGGGTGAACGGCACCCCCAGCTCGTGGAAGTCGGGCAGGGGCGTGTCCTCGTCGAGGCGGTAGACGTCGACGTCCATGCGCTGCAGCCGCCGGATCAGGATCGAGACCTCGTCGTGGGTGCGCGGGGTGTCGAGCACGAAGTAATGGCGCAGCGGTTCGGTCGGGACCGGCGTGCGCACCTTCAGGTCGGGACGGAAGTACCGCTTGTTCGGCTCGAGCTTCCCGGCCTTGCCCTGCTCGACCGCGGTCACGCTCGCGTCGTGCCAGGCGCGCAGCACGCGGCGACGGTTCCTCGCGAGCTGCCACAGGCACGCCCACTGGATGCCGAGCTGCCGCGCGAACCGGCGGTCCATCGGGGAGCCGTTGTAGACCTCGAGCGTCATGCCAACACCACCGAATCCGAGCGACGTGCCGGTGTCGTTGAACTGCGGGGCGAGGAAGTCGTAGATGCCGCCGTTGAAGAACGGCCAGTCGTTGCGGTGGAACAGCCGCGCCATCGCCGGTCCGTAGAGGTCGTCGATCTGGCGCATGACCTGCTCGGGCACCTCGTGGTGCACCGGGTCGGCGTTCGGCGGGAAGAACGACCGGTAGTAGCCGAACTCGTGGTGATCGAGCAGCAGCACCGGCGGGTAGGTTCGCATCAGCTCGACGCGGTCGTCGGTCTCGACCTGCGCGCGGGCGAAGAAGTCGCGGTTCAGGTCGAACCCGTACGCGTTACGGCGCTGATCGAGCACGCGGCCGTCGGGATTCTGCACCGGAATCACGAAGATCACGAGCTCGTCGAGGATGCGCTCGACCACGCAATCGTCACGGTCGGCGAGCTCGTAGAGCAGCTGCAGGGCGGCGTCGGCGCCGCTCTCCTCCGAGCCGTGCACGTTGCCCGTCATCCACGCGAACGCGGGCGTCGTGCGGGCGAGCTCGTCGGCCCGGTCCTGACGCGTCTCGGGATCGCGGATCTCGAGGTTGGCCTGCCGGATCGCCTCCAGCCCACCCACCGTGATGTTGTCGGGGTGCCCGACGACCGCGTAGCGGATCGGGCGTCCGTCGACGCTGTGGCCGACGAGTGCCTCGCGAACCCGGTCGCTCGCCGCAGCCACCGCCTGCAGGTACGTGTTCGAGTCGGCCGCCGAGACCTCCTCGTCGATCCCGATCGGGAATCCCAGCACGCTCTCGGGGTCGGGCACGACACCCATGAAGCTCGGAGGGGTGTCATAGAGATCGCAGCCGCCGCCGGCGCGGGCGCTGCCCGCACGCAGGATCGGGAACGCCGCGGCCGTGGTGGCGGCGGCTCCCTGCAGGAACCGTCGCCGCCCGAAGGGGTGGCGTTCGGTGGGATCGATCCGGTCGCGCTGACGTCGGGCCATCTCGCCTCCTGGTGTGGGGGAGAACGGTCCTATCACGACGGCGCGGATCACCGCAACGCAACGGATGTGGGAAGACTCTCAAGTTCAGCGGCGAGCTCAGCGGGAGGAGTGGGATTCGAACCCACGGGCCCGGTCGCCCGGACCAACGGTTTTCAAGACCGTCGCCTTCGTCCGCTCGGCCATCCTCCCGACGCCCATCCTCGCAGGTCAGATCGGCGCCGAGGCCGGGTGGCGTTCAGGCGTTGAAGAACTCGGTGAGCACGGGTCAAGTGCTTCCGGTGCGACATGGTGCGACTGGCCTTCCAGGATGCGCAGCTGCCAGTCGATCGAACCCGATCGTGGTGCCGTCGTTCGGATCCACGGTGGTGCTAAGGACTTCCTCTCTCCGCCGCGTTCAGTCGCTGTCGTGCCGTGCCTTGAGTTCCTCGGAGAGATGCTCGGCAAGGCGGTCGAAGAAGATCAGCGAGCCCCGCATCGCCCGCGAGTACTCGTCGGGGGGCAGGTTGCCCCGCTGCGTGAAGGTCATCTCCGTGCGGCCATCGCCGAGGTCGCGGAACTCCGCGCGCAGCACCTCGATCATGCCGCTGTCGGGGTCCCCCGGGTCCACCAGGGTCAACTCGACCAACTCGGGTTCGACCACTTCGCGGAACTCTCCCGCGAACGGGATCTCGATGCGCTCGGGCCCGTGGATCATGAGCGCGCTCCACGCACCGCCGGGGCGGGCGTCCATGGAGATGCGCTCGAGCGGGATCGACGAGCCGTGCTCGCCGAACCAGGTCGCGAACCGTTCCGGCTCGGTCCACGCTTCGAATACGAGCTCGCGAGGCGCGTCGAACACGCGGACGATCACGATCCCGTCGGCGTCGCTCGAGGCCGAGACCACACCCTCGGCGGGGGTCGGGTCAGACATCCTTGGCTCCTTCCTGGATCTGTCGCAGGTGATCGGCGAGGCGGTCGAAACTGGCGTCCCAGAATCGTCGGTAGTCCTGCACGTATGCGTCCACCTGCCCCATCGGCTCGGCCCGCAAACGGCAGGGCCGCCATTGGGCCGTGCGTGCACGCGTGATGAGCCCTGCGCGTTCGAGCACCTTGATGTGCTTCGACACGGCCTGCAGGGTCATCGGAAACGGTTCGGCAAGCTCTTGCACGTTCGCATCACCGGCGGCGAGCCGCTCGAGGATCGCGCGCCGAGTCGGGTCGGCGAGGGCCGAGAGCGTCGTGCTGAGCTGGTCGACCGGCATGCGACTCCTCTCTCCTTATGTATTCAACCGTCGGGTTGAATATAAGGGGCGGCGTGCGTGCGGTCAAGGTCGCGGACGCCGTGATCGGCGGAGTCTTCGCGGGTCAACCACTCACGTGCCGAGCCGCTCGTCGAGCAGCTCGACGATCGGCCACGCGCCCTCAGACGTGTTGGAGATGACGGTGTGGGTGATCGTCGACGACGGGTCGTGTGTGCTGACGAAGGACACGCCGGCGTCGTAGCCCTCGAGCCACACGACGTCGCTCGTCGCATGCAGGTGGAACCCGAGACCGTAGCGCTTCGACTCTTCCGGCCACTCACTGCGGGGCCGCACCATCTCGGCAACGCGTTCCATCGGCACGATCCGCCCTGTGAACAGGGCGTCCCAGAACGCGCTGAGGTCGGCCGCGGTCGAGAAGATGCCGCCGTCGCCGCTGCCGAGCACCGGTAGATGGAACACGTTCGTCCTCGGCCCATCGACCGTGAGGTAGCCGAGCGCGGCGTGCCCCGGCAGCTCGTCGGAGCGCAAGAATGCGGTGTCGCTCATGCCGGCCGGCGCGCAGACCCGGCGCCGCACGAGCTCGTGGTAGTCCACTCCGCTCGCACGCTCGGCGATCAACGCGAGCACGACATAGCCACCGTTGTTGTACGCGAACCGTTCCCCGGCGGGGAAGGCGGTCCCGTGGCCGCCGAGCACGGTCAGGTACTGCTCGGTCGCCGCGAGCTCGTGCACGGAGATGGGCATCACGTGATCGGTGATGTCCTCGACCGCGTCCTCGTCGAGGTAGTCGCCGATCCCGGATCGATGCGCCAGCAGGTGCTCGATCGTCACGTCGTCGGCGATCAGCGGGAGATCAACCCCGAGGACCGAGCGAGCGGTCGTGGTGAGGTCGACCGTCCCGTCTTCGACCAGGCTCATGATCGCGAGCGCTGTGAAGCCCTTCGTGCCACTCGCGATCGCGAAGAGGGTGTCGACGGAGTTGGGGATCCCGTGTGCTCGATCGGCGAGCCCGTATGCCTTCACGAGATCGATCTCGCCGGAGCGGTCAACGCGGACGACCCCTGAGAACCCCGCGCTCTGCGCGGCTGCCTCGACCGCTTCATCGAGTGGCTGCACCGCGTGAACCTATCAACCCGTCGCCCCACTCGCCGCTCGTTCGACGACGCGCCATACGACCTAGTCGGCTCGATCGGCGACGTCGATCGGGGGCGACAGCCAGACCCGCGGGTGCCTCGTGTCGGCCTCGTCCAAGCAGGCCACCGCGATCGTGCCCTCGACGATCTGAGCCTGACCGATCGCCCCGTCGATCCAGCCCACCGTCCTGAGCGGCGCCGGGGGCCGTTCCTCCTGGAGCTTCCCGCCCGGAGGACCCACCCATGCGGCGGCTTGCCCCCTTCCACCTCGCTGCCGCACACTTCCTCGATGGGACGGCGAGGCACGGGTCAGGGGCTCGCCGCCGCATTGTTCACCGACATCATCGGATCAACCGAGATCGCATCTGAGCTCGGGGACGCGCGCTGGCGCGTGCTCGTCACCAAGCATCACGAGATCGTGCGACGCAGCCTGAAGCGGTTCGGCGGGCGCGAGCGCGACACCGCCGGCGACGGGTTCTTCGCGACGTTCACGACGCCGGCCGACGCGGTTCGCTGCGCCGTCACCGCGCAGCGCGAGGTCCGAGAACTGGGCATCGAGATCCGAGCCGGCGTGCACTTCGGTCAGGTCGAGACGGTCGACGGCAAGCCCGGTGGCCTCGTCGTCGTGGGTGCCGCCCGCATCATGGGCGGATCGGGTCCCGGCACGGTGCTGGTCTCGTCGTCGGTCCGGGACGTGCTCCCCGGAGCGGGCATCTCGTTCGACGATGCCGGGAACCACCGCCTCAAGGGTCTCGACGACGAGATGCACCTGTACAGGGTGACGGCGGTCGACGACGAACCGGTCGAGCTTCCCGACCTCGACCCCGCCGCCGCGCGTCGACGCCGCGAGGAGATCATCGAGCGCGAAGGCCAGCATGGGCGGCGATCGTCGAAGGTGGCAGCTGCGGTCGCGGCCGGCGTGCTCCTCGTCGCCGGGCTGGTTGCCGTGACACGCGCCCGAGGGACCGATCAAGACCCTGGCGAGCCGGTCGGTCCTCCGGACAACGCGCTGGTCGGTATCGATCCCGTGTCCGGAAGCCAGGAACAGGTCATCCCGGTCGAATTGCAGCCGCGGAGCTACGCGACCCGGACGGCGGGACACATCGGCGCCGCTGGCGAAGGTGGCATCTGGCTGATCCGCGACACCGTGGTGGTGAAGGTCGATCCCGAGCACGAAGAAGTCGTCGACCCTCCTGTGCACCACGCATCGTGGGCGTCAGGCGTCCCGATCGCGATCGACACCGGGGGCGATCGACTCTGGGCCTCGACCGGTGAGGTGTTCGCGATCGACGGGACGGAGAACCGGGCGAGCGCGTTCGCGAGGCCCGACATCGGCACCAGCGCCTTCGGGGGCTTCGGGGTCGACATGACCGTCGGAGGCGGATGGATCTGGGTCGCCGACAACCTCGGCACCCTCTGGCGGGTCGATCCCGAAGACGGGACCGACATCAGGTCCGTGCGCCCCTCGGGCGGACAGATCGACGCCGTCGTGGCCGACGCCGGGTCGGTGTGGGTCTACGACGGCTACGAGGGCGCCTTGATCCATGTCGACCCAGCTTCGCTCGAGCCTGACGAGGCAGAGCCGGTCTCGACCGGTATCACCGCCCTCGCCATGCTCGACGGAACGCTGTGGATACTCAGCGGACCGAGCGGCACGATCAGCAGCCTCGAGTCGTCGAACGTCGCCCAGGTCGGCGCCGACCCGATCTGCCTCGCAGCCGGTCTCGGCAGCCTGTGGATCGGTGATGAGAACGGCGACGTGCACCGGGTCGATCCGCTCACGTTCGAGAGCGAGGTCGTCTACCGGGCCGGCGGTCCCGTGAGGGCCGTGATCCCCGACGAAGAGCGGGGGGTCGTCTGGCTCGACGTCGGTTCGAACTCGACGTGAGCGCGCCGGGGTCCGTGATCCGAACGCTGCTCCGGTTGCCCATGAGGACGTGGTCTCCTCTCTTCCCCTCGGTCGACCCCCGCGCTACCCTGCGCCGGTGACGGAGACCCCCGACTTCCCGCACGACGACGGCCTCTTCCGTCGCATCGTCGAAGACTCCCCGGCCACCGTGCTGCTCCTGTCGAACGAGTATGCGACGAAGGTCCTGTACGCGAGTCCACGCGTCGAAGACATCACCGGCTTCACCTCCGACGAACTGCGCCACGAGGTTGGTCTCTGGTTCGACCGCATGCACCCCGACGATGCCGAAGACGTGAGTGCCGCATGGAACCGGGCGGTCGACGGCGCCGAGCGATTCAACGCCGAGTACCGGTTCCTGCATCGATCCGGCGAATGGCGACTGTTCCGCGACACGTCGTCGCCCGTGCGGGCAGCCGACGGCTCGATCCTCTACCGGCAGAGTTTCACCGAGGACCTCACGTCGGAACGGTTCGCGGAAGAACAGGCCGAGCGGTCGGAAGCCAGGTACCGCGACCTGGTCGAGCGGCTTCCGGTGATCGTGTACATCGACACCGACGAGGAGGTGCCCCGCAGCCTCTACATGAGCCCGAACTCCACGGAGATCCTGGGATACACCCCCGATGAGTTCCTGACCCGACCCGATCTGTTCTTCCGGAAGATGCATCCGGAGGATCGCGAGCGCATCGCAGCGACGTGGGCAGAGTCGATCCGAACACGGGAACCGTTCCACGCCGAGTACCGAGACGTGAAGCCCGACGGGTCGGTGGTCTGGGTCCGCGACCAGTCGCTGCTCGTGCGCGATGACGAAGGTCATCCGCTGTTCTGGCAAGGGGTCCTGCTCGACATCACCGCGGAACGCGAGGCAGCGACGGTGCTGCGCAGGCATGAGGCCCGCTACCGGGACCTCGTCGAGCACCTGCCGGTCATCGTCTACATCGATGCGTACGGGCGTGCCGAGGCGAGCCGCTACGTGAGCCCCAACGTGATCGACGTGCTCGGCCACCCCGCCGAAGCGTTCGTCGAAGACTCCTACTCCTGGCACCACCTGCTGCACCCCGACGACGTGGAACGGGTCTCCGCCGCGTGGAGCCAGGGTTGGACGACCGGCACCGGATGGTCCGTCGAGTACCGGTTCGTCCATCCCGACGGGCACGACGTCTGGGTGCGCGACGAGGCTCACATGGTCGTCGACCCCGCAACGGGGGAACCCACATCGCAAGGCGTCATCATCGACCTGACGGCCCAGAAGCAGAGCGAGGCAGAACTCAGGCGTTCGGAACAACTTCACCGCGCCCTCGTCGAGCAGGTGCCGGCCGTCGTCTACCTCGATCACTACGACGAGGGCCGGCACACGACGTTCAACAGCCCGCGGGTGTCCGAGATGACGGGGATCCCGTCGCAACGGTGGATCGAGGATCCCGAGCTGTGGCAGCGGGTGATCCACCCCGACGACCTGGAACGGGTTCGGGCCGAGCTCGAACGGTGCATCGCGGAGACGCGCACGCTCGACATCGAGTACCGGTGGCGCCACGTCGACGGACGTGAGATCTGGGTGCACGACACCTGCACGCCGGTCTTCGGTGAGGACGGAACCGTCGGGTACTGGCTCGGGGTGATGCTCGACATCACCGAGCAACGGGTCGCCGAGCAGCGGCTGCTGGCGAGCGAGCGCCGGTACCGGGCCCTCGTTGAACAGGTGCCGGCGATCATGTACGAGATGGGGCCCGACGACGAACGTCGGACCTTGTTCGTCTCCCCTCACGTCGAGTCGATCCTCGGCTACGAGCGTCAGGAGTGGCTGGACCAGCCCGACATCTGGGTGGAGCTCCTGCACCCCGACGATCGAGAGACCGAGCTCGAGGCCCACGACCGGCACAACGAGACCGGGGAACCGTGGCAGCGCGAGTACCGGTTGATCGCGAATGACGGCCGCGAGGTCTGGGTCCACGACCAAGCGCAGCTCGTGAACGATGCCGACGGACCGAGGTGGCTCGGCGTGATGCTCGACATCACCCCGCAGAAGGACGCCGAGGAGCTCCTGCGCCTGGCCAAGGACGAGCTCGAGATGCGCGTGCTGACCCGCACCACCGAGCTCGAGGATGCCAACGAGATGATGGGCCTCGAGATCGGGGAACGCCGCCGTATCGAAGACCAGCTCCGCGAGGCGGAGTCCCGATACCGCCTGTTGATCGAGGACCTTCCGGCCGCGGTGTACTCATGGGAGACCAACTGGGAAGACGACCCCGAGCCGGCCGATACCGCGCTCTACACGAGCCCCCAGCTCGAGGCGATCCTCGGGTTTCCGCGGGACGAGTGGCACCGCCCGGGCTTCTGGCAGGAACGGCTTCACCCGCACGATCGCGACCGTATCGTCCCGCTCGCCGAGCACAGCATCGAGACGGGCGAGCCCTTCAGTGCCGAGTACCGCTACCTGGCGGCCGACGGTCGCATCGTCTGGGTGCTGGACCGTGCGACGCTCCGGACCCGCGATCGACATGGACGCCCTCGTCTGTTCCAGGGGGTGATGCTCGACATCACCGAGCTCAAGGAGGCCGAGGCAAAGGCGCTCGAGGCCGAGGAGCGATTCCGCCGGCTCGCCGAGGAGGGCCCCTTCGTCGTCTACCAGTTCGAGCTCGAGCACGGCGACCCGCCGGCCGTGCACCTGCGGTACCTCAGCCCCTCGGCGGCCGAACTGCTGAACGTTCCCGCGTCACTCTGGGGAGTAGGGAACCTCGAGGCGTGGTTCGCGTTGATGCATCCAGACGACGTCGAGCGCATGCGTCCGCTCGCGGAGCGAGCCTTCGCCACCGGAGGGCCGTGGAACTACGCGTTCCGCATGATCGGGGCGGACGGGCGGATCGTGTGGCTGCTCGACCGTGGACGCGCGATCGAACGCGACGCCGAGGGACGCCCGACTTTCTTCCAGGGCGTGATGCTCGACGTGACCGAGGAGGCGGAACTGCACGTGGCGCTCGAGACGTCGGAGGCGACCTTGCGGTCGCTGGTCGAGACGATGCCCGCGGCACCGTGGACGGAGGTGATAGACCCCGCGTCCGGGCGGGGGAAGTACCGATTCATCGGACCGCAGGTGCAGGAGCTCCTCGGCTACACGCCGCACGAGATCTTCATGGAACCCGATCACTTCTTCCGGCTCGTGCACCCCGACGACCAGGAACGATTGCGGGCGGCGTCGGATCGCTGCGACCGCACGGGGGAACCCTGGGACCAGTTCTACCGGGTGGAGCACCGGGACGGTTCCGTGCACTGGATCTTCAGCTATGCCCGACGCACATTCGAAGACGAGCGGCCGGTGTGGCACGGGGTGTCGATCGACGTGACGCGACACGTGGCGTCCGGCGCGTTCCCCGTGGCCGTCGGCGATGCGACCGAGGCCGATCGCGGCTGAACTAGGACGAGGTGGGGCGGAGCACGCGCGCCCGTTCGGGCAGATACGGGTGCAGCTTCCCCGGCATCTCGACCGAGCCGTCGGCCTGCTGGTGGTTCTCGAGCAGCGCGATCAGTGTGCGTCCGATCGCCGTGGCGGTGCCGTTCAACGTGTGAGGAACGCCGATGCTTCCATCGCCCCAGCGCATCCTCGTCTGCGCTCGGCGGGCGCCGTAGTCCGTGTAGTTCGAGCAGGACGTGATCTCTCGAAAGCGCTGCTGCCCGGGAAGCCACGCTTCGATGTCGAACTTCTTCGCGGCGGCGCCCCCGAGGTCGCCGGCCGCGATATTCACCACCCGGTACGGCAGATCGAAGTTGCCGATGATCTCCTCTTCGACGGATACGAGGAACTCGAGCTCGTCCCAGCTCGAGTCCGGGTGGCTGAACGAGAACATCTCGACCTTGTCGAACTGGTGAACCCGGAACATGCCTCCCATGTCCTTGCCGTAGGTGCCCGCCTCCCGCCGAAAACACGTGGAGTAGCCGGCGTAGCGAAGCGGCAACGCGCCCTCATCGAGGATCTCGCCCATGTGCAGCGCGGCGAGCGGCACTTCCGACGTGCCGACCAGATAGAGCTGGTCGGCGTCGGTCCGATAGATGTTGGCTTCGTCGGTCGGGAGGAACCCCGAGCCGTACATCACCTCTTCCCGGACGAGCACGGGTGGGATCACCGGCACGAATCCCTTGTCCGCCAGGATGTCCATCGCGTGGCGCACCAGTGCGAACTGCACGAACGCGAGATCGCCGAGCACGTAGACGAACCGCGAGCCGCTCGCCCGCACCGCGCGGTCGACGTCGAGCACGCCGAGCAGCGCGCCGAGCTCGGCGTGATCCTTCGGCTCGAAGCCGAACTCGGTGGGCTCGAGGTGGCGGCGGACCTCGACCGCGTCGTCGTCGGTGAATCCGTCGGGTGCGCTGTCGTGCGGCAGGTTCGGCGTCGCCGCCAAGAGCGAGGCGAGTGATGCCTCGGCCTCGGCGAGCTGGGGTTCGAGCTCCTTCAGCTCGGCGGAGACACGGGCGACGTCGTCGATCAGCGTCTGCTTCTCGTCACCCTCGGCACGGCCGATCGCCTTCGACGCCTTGTTCTGCTCGGCGCGGAGCTCGTCGACGCGGGCGGTGAGGCTCCGGCGCCGCTCGTCGGCGGCGAGCAGCTGGTCGACGGCGTCACCGAGGTTGCGACGGGCCAGCGCAGTGCGGAACCGATCCGGGTCGTCCCTGATGGCTCTGATATCGAGCATGCCGCTACGGCACCTTCACCTGCTCGCCGCCGCCCTTGGCGTCGGCCTGCTCGGGTCGTCCCTGCTGCGCGGGAGCGGTCGAGCCGCCGTCCATGATGCTCTGCCCGTGGAAGATGCCGCCTTCCTCGACCACGAGGGTCTTCGACGTGATGTTGCCGTCGATCCGTCCGCCGCGTGCGAGGTGCGCCTTGCCCTTCACGATGAGGTTGCCCTTGAACTTGCCTCCCACGCTCACGTTCTGCGCGCGGATGTCGGCCTCGACCTGGCTCTGGGGAGACAACGTGACGTCGCCGTCGGCGTTGATCTGACCCTTCACCTGGCCGTCGATGCGAAGGTTCCCGGCCGAGACGACGTTGCCTTCGAGGCGCGCGCCGGCGCCGACGATCGTGACCTCTCCATCGTTCTCTGCCATGTCGCCTCCCTGGTCTCGTGTCCGCCGTCTCGTCTGGGGCTCGACGTCGCTCGGAGCCGTCGCGGCGATCGGGTCCGCATCGTCGTCGTCGCGCTTGAAGATCATCGTGCCTCCACGGGTTCAGGGTCTCCGGCCATGGCCTGACGGATCGCCTCGGCTTCCTCCGTGGAGAGGTTGTACGAGCTCGCGCCTACGGTGACCGGCTTCGCGTAGACCCGCGTCTCCTGCCGGCCGTTGATCGACGTGAGCACGACACCCGTGCCGTGCTCGTCGAGCAGCGCGCACGAGAACGACAGCCTGCCCCCCACGTCCTCGAACGCGTCGAACCGCAGCAGCGCGACGTGCCGCACGCTGCCGTCGATCAACACCTGCTGCTGCTTGTCGGTGGCGTTGAGCGTCCGGACCGCCTGCTCCAGCCGCTCGATGCGCTGTCCGTGTCCCGTCAACAGCGCACGCAACGCCTCGCTCATCTGGATCGGGCCGGTCGGTTCCTTGGCGCGACGACCGCCCCCTCCCACGACCGAGAAGAGGATCGCGAGCACCGACAGGCCGATCGCGACGAGGGCGATCAGGGTGAGCGTGCTGTCGGACAGGGTCATGGCGACCTCGTGAGCATCGGCCGAGCGGCGCGGAGATGTCCGGGCTCGCGAGGGCTCACTATACGACGATGCCGCTGGGCGCCGGCTGCGTCACTGCACGTCACGAACCCGGAACGACACCGCGGCGATCGCCAGCAGACCGAGCGCGTAGGTCGCCACCGTGATCGCCCCACGGGTCACGGTGAGCGTCCCGTCGCCGACCGAGAGGCCACCGCCGCTCACGACCACGGCGATGCTGTCACCGAGCAGGAACCAACCCAACTGCGGCCGAAGACCCCGCAGCACTCCCTCGATGACGGCCAGGTAGACGAAGACGGCCCCGAGCGCCGCAGCCGTGTGCCGCCCGATCATGGCGAGGGCTCCGCCGATGATCGATGCGGCCGCGGCGAGCCCAGAGACCCTGAGGACGACCCCGATCACCTCACCGGCCCACCCGGAGGAGACCGAGGTCGAGCCACGCAGGCTCGTGGTGAGCATGTAGAGCCCGGCGAACGAGCCCAGGAGCATCGCGACGAGCAGGAACACCCCGGCGGCCACGACGCCGGCTCGCACCAAGGCGACCCTCGTGCGGCGAGGCTCCCACGTCAGGAGCGTGGTGATCGTGCCGCTCTGCCACGAGGCGCCGATCGATGAGGCGCCGATCACGAGTCCGATCAGGATCGCGATGAACGACAGTCCGCGGAGCACCTCGGGGAGGTCCGATCGCTGCAGCGACCAGGCCAGCTCGCCCGCTTCGGGCTTCCGCGACTGCACGCCGGCGATCACCAGCGAGACCGCGATGCCGGCCAACGCGATCAGGCCGAGCACCTTCACGAGCCGGCGCGATCGCAGCCGGAGCCACTCCGACGAGACGAGCCCTCTCACGGCTGCCGGCTCCCTTCGTCGCGTGTCAACTCGAGGAACACGGTCTCGAGGTCGACCACGTCGGGGCGGAGCTCGGTCACGAACTGACCGCGGCCCGCGAGGGTGCGGGAGACCCGTTCCGCTTCGTGAGGAGGCAAAGAGACGCGCAACGCGTCATCGGTCGCGGTGGCGGTGATTCCCGCGTCGGTGAGCGTCTCGAGGCCCGCCTGCAGGTCGGCGACCTTCACGATCAGTCCCTGGCCTCCTCCCGCCGCGAGCACGTCGCGCACGGGCCCCGACGTGACCAGCCGACCCCGCGCGATGATCGCGACCCGGTCTGCTGCCTGCTGGATCTCCGAGAGGATGTGGCTCGAGACGAACACGGTGCGCCCTTCCGCGCCCAGCGATCGCAGGAGCTGTCGAACCTCGACGATGCCGGCGGGGTCGAGACCGTTCGCGGGCTCGTCGAGAACGAGCACCGCGGGATCTTTGAGCATCGCGGCCGCGATGCCGAGGCGTTGCTTCATGCCGAGCGAGTAGGTCTTGACGAGATCGTCTGCGCGGTCCTCGAGCCCGACCCGCTCGAGCGAGACGTCGATCGTGGAGGAGCCGATGCCGTCGATGCGGGCCAGGATCTCGAGGTTGCGCCGGCCCGTGAATCGGGGGAAGAGCGCAGGCGTCTCGACGATCGACCCGACCCCCCGGATCACCGACGGGAGCCGGCTCGGAATATCCGCGTCGAGCAGCCGGAGCCGGCCGGCGGTGGGTGCAACGAGCCCGAGGAGGCACCGGATCGTGGTGGTCTTGCCCGCCCCGTTCGGGCCGAGGAAGCCGAAGACTCCGCCCTCGTGGATCTCGAGGTCGAGCCCGTCGACCGCGAGGGTGCGGCCTCCTCGCAGGCGCCGATACTCCTTCCGGAGCCCCTCGATCTCGATCACGTTCGCCACGCTTCGCACCCTATCGCCGCGAAGGGATGCACGCGGACCGACCTGGCGTTGCATGTGGCGATGCGGTGACGACAGCCCGCAGGACCCGCCATCGCGTTACCATCGGGCCCCCATGACGGCCCCCCTGACCACACCTTCCCTGGTCGGCTCGCTGCTGGCGAACCGGTACGAGATCCGTGCGCCGCTCGGGCGCGGTGGCATGGGCGAGGTCTTCGAAGCGGTCGATCGTCGGCTGGGACGCACCGTGGCGATCAAGGTGCTGCGACCGGAGCTCGCCGCCGACGATCGGTTCCTGGCGCGGTTCCGCCGGGAAGCCGCCACCGCGGCCGGGCTCGCCCACGTGGGCATCGTCTCGGTGCACGACATCGGCGAGGACGCGGGGCGCACGTTCATCGTGATGGAGTTCGTGGCCGGGCGGACCCTCGCCGACATCGCCCAGAGCGGCGATAGCCACGACGCCCGCTGGGTCGCCCGCATCGGGGCGGCGGGCGCGCGGGCGCTCGCCCACGCGCACGACCGCGGGGTCGTGCACCGCGATGTCTCTCCCACGAACGTCATGGTCACGACCGACAGCGCGGTGAAGATCCTCGATTTCGGGATCGCCCGCGACGGCACCGCGCACTCGACGGCGGCCTCGCGCGGCACGATCGCCTACGTGGCGCCCGAGGTGCTGCGCGGCGGTGCGGCCGATGCCCGGGCCGATGTGTACTCCCTCGGCGCGGTGCTCGAGGAGTTCGCTCGCCGCCTCGACGATCCCGAGCTGCTCCGGGCCCTCGGCCGCGCTACCGCGGCCGACCCCGGTGCGCGCTTCGTGTCCGCGGAGGCCTTCGCCGACACGCTCGACGCGATCGGTGGGATCGCCGACCCGACGTCGCCGACATCCCGGACGATCGAACTCCCTCGACCCGCGAAGGACCGGACCGCGCCCATCGTTCGCGTCGCGACCCGCCCCCTCGGGTCGGCACCGCCGACGTCCACCGCACCCGAACAGGCGCGACGGGCGCTCAGGCCCGCCCGCGGGGTCGCGGTATCGGCCAGAGGACGCCGGCGGCGCAGACACGAACGGCACGGCCGGCGCTTCGTCCCGACGGTGATCGCGTTCGCGCTCGTCGGTATCACCCTCGGGGGCGCGCTCATGCTCGGGCAGGCGCTCGTGACGTTGTCGGCTCCCCAGGCGGCGGGGATCGTCGTCGGTCCCGACCCGGTGCCGGCACCGCGCGATCTGATCGCCGCTGCATCTTGTGACGGGCTCTTCTCGACCGGCGTCGATCTCGCCTGGACGGGCGTCGCGCCGGCGAAGGGCTACGAGATCTGGCGGCGTGGCGGCACCGACGGTCGGATGCTCGTCGCGCGGGTGCGCGGTGTGCACGCCGAAGCGTTCCGAGACGCCGACCTCGGAGTCGACGCCTCTTACCGATACCGCGTACGGGCCTTCGACGGTCCCCGAGTGAGCGAGTGGTCGAACGTCGTCGACGTCGCCACGCCGTTCCTCTGCCTGTCCTAGCTGAGCCGGCAACAGGGCCGCGTCCGGTGGCAAGGAACCGCAAGCCCCGCCTCGCTCGGCGTCGTCCCCCGGGGCTATCGTTAGACCCGATGTCACGACGGCTGCGCCCGCTCGCCGACCGCGAGGCCATCCTGGCCCTCGGTCTGGCGGGCGCCGGCTTTCTCTCGCTCGAAGCGACCCTGCCCGCTGCGGGGGCGCTCGCCGTGCGGTCGTTCCGCACGCAGCGGTCGTCCGACGGTACGGGCCCGGCCGTCGGGGTACTCGTGTTCGGAACCGCGTGGATCAGCTTCCTGCTCGGCTACCCGACCCTGCGAGCGATGTGGCTCACGGCGACCGAGCACCACGACCCCGCGCGGATCGTGGCCTTCATCGGCGGGTGGCTCGCCCTCGCGGCGACGGCCCTGCTGCTCGCGAACTTCCTCTGCCGATGCCACCCCGAGCGCGTCGTCGCTCGCGCGGTCGCCCGAGCCGGCATCGTCACCGTGATCGCGGCCGGGTTGCTGCAGTTCATGGCGATCACGAGCGCGATGCTGCAGGAGGCGTCGAGGGACTGCGGCGATTCGATGGCCGATTGCGTCGGCTCCCCCCCGTGGGCCTCGCTCGTGCCGGCGCTGGCGGTCGGCGCCGCATGGCTCGTGCTCTCACTGGCGATCTCGGGCGTCGCCCGGGCCCGACGACGACGATCGCTCAGGCCCTACTGACGAGCGGTCCGTCGCCCGCCACCTTCCCTTCGGACGGCGGCAGCAGGATCAGGGCATCGCGGGCGGCATGCGCCGCCCGTCATCGCAGGGCACCTAGGCGTTCACCCCGAGGAGGGATGCAGCAGCGGCACGACCGGTTCCCACCCACGGCGGAGGACGTGGACCAGCGATGGGGGCGTGATCACCGCCGCAGCTCCGCGGCGAGGTCGCGGCCGCCCGCCTCCGTATCCAGCGGGGGTCCATCGTTGCAGGGAGTCGTGGGCCACGAGGAAGGCGACGCCGTCATCGACGACCATCGCGCCCTGGGGCAGCGATGCGAACGGCTCATCGTGATGTCGTTGGGTCTTCGTCGCTGCGTCGATCCGCTCGGCATGGAGCCGAGCGTCGATGTCGTCCGCCCCCGATGGTCCCGGGTGCAGTTCCCGCCAGATCTCGACGAACCGGACGTAGTCCTGCCGCCGGCACAGCGCGCACGGACGGTGCCCCGCGGCCAACGCGGTGACCTCGTCGAGGAAGAACAGCTCCGTGAACCGACCCGGCTGCATCATCGGCGAACGGTGCCACCCCCGGAACCGAAGGCGACACGCGATCCAGCGTGTGCCGCTGAAGCGGCGACGGATGCGTCCCGCGTCGTCGTGCAGGCACCCTCGATTGCCGTACACGAGCCCCCGCGCGGGGTCGGCGATCAGCTCGCCGAACGGGGTCACCCGATTCTGCAGCGGCATCGGCGCACGATACCGAAGGAACCGAGCGGGGTTGCACGACAAACGCACGGGGTCGCACGATGCTCGGATGGATCGCCCCGGCGTCGGTTCGCTCGTGCACCCGATGGGTCATACCTCGCCTACCAGGCCTTCGGCGAGGGACCCGTCGACATCGTGTGGCAGGACGACTTCTTCTCGTTCGTCGACGAGTGGTGGGACGATCTCCCATCGGCCGGGCCACGTACGAGGGCATGAGACGCGGGTCTCGGACACCCTCGCTGTGATGGATGCCGTGGGCGCGCGACGGCCCATCGTCGGCGGCGTCCATGAAGGTGGCGCCAGCATGGTCGTGTTGGCGGCGACCTACCCCGAACGGGTCAGCTCGCTCGTGTGGATCAGGCCGGTGCCGCGAGCGACGGTGGCGCCCGACTACCCGTGGGGCGTCGGTCCCGAGTACGTCGAGCGCGATCGAGCGATCACCGAGGACTGGGGCACCGAGGCCTACGCGCGGGCGTTCATGGAGTTGAACGCCGACGTCATGGAGGGGCCCTGGTCCTCCGAGGCCTACGTCGGGTACCTGGCCCGCCTCACACGGCGAACCTGCACCCCCGACGTCGCGGAGCAACTCAACCAGCTCTGGTACGAGACCGACGTCCGGGGTGTCCTGCCGACGGTGCAGGTGCCCACGCTCCTGATCGTCGATCGAGAGGAATCCGACCTGGACCTCGCCGGGATCGGAGCCCACGTGGCCGAGCTGATGCCGGATGCCCACGTCGAACCCTACGCGCCGGTCGGCGACGACTTCTCAGGCGTGCTCGAAGGCCTCGAACAGATCCGGAACTTCATCGGCGTCGAGCGGCCTCCCGACGACCTCGAGACGGTGCTGGCGACCGTGCTGTTCACCGACATCGTCGACTCGACGAGGCGAAGCGCCGAGCTCGGCGATCGCGAGTGGAACACCCTCAGGCGGCGGCATGACGAGATCGTGCGCGACGAGTTGAGCCGGCACCGCGGCCGAGAGATCAAGACGATGGGCGATGGATTCCTCGCGACGTTCGAGGGACCCGCGCGCGGCGTGCATTGCGCCCGCGCGATCGCCGACCGAGTACTCGGCGTCGGGATCGAGATCCGTGCGGGTCTGCATACCGGCGAGATCGAACTCGACGGCGACGACATCGCCGGCATCGCGGTGTCGATCGGCGCGCGCATCGGCGCCATGGCCGGACCCTCCGAGGTGCTGGTCTCGCGCACCGTGAGGGACCTGACCGCCGGAAGTGGGCTCGCCTTCACAGATGCCGGCGAGCACGAGCTCAAGGGTGTCCCCGATCGCTGGCAGATCTACCGGGTCGACGACGGGGCCTCAGCTCGAGACCGAGCCTGACGGCGAAGGACAGGTCCCAAGACCGCTCAGTTCCCCGGCACCCTCAGCTCGACGTGTCGGCCTCCGATCTCGCCGATGATCCTGAACGCCCCGAACTGTGTGTCGAACCAGTAGCGGCTCGAGATCCGGAGCTCCCCATCGCCCGTCCCGCCGCCGTGGATGCGCACGCGGGCGCGGACCCGTGGGTTCTCGAAGTCGTACGAGAAGGTCGTCCGGCCGCGCACCGCGACGTCCTTGACGAACCGCGCATCGTGCAGGATGAGCTCCGCTCGATCTCCGAGGCTCTCGAAGTCGTAGCGGAACCATCCGCCGCGAAGCCCCGCACCGTCGGCGATCGGCACGGGCGTGCGGAAGCTCCGAAGCCAGGCGTCGAGCACCGTCTGGACCGTGGACCACGCGGCGCGCCGGTCGCGGGCGGTGCTCTCGTCACCGGCCCTCGCCGTGGCCTCGATCGCCCCACTCAAGGCTTCCGGGAACCTGGACGCCGCCTGGATGACCGGGACCGGGGTATCCGCGCAGCTCGTGTTGCCCACCGCGAGGGTGCGGATGAACCGGTCGGCGAGCACCTGGCCGCAGTCGGGGCTCCATCCGAGGTTGATGTGGCCACCCCCCTCGAGCTCCACGATCACGGGATCGGCGAACACGGCGGCCATCCGATCCGACGTCGCGCTCGGAACCACCGTGTCCAGGTCGCCCTCGAGGACCAGGACGGGGACGTCGATGGGCGGACCGGCCGGGACGGCCGGCTCGAAACGGTCCGTTGACGGCCACTCGGCGCAGACGTCCGGCCACCAGAACCCCTCCCACGCCTCGATCGTGAAGGGGGAGAAGGTGTCGTCAGGAAGGGCGTCGCGAGCGTCCGCGTACTGCTGTCGCCGCACGGCGCGGGACGCCGTCCGATCGAAGACGAAGTCCACGTCGTTGCACCACGTGGCCCAGTTGGCTCCCACGGAGAACTCTCGGGGGTCCCCGCCGTCGCCGGGCCAGTACAGGGATTCGGCGCCCAGGCGAAGCAGCGGCGCCTCGTCGTCACGGTCGAGCAGGGCGACGGTCGCGGCAGCGATCTCGCCCTGGTTGAGAGGCCCGGCACCCACCAAGACTGCGAGGGCGGTCTGGTCGATCGTCACCCGCCGCAGGTTGCCGAACGCGTCACGGCCCCGCCCGGACACCGGGTCCGCCTCCAACCGCGCCGCGAGAGCCTCGAAGAGCGAGGCGGGATCCGGGTGCTCCGCCGCGCACGACGGCGCGCGCTGACACGCGAGGACGACACTCCGGACGAACCCACCCGGGATGTCGAGTCCCCACCCAACGGCGTGCGCGGGGTCGGTGACGGGCAGGCCGGCGTCGAGGACCATCGCCCGGACGCGGCCAGGGAACCGCGAGGCGTACGCCTGCTCGTTGACGGTGCCGTACGAACCGCCGACGTAGTTGATCTGGTTGTAGCCGAGGGCCTTCCGCACCGACTCGATGTCCAGCGCGATGTCACCCGTGCCGTAGCGGTCGGCATCGCCCCCCAGGGAGCTGCCACACCGACGGATGGCGCGGCGAAGCTCCTCCACGCTGTTCCAGCCGTTCTGCAGGTCCGGACAGACGATGGCGCCGGACCCTCCCGTGCCCCGTTGATCGATCAGCACGAGGTCGCGGGTGTCGTTGAGCGTCGCCAGGGCGTAGAAGCCCCAGAAGTCGCGGCTCGCCGTCGTCGAGCCACCCGGGCCGCCCTCCGAGATGAAGATCGGATCCGGACGGGCCGCCGCGGGATCGGCGGCAGGCAGGATCTGGAACGCGATACGGATCTTCCTGCCGGAGGGATCCGCTCGATCGATCGGGACGCGGACCGAGCCGCAGAGGAACGGGGAGCCGTCATCGCAGGAGGTCGGCGTGACGGTGGCTCCAGCGGGAGCACGCCATTCGACCGCTCCGGGTCGACGCACATCGAACATCGCCTTCGCGGGCATCGGGGACCGTTCGACGGGGCCCACGGGTGCGGCGGACACCCGCGAACTCGTCCCCAGAACGATCGCGACAGCAACGATCAATCGAACGCGCCCCATCACGGACACCTCTCCTCGTCCCCCGGGTTCTCACCGAAGGGAGCTCCGTGCGGGCGCCTGCCGAACCGTTGAACCCTAACGCATCACATCGGTGCGGCGCCAGCGACGCGAGGAGCGGAGGGGGCGACGTGCCCATCGACGTTTCGAGCCCGATGCACGCGAACGGTGGAGGCATGGGGGAGTTGAACCCCCACGTCCTTTTGGACACAGAACCTGAAGCTCGTGTCCCGATGAAAAGGACCGCCAGATCACGTCATCGGCGGTCACTCGCGCGCGAAGTTCATGCTCGTATGCCCGTTGTTGGCCGCTACTGACCGATCTTGGCAGATCGCACGTCACCACGGAGTCACCCGGGCCGACGGCGAGAACGTCAGCGGATGGTGGCGACCAACAGTTCAGCGAGACGCTCTGGCTGCTCGCGGAAGGGCCCGTGATCCGTGTCGATCTCGACGACATCCGCGACCACCGACGCCGCCATCACCCGTTGGGCCACCGACAGGTCGGGGTGCTCCACGGCGATCCTCGAAGCGGTGAAGCCCCCGAACGAGTAGCCGACCAGCACGACTTCGGTCAGGTCATCGGGGAGGACGGCGCGCACGGCGTATCCCAGGCTCCGGGCACGGTGACGAACGTGGACGTGGGCAGACCCTCCAACTCCGAGCCAACTCCGAGACCGGGGCATCGAACACCACGGGGTTATCGCCGCACGTCGTTCAGACCCTTCGTTCAGGATCCTGACGTGCCGGATCGGAACTTCGAGGCAAGCTCTGTGCGCGAGCGAACGCCCAGCTTGCGGTAGATCCGTTTGAGGTTGGCCTCCACCGTGTGGATGCTGATGAACAGCGCATCGGCCGCCTCCCGGTTGGTGCTGCCCGCGGCCACCAGCGCCGCCACCCTGTCCTCGGTCGGGGTCAGCTCCAGCGACGCGGGAGCCCGTCCGCCGATCCGCGCCAGCTCCTCACGTGCCCTGTCCGCCCACAGCGCGGCACCCAGCCCGTCGAAGACCTCCAGGGCCTTCGTCAGCGTGTCCCGAGCCTCGCGTTTCCTCTTCGCCCGGCGCTCCACCGCTCCGCGCACCAGGAGGGTCCGACCCAGCTCGAACGGAAGGGGCAGGCGGTCGTGTTCCC